>CAJQIB010000031.1 GCA_905478325.1 uncultured Flavobacteriales bacterium | reverse complement strand
TTTCAGGGGTGGGAAGGTATTTCCGATAGATGCGACTCGCGATGTACTCCTTGCAATACGTCGGGTCGAACCAGGCATTGGCCAACTTGACCTTGTTGTATTCCATGAGTTTTTGCCCCGAAATCCAGTAGTTCATATCCAAGTTATAGGGCACCTTGACACTGCCTTGCTCGTGCGGCAAGCAGAAAGTAGAATTTCCTTTGTAACGAACACCGACACTGTCCAAAACGATGCCGTCAAATGTCACGGTAGCCGGAAGTCGAAACGACGGGTCGGTGAAAAATGACTCACCTAAAATGTCATTGTATGCAGGGTCTTCGAAATCGATGTGCAGATGACGCAAATAACTAGGGTCATACAAGCCTCCCGCTGCGTCATAATGACTCTGTGGGTCAAATACGGTCAGGTTTTGAGCAGTAATTAGTGCTGGGAGACACATTAACAGCGAGAAAAATAGAGTTCTCTTACCAAATACCATCAATGTATTCTGCATGATGTGAAGGTAAAAAAAGAGAGCGAAAGAATGGATGTAGAATCGCCTCAATTTGATCGAGGTCAACCTTGGTAGACGCTTGTAAGAGGTCGTCTTATGACACTAAACGTCAATGGTTATTCTGGTCGGGGGTGGTTTCAATGGCACCCTCCAGAGCAGCATGAGATCGAACAAGGCTGTCCAATTGATTCAACTTGGCCATGTACACAACGACCTGTCTCTGGTGAAGTTTGATGCGGTCTTTTAGTGCCAATGTTCGAAAGTAGAATTGGAGGTTTGAATAATGTTGCCGAATGGCTTCATCCTTAAAAAACAATCTGTTTTCTTCAATGGAGTTCGTGTCCATTAACATATAATTCAAAAAGGGGTGGGCTTCGTTGTAGTAATTCATCGCGACACCGTCTACGAGATGATTGTTGTCGTCCACTTGTTTGGCTACGGCTTCATAGTAATCGCGTAGTTTCATGTTGACTTCAACGGGGAAGGATTGTATCCGTCCTGAATTGACCAATGACTTGTAGGTAGCATCTACCATGAAAAAGGTGGAATAGTTGTAGACATATCCAATGGAGATTAGACTGTCAACAAAGGCATCATATGGCAGCGCTTGTGCACGTCGATTTTGAATGACTTCGAGCAGTCTAAAGGCCTTTGCATCTCCTTCTAGAATGCGGTCGTAGACAAGATTTAGACTCTGATAATCATGCTCCAAGTCGACCAATAAGGCATGGATATCCACATGGTGAAGGCTGTTATTTTTTCGATCCGAATTCCATTCGTTCATCCAAAATGACACAGAAATACCCAGAAATACAACTAAGAAATCTAGAAAGTATAGGAATCCAAGTTGATCTGAACGTCTTGTTTTCAGTTGTGTTTTCATCGCACTCATTTCAGGAGTGAAATTAGCCTTCTGAGAACAAAAAGACGACAACTTAGATCAAGATCGTTTGTTTCGTTTTAAGCCAAAACTTGGACGTCCTCCGCTCGTATTTCCTGACTTGGATGAGTTGTCACCACTTGGACGGTCTGATCTGCGCTTCTTACCATAGCCCTCCTTTTTAGGGAAACTGCCAGGACGATCCGTGCTGATGCGTTGTCCGTAGCTCTCTTTTTTTGGGAAGCTACCTGGACTATCCGAACGCTTGGGGCGGTCATCCCCGTCAGAATTCCACTTCTTGGTAAAACCTTCTTTTTTCTTGTAGCCACCCGATCCACCCGATCTACCTGACCCACCTGAGCGACCTGAACCGCCTGAGCCTCCGTAACCACCCGAGCCACCGCGGCTGTCCGAGTCCCTGCGGTTTCCATAACCTCCTGAACGGCCGCCATATCCACCGCGACTAAACCCTTCCTTGCGGTAAGGCTTATCCGGTTCGGCATTCGCTCGTTTGTTCAAATCAGTCTTTGAATCCAAGTTGAGACGTTTCATTTCGCCTGCAACGAGACGGGCAATAAGCTCTTCTCTCGTGAGGTCAGCAAGTTGCTCATCGACCAGTTCAAGATGTTCGGAAGCGATTCCCACAGCGGCGGGTTGATCGCGCAACTCCGTTGCCCAATTTTTCAGGCGGGTCTGCACGATAGTCGTCGCGTCTGGAACAAGGATTTGTTCCATGGAAATGTCCAAGTCACGAGAGAAGCGATTGATGTGTCCCTTTTCTTTCTTGTTGATGAAGGCCAGAGAAACACCTTTTTTCCCAGCACGCGCTGTTCGTCCTGATCGGTGAGTATAATAGGCTTTGTCGTCGGGCAACGAATGGTGGAATACGTGCGTAAGATCGTTGACGTCGATTCCTCGAGCGGCAACATCGGTGGCAATCAACACCTGCAATTCACGTCGTTTGAAACGTTGCATAACGCGATCCCGTTGGTGTTGGGATAAGTCGCCGTGAAGCGCATCCGCTCGGTATCCCTCTTTCAAAAGGTCTTCCGCGAGGTTTTGTGTGTCCCGTTTCGTTCTGCAAAACACGACACCATACAAGTCAGGATCAAGGTCGAGAAAGCGGCACATGGCCTCGAATTTATCCGTGTGGCGGACCAAAGCATACTGATGTTCAATGTTAACGTTGACCGAGGTTCCTGGATCAATACGGACTTCAAACGGGTCCTCCATGTACTCCTTTACCAACCTGCGAATCTCGCGAGGCATAGTAGCAGAAAACAACCAGGTTTGTTTGGTGTCTGGAGTAAATTCTAAGATGGTATCGAGTTCCTCCTTGAATCCCATGTTGAGCATCTCATCGGCCTCGTCCAATACGAGGTACTTGATCTGGTCTAGCTTCAAAGCCTTTCGTTTGGCCAAGTCAATGAGACGACCGGGTGTGGCAATCACGACTTGACATGGACCACGCAACTGGCGCATTTGTTCGCTGATGTTGGCTCCGCCATAAACAGCGACGGTCTTGAGGCCCTTAATGTTGCCAGCAAATAAGGCCATTTGCTGGGCAATTTGTTGGCCCAACTCCCGGGTTGGCGCTAAAATGAGCGCCTGAACGTGGCTCTCTTTCGGGTCGAGAAGATCCAAAAGGGGCAGTCCAAACGCGGCAGTTTTACCTGTTCCCGTTTGAGCCAAACCAATGAAATCCCGGTTGCCTTCCAGTAGAACTGGAATGGCTTGGTTTTGGATTTCAGTGGGAGTTTCAAAACCGAGTTGACCGATGGCTTTGAGGATCGGGGCCGAAAGGCCTAGGTGATCAAATGATTCCAATAATTCTATACTTGCTGCAAATATCCATCAGTTCGGCTAGAAATGCTTGGAAAGACTTGTCTAATAAAGAATAATCCGCTTAAAGTGAGCTAGTGACGCACGCATAATGGGCGGGGAGAGCGTGCGAAATTGCTGTTATTTTCGAACGATAACGATCACAGATCAGGCGTGCTTTGTAAGGGTCAGGCCGTAGTATTTAATTGTCGATGGTCTATTCACAGTGACATGCGGACTCTATTTCGTGTGTCCGCATGTCAGTATGTTTCGTGTGGTTGAATCACGAAGTCTTCAATAAAAACGAGAGTATAGCAGGTTCATCTAGCAAATAGAAACTGGCTGGATTCCTGTAATCAATTGGTGAGGATTACTCTCCGAAACTGCGTAGAAGTGGCAGATTGCACCCGAATGAGATACAAACCAGGTGAAAGTGCACTCAGGTTCAAGTCTATGGAAGTGTTTGTGACACTCGATTGACTCATAGCCTTTTGTCCGCTGGAATGGATGACATCGATGGATTTAAACCCGACGTCCATGTTGCCGATTTGAATGACGTCTTCGGCTGGATTCGGAAATAATGTCATTGAAAGTACCTCTGCGTCGAAGACGTCAGAGAGGGGTTCTATATTCACATCATCGGTCACTTTGCAGCCCAAAGCATCAAATACGACAACTAAATAATCTCCAGCCACTAAATCTTCAGGGGCGACCACTTCCAATGTGCCGAGTACATACCACGTAACCTCATAAGGCTCAGACCCGCCTGTGATCTCAAGGCTTCCGTCATTGCCCGTAATGTTGGTGTTCAGAACCAAAGGATCTCCGTCGGGTGATGTAATATCCACCGTCCAGCTGGTAGAGCAACCCAGCGAATCCGTCACCGTGACTCCGTACTCACCAGCTTCCAAGGCATCGAAACTTCCCGTTGTATTGACCATCGGTTCCGTTCCGTCGGAGGCATCGAGAGAGAAACTTAATCCACTTTCTATGCCAATTGTTTGAATTTCAATTGTTCCATCCATGCCATCGACACAAACGTTGTTGGTGATTTCGTAGGTGACGTCAAGAGAATAGCAAGAGCCGTCATCAAGAACAGCTTCGGAATCATAGTTGCATGCCGTATCATCCATGCATCCCTCCACGGGTGGCAGAAGCACGGCGTCGACGATGTGGAGATACCCATTATCCGTTTCAAAATTAGCTTCGACAACCAATCCATTGGCGACGTATATGCTATCTCCAACGTGCGAGACTTCCAGTGACTCGCCGCTCGCCATGGTCAATGACATCCCATCTTCTAAGTCAGACGCCATGTACAGGCCTTGTGTGAGATGATACAATAGACCCTCTGTAGTTCCCTCCGTATCAGCCAATACATCCGCCAATTCCAATCCAGCTAAATCGAGGAAGGTGAGCAAAGCGGAATCTGTTGGTGCGAATAAGGTCATGGCTCCAGGGGTTGCCAGTGTCTCCAAAAGCCCCATCGCCTCTAGAAGTGTATTGAGAATCGTGAGCTCTTGATCTTCCAAAGCATCTGAAAGGAAGTAGCTCGGTTGAATCACGGCGTCAACCGTATGGACCATTGCGTTGTGAATGAGGATGTCAACAGATTGCACTTGTGCGTTGTTTACGTTCACTTCACCGTTCGCTCCGATGGCCACGTAAAGGGCATCACCGGAGGATGCCTCAACCATTGCTCCCTCTTGAAGGTCAAGAGCAGCGATCAGGGAGTTTTCCACCCAATGAATCCGAATGAAATCCTCCAGACCATCCCCGTAAAGCAGGTCGACAATTGTCATGTCGTTCTCATCGATGTAATCAAGAATGGCAGCGTCGGTCGGAGCAAAGAAGGTTAACGTTCCCAATTCCTCGAACTCTTCGACGAGCCCAGAGTTTTCTAGAGCGATGTTGGCATAGTTGTGACTTGGGCTTGCGCTCAGCCATTCCGAAACGGTGTTAACAGGCATGATCACACCATCGGTCAGATGGACGACACCATTTGACGCGAGGAAATCTGCGGCGACCATCGAATTGTTGTTGGCAAATTGAGCGGTATTTGTAAAGGTCAAGGACATACTCGTACCCAATTGAGTAACAATGGAATTGCCGTTCTCCCAATCACTGAATAAGACGGTTTCACCAATCGTTAGGTGATATTGAATGAGGTCATAGGCCTGGTCCGAAGTGAGGAAGGTTTCCAAATCCATGCCCAATTCAGTAGCATAGCTTTCAATGGCCGCATCGGATGGGGCAAACAAGGAAACATCTTCTGATGCTTGCAAGGTGCTGGCGAGGTCGAAATTGACCGCGATTTGAACCATATGACTGGTAGAAGAGCTACTGGATACAATTTCAAAAACATTCAATTGAGCATGACCAAGTGTGCATGAAAAAATAAATGTTAGCGGGAGCAAAAGGTATTTCATGATTGGGGATAGGGAGGAAATGGTGAATTGCAGAAAAGAAACGACTTGGCTTTGATGCGGAGGGTGCCTTTTGATACACATCGGTCTAATCTATTTTTTTTTGTTGAAAAATGAATGTTGTGTTGATTTCTCAAGGACTGAAACTGTTTTTTTGGTAGGGCTAAATCCGATTGCCATCGCTGGTGGCGTTTGAAGAAGGCCGATTCCTTGTGGAGTTGTAATTTTGAACCATGATACGAGGTGGTCACATCATTGGCTTGCTTGCATTGGGCTTGCTTTTGGAGGGGAGTATTTGGTGGTTTTCCAGTCTAGAAACAGGATCCGATTTGGAAACGCTTCGGCTAACAGCTCGTTTTTCAGGAAGATTGTCATTCTTCGCATACCTGGTTTCCTGTTTTTTAAGGGTGAGAAGTCATAGATGTCGCATTCAATCATGAAATTTATTTCCTTAAAATCCATTGGAACTCACGCCGCGCAAATGTCGTTGTGGACACCACTTTTTCTGCTGCTCCTGACACCACTGTCGCTTCGAGCACAGGAGCCTGATCGCCTGTTGTTCGGCTTTGAATCCGAAGAAGGTGATGCGTGGCAAATTGTTGCTGAGGGCGGGCGTGAAGCCATCGTAATTCGATGGGTCAAGCGAGATTCATTGGTCCTTGAGCTGGTTGACTTGCTGCAGGATACGGATACGCTCTTGAGCTATGGTTACTACTTACGCGGAGGGGGGACTTCCAATGCGGGCCTGGATTTGAACTCGCTCCACTACCAGAATGCCGAATACCATTTGGAATTCAAGGACGATTGGTCTGCCGATGACGATTACCAGCAAATTGACTTGGAGATGACCGAATTTTCGACAGGAGAAGTGCATTACTTCTTAGCGGATACCTCCACATTGGTGGGTAGCATCATGGAGTTTCGCTACAATGAGTTGGCACGTGAAGTGGAGTTGGGACGCTAGGATGTAGACGCGGACTGATTCAAGCACTGGTCCAACCACCCCTGCAATTGGCTGATGGTGGACTCAGGAGCGTCGGTTTGAAAGACGAACGCGACGCCTTCCCGCTGAAATGTGAGGTCATATGTGGAAAGACTTCCGTTACGATGCGCTTTTTGGCTGCCAACCCATTCTCCTCGTCGAAATGGAATCCCGTAAAGTTCCAATCGGACTTTAAAATAGGCAATCACCCCCCCGGAAGTTTGTTCAAAGTTGATGATGCGCCGTTCAGATTGTGATTCCAGGATGGCCCGCAATGCTTCATTGCCTGAACAAGCGATCAGCGTTGCACGAGGACTCCCTATCGGGCGACCTTTGATAGACTCTCGAATGCCTTGCCAAGCGGTCATGCGCCTTCCGCAAATGGCTTCGACCTCTTTCCATCGGTTGGGGTCGTTGTAGGTCAAATTCCAAAACGGAATGGGGGTGTGATGGCGTGTCATGGTCTCGAGGGGATATTCCAAAATGCGCGGTAATGTCCGTCGGAATCATACCGTTGCGTTTGCCATTGGAGATCGAATTTGCGATTGGGGCGCGGGTCGTTGCCCAATCCCGCAACGTAAAGCCAGTTTCCTGTGTTGCTGCACGGATCATAGTCGATGAGTTCGCGTTCAAACCAAGCAGCACACGGACGCCAATCCAACCCGAGGTCATGGATGGCATACGACGCTACATTTTGACGGCCACGGTTGGACATAAAACCGGTGGCGCGCAATTCGCGCATGTTGGCGTTGACAAAGTCGTCATCGGTGGTGCCGTTGATCCAGTTTTGCCAACTGGATTCATGGGGTTTCATGTGCAAATGAGCCGCTTTCCCCTTGATCCCAAACTCGCTCCAGATTCGATTTCCGTGCTGCATCGCGATGAAGCGAAAATAGTCCCTCCAAAGTAGCTCGAAAATCAGCCAGTATGTGCTTTCATTGGCTTCGATTTCATGTTCATAGCGCAAAACCTCAGAGTGGATTTGCCGAGCGCTGAGGCATCCCCAGGCGAGCCACGGACTGAATTTGCTCGAATAGTCGTATCCCAACAGCCCGTTGCGCGTCTCTTTGTAGCGACTCAATAACCGGGTGTCCCACAGATATGCATCGAGCCGTTTCCTGCCTGCCAAGGCTCCTCCTTCAAACACCATGGCGCCAGGCACAACGGGTGGGCAAAGGACAGATTCACAACGCTGCAACCAACCGGTAACAAGGAGTGCGTTCACTTGAATGGGAGTGGGCCATTGCTCCACGTGGACGAGAGGACGAATCTTCAAACCTCCTTTTTCAACTTTATTTCGGAATCGGCTGAACACCTCGGGTAAGTCGTTCAAGGACATGGGCAAGTCTTCCGGATGGAGGAGCGTCTGGCCTTCAATCCAATGCGCCGAAATCACGGATTCAATTCGATTCTCAGCTTCTGTTTCTTCCTGCGTATGCTCCTTTTGACCAAAGACTTGAGAGCAGCCCAGCATGTTTGCTGCCTCGAGAATACACGTGGCGGGGTCGCCGGTTAAAATCACTAGCTCATGACCCCGCTCAAGCAAGGCCTGTTCCAAGGCGAGAACCGATTGTACCATGAACTGCATACGATGTGGTCCCATCCGGTCAAACCCATGGACTGACGCGTCAAACCAGCGCTCATCGATGATAAAAACAAACGCAGCGGATTCCACATTCTGGGTCATGGCGTGCAGGGCCGAGTTGTCATCCAGCCTTAGGTCGTTCCGGAACCAGTACAGTCCGCGTTGGATCGTCGATGTCATAGGGATTCGATGTTGTCCAGATGGTGTGCTGCGGTTTCGAGGAGCGCCTGCTGTTTCGCGGGGTCCATCTTATCCCACGTGCGGTAGGCCATGCCGATGCGGGGATTGCGTTCCAATTTGCTGCGATGGCGCACATGGAAGTCCCAGTACAAACTGTTGAACGGACAGGAGGAGGCCCCGGTTTTGTCTTGAGCACGGTAATGGCAACTGCCGCAATAGGGGCCCATTTTTTTGATGTACTGTGCGCTGCTCACGTATGGTTTCGAGCCTACAATGCCTCCATCTGCAAATTGGCTCATTCCACGTGTGTTCGTGATTTCCACCCACTGCAAGGCATCGATGTAAACGCCCAAATACCAAGCGTCAACCGCATCGGGATGAACGCCTGCGAGCAAGGCGAAATTGCCTGTGACCATCAGACGTTGGATGTGATGAGCGTAAGCGTGTTCGAGCGTTTGGTCAATCGAATGCGAGAGGCATTTCATCTTGGTTTTTCCTGTCCAAAACCACGATGGGAGCGGCTGCTGGTGGTCGAAGAAATTCAGGGTTTCGTAAGTCGGCATCTCCGCCCAATACACGCCTCTCATGTACTCTCTCCAACCCAATATTTGACGAATGAATCCTTCGGCTTGAGAGATGTGCACCCGCTCAGGATCATCACGCCAGGCTTGCTCAACCGTTTGAACGACTTCATAAGGCGAAATCAGTTTGACATTCATCAAGAAACTCAATCGTGAATGATAGACGGTCCAGCATTCGGTGGTCATGGCATCTTGGAAGTCACCAAAAAACGGGAGCAATTCTTCGGCAAAATGCTGCAACATCTCGAGGCCTTCCACTCGAGTCAATGGCCATGGAAAGGCATCCGCCCGAATCCGCCCAATCGTTTCCACCCCGCTGGATTCCAAAAGCGCGACCAGAGTGCTGACATTTCTTTGGAACAGTTTGGGAGGAGGAAGCGTGTGGTTTTTGGGGAGTTTTTGACGGTTGGACGCATCAAAATTCCATTCCCCACATTCGGGCTCCATCGCCGAAGTCATGAGAATGTTGTGCTTTTTCCGCATGTACCGATAAAACGTCTCGAGGCGATACGTCTTTTTGCCTTTGAAAAAGGTGGCCAATTCTTCGCGCTGGGTGAAGAAATGTTGCGAATCTGAAATGCTCCAATCCCAACCCCGACGGTCGCAAATGGCGCTCCATTTCGCGAGTATTTCATCCATGCGGTATTCATCGGGCTGTTGCCAAGCCGATTGAGTAGCTGCTGCTTCTGAACAGATCCATTCCAAGTTGTCCGGAATGGAATGAAGGTTCCTTGGGTCGTCTAGTGTAAGATACAGAACGCGATGGCCTTGTTGATGCAAGTCCATTGCAAACAGACGCATAGCGGCAAAAAAGGATACGACCTTTTGAATGTGGTGGCGCGCATAGTCGGTTTCGGAGCGCACTTCCATCAGAACAAAGGTGATCTCAGGGTCTGGATTGGATGTGAACCAATCATGTCCAAAGTTCAACTGGTCTCCGAGAATCAGGCGAACTTCTCGAGCCTTTACGAGCGTTTGCAGTTCTTCCATTGCTGGAATGTCCAATTCCTTCATGTTGCGTTTGTTTTTGCTTTACGGCATCGCTCCGAGCAATACTTCACTTCGTTCCAGCAATCCTCCCACTTTTTCCGCCAAGAAAATGGCCTGAGGCATGTTGTGCACATGCGATCTGCAGGAAAGTTTTTGCGTTGCATAGGGGTTTAACCCATAGGGTGCAGAGATGTTTTCCTCTCATCATGAAACCTGTAGCTTAGATGATGAAGCTTGTTAATGGTGGTTAAGAAAGATGAAAGGTCAATGGAACTGAGAGAGATCGCAGCGTGACTTGACCATTTACAGTCTATTTTTGTTTCTTCAACGTCTAGATGAGCAAAGTTCAACTCCCCGCTATCATGATTTTCAGTATCCTGATCGCCTTTTTTGGCATGATGGATTTTGTTCGTTCTGCGCAGGTGTTCATCGGAAGTGATTTTGGTGAGTTCGAATTGGCAGCGGACTTCCCCTGCAATCCGCATCAAGAGGAAGGTGAGTCTGAAAAGGAATCGAAATCAGGAGAGGAGAACGAGTCCAAGGAGTCGAAGAAGAAAAAGGTTCTGGAAGTCGATGATTGCGATGCTTTTGGATCGGAAAATGCACGGAATGTGCAGTTAAAATCGGGGCATCGCCTCGGGAATTCTTCGAGCAGCTTGGCTTTGGCTGCAGCTCGGATCTGGGAACCTCCAGAAATGGGATAACACGGGCTACAGCCCAAGACAAAAAACGTTAGGAACGTCCTGACGCTATTGGTGTTATCTCTCTGTTTTATTTCCATCATGTTTAAGCACATCCAGCAGGATTTACCTGCTTCCATTGTTGTATTTCTTGTCGCACTCCCCCTTTGTCTTGGCATTGCCATGGCTTCTGGGGCGCCCCCACTTGCCGGACTCATCGCCGGAATTTTAGGAGGAATCCTGGTCGGTCCCATTTCCGGAAGTTATGTAGGCGTTTCTGGGCCTGCTGCGGGCTTGGCCGTCATTGTTTTCAATGGCATTCAATCTCTTCCCAGTTACGAAACGTTTTTACTTGCTGTTGTGATCGGCGGTTTCGTTCAGATTCTGCTGGGAGTTCTGCGTGCAGGAATTATTGGACTTTACTTTCCGTCTAGCGTGATCCAGGGAATGCTTTCTGCCATCGGGATTATCATTTTCCTCAAACAAATTCCTCACGCCTTAGGTTATGATTCGGACCCAGAAGGAGATCTTGAATTTGTCCAGTCTGATGGAATGAACACGTTCAGCGAACTCATTGCGATGCTTTCTGATATCCAGCCAATCGCGGTGTTGATTTCGTCTTTGGGCTTGGTCGTTTTGATTCTTTGGGAACGGCCCTTTATGAAGCGTCTTGCGCTGATTAAGTTTTTGCCAGGATCCTTGGTTGCAGTGCTTTTAGGGGTGGGGATTCATGTGTTGACACGTGGAGAGAATGGACTGAGTAGCGACCACCTTGTGCAACTCCCTGTGCTGAACTTTAGTGAATTGGGAGATCTCCTAACTGTGCCTGATTTCAGTGCTATTGGCAACAAGTCAGTTTGGATCCTTGGTGTCACCATCGCCATTGTAGCGAGTCTTGAGACGTTGCTTTGTGTGGAGGCAACCGACAAGCTGGACCCTCACAAGCACATGACTCCAACCAATCGAGAATTGGTGGCTCAAGGGGTGGGCAATGCGGTGAGTGGTCTCATCGGGGGGCTCCCAATTACGCAAGTGATCGTGCGTTCATCGGCCAATATCCAATCGGGAGGAAGAACAAAAGCAAGTGCCATTCTTCATGGAGTATGGTTGTTGGGCTTCTTCTTGTTGGCTCCAAACGTGCTAAACCTGATTCCCCTATCCAGCCTTGCGGCGATTTTATTGGTTGTGGGATACAAGTTGGCCAAACCTCAAACGTTTGTGAAGTTGTTCAAGGATGGGGGGCGTCAGTTTGTCCCATTCGTTGTGACCGTATTGGCCATTGTATTTACGGACCTGTTGATTGGAATTGGAATTGGCTTGGCCGTGAGCATCGTGAGCATTTTGTTGGATCATTACCAGCGTCCATTCGTGGATTTTCATCAAGAGGATGGTGTGGATGGTCAACCGGGTACGTGGAAACTGCAGTTGAGTGAAGATGTCACGTTTCTTCACAAAGCAGGATTGCGGCAGGCGCTTTCGCGGGTGAAGCCTGGTGGTCATGTTGTTTTGGATGCTTCGCGAACACTTCGCATGGATGTGGATGTCCGCGATGTCATTGAAGATTTTAAAAACCGCGCGATCGAAGAGGATATCAGCTTGGATTTACTGTCACCAGAAGACGCGAATGAAACGTGGATTTTATCCTCGTTTTACAAGAAATCGAGTTGAATTCCATCCAAGATGATGTGAGGAAATTGAACGTCTAAAGACCCTCGTTGCCATTGGTAGCGGGGGTTTTGACTTGTTAATAGTCGGCCTATCCGCCAATCTCGGCTCTAAACCCCGGGCAGGATTGATGGCGTATCCGGTAGGTCCGCCCAGTCCTAATCCCATTCCGGAGACTAGAAGCGCCACGAACAGTGCATTCAATGTTGCGGGCGCGTTGATGCTACTGCCGTGCAAGGCTCTTCATGATGTTTTTTTAATGTTGAAATAACGTTGGCTTAATCGCCGAGCAGAACCCGCTCGTGACCTTTGGCTCTGAACATTTATCAACAATCGAAATGAAACATTTTACCTCTTGTGTTGCGGCTTTTCTCTTCCTGTTTCTCACGGATTTCTCTGCTTCCGGACAAGTCATCATTACTGATGATGGTTCGGGCACAGGTACAACCACATGGACGAACGACAACACCTACATCTTGGATGGTTTTGTTTTTGTGAATGAAGGCGACGTGCTCACGATTGAGCCTGGAACGGTCATCAAAGGTCAAACCGGTTCAGGTGCTGATGCCTCGGCCTTGGTGGTGGCTCGGGGGGGACAAATTCAAGCCCACGGAACAGCAGATGCTCCCATTGTGTTCACTTTTGAAGCAGACGCGCTCGATGGATCCACGCCATTTAATGTTCGCGGCCAGTGGGGTGGCGTGATTGTTTTGGGCAAGGCCCAGTTGAACTCTTCGCCCGGCGAAACACAAATCGAGGGCATTCCAGATACTGAATCGCGTGGCCGATACGGAGGGAACGAGGACGAAGACAGCAGTGGAACGATGACATACGTGTCGATTCGCCACGGAGGAACTGACATCGGTGCAGGCAATGAGATCAATGGTTTGACATTGGGAGGTGTAGGTGCAGGAACGACTTTGGAATACATCGAAGTCATTTCCAATGCAGACGACGGAGTCGAGTTTTTCGGAGGCACCGCGTCCATCAAACACGTGGTCACCGCTTTTTGTGCAGATGATTCGTTCGATTATGACGAGGGATGGCGAGGATATGGACAATTCTGGTGCATAGTACAAGAGGAAGGTGAAGGTGACCGCGGTGGAGAGCACGATGGTGGCACAGATCCGGAAGATGGGTTGCCGTATGCACATCCTGTTATCTACAACGCCACATACATTGGCCGAGGATCGGATGCCGGTCGCCGAGCTTTGACGCTCAGGGACAATGCAGGAGGAGAATACCACAATTCTATTTTCTACAACTGGGGCAGAGGTATTGATATCGAAAAGCTCGCTTCTGGAGAAGATTCCTATGAGCGTTTTGCCAACAACGAAATTGCGTTTGTAGGCAATGTGTTCGACGGGTGTACGGGCCTTGGATTGGATGCAGCAGCAAGCGATTTGTTCACCATAACCATGGGTTCAGGTTGGTCGAGCGCTGCAGATTCAACGGAAGCTGCAATTGCATCAGCGGCCGCATTCGAAGCTTCATTTGCGGGAAACAGCAATGTGGTGATGAATTCGGGTTTGAGTTATGTCATCAGTGAGGGTTCGGGGCTGCTGGATCTTGTTCCCAGCGCAGCGCTTCCTGGAGGCACCGCAGCAGAGAATCCTTGGTTTGATCAAGTGGATTATGCGGGTGCATTTGACTCGTCTGAGGAGTGCACTTGGCTGGACGGTTGGTCGATGCTATCTGCCCGAGGGTTTATTGGATGCAGCACCAACATTAAAGAGGCAGAGGTTTCTACGTTCCAGATTTATCCCAATCCATCCAATGGTACGTTCAGCATTCGCTTCGAAGCCAATATGGACGATGCTGTGATGCGATTGGTCGACCTGACCGGAAAGCTGGTTCTCAGTCAAACCGTGAATGCTGCAAAAGGCAGCGTGGTAGAATTGAATGCTGCCGATGCGGTTTCAGGGATGTTCATCATGAGCGTTGAAAAAGGTTCTGAAACATCGCATGCGCGTCTCATCATCGAATGAGTTTAAATCAAAGCGCCCATCATTTTTTTGCTTGAATCTCCCCTGAATTCGTTCGCTATGTACAAGAACCATCTCGTCTTTGCCCTCTCTATTTTCGCAGGGTTTGCAGCCGCAGCCCAAGGCACGAATCAGAGCTCAATCCAGGGCAAGGTCACGGACAAAGCTACAGGCGAACTCCTGTTGGGGGCCACCATTATTTTGGAATCCAACAGCAACGGCACCATGAGCGATTTCGATGGTAACTATGCCCTTACGGGATTGTCAGCAGGAACGTATAGGGTGGTTGGCCGGTTCATCGCATACAATTCCATCCAACAGGAAGTGGTGGTGGGTGACAACGAAACCATTGTCTTGGACTTTGCCATGGAATCTGCGGTCATTGCCATTGAAAATGAGGCTATTGTTGCCGTACGGCAAAATCGCTCGAGTGCGGTTTACATGGAAAATGTGAAGAAGAAGGAGACTTCCATGATCGATTATGTCTCTTCTCAAGACATGCAAAAGAATGGCGACAGCGACGTGAGCAGCGCGATCAAACGCGTCAGTGGGGTATACACCATGGGCAACTTTGTGGTGGTGAGAGGGCTGAGCGATCGGTATGTGCGAACAGCATTGAATGGAGCGGAGATTCCATCGTTGGACCCCAAAAGGAGTTCTGTGTCCATGGACCTCTTTCCTACAAACCTGGTTGACAACCTGGTCGTTGTCAAAACACTGAACGCCAACCTGCCGTCCAATTATTCGGGGGCATACATTAACGTTCTCACCAAGGATTTTCCGGACAGCTTCACCTTCAACTATTCCACATCAACAGGGTTCAATACGAATGCTACGTTCAACGACAACTTCATCACCAGCTACGCAGGCAACACCCAAGCCTTGGGCTGGGACAACGGAGCGCTCGACATTCCAGAGGGTGTCTTGGGAGAGGAGATTCTGTCGCCACAATATTCTAATTATTATGACGCTTTGGTCTTGGCCCGTTTTGGAGACGAATTGAATGATATGGGCGTGTTATCGCCAGCCGACATTGGTTCGGGAGAGGGACAGACTTCCATTTCTAGCATTGTGGACGCGATTGAAGGGATTGACAACGTGAGTCAGGTCAACAATGAATTTATGACGGCCATCCGAGAGCAGCAAAACCAGCGATTGTCTCAACAAACGCAAGCCTTCGGAAATACATGGCAGCCGCTGAAGATCGCGGCGCCACTAAACCTTTCGAAGAGCATCGCTTTCGGAAACGTCACTCAACTCTTTGGCCGCTCCCTGGGGTACAATTTTGGATTTCAATACAAAACGAACAATGAGTTGTACGAGAACGGCCAGACTAGCCGGTTCTTGCTCACTGGATCTACAGCGGAAAAGAGTGAACTGGACGTGCAGCGTCAGTTTTCTGATGTACAGGGCACACGGTCCGTTTACACGTCGGCTTTATTCAACCTCGGGTATGACTGGAGCCGCAATAGCAAAATTGGCTTTACGTTCATGCCGAACGCATCAGGGATCAACGATGCGCGCAATCAAGATGGCATCAATCCTAGCGATGCGGTCGGTTTGGGACAACAACAGCGTCAGCAGCGTTATCTCGAGCGTGGGATGAACATCTTTCAATTGCGCGGCGAGCATAGGTTGAGCGATCAGCGCAACCACAAGGTTACCTGGAGTTCTTCGTACACCGTTGGAAAACAAACAACGCCGGACTTGAGGCTTTTCATCAACAGCTTTGAGGAGCTATCAGGAGGTGTTGTATACTCCGATGCCGAAGGGAATGACGTCACCGGGGATGCGTTGAGCCTGCTCGCAGACGGCGAGAACTTGACGGAATACTACCCCAATTATACCGTGGCCGAAGAGGAGTCCAATGAATTGTACTACAGCATTCAGGACAACCTCTATCCGTCGCCGACGCGCTTTTTTAGACAAATGCACAACACAACGCTCGATTTAAAACTGAACCATGAACAGCCGATTGCGCGTGATTGGGGCGAGGACAATAAATTGATGTTTGGGGCTTCATTGGTCCGTCGCACACGCGATTATTCCGAAAACCGCTACAGCTTTGTTTCTCAAGGTGTTGAGTACAACGGAAACCCCAACGACTATTTCAGTCACGAAAACATGAACGTGATTCCGGGCACGTCTGCAGAGGCGACGAATTACCTCTACTTGCGAGACGACACGGAAATCCAGAACAGCTATGAAGCCAGCGAGTCTGTGTTGGGTATTTATTCCATGGTAAACGTTGCGCCGACTGAGAAGTTCATGTTGAACGGAGGGGTGCGCTTAGAGGTCACGGAAATGTTGCTGGAGAGCGATAAACTGAAAGATGAAACGTTGCTGCCTGCGCTCCAAGAAAATTTCTTGGGCACCTTGAATGTGGTGGACGTCCTGCCGTCCTTGAACATAACATTCAAATTGCGAGAGGAAGATTACAGCAGCACCAACCTCCGGTTCTCTGCAAGTCAGAGTGTGGCACGTCCGTTGTTTCGAGAAAAGGCACCGTTCTCGGTGTTTGATTTTGAAATCCAAGAACAGCAAACAGGCAATACGGACTTGAATCGAACCAAAATCGTGAACATCGACGGTCGCCTCGAAGTGTTTCCTCGCTTGCGTGAATTGCTCTCTTTGAGTGCGTTTTACAAGCATTTCAATGATCCGATCGAGCAGGTCATCATTTCTACTGCGGCGAATACGGAGATCACGTGGAAAAACGTGGAACAAGCCCAGCTCTTTGGTTTGGAATTCGAAACAAAGAAGAACTTGGGATTTTTGAGCGAAAGACTGAGTGCTTTCAACCTAGCTTTCAACGCTACTTACATCCAAAGTGCCACGAGCATTGCGGAAGACGAACTGATGGAGATTCGCGCCACCCATCCAGACCACGCCGAAACGCGTCCGATGTACGGCCAGTCACCCTACATCATCAATAGCATTCTGAATTACACCCATGCGGACGGAGGCTTGAGTATGAACGCCGGCTTCAACATCAGCGGTCCCAAGCTCGTCTTGATCACCCCAGGTGGTACACCCGATGTGTACGATCAGCCCCGAGCAGCGCTTGATGTGAGCATAAATAAGTCGTTTGGTGATCGCTTGGTAGTGAAGGTGCAGGGCAGAAACTTGATGGATTCAGACTTCCGAAGGTCTTACTCATTCAAGGGAGAGGAGTACAATTTTCAGAGCTTCAATTTGGGAAGAACGTTCTCACTCGGGGTGTCCTACAACTTCACGAAAGAGCTTTAGGAAGCGATTCTCTGAGTGCGATGATCCCCGCTGGGCGCGCTGCATTGTTTGGACTTCGCTTTAAAGAAGGCTATAGAGACCGACACCCAACAAAGCGCCTGTGATGGGCCCAATGACAGGAATCCAACTGTAGGACCAATCGCTGTCTCGCTTGCCCGAAATCGGCAATACAAAGTGGGCAATGCGGGGTCCAAGGTCCCGCGCCGGATTGATGGCATAGCCGGTTGGTCCGCCCAATCCCATTCCTATTCCGGCCACAAGCAGTGCTACGGGCAGTGCGTCAAGGGCGCCAAGCGAATTGGTCGGCGCTGATGCTGCCAATGCACCAAAGGCGAGTACAAATGTGCCAATGAGCTCGGTTAGGAAATTCGAAAAGGTATGTCGGATGGCAGGGGATGTGCTGAATACCCCCAGCTTGCGGTCGGCGTTTTCAGTGGCCTCGAAATGCATTCGAAACGCCGCCCACGTGACCACTGCCCCACAAAAAGCACCGGCCATCTGAGCGAACACATAACCCAAGAGCAATGTGCTGTCAAGTTTCCCAAAAGCAGCCATTCCGATTGAAATGGCGGGATTGATATGTCCACTTCCGCCCAATTCGAGGGCTGTGTAAACACCAAGGAATACCGACATTCCCCACCCCCAAGACATCAAAAGCCAACCGCTGCCGGAACCTTTGGTTTTGGCCAGATCTAGATTCGCATTTACGCTTCCGCCCATCAAAATGAGTAGAAAAGTGCCAAGAAATTCGCCGAGATAGGGAGACATGAGCCGTCTGCTAATTAGTGTGCGAATATAGCGCCGGACGACAAAATCATACTGCCATCAAATCTTCTTGAGGCTAAAAAAAGTGAGTGTTATTGCGCTCAAAGCGAATGATGACGCAATGTTAACAATCTCATAATATGAAACATAGAGATAACCTTGGCTTCATACTCAACTTTTGTGGCACGAAACATACGGGTAACTTTTGCTTAACACGCCGAAAGGACCATAAACCATCACTGATGTTAGAACTCTTTACTTTAGTTGGATTTTGCTTAGCAGGCTTTTCAGTCATCGCAAATGATAGCGTTCAGACCCTCGGAACTTGGATTGCATCGAACCGAGACAAGTTCAAATGGACCACCCTGTGGGCAGCAGCTTCCGCTGTTTTGGTATTCACCTTGGTATACGGCTGGGTTTCATCAGGAAATGGAGATATTTCATTCGGCCGATTGACCAAGATTCCTTACCAAGAACCACAGTGGTACCACGCACTCGCTCCTCTCGCACTCGTATTGCTTACCCGCAAGGGCATTCCGGTTTCCACTTCTTTCCTAGTGCTTTCTGCGTTTGCAAGCACGTTCGTTCTGGAGAAGATGCTGATGAAAAGCATCATGGGATATGGATTGGCCGCTGTGGTGGCTTATGCGTTGTGGCTGCTCATCTCAAAAATTGTGGATGAGAAGGATGATGTGAGCGAAAAATCAAGAAAGGTGTGGCGTGTGATGCAATGGTGTTCCACAGGATTCTTATGGTTTACTTGGCTTTCGCATGACGTGGCAAATATCGCCGTCTTTTTGCCGCGTGAGCTAACCGTGATGCAGCTGATCTTGGTCATCGTATTTTTTATTGCGGGTCTAGGCTATATTTTCTATCAACGTGGTGGAAAGATCCAGGAAATTGTTCTGGCAAAGCAGAGCACCAAATATGTGAGGTCTGCGACCATGATCGATTTGGTCTATGCATTCTTATTGCTCTATTTCAAGCAGATGAACAACATCCCCATGTCCACGACGTGGGTGTTTGTGGGATTGCTCTGTGGCCGTGAACTTGCGTTGAATACGGGCTTGACCAAGAAGGGTAATTTGAAATCTATTTTCCCCATTGTGGCAAAGGATTTCTTGAAGCTAATCGTCGGTCTTTTGGTGAGTGTAGCCATTGTCTTGGCCATTCATTACGGTGAAGATGCAGCCAATATGGACGGAGCATCTCCAGCGAGCACGGAGGAAGTAGCTGCTCCTGCCTCAGCAGAGACGTCCGCCGATGTTCAGGTGATTCCAACGGACTTGATTGCGGACTAAAAACAAACCGATTTACACTTTTCACGAACTATTCGAGAACAATTGAACCATGAAGTATTCTATTCACGCCTTAATTTTTGGCTTTTTGGCCATTAGCAGCCCGCTCATGGGTCAGCAGACGATCGAAAGTACTTTCGGAAAGGGCGTTACCGTTGTTGCAGCAGACGAAAGTTTCTCCATGAAATTCAATGCTCGTGTTCAGAGCTTGTTTATCACGGAAGTGCCGGGCATGGATTTCAATGCGGTCGAAACCAATTGGCTAATCCGTCGTTCACGACTTAAATTCTCGGGATTCGCTCACCACCCCAACCTGCAGTACAAGATTGAGTTGGGCCTTTCCAACCGTGACCATGGGGGCGAGATGCAACAAACCAACAACACCTCCAACCTGATCCTCGATGCGTTTGTGCGCTGGAAAGTAGCCGGTAATTTTGAGGTATGGGTGGGACAGACCAAATTGCCAGGCAATCGTGAGCGGGTTATTTCCTCGCAGAAGTTGCAATTCGTGGACCGAAGCTTGGTCAATTCACGCTTCAACATTGACCGTGACATGGGCATTCAGTTTCGCAACAAGCACACCATTGGAGGGATGATCATCAATGAGGCATTGGCGTTTTCTCAAGGCGAAGGCCGAAACCGCACGGCTGGCAATGACGGTGGGTTGGAGTATACCGGTCGATTGGAGTTTTTGCCGATGGGTGCCTTCACTGGCAAGGGCGACTACATCAGCTCGGATTTGAAGCGAGAGCAGACTCCCAAGTTATCCATCGGAGTGACCTTTGACCACAACATGAATGCCGCACGAGAACGTGGTAACCTCGGAAGCTACGTGGCGGATACGGCTTACAATAGTTTGCAGACCGTCCTGGCGGATTTCATGTTCAAGTACAAAGGGTGGGTGGTCGCCGGTGAATACGCGAATAAGAAAGCCTTGGGTGATCGCATCAAAATAGATGAAGGAGCGGGGGAAGAATTTTTGAGCAACTACTACACGGGCGAAGGCATCAATGTACAATTAGGCTATTTGTTTGAAAACAACGTGGAGCCGGCATTCCGCTATACATCCATTACCCCGGAAGCAGCGGGTCTGATCTCCGATCGTGATGCGCAGCGCATGTACACGTTCGGATTGTCCAAGTATGTTGTAGGGCACAGTTTGAAGGTTCAAACCGACCTGAGCTTCATAGACGAAAACGCCGAATTCAGCTTCGATCAAGAATTCGATATGCTCTTCCGTTTCCAGGTGGAGATGGCTTTTTGAGCAGCCAGTTAGGATTACCGAGAAACATTTCAGAAAAAAACCGCCGCCAAGGACTCTCTCCTTCAGCGGCGGTTTTTTGATTGAATGTATAATCTGAAATTGGCGACCATAAGGTCATCGCACCAAGGTTAAACTCCCCTGATAAATGACCGTTTGAGGGCCTTCTACAATTTCAGGACCTCCAATCCCCGTGATGGCCAATTCTTCGGTCAGGATGGGGATTTCTAAGATGTAATAGTAGGTGCCCTCTGATGCGGTTAGTCGCGGATCCCAACCTGCACTGGACCCAAAGTCATCATCATTGAACATCAGGTTGCCCCAGCGATTGAATATTTGCATGCGCGCGTTCTGGATGCTGAACAAGCCGTCCACATAAAACCGGTCGTTCTTGCCATCGCCATTGGGCGAGAATACGTTGGGGATGGTGATGCTGCAATCTTCGATTTCAACAGCAATGGTTCCTGTAGCAGAAAAATAGCAAGGTGCACCCGTCGCATAGATGATTTGGTAAAGTCCCGGGCCGTAGTAAGCAGAAGCGGCAATGGGGCTGGGAAGCGGAATGGAATCGTTGGATCCTTCCGCCCAGAATGTCCAACTCAGTTGATACAACGGGTCGGCCTCCACGCCAAACAACAAAGAGCCGGGTACCGGGCAATAGACCAAGGTATCGCTCATCCAATCTACCAGCATCGGGTCGGGCAACGGCATGATGTTCAAGTCCAACTCGACCAAACTGTCGCATCCCGTGGCACTGGTCAACGTGTCCAGAAAGATCCCTGTGCTGGAGTACGCGTTCCCATTCCAAACGTAGGATTCGCAAGCACTGGCGGCGCTTTGACCTGAATACGGCGGGTAGAACGTAACAGTATGAAAGCTGCTGTCTGCGCACAAATCGCCCGTAACATGTAGGCTCACATCATAGCTTCCCGGATCGACATCACTGGCCACAAACAGGTCATCACCGAAATCTTCGAAATCGAGCAACCCAAAATCCCAATCCAAGACTCCTCCGCCCAGGGTGTCTCCGCTGAATTCGAAAGTGGCGTCATCGCCCCAACAGACGAAGTCAGGTGCTTCAAATGCCGCATCGATGTTCAATGAAAACCCCGAGTAATATCCCGAAAACCCTGCGTCGGCGCTGCTACCGAAAAGTCCGACCGCGACGGGCCCAGAAGATTCAACGGTGATGTCCCCAGTGAGGTTGAGGATGCGGTAGGTTTCCCACCCGTCAAACCCGTCCACCACCACACCGCCACCATACACCACGCCATCAATGGTCAGGGTCGCATTCTCCTCAGTAATGGCAAAGATTCCTCCTGAATAGTTCGTGGAACCTATGGATTGAATGCTCGGGATTTCATCCACAGAATGCGGCATCCCGCAAGAGATGGGGGGGATGAAGTTCAATCCTGGAGTGGATTGGCTGCTACTGCCTGCCAAGAATTGATAGACGTATGCCGGTTCAGACAAGCGGATGTACACGTTCGAATGTGGCGTTCCTGTATAAGCGCTGTTGGGTGTCAGATACCATTCTCCAGGCTGCAGGGTTACCGAAGGGGTTGCCGATCCATTCAAGTACACCGCAGTATTGGGATAATGCGCAACAACCAATCCGCGTTCCTGCGAAGAGTCTCCAATGCCTTCCACCAAAATGTGGTCCTGTCCGAGATACGGTACAGGGACAATTTGATCGGCTCCGATGTCCTGATTGCCTGCGCCCGTACCGATCGATCCGCACCAATTGCCAATGTTCACGACGATGTCTCCAGAGCTTTGAATCAGCGCGCCGATCATGCCGGCAAGATTGGCATCGGAATTGGCATAGCCTGAGTAGACACGGCATTCACCTGCATTGAGTGTAAAGGACAAGTTGTCGTCATTAACGGTGGGTATTCCTGCGAAAACAACTTGGGGATTGTAATTGGAAACCTGCACCTGAACGGCCTCTTCGGTCGCCATAATACCGAACACAAAGGACCGAATTCCGGCTTGATTGGAAATGGGCATCGCCCCAAATCGGAACGTCGTCCCCTTGGCCTTCGATCCTTTGGAAGTGAGCGCTTCGGCCTGCCAATTGCTCCGGTAGCGTGCATTGCAAAAAATGGGTTCGGTCGACTCTATGATCAGGCCGCGGTTGTCAAGAGTGGTGTTCAACTCGTTCTCTGCCACCATCAACTTGCTGCCAGAAGTTTGTCCGTTTTCTACGTAAATCTCCAGTGGAGCGCCATTTTGAACCGTGTAAGGAGAATCTCCAAAAGACGCACCGGAACCATCGCGAATGGTGACTTCCACCGGGTCGACACTCGGTGTCGACAAGTACAAGTAATGGTCATTGATCTGTCCTGTATCTCGACTATGCAGTGGCGGCACCCAATGGATGGTGTCCAATTGACTCCACGATCCAAGACTGACGAAACAAGCCGTCAACAACAAAACACCTTGAATGATGGACTGAAGCATATGGGCGGTCTAATGGTTATGTTGGTGCTGGAGAGCGGCTTAAACAATTCTAAATCTAAGGAATGATTGGAAGAGTGGAGAAATAAACCGGTTGAGACCTGATGTATCTTCATCCATTCAATAAAAAGTTCAAACAGCATAACGTAAACAGTATGATAAAAAAGACAATGTGGCCTCTTATGCTCTTAGTTGGAATGGCATATGCGTCTCAGGCAGTCGCGCAGAATATCATTCCAGATCCGGGATTTGAAGCGGTCGAAGCCCCGTTTTGCGGCATCATGGGCCCCAATGATTTCACCAACACCTTATTTGATTGGGTGAGCCCGACACTTGGCACTCCCCAAATGTTCTTTACCGATGCTGACGAGTCGTGTTACAACGCGCAACCTGTCAGCACGTATTCAGGACCGATTGGAATCCGTGGCACCCAGTTGCCATTCCAAGGGCAAGCCATGGCGGGATTGTATGCCTATACCATTGAAGGATTCAATCAGCGACATTATGTGCAGGCAGAACTGGATGTGCCGCTGATTCCGGGGCAGGCATATGCGATTGGTTTCTATGTCTCTCTGGCGGATTACATTGAATTCTCGTCTACAGGGTTGCAGGCCTTGTTAACTGCTGGGCCGGTTGATCTCAATAGTGACGGGGTCATCGAGGCGCAGCCGCAGGTCTATACAGAAGAGATCGTTGATGATGTAGAAGGGTGGACCTTGATTGTGGACACGTTGACCTTTGAAGGTGCCGTTGACTTCATCACCATCGGAAATTTCAAGACCGATGAACAGACCTTGTTGGCACCCAACCCCACCTATTCAGGAGCGGTAAGCACATATGGAGCGTTTTACTTCTTGGATGAGGTTTTCATTGAGCAGGTCGTCACGTCGAACCTCCAAGAAGTTGAGAATCAAAACGAGGTAAAATTCCTCTCGACATCCCAAGGCCTTGAGGTCGTTTCTTCTGACTTCGAAACGAGACGCCTGCACGTGAAAATGTTTGGCCTTGACGGTCGACAAGTATTCGAATCCTCGAGTCCTTCGTCCAGCATGATCGTACCGTGGACATCGTGGTCTGGGGACTGCGCGATTGTATCAGTGCGGATTGATTCTCACGTGACTTCTCAGGTTGTTTGTCGGGGTGAAACCCGCTAACTGTAGAATCGGAATGTGATTACGAATGCATGGCCATCGATTATCCCTACGGGGCATTGGTGACGAAGACGGGGATTCTTGATGACCCTCAAGCGGCCATTGGTATTGCCGATGAATGGGAGTTGTATTCTGCCGCATTGTTGGAAGAAACGGGATGTGTTGATGCACCAGCTAATCAGCGACGCTCAGTTCATGCTGCCATTGGTGGCCCCAGATGGAAACGACTGTCCTCAGACGGTTGGAATCAGTCAATAAAATAAAAAAAGCACCAAACCTATTTGGAATGGTGCTTTGTGACCCCGGGAGGGTTCGAACCTCCAACCATCAGAGCCGAAATCTGATATTCTATCCAGTTGAACTACGGGGCCAATCGGGCGCAAAAGTAGCGGTTTTATTGTAAACCTGAAACAACACGGACTGAAGTTAATCTGTGAAGGCTCTTTACACGTTCGTTGGGGCCGAATTTAGCTTGGTTAATTAGATCGCAATGCAGGGCTGCTATCGCAATACGACAATGCGTTGAACTCCTTGCCCTTGCGCGGATTGAACCTTCAGAAAGTAAGTGCCCTTGGCTAAATTGGAAAGGTCAAACGGGGTGTATTGGCCTAAAATTTGACGAGCAAAAACTTGGCGCCCGCTGAAGTCAAACAAGCGTACATCGACACCTTCCCATTGCTCTAACTGCAAAATCACCGGACCATTGGTAGGGTTTGGGTGGAGTGAAAACTCCAAGGCCACCTCCTTTCCGAGTCCTACATTGGGAACGCAGATTTCGAGCGGGACAGGATTGACTTCAATGACCGTACCGGAGGACAAATCGTGGTCTTCGAAAGCAGCGAAATTGGCAGGATAGCGTTCCGCTCGGAAGGTGAGATTCTGGTTCATACTCAATTCGACACCTTGCTCTACAGGAGCGCCGCCCAATAGAGGCGTACGGTATTGCCAAGCCAACTCCGCGTCTTCGGTCAGCTCAAAAATCTCTCCGGTACGACCGCTACAAATCAGGTTATTTCCATTGCCCAAACGCTGAAAGGAACTCAATCCACTGCTGCTCAATCCGGGCTGTGTGTAGGTCCATTCAAATGTTTCAGGTCCCCAACGGCCGGTCGTTTCGTCAAATTCGTACCCTCCTTCGTATTCGTCAAATATGGGGTTGATAATGGCCGCCTCACTGTGGGTTCCGAGGCTATCGGGCACGCGGTTGTTGAAGACAAAGAACTTGACGAAATCGGGGTTCCCCGGTTGCACAGACGGACCATTTCCCCAATGGATGTCATGTTGGTAAAAGAGTTGTTGATCGCTGCTGTCTCCACGGTCGTAGGCAATGGGATTGCCCCAACGCCAGATCAAATCGTCGCTAAACGACCAGTCGTGCCAGATGGTCCACACTTCATTGAAGGTGGGAATGCTCACTACAATTTGTCCGGCGCTATCATAAAATGGATAGTAGTCGATGGAGTTCATGTGGAGCCAATCGGCAGGTTGACTACTAACGGATCCAAAGTTGACGTCGATTTTGTTTTGATGGTCAGCGACAACGCCAAAGTTCAATTTTGTGCTGTCAAAATCCTGGACCAAATGATCCCAAGCGCGCCATTCCCAAACAACATCGGCACCCCCATTTCCGTTGGGTTGCAACTCAATGAGTTTGTCACTCCACAGCACGCCCGCCTCCAGCAATGCCGGATTCCGACCGTTTTCAATGCATTCTAAGCTATCGATGGCTTCCCAGCAGATCGCGATGACATGGCCGTTTGGTGTTACGGTCATATCGTGATGGAGACGCAGCGAATCACTTTCCGTCGTGTAGCTCCAGATCACGTCATTGTCCCACGTGCGGCGCTCGATGGTCTCACCGGCTCCGCCAGCCCAAATGGTAGCGTTACCTGCGGATGCAGGGCGAGAAGTGATGATAATGTCCCCGTCGGGCTGGAGGTAACAAGTGTTTCCTGGCCGTCTGAGGGAGTCCATTTCCCATTGATGAACGACTTCACCGCACCCATTGAGTAACATGGCCCTGTGCTGGTTGTGCGGATAAATAAGCGTGTATCCATCCGTGAACAGGTCGGGATTATAGGCAATGGTGCCAACGGTGTTTTGACCGTACATCTTGACCAATACGAGACACATAGATAAGATTAGAAAAGCAGGACGCATGGTGGTTTGGTATCGCATGATTATAATTTCAAAATTACGGTACTCCCAACGTTTCCAATGGCATCTTCCCACCGAAGAATATAACTCCCCGCAGGAAGATATCCCCAAGTGTAGGTCATGGTCTCGTGGATGTTTTCGCGCAGCAATGATCGTCCCATCGCATCGAACAAGGCAATGTGAGTTGGACGGTTTGCCTGAATGCTAAAATGGTCTGAAAAGGGAATCGGACCGAATGAAATCGCAGGTAGCTCGGCGTCATTCGGCAAGCGAGTCCCCTCTGACGTGGTTGTGCAATCTGACGGGTACGGGGACAATTCTACGGGCTCTCCGGGAGTGAGGTCTCTTCCTGCCAAACCAGGGTAGTCGGGTCCGTAACGGTAGGCCCTGAATGTACCGTTTTCTAACGGTTCATTGCCTTGCGTGTTGGGGCCGAACTGGCTGGTCGCGGTGATGTATTCCCAAACCTTTTCCCCTGTGGCAGTCACTTCGAATAGTTTGCCATCGTCTCCTTCGCAAACAAGAGTGTTTCCATTGGGTAAGCGCTGTGCGCCGCTTATAAATGAACTGTAAAAATCGGGGTCCAATACGGCGGGGTACGTCCAGTCAAAGTCAGAAGGGCCAAAGGCCTCTCCTTCCAGCAGCAAATACGTCCCGTCATCTAGCAGGGGCAATGTCAATTCATCCACTGAACTGCGCGGCCCGCCTGGACGACTCGCTCCGTTGTTGAACAGCAGAACGGTAGATGAAGTGGATTCGCTACCTCCGCCTTCTTCATAATGAATCCAATGGGGGTCATGTTGACCGAACAGTTGACGATCCTCGACCTCTCCTCGACCATATGCCTCTGGATTTCCCCAGCGGTACAATACGTCGCCTCCTTGTTCTGCGGCTCCTCCCGATGAGCTGGCAGCTTCGTCTGAAGTGGTGCTGTGGTCAATGACGTAAAACTCATTCCAGCGACGGCTGTTGAGCATGATTTGATCCCATGTCGCATTGTAATGAATGGCATTGCAATGGAACCAATCACCGCTGTTTTGGCTCATCGGTCCTCCACCACCAGGGCTTTCGTAATTGATGTCGAAACGGTGGGGGAAATCAGCGGGCTCTCCATAGTTCGGTAGATTTGGATCAACATTTTGAATGAGATGATCCCAGGCATGCCATTCCCAAACAATGTTGCCACCATTCGTGCCGACGGGCTCAATCTCTACAATCTGAGGTGGCCAAAGAGGGGAGTCCCCGAGGCGACCGAGCGCCTGCGCCTCCTCATTGGAATGGTATTCCCACGCAATCAATAGAATGTTGCCATTGGGCAAAACCGCCATGTCATGATGGTGGTGGGCTTCCTCCGATGCATAATCAAAGGACCATTCGAGCGCACCATCCCAAGAAAACCGTTCCAGCCTTCCCCCGATGCCTCCTCCAAAAAACACCGATCCGGCGACGCGCGCAGTACGCAAAAGCGACCCATCCTCTAGTAGGTAAGAAGATTCTCCCATCCTGTAATCACTTTCCCATTGGTTGATCACCCTTCCACAATTGTCAATCAAATGACTTTGCGTAGCGGAGTTTGCGGATACGAGTGTGTACCCATCAAATGATTCAGGCGTGTTCTGAATGAGTCCAATCGTGGGTGTTTGGGCCATTCCAATTCTCAGAAATACTCCCAGGAATAGTATGAGTGTTGTGATGTTTCGCATTCAGGTTGAAATTGGTGCTTTCGACATGCCCTGTCGGATTCAAAAAGGATTAAATCCGCTACAACCCTGATGACTGAAGCGGTGTGGAATTGAATTTATTTTAAATGGTATACGCACCTCAAACCGCAAGATACTCGCGTCAAAGGTATTTTGTAAATTGTCCTCCGTGAAGGTCTTTTTATGGAATGGAATATTCGGGGTTGCGTTCATACTGGCATTCAATCCCGTATGTGCAGATCATTGGGTGTATCAAGACTCAGAACGATCTCCGAGCCAAAAAACGGCCTTGATCATCATGAATGGCTTTGGCGGGAGCAAATCCGCCTGCAAAGCCCAGTTTGCATTTTGGAAGGAACAGGGGATGGACGTCTTCATTCCAGAAGTTTTGCTTCGACCATCGCTTGAGTCTAGCTCGGTTGCAATGGAGGAATTCATAGCAGAATATGGCATTACCGAGTATGCAGAGGTGCGATCAATTTGTTACATCGCAGGGGCTTTCTTACTCCATACGTATCTCGAATCGCACGCGCTTCCCAACCTCAGATATGTTATTTATGATCGAAGTCCAATCCAAGAGCGGGCGCCCCAAGCTGTGATGACGGCAATTCCTGTTTTGGGTACATGGATGAAAGGGAAAGTATTGAAAGACTTAAGTGAAGCAGTGTGGCCTGCACCCATCGTTTCTCCGTCTGTTATCACAGGACTTGCCATTGAAAACCGGGCAACGGGCCTCATGCGTTGGCTACAAGATGAAGCGGAGGCGTTGGGTCCGTTCGAGTTCGATTGGAAAAAAATAGACAGCAACGCTTCAGACGCATTTCATGTGGCTTTGGATCATGACATGATGTACACACGATGGGACATCTTAGGCGCACCATTCTTGCACTTTTTTGCACACGGTGTTTTTCCCGAAGGCGTATCGCGGGGACGGTTGACGGATCATCCATTCGATAAACATCAGCCCATTCCCGAATGAAGATGCCGAGTACATATGCGCTCAAGCCGGCATTCCAGCGGTTACTGAATCCAATCGTGGGTTTCTTGTGCAGGGTAGGGGTGACGCCAAATGGATTGACGTGGTCAGCCTTGGTGCTGTCTGGTGTGATGGGTTGGATGTTTGTTCAGGGAGAGGAGCAACCGGTGTGGTATTGTATCATCGTGTTGTCTTTGCTGTTGCGCATGATTTTGAATGCGTTGGATGGCATAATGGCCCGATCTCACGACATGGCAACCAAAGGCGGCGCAGTTTTGAATGAATTGGGCGATGTGGTCAGTGATGCCCTTGTGATGTGGCCTCTAGCGCTGCTGCCTGGTATGCATGCAGGATGGGTGGGTGTTTTGCTGTGGCTGTCTGCGGTCAACGAATTGTCCGGAGTTCTTGGCGGGTGGCTCAATGGCGAGCGACGCTACGATGGTCCCATGGGCAAAAGTGACCGCACATTGGCTTGGGGTGTCCTCTGCTTGTTCCTTGGTTTTGAAGCCGATGTCAGCGAGTGGTTGCCGATTGCGCTTTGTGTTGTCTTTCTGTGCTTGATTTTGAGCACGGCCATTCGGATCAAAAAAACAGTCAAACCATGAACAAGTTAATCGATGCGTGGGGCATGAATGCTGAAGTTCAATGGGTGATTTTCATCATTCTGTGCATCCTCGTTTTTAGTTCCACAGCATGGTATATCCTGGGTAAAATAAAGCCTTCCAAATTGGCCACAGAGCTGCAAGTGCGAACGCGGTCGTGGTGGATCATGTGTGTCTGTTTCATTCTATCGACCGTCGTACACCCGCTCATTACCCACCTTGGTTTGGCATTCTTGAGTTATGCCTTGTTGCGTGAGATGTACCCACTCTTGAAGTTGGACCTGAGAGAGCGCAACGTGGTCTTGCTTTGCTACGCAGTGGTTCCTGTTCAATATGCTTTAGCATACTATGGCAAAACCGAAATTTTCCTCGCTTTCATTCCTGTTTTCATGTTTGTGATCATCCCGTTTGTTTTGGTGACGCGGGGTGAAACACAAGGGCTCGTTCGTTCCATCTCGCTGCTGCCCTATTCACTCGTTGCGTGGGTCTATGGCATGAGTCACCTCGCACTGCTGTTCCAAATGCCGGAAATACCAGGATTCACCGCGGGTCCTGAGGGGTTGCTTTTGTACCTCATTTTCTTGGTAGGAATGAACGATGTCCTGCAATTCGCGTGGGGAAAAACGTTGGGAAAACACCCGGTATTGCCACGCGTCAGTCCCAATAAAACCTGGGAGGGACTCATCGGAGGGGTGCTATCCACAACGCTGCTGGCAATCGGCTTGCGCTTTCTGACTCCATTGGGGATTTGGGAAGCGGCATTCACGGGGTTTTGTGTCGCGGTCGCAGGATTTATGGGGGACGCCATTGCGTCGGGCATCAAGCGGGACGTTGGAGTGAAGAATTCGGGCAACGCCATCCCGGGTCACGGAGGATACTTGGATCGTTTGGACGGTTTTTCTGCAGCGGCAGCGCCCTTTTTTCATTTGATCTACTTTTTCAGTAGTGCCAGTTAATGGATTGTTGTTGACTGACCAATGTCGGATTTGAATCACTCTAAAAGGCTAAAGCGTCCATCTCTTGGGAAGCACATCTTGTTTGTGCTGCTTTACAAGGTGTTTTGGAGGATGGTGTTTGGTCTGATCATTGGACTCAAGTACATCAGGCAGGACACGGCTTCTTTGGATGGTCCGGTCATTTATGTGGCCAATCACAACAGTCACCTCGACGCAATGGCCCTTATGACTGTGGTCCCTGGTCCCCGGATCCATTTGACCCATTCGGTCGCCGCTCAGGATTTTTTTGGTTCGGGTTTCAAGCGTTGGGGCATGCTCCATTTGGTCAATGCGGTGTTGATTTCGAGGAGTCGAAAAGAGAATGGAGAGGATCCCATTGAACAACTCGACGCCATGCTCGTCGCGGGCCGCAGCCTCATCTTATTCCCAGAAGGAACCCGTGGAGTTCCAGGTTCAATGGGGGATTTTAAGCGCGGGGTAGGTCATTTGGCATCGCGTCACCCGGGCATTCCAGTCGTTCCAATATACTTGGATGGCTTGTACCGCAATTTACCCAAGGGACGCAGCATGATCGTGCCGTTTGGTGGAACCCTGTTGGTAGGAAAGCCGTTGGTGTTTTCAAACGAAAGTGTGGATGAGATTACGAATGCCACGCAAGCAGCCGTTGAAGCCATGTCTCATGAATTGAAAAATTCCAATCGCTTGACCTAACTCACGTACAGGGTTAAGGCGCCAAAGTTTCACCCCATGCTACGAATTGTGGATCGTCCAAAGCACCTAAGAAGGCCTTTAAATCCATGCGTTCGGCGGCGGTGATTTCAAATGGTTGAATGGCTGCGGCTTGATTGAAATGGTTGGATCCACCTTGCGCATACTGGTTGATGACGTCGTCCAACGTGGCAACAGAACCATCGAACATGTAGGGGGCAGAATAGGAAAGGTTCCGCAGGCTCGCTGTTTTGAACTTCCCAATATCATCGGGGTTTAGCGTCAATCGATACAATCCTGAATCGGGGTAAACGACAAACAAGCCATTGTTTCGTAATTCGAAATCGGAAAATTGCGGCCCGGAATGGCATTGGCCACATCCGATGGATTCAAAAACATCCTGTCCGCGCAAGGCCGCCTGAGACAGGGCGGATGCATCTCCTTCAAGCCAGCGGTCGTAAGCTGAAGTTCCGCTAATCAACGTGCGTTCAAATGCGGATAAAGCACGGGTGATGGTATACGGGCTGGGATCCACACCAAAAGCATCCTGAGTCATCTTGATGTAAAGGGAGTCGCTGTTCAATTGTTCGGCAATCAGAACGATGTTGTGATTGAGTTCATTTGTTTCTTGAATGGGGACGAGTACTTGCATTTCAAGTGTCGGCACACCGCCTTCTCGGGTGAAATAGGGATGCCATCCGATGTTACTCAACACAGGGACGTTACGGGTTCCCAATGCGCCGCCCACTCCTGGTGCGGTGGGAGAGGATCCGCCAAAGGCATGAGAAGGAAGATGGCAGGAGGAGCAACTGGTCGAGCCGTCGCTCGAAAGCTGCGGGTCAAAAAAAAGCTGGCGTCCCAACTCCCATTTCAAAGCACTCAACGGATTGTCGTTCGGGATGAATTGCGCTCCGAAGTGTTGTGGAGTCTCGGGAACATTCCAAACAACAGAGGGTTCTGAATCCGCAGGTTTTTTGCAGCCGATGAGCACGATGCATGACACAAAAACAAGGTGCAATCGGGCACAGAGCATGGGGCTTACTGGATGATGAGTCTTTGCTGAAATGTTGCTGGCCCGTGCCCAACGAGCAGATACAAGCCAGGAAGCAGTTCGCTCGTGTTCCAGACATCAGTGCTTTGGGTGACGGTTCCACTCCGGCATATCCGGCCGCTTGCATCGAGAAGGGCATACGTGGCCCCTACGGCTTCCACTCCCCAATTGAGCTGAACACGGCCAGCGGATGGGTTGGGAAACAAAGAGCACGTTGCACCACCGGTTTGCTCGATTCCAACGGAGCCTTGAAGTGGCTCGAAAACAAAGTCGCGCAGGTTATTCAGTAAAGTGGCCGCTTCATCTACGGTAGAATGTTCAATCAGGCCGCCGGAAACGTCGATTTGGATAAACAGGCTTTCGCAATTGGCACGCATGAACAGGTTGACAGTTCCATCAACAGCTTCTTCGCTGAAGGCATGCGATTGTTGGAAGAAGTTATCGTCACCAAGCGCATGGATTTCAAAGGTGCTATTGCCTTCAGAAGTCCCTTCCAATGCCGCGAATTTGTAGCCGCTGGCCCATCCCCAGTGCATGTTGGGGCTTTGAGGAGCCAACGGATGTCCCGCTTCATACAGGGTTGGGTCGAGGTGGTTGTACGCTTCATCTACGCCGATACTGAAAGCCATGGCCTCGACGGCATTGATGTCCCATTCGCCCAATGGGTGGATCGAAGCTCCTTCTGATGCATCCACGAGTAAAAAGACGTCGGAAAGGGCTGTCTCTTGGCCACCGTCATGGGTGATGACGAAATCAGACACATAGTATTGGAGGCGATCGAATTCGAGATTCGTGCCAAAAACATCAACAGACGACTGGAATTGCAAAGGAGCGCCATTGAGCACATGCTGCAAATTCAGTTGAATGGCATTTTGGGCTTGCACAACCTGGGGAGCAAGAACGCTCAGACAGAGTAGGAAGAGTTGATAGCTTTTCATTGCAACATAAGATTTTTAGAAAGTTAATGATATCGCTAGAAAGTTTGCGGGCTTTAACATCTCACTGATTTGCGTTGGCATTCATTGGTTTTTATTCTCACTCAAAAGGTGTGATTTTTACATCAATGACCCAAGTTCGCATCGTAGAGAGAGGAGAAATAATCCAACGACAAGGGGATGAAGTGAGGTTTCTTTTCAAAGTGAAAAGTGGTTTGCTACGCTCTTTTTTTGTGGACGAAATGGGGAAGGAGCATGTGTTTATGTTTGCTCCGGAACAATGGATCGTGGCGGATCTTGATGCCATTGGGTTTGGCTTGCCATGCGCGTTGAGTATTGAGGCGTTAGAACGGTCGCATATAGAGGTTGTGCCTTTTAAAAAAGGAGGGAAATTGGTCTTGGATTCGGAAGATCGTGAACTCGAATTTATGCGGATGATGCGCCGCGCAGGAAGTTTGCAGCGACGTGTCCTGATGATGATGAGTACAAGTGCATTGGAACGGTATGAATATTTTTTGAAAACCTATCCAGATATAAGTCCGCGATTGACGCAAAAGCAAATCGCCTCATACCTGGGCATTACGCCTCAACGCTTGAGTGCATTAAGAGCAGAACGGGTGGGCAAGCAAAGTTCTCGAAATGAATCTATGTGAAGGGTTCTCCGTGAAACGAGGGACATGTTTGCAGGATGAAAAATAGTACTCTTAACAAAGTCTTATCGAGTTTAGCACTACACGTGTTATTTCTCGCTCCTATCTGCGCTCAATCATTGAGTGTTGATGCCGCCAAGTCCAACATTCGTTGGGAAGCAGGTAAAGTCATTGGAGACCCGCATTACGGATCGCTGCAGTTGGCCAAAGGAGAAATCACATTGGAGGATAACAAAATTGCTTCAGGAGATTTCGCCATCGACATGACGACCATTACCAATGAGGATATCGGTGGAGAATATGGTGACAAGCTCGTCGGTCATTTGAATTCTGACGATTTCTTTAGCGTTGCTAAATTTCCTCAAGCACGTTTGGTTTTGCTCAGCAGCACGTCCTTTAAGAAAGGGAAGGCAACAGTACAGGCGGAATTGACAATCAAAGGCCACTCGGAATCCATTGAGTTTGTGGTAGAAAAAAAGGGCAATGCGTTTGATGCTACGCTCAACGTTGACCGTTCCAAGTTTGATGTGCGATACGGTTCACCGTCATTCTTCAATGATCTTGGTGACGGCGCGATCAAAGATGTGTTTGCTCTGGCTGTTCACCTCGAAATTCAGTAAAGATCATGGATCAGCCAAAGTCAGCCGGAAGTGCTCCGCAAATGGAGCCGTTAGAAGAAGGGAAGACCTATGCTTGGTGTTCTTGCGGACTGTCTGAAAACCAACCGTGGTGCAATGGAGCGCACTCCGGCACTTCGTTTCAGCCCAAGGTCTTCAAAGCAGAAGAATCCAAGCAGGCTGCCATGTGCACCTGTAAATTGACAAAGAATCCTCCATTTTGCGATGGATCACATCGGGCGATGTGATGGCTTAGCATTGCTAAACGGATAACGACACGGAAGGGCGGTAGGCTAATTTATTTAGTCTTACCGCCCTTCGACGTGAAGGACGCGTGAGTAGCGCTTCAGACTGCGCAGCACGATAAAAACCACGAATGCTCCAGCGGTGCTCCACATCCAAAAGGGATCGAGTAGGCTATCGACTGTCGTTGCATCGTGGTGGACAAAGTTCTTTCCTACGGAAACTAGTGCGAGGCTCACGAATACCGCGAAGAAACCATTGTATTCGCGTTTCAACACATTGCGCAAGGAGAAGGAGACATCGGGACCTTTCCATTTCAAATTGCGTGGCCAAAATGCGGGAGTGTACTCAGACCATGCCAAATAAGCATCGCCAAATCGCTTACGCAGAAAGGCTTCTTCCGCAAACATGATGCGCTCGTAGTAAAGCCAGTAGAGCAGACAGCAGACGATGGTGAACCAGACGTTTCCCACATAGATCATGATCCCGAGCCACATGAAAAAGTTACCGAGATACAGTGGGTGCCGTACCAAGCTGTACATGCCTTTCGAGTTCAAAACTTCGGCGATCTGACCGTCCTTGGTATTGCGACCTGATGTTCCACGGGGTGTGAAGCCGATCGTCAGTGAACGGATGAGCAAACCGAACATGGAAACACCCAAACAAATGCTGGCGCTTGTGACATCAAATTCTCGAAAATGAGGGTCCCATTCCATGCCAATGACGACAGCGATAAGTCCATACAATGCCAATGGGAAATATGAACGGCCTTTAAAAAGCCAATTTCCAGATCGTTCCAACTCTTCAATCAATGCCATGCAATCAGTCGTTTTAGGACGCGTTTTAAGAGGTCGAAAGATAGTTCTTGGAGGCACGTTTCCAAGTGATCCAAAGCGAGTCCATAATCAATGAAATCTCTTTGTTTTTGAGGCACCTTATGCTCAATGGTGCACCATGAAAGGCAACGAAGTTTCGTTGACTCGCACGATATAGAGACCGGGAGGCACAGCGGATACATCCAATTTTGCGCGTGTCATGCCACGTCCTTGCCAAGGAATGGTTAGGCCTTGCCCGGTCAGATTGAAAAGCGTGCAGGAGAGAATGGGCCTGTCTGCAGTCACGTTGATCCAATCGTTGGCTGGGTTGGGATAGACTCGGAAATCCGCAGTGGAAGAGACCTCATTGTCGTTTTGCAACGTTCCCAAAGTCCAACTTGAAGCGAAGTGGTTGTCAAGAAGTGTGGATACGAGGTGCAAGGCCTCTGCACCAGCCTGTGGAACGGGCCATGGAGCTTCCGGAGCATAGCGCACAAAGTCCATGACCATCCCGTCTGCGTTGGATAACACAATGCGTTCCCCTTCGTTTGCCAGTTGGCCTGTTTGCCATTGGAAGACCGCATCTTGTGAGTCTTCGAAGAAACTTCCGTCGCGAACCACCCACAATGAAGCACCGGGTTCAAGAACAAAGGTCTCGGTCAGTGTCCATTGAATCGCGTCACTCAGCGTATACCCAGTCATATCCACCGATTCAGCACTTGGATTGAAAAGGCGAATCCACTCTTTGTTCGGGTTTTCAATACCAGCATAGCCAATCTCTATAATCTTTATATTTCTTAGGCTGCTCGGCCAATGGTTGAGAGTGCCCAAGTCCAAGCCGTCATTCGCGGCACCCAATGCGGGAGAGCTTTCTAGCAATGTAAAATCAAACCCATCGGGATCGGCGAACAGGGGGTTGACCCAATTGACTTCAGGGTCCTCCAGGCTATCCGTATCACAGGTTGAATTCATCACGAGCAAAGAAGAGAGGGAGTCACTTGTCAACGGAGCATCACTGGAGTTTGAAAGCAGTGTGTTTTGCACTGTGCCCCATCCACCGCCGCGTCCCGCGTTTTTCTCATAGGCGCTCACGGCCGTTTGATTCCCGTAAAACGTGATGTGATCTAGGTCGGCCGCGCCTTGGTCTTTCAGCGCGACACCCAGTGCGCAGTGCGCAATGGTCATATTGCGGATGGTGGCATTTGAAGCTTGTCCAATGGAAATGCCTTTGTCTGTACAGTGGTGAATCAACCCGCCTTCAATGAGGATGGATTCACTTTCTTCGCCAAGGTCGATGCCATCACTGTTCTCGCCATGAAAAGAGTGAATGGTGCAATGAAGAATTGATCCGCCTTCCACCTGGTCGTAATCAATGGCATCCGTATCAGGAGCGTCATTGCCAATGAATGTGCACGAATCGATGAAGCCAGAACCGTGGCGCACATTGATCAAGTCGCCAGTAACGTCTGAATGCAAGGTACTATTCGTCAGAACCATGTTGCCGTAATCTGAGTAGACTGGATTGCTGTAGTTGTTGGTCAATTCCACGTGGTCCAGGGTTAAATCGCTGAACCAAACGGCAATGGCTGCCCGATCGTGAACGGGATGGTCCCCATCGGAGGCGGCTTCTACAATGGCATGTCGAATCAGATTTGGTCCGGTGCTTTCGTGGAACTTCAGATGTCCCCAAGGGCTCTCATCGTCCGGATTCAACCCAAATCGAATGGGCTCGATGGCGGTCCCTTCTGCATGCAGATTCCCTTCAATGATCAAGCTGGCATCCGAAGGAAACAAGACTTCGACACCCGGCTCAATGGTCAAGGTGACATTCGGTAAAACGTGAGAAGTGCCGATGGCTAAATATGGAGAGCATGCGAGCTCCAACGTCAAGTCTTCGAAGATCTCCATAGGCAGGGTGCATGCTCCATTGGGGGCGTACCGTGCAGCATATCCTGCACTTTGAGAGAGATTCACCGACAAGGGGTTTTCGGAAGAGAAGACTTCATCGGAAGCAGTCAAAACGGAAAGCGTTAAATCAAAACTGATGTCGGAACTGGTACTGGAAGATTGATGGATCTCAACCGCAATCGTGTTGACCCCAGGATTCAGCTCAATCTCCAAGGAAACGTCATTCCAATTGGATTCGGCGGCACCTCCAACGACATCGCTTGCCGTAGTTTCAAAATCAATTGGCCCTGTTGGCATATTGCTTCGAAATAGCTCCTCCCCGTTGAGGTAGACCACGGCGCCGTCGTCTCTTCTTATTTGCAAGAGTCCAGGTAGCGTTTGTGTCTCATCGCTGTCAACATTGAAACTATGCCGGAAATACGTTGCAATGTGTTTATCATTCGCACTGCCACCATAGGACACAGTTGTCGCCTCATCCCCATCTCCATAGCCCAATTCGGCCTCTCCAGTCTGCCAATCGGCCTCATCGAATGCCGAAGTTGTCCAATCAGTTGGTGGCGGATTGCCATTATCCAAAAAACGCCAAGTGGACCCCGGAAGGATGAACTGCGATGATTCCATCTGTGACCACCCGATGAATTGCTGACCTGGAAGCGGTTGGGCGGTTAACTCGAATGGCATGTCCGGAAAATAATCTCCATCCCATGGACTACCGGGTATTTCAAAGGTGTTTAGCCGAATGGTCCCCGAACCTGAGGGCAGGTTGTGGGTGCGCAAATTAACGCTCGGCTCGAGGTTGAATTCGTCCGCCAGGTTTTCAAGCATATGCGGTGAGCGCTGATTTGCAAATGTTCGAAGTTTCTCGACCTCTTCTTCCCAAAACCCCACACTTTCAATACCATCTCCATAGGATGAGGTGGTTCCTTCCCAGCGTCCCACATGAAACGGAATCTCCGTTTCGATGCGGTCTGCGAAAGCTTCGATAACACCGTTTACACGTTGAGGATGAAAAGAGGTGTGTAAGTGGTCTGTAAACCGTTGAGCGAAAAATGCGGCGTAGTCCGTGTTTTCCAGAGCGTGCCGGATCCAATTGCGGGCGTAGTCATAGCTGTCATTCTGCACTGCGGTAAACTCTCCGATATCGTCATTGGTGGAGCCAGAAAACCCTCGGTCTAGGTCTGTGAAAATGAAACGCCAGCGTCCTGTATCAGTAGGCTTTGAAAGGACGACATTGTGACCCCAACTGCTATTACTAGACCAGATTTCAGTGGCCCAATAATCGGCAAACCCCTGGAAATCCATTACAGCGGCAGCCGCATCGAAATTGCTTTGCACGGAAAGGTCTTCATTCATTAACTCATCCATCAGGGCATACGCAGCCCCATCGCCTTCCTCAATTTGACCATCGTCCGTAATCAAGTCATAGGAGCCTGAGCTGAGATTGTAATTCTCTTCAATAAAGCCTTCGTCAACGCGTGACCGGATGTTGTGGATGCCCATGTACTCTCCGTTGATGAATACGATGCTTGGTCGAAAACCTTGCAATCCCACGGGGGCGTTGTCTTGGGGAAGAGATTGCCCAATCCCATCCCGCATCAGGGTATAGGCCCAGTCGCTTCCACTTGCTCGCAGTACGAAGTCATCAAATTGGGTACGGTCGCGGTCATGAAACAAGGGATAATCCAACGAACCAGAGCCGTAGCCTCCTCTGAAATAGATGCCCAACATCTTTTGAGGAAGTACCCAGCTGTTTTGTCCATTGATTTTGACCCCAGCTCGTTCATTGAATGCGGCTTCGTTGTTTCCGTCATTTTCAAAAAACTCAACATTCAAAGGCCATTCCCACTCTGGTTTAAAATCTTGCACATAGATCCCTGTGTCAGCATCCCAGAAATGGTCAGGGTCTGTCACCAAAGAGAAAACAGGGAGTGGTCGCTCTGAAAATGTCGGCTCAAAGAAAAAGCTATGCGTGACCGTCGGACCGGGGATGTGGTTGTCGATGAATACACGGGCGCGGATGAAAGCAGTGCTGTTGATGGCAAGTGCATCTTCAAATAGAGGTGAATTCACCGTTGGCTCACGTCCATCGGTTGAGTATCGAATGGTCCCAGACAGTGCTGTTAACTCCAACTCGAATGCCGATTCAAAAAAGCCACCAATACTTGAGAAGTGAGGCAGGTAATGGACAATCCCTTCATAAGCTGTCGACACATTGTTAGAGGTTCCAGGGGTGGGCACGTCGAAGTAGGCCCAAGATGCCATGCCATCTTGACTCCGGCCTCTACTGATGTCAGTGTTTTGCTCCCCGAAAACATGGCTGTCCTGAAGAATCAGATCGGGGGTGTAAAGTCCGAGTTCCTCTCCCGTTCGGCTCAATTTGAAGGACGTATGAAGTCCAGTGTCTTCGCCATCACACCAAACCACTAGAAATCCACCGGGGGCAATGGTCGACTCCGCAGGGAAGGTCCATTTGGTGGGGTCGTTCAAGTTGTCTGTAAAGTGCCAGCCACTCAAGTTGACTTCGTTGACGCCCGCATTGTACAATTCCATCCAATCGGAATTGTCAGAAAATTCGGAGTCTTCAATTCCCAATGAATTGGATGCAACGAATTCGTTTATGGTCACTTGGCATGCCATGTGACCAGCTGCTATCATCGCGAGGATTAGAATAATCGTCTTCATCAATGCTGGGAGCTATTGAAATGTAAAGTGCAGTAAAAGTAGATGAGAACAAAGTAATTTATCCATTTATTCCGGACCTAATTTTTCTATCTGAAATAAGAAAGGGGAGGCATATGCCTCCCCTTTTTTAGGGCTAAGAACTTGTCATGTTGTGTCTCGAGTCATCTAACAGACCGAGACAATTCAAGCGAAGATGGTTCTAGCACTTTCAGTCTTCTGTACTTTCGAGTCTATCGACTGACGGCAACCCGGTGGATCGCACCGTCAATCTTAACGAGGTAAATCCCGGGCTCCAAGCCAACGACTTCGAATTGCCACGTATCTGTGCTGGTATTGGATGCGGAAATATCCAACCGTTGTCCGCTGAGGTTGAACCACTCCACCGCTTCAATCGGTCCTGACGATGCAATGGTCAGGTTTGCGTTCGCTGGATTGGGATAAACTCGAATCTCCTGGTTGGAATAGTTCGCAGTTGCATTCGCTCCTCCAGATTCCATACCTTCAAATGCATGTGAAGGGAGATCGAACAAATCGTCGTCGTCATTCCCGTCGTCGTCATTTCCGTCGTCGTCGTCATTTCCGTCTGCTTCTCCAGGCCAATCAATGCTGCATGTTTCAAAGGAATTCTGCCATGCTAACAGTTGTTCTTGATTGTTGCCTTCCAGTAAAAAATTGAAGACCCAATCCCCTCTAAAGGCCACCGTTCCGTCGCATTGAATGCCTAAGAATCCGAAGGGACGTTGAAAGAAATTGTTGTAGACCGCATTGTCTGGGTTGTCAGCATACAAGTTGTACGGAAAATTGAATTCAGGAGCGCTATTCCAAGAATCCAGAGACCAACGACGATAGGCGTAATCGGCCGATTGGACAACGGTTGTATCGGTCGAAGTCGTTGGAGGGCAATTGCTCGGACAATTGCCATCTGTCGGGTGGGCTTCTATGCCATACACGAAGATGTAATTGAACATATCCTGCGTATTTTCAATGAATTCACTGACGACAAAGTAGGATTGGTGGCTTTCAAGAGAGTTGAAGGCATTCCGGAAACGCAAACAAGAAACGGATCCATTGATGATGACTACTGGTTTCTCACCGGCGAGTTCTTCATACAATTCTATCGAATTGCCATTGAAATCGTATACGGTAAAGTTGAAGACGGTATCTCCAACGTTGTAGCCGCCTGACAAATCATTCAGATCTCCATAAAAGATGAGGTCATCCACGGCATCCATGTCATTGGGTTGTTCTGGCATGCCAAAATCTCCATATTGAGCATGCAGAATGAAAACGGATTGCAAAAGCAATCCAATGAGAAGAATACGTTTCATTTTCTTGGGGTTCAATGAAATACAAAACTGCGAACAGTGTGAAAATGTTCACGTACGATTGTAAAAGCCGTTTTTTCAGGCCTCTGGTTTTAGAGATCGCAACGGCTGAGTCCGTCGCAAAAGGCTGTATTTCTTAGTTTTTAACAGCGCGAAATGCGCGGGTTTGAGTGCCTTGTTCAATCCGAATAGAATAAATCCCTGGCTTCCATGACGCGGTTTCCAAAGGACCAAACGAGTTAGAATTGTTCAATTGGATGTTTTGCTGATCGACGAGCTCTCCCAAAGCGTTGTATACCTGAATGGATGTGGTCTCGTTTCCGTCAAAAGCAATGTTTCCTATGAAAAGAACATCCGAGAATGGATTGGGAAATGCGATGGCTTGTTCGTCCCACTCAACGCTGTTCAAGCCCACAGTGGCATTGACATTGACCTGATGGTCGAGCTCAAAGAAAGGGAAAGAGCCATCATAATCAAAGATTACAGCGATCGGTTCCTCCGCTCCATCCAAAGCTTGAATGCTACAGGACCCGTCCACCCCGTTGAATTGAGACCCGTTCATCCCGTCCCCATAATCATCCATCAATGTAAATGTGAAGCACCCCGTATTTGGAAGGGTCACCCCAATTTCATATTCCGTTTGATTGTCGTAGGCATTGGGTCCGGATTGTTGAACCAGAGAACCTCCTTCATCGCGAATCTCCCAGCTGGTTTCATCGCCCCAGTTGTCTGTGTTCAACGTGATGAGCCATTGGGTTGTACCTTCAGGTGATGACGTAATGGATGCGGAAATGGCATCATTGAGCGGGTTCAAATCCGGGGTTGCAATTTGAACGTTTACTGTGGTTGCAGCTTCAAAAGAATAGGTGCCCATTTCAACGATTGCCGATTGGTATGATGCCAAACTCCCTTCCCATGTTTGTTCCAAAACGACTGAACCATCGACGACCAATTCCAGTTGGACACTGGTGAGTTCGTCGCTACCCCAGTTGGTCAAAGATGCGGCGACGTTCAGTGGCTCTGCATCGCAAATGACCGTTTCGCCCAAGTACTCAGAGATGCCGGCATCATGGCTGATTGCCGGTGTCATAGCCAATTTCCAATTGGTATCCATGTAATCAAATGTTCCCGGATCCATGCTCATACCATTGATGAGGTAGACTTCATTGTTGATGACAAAAGAAGAAGGAGCCCAACGGGACATGCCCGGATGAGAAGGCCATTGCATCCACGAATCGTTCAAGGGGTCGAATTGCCAAAACTCACCGGTAGGCATGGAGGTGTGGCCTTCTCCGTCTCCGCTCAAGGCGTAGCCCATTCCATTATGAGCAAATTGGGCGCCAGCGACGCGACCTTGGTCTGGCAACGTGGTCATTTCCATCCAACTCTCACCTGCAGGGTCATACCGGTACCATTCATTGAAGATTTCGGTGTTGTGATGACCGAAGCCAACGTACACCTGCCCATCGATTCCAAATTGATACGGATGGTGGCGTTGCGTGTCAGGGAATGCTGGTTTTTCCGACCATGTGTCGGACTCCATGTCATATTCCCACCAGTCATTCAAGTCTCCCGAAGCTGAATTCCCAAGCCCAACATAGATGTGATCATCAATGGCAACAAAAGCAGGGTGCATGCGGGCGTCACACGGACATGATGCTTTCTCTTCCCAACTTCCAGTCGCCGGATCAAATACCCATAAATCATTGAGAATACCATTGGTACCTTGTCCAAAACCGAACCACGCTTTACCATCCCAGTCATCGCCAATGGCATACCCACGAGCGTCGCCAGGGAAATCTTCCAAAGCTGTCCACGCGTCAGCCGTGGCATCATAGCTGTAAAAGGCATCGCTGTACCCATTATTCGTTTGACCGGCTACCAAGTACCCTATGCCATCGATGGAAAAACCGTAGCTGTGGTCACTGCGAAAGTTGTCCGGTAAGGGCTCAACAGATGTCCAACTTTGAGCAAACAGGGTGTTTCCGCAAAGTAGAAGAATTGCAGGTGCGCACAAACGAGCGACAAAAAATGCCGCAATTTCAATTTTTTGCATGCACGAATCTACACCGAATCGTCTATTTGTGTTGCGATAAGGAATATCGCCCCATGCTTTTTAACAAAACGAACGCTTGGAAAGTGGATTTACTGAGAGTGGATCTAATGAACGACCAATCGAGTCGGTAAAAAACCTTCAGAATGCAGGATGTAACACCCTGCAGATAAGGATGCGTTTACAAGAGGGCCTCTTCCTTGAAGCACGAGAGTTCCTGTCGCATTGTATACTTGCCAAGGAGCAGCAGGGTGGAGTTCTGAAATCAGGAATACGCCATTGCTGGGGTTGGGAGCGACGTGCAAGCGTGTTGAAGCGGTGTGTTGGATGATGCCACTGGTCTCGCAAGGTCCTTCCGTCCATTGGGCCAAGCCTCCCAAGTACCACGCTTCGCAAGCGTTGTTGTAACTCACGCTATCGCAACCACACACGGGGTCACTTTCCTCAGGACAATTCATTCCTTCCACGATCCGTGACGCGTCATAACAATCTCCCTGGCATGCACCGAGGCTGTATTCGGAAACCCAATCCACATAGGTCACGACACATTCGTTGAAGTGCGTGATGGAATCACACCCGCAAACAGGCGAGGGGTCGAAAATATCGCAATCAACCAGTGGGTCGGCTAACGAAGGGTCAATACACTCGACCTCACTTCCACAGTTCGAGGTGCATTCTTCTTCGCTGACAAAGAAGTAAGGACTGTAGTCCACTCCTCCGACCTCCCAGCCACATCCCGAAAGGAACTGACAACTGCCATTGATCAAAACAACGCCCATTGCCATGTCACAAGCCCCGAAGTCGATACCGCCCAAATCCAAGCAATCTTGCGATGTGCCCGTACATTCTCCATCCACCCAAGAGGTCATCCCTCCCATGTTCACGGCTTCACAATCATTGCCATACGTGATCCCGTCACAACCGCAAACCGGTGCCCACAAGGCGGGGCAGATGGCGTTGGGGTCAATCAAGGTAGAATCAACGCATGCTTGAGAGTATGCACTCGCTGCAGTCATTATTCCTGCAAGGACAAAGGCGTAAGACAAGAATGAAAAAGGCTTCATTGGATGGTGTTTTGGTTTTGAAGTTCGCTTCAACAAAAGTCCTCATGTGGGATACGGGGATTCTTTCGGCTCGTGCTAAATATACTGTTGTAAAGTAACACGGGATCGATTGCCGTGATTTGAAGCGTGCGCAATACGAATTGACTGTTGCGTTCAATCGACTTGTGTGGTGTATACAGGATGCAACGAAATGTTGTTTGTAACTGTTCTACTTTTGTTCCTTCACTATCCTTTCGATAGACCATAGCCTGAATGATGCAATGCAGATGAGACAGTTCAAATTCTTGTATGTTTTTTGCTTTGTAATCCTGACCGTGTGTCAGTTACAGGCGCAAACCCTTGTCGGTGATGCGGTGCAAATTGTTCCGGGAACCTATCGATTGACAACCAATGCAGCGAGCCAAATCGGCGCAGTGTGGATGGATGATGCGGTGGCTGTCAACGAATCGTGGGAGATGCGGGCTGAAGTGAACCTTGGTGGAAACAATGGAGGGGCGGACGGGATGGCCTTTGTTGTCCGCAATGCATCATCGGATGATCTTGGAGGAAACGGAGCGAACATGGGCTTTGGCGGAATCGATGAGAGTATAGGAGTTGAAATGGATACGTATTACGGCACGAATTGGCCTTCCACCGGGGATATCAATTCGGATCACTTGGGCATACAGAAAAACGGAAGTGTTTCTCACTTCGGGGGAAACAGCATTGCGGGTCCCATTGCAGCCATCACAGGATGGAACAACAACATCGAGAACAATACGTACCATGACTTGCGGGTGACCTACGATGCGACTACGAATGAAATGGTCGTTTATTTCAATTGCGTTCAGCGGTTGGTTGGAACGGTGGATTTGGAGGATGTCCTGGATGCGTCGGAGGGCATTTGGGGATTCACGGCAGCTACCGGTGGAGCTTCCAACATCCAACGCGTTAAAAATATGGAATGGTTTGCTTGGCCGCAGGGCATGGCAGAGGATGAGGTGGTGGCTTGTCCTGGGCTGCCAGTTGAGCTGACGGTGGATAGCGAAGCCATCAGTCCGACATGGTCCCCATCGGAAGGGCTTTCATCCACAAGCGGATATTCAGTGGACGCGACCGTGGACGCTGCGACGACCTATACTGTCAGCTATGATGACATCTGTGGTGTTGAGCAATCGGAGTCGGTTGAATTGGCGGTCATTGAATTTCCTTCTACCGAGCTGCCCGAGGATACGATTCTTTGTGATGAAGGCATTCTGACATTTTCCAACGGCCCCTGGCCTGAAGGGTTTTCGGGCATGTGGGAAGATGGTTCTTCCGATTTGAGTCGCGAAATCACCACGCCGGGAGAATACAGTTTGACGCTCAATTCGTCGGCAGGATGTGCTTCGACGGACTTCATGACGGTCAATGCACTGTCCTTGCCCGCCTTTGACTTGGGTGAAGACGTTTCAATTTGTCCCGGGTCTAGCGCCGTGTTTGATCATGCCGGTGTGCTCAACGATGTCAATGTCGTGTGGAGCAATGCAACGAATGGAAGTTCCATTGAAGTTGCGGACGCTGGCGAGGTGTGGGTAACATGGGAACAACTGGGATGCCAGGAATCCGACACCGTGAGCGTTTTACTGCATCCGATCTATGGAGTCGATTGGGCGGTGAACCCTGTTGTACTGTGTCTTAATGAAGAGCAAGTAATCCAAGCTGCAGATGCAAATTGGACAGGAGGTGACGTTGATTTGGTGTGGGAGGATGGGACGGTCGGTTCTGACTTGACGGTGAGCGAACCGGGCGTGTATACGGTCACAGCGACGACCCCAGAGGCGTGTACCTTCTCTTCGACCGTGAATGCAGTGAATTCATTGAATGCGGGCGTTGATTTGGGAGCGGACGGGATTTTGTGCGATCAAGAATCAGTGACACTCAGTAGCGGATACAATGCCATGCAGACTCTGTGGTTCTTGAATGGCGATTTGGCTGGCTTGTCATCAAGCTTTGTAACCATTGAAAACGAAGCGGTAAATGCCATCGTAGAGGTCACGATAGGAGCTTGTTCAACGTACGATACGGTGTCGTACAGTCACGTGCCCTTCTTTGATGCAGGGTTGCCAGTAAGCCTGGCGCTGTGTTTGGAGGACAGCCTGTATCTGGACGCCTTGCCGGGAGCTGAAAGCTATGCTTGGAACAATGGAGTCAGTCAAGAGAGCCAATGGGTCAATGCTGCAGGAACCTATGTGTTGAGCACCCCATTGCTCGGTTGTGTGTTTGAGCAATCGACGGAAGTGGTTCCTTCTCAAAATACGGGGGTGGATTTGGGTGTCGATGTGGTCTTGTGTGAAAATGAATCGCTGGATGTAATAAGCGGTTACGCCGCCGATGAAACCGAGTGGTGGCTCAATGGAGATCCGGTGCTAGGCTTGAGTGAAATCAATGTCGGAGGCGAAGACCTGACTGTGATCGTGGAAGTTGTGGTTGGAGTTTGTCAGTCAAGCGATACGTTGGAAGTGGATTATGCTCCTTTCTTCGATGCGGACATTCCGGAATCCATTTCGTTGTGCAACGGAGATAGTGTGCTTGTTTCAGCTGCAGGTGGGGCTCCTCAATACACTTGGAGTTCGGGTGAAATCAATTCGAGCGTTTGGATTACCACTCCAGGAATCTACACGTTGAGTACGCCGATTCAAGGGTGCGCTTATGAGACATCGGTGAGTGTTCTGAACATTCCGCTTCCTGTATTGAATCTTGGCCCTGATGTGCAGCTATGTGAGGGGCAAGAAGTTGCCCTGAATACCCAATTGCCATTGGCTGATCAAACGCAATGGTCCACGGGTTCCTTGGCGCAGGAGTTAGAGACTGGAGATGCGGGGACGTATTCGGTTGTCGTCACGGAGGATGGGTGTTCAAGCTTTGACACGGTAAACGTCGCTGTCCAGGAATTGCCTGTATTTGATCTCGATGAAGACCGTCTACTGTGTCCGAACGAATCTGCATTTTTGTTTGTCTACCCGATGTTAGACGGAGCTACGGTTGCCTGGAGCACCGGCCAAACAACGTCTGATATTGACGTGAGCATCCCCGGCATGTATTCCGCCACCACTTTCATCAATGGCTGCACATGGACCGATACCGTTCATGTCTCCAAAGCGGCGCCTCTTGTCGTTTCATTGGAGGCGCTCTATGAGTTGTGCGAGGGTGAAGAGCTTGCGGTAACGGCTGCGAACCCCGTCAGTATTTTCCCCATTTCCTATGCCTGGAGCACGGGGCAAAACACGCCCTCCATTGCATTGGAGCGTTCGGGGTTGTTTGAAGTGGAAGTGAGCAATGTGTGTGAATCCGTCTCCGATGGATTTGAAATCAAGCTCATCCCATGCGGGTGTGAAGCGTATGTGCCAAGCGCATTCTCTCCAGACAATGATGGCCACAATGACATGTTTCGGCCTGTCATCGCTTGCGAGCCTCTGAACTACACATTTGAAATATGGAACACGTGGGGTGAACTTGTTTTCGCTTCCTCTGACCCAACGATGGGTTGGATTGGAGAGGTCGAAGGTGATCCTGCGTTATCCGCCCACAGCGGTTATTTCGCTCAAGACGGTCTCTACGTTTGGCGTTTGAAGGTGGCCTTTGATGAAGGCGAATTGTTTGCACCGCCCCTTCAAGAGTATTCAGGAACGGTGATTGTCATTCGCTGACGCTGTTAGTGCAATTGACACGGGTGCTCCTTGTAATCCAAGCGATGCTTCCTGTCGCATGAATAAGAGTACATGCTGCCATTGGAAGGCCATTACTGACCGAACACGACAGGCAATCCGAATAGGAGAGGAAACAGGAATGTCACCACGGCTGCCCAGGCGATGAAAATGGGCAGGGATTGATTGAGTGAAAGCCGCACTGTTTGCGTGGAATCCTTGGATGGATTGCGGGCCATGCTCCAGAGCAAGGAACCCAACGTCCCGATTAAGAGGATGTTGGAGATGAATACGACCAAACGGTTGGGTGTGAGGCCAAATTCCCACAAGCGAGATGCGATCGCCACGATGCCAATGAGTCCGGCTACAACGCCCAATGAGACAATGGCATAGAGCAGTATTTGGTTGAACCGGGATTGTATGGTTTCAAATGCGGCATGCAAAATCACCAGAATCAGAACGGCCAAGAGGAGCAAGTTCATGATGAAAAGTGTTTCGCGATCATGGCTTAAAATGGCCAGCCCTTTTCCGACATACACGCTGAGAAATCCCACCTCTAAAAGACAAAATAAGGGGATGAAAATGCGGGCGATCAGCGGCAAGATTCGATCCAAAGCGGTGGGGTGACTCCGCCACACGGCATGCCCAAACACCAAAGCACCCGAGGCTCCCCACGTCATCAAGTGGGTCATGAGTTCTTCCGTGTATTCGAACCCGAGCAGGACGTCGATGAGCATGTAGGTCAATCCCGTCAACGCAAACCCCGTCACAACAATGATGGCACAATGGATGGCGACTTGAATCGCGTGGTGAATGAAATCGACCCGTTGCATTCCGGGAGTTTTCGAAACCCAAATGCTCGCGGTCAATCCAAACAAAAGAATGGGCCAATGAAGCAACATCAGCCGGCCGGATTGTGCAGCCATTTGCCGCGCGATTCCCACATCAAGGCCTTTGTCTACACCTGATTCGAGGACATCCAAAAGGAGCCAGTCCTCAAACCCAAACCAGAAAAGAGCCAACAAACCAGCCATGCTAGCACTGAGGGCTAAAAAGCGGACATGCCCCCATCCATAATAAAATAAGAAAGGGCCGAAGGCAAGCGTCGCTAAATAGGGCACGGCCCATTCGAGATCGAATGTTCCCGTCCTCCAATAAGGGATGAGCAGGATCACAGCAATGAAGAGCGAGGCGGCAATCGGGAAACGAAATGGACGCGTGCTTTGTTCAAGAAGCGGAGCGTCTGACGGCATGTCGATTTCGAATCGCGCTTCCCAAGCAGCGCGGAGGTCAGTGCTCCGGCCTTCCGAAGTTTCCTGCTCCCAAGCTTTTCGGAATGCGTCGGGATTGCGACGATAGAGTGATTCTCTTTCCGAGGGGTCTTGAGGCAACATGGTCGTCAAGTTAGCGGATATTCTGTAGGCTCAACGAAGTGGGGTTCCGATTCCACTTATTCGAAAATCGGTTGATTCCATCGTTTGATGGAATCTTCAATCAAAACGCCCCCCAACACTTCAACGGTGAGACCATCAGAAAGTCCAAGGGTCACCTCACGTCGTTCAAATTGTTGCGATGAGGTCTGGATCTCAATAAATGTGGTGGGACCATCGAATTGCACCAAAGATTCGCTGATCGACAGGACCTGCTTTCGTTGATCCAACACGACATCTGCGTTTGCGCTGAAGCCTGCTCGAATGAAGTCATCTTCAGCAAGTTCGACTGCTGCACGAATCTCAAATTGGACCGCGCCGTTCTCCGGCATGCCCTTCGGGGCGATGTACTCCAAAGTGGCATTGAATTTTCGCCCCGGCATGGCACCAATGGACAGAATCAAAGGAATCCCGACGTGGAGGTTTTCAATTTCACTTTCGTCGATTTTGCCTCGGAAAATGAGGTCGGACATGTCAGCCACGCTCGCAATGGAGGTACCCTCATTGAACGTATTCGCTTGAATCACCTGGTTCCCAACTTCAACGGGTACGTCGAGTACCATGCCGTCAACGGTGCTGGAAATTAACGTGTTGGTTGTTTCTCCAGCTCGATTTGCTGCGCCTTTTTTGACGATAAGTAGGTTGTCTTCTGCCGCGAGCTTTTCTTCCTGTGCTTGGAGATAAGATGTCTCTGTGATTTGAAAATCTTGTGCCGAAATCACACCTGATTTAAGCAAGTTTTCCTGTCGTTCAAATTGATTTTTTGAGTTTTCCAGCGTGATGCGACTGCGTTCGACACGACTTTGGGCGGACGCCAGTTGCGCCATGTCGGGTACGACCCGAACTCTCGCCAGCTGCTGGCCTTTGATAACGGTTTGACCGGCCTCGACATACAACTCATCCACGATACCGCTAATCTGTGGTTTGATGGCGATTTCTTTCCGTGGACCGATTGTGCCAGAGCTCACAGTCTTGAGCACAATGTCACCGATTCGCGGGGTTTCAACATTGAAACGTGCTTGCGGTGCTTGTTCTTTTACGTACAAGTGATTCAAGGTGTACACCGCACCAGCCAACACGAGGGTGACAAAAAGAAACAAGGGGAGTAGACGGCCTTTTTTCATGTTTCTGAATCGTTTTTCTAAGTTCGAATAATGAGTTTACCCTTCAGATCGCAGTGCGACAACTGGACGGATGGAAAGTGCTCTTAGCGTGGGCAAGATACCCGCTAACAGGGCCATTCCGAGTAAGATGATCAAAACGTTGAGCACAGTTTTAAGGTCGATTTCGGGATGGCGAAAAACACCGGCATCGCCGCCGTCCTCAATGAAACCATCCAGCAATTCCAACAAGCCGACTCCCAAAATCAATCCGCACAAACCGGCTAGGATGGTGAGAAACAATGTTTCCCCTAGAATCTGTTGAATGATGCGCTGTGGAGTGGCCCCAAGAGAACGTCGAATGCCGAGCTCCTTGGTGCGCTCTTTAATCGAAATGAGCATGATATTGGTGATGCCAATCACTCCGGCCAAGAGAGCCAAGGCACCAAAAAGTAACGAAACGAGCCGCATGGCGCCGAAGACGGATTCCACTTGTTGAAATTCTTCGGCCATAGACCATCCTCCAATCGCGCGCTTATCGTCGGGATGCGCATTGAGACGGAGTAGCAGCAAATCCTTCGTCGCCTGTTCGGCTTCTGCGGCATCCACATTGGGACGAATCAGCACCGATAGCCACTCCACGCGGTCACCGGTCTGGAAGGCTTTTCCAAAGGTGGTGAAGGGGATGTAGATGCTCTCGGCTTCGTTTTCGGCATCTTCTCCGGTACCCTTGGGTTTGTAAACGCCCACGACTCGGAAAAGGACTCCTTGGATTTGAATCATCTCACCCAACGGATCTTCCCCTTTATCGAACAAGACCGTTTCGACGCGGCTACCAATCACACAAACTTTCCGCTGCGCATTCAAATCACCCGGATTCAAAAAACGGCCGCGCGTTATTCGAAACGGGTTGACTTGGGGATAATTCTCATCCACTCCATGGACATCGAAAGCGCCCGTATGTGCCGCGCGGGTGACATTGTTGCTGCCGCGATATCCGCCTAGTTGAATTTCAGGAACAATGAGGTCTAAGTGCTGTGTGTTTTCTTCCAGCCATGCGACATCGGCGAGATTGAGTTCCAATGACCTCCCACGTTGGAAACCTTTGTATGGCTTGCTTGTGCTTTGTGCCCACATGAACATGCTGTTGGCAACATCATTCCCCATATCCGCCCTTACCCCGTTCTCCAGTCCGCGAGCAGAGCCCACGGTGATGATGATCATAAACAATCCCCAACCCACCCCCAGAGATGATAAAAAAGCGCGCATGGGATTGCGCACAATCACTTGCACAAGTTCAATGAGGCGGTCGGGATCAAAGGCTCTCATTCGTAACGCAAAGCTTCAATGGGACGAATGCGCACGGCACGCAAGGCTGGGGCCAAACCGCTCAGCGCGCCAGAAAGAATGAGCACACCGAGGGCGGTGATTGTGACGTTGAGGTTGACGGCGGGATTGCTGAAATAATCGTGTTCCGCAAAGGGTGCCACAAACTCCAACGTCAGCACACCAGCGATCATTCCTAAAATCCCGCTGATACTTGTCAAGGCAATGGCTTCCACCACAATGAGGGTGACAATGCTGCCTGAAGTCGCACCCAATGCCTTGCGCACTCCAATTTCGACGGTTCGTTCTTTGACCACAATGGACA
>CAJQIB010000030.1 GCA_905478325.1 uncultured Flavobacteriales bacterium | reverse complement strand
TGCCCTTAAGTTGACTGAGACAACCCCGGGCACATATGAGCACGTAGGCAAGTCACGAGACACCCGTCCTTCGTCACCCGCTAGAAAATCCAACAACCGTTGCGCGGGCGCACGCTGTGTTTTTCCGCCAGCCGCCCAACACGCCTGTTCAACCATGCGCTGAAAGTCGAGGCCCCCAAGAGGCCCCTCAAATCCAGCTTGCTCCCAAATTTCGTGATCAATCTGAACTACCATGCCCGAGTTGGCATAGGGATTGTTTCGCTTCGAAGGGGACCAGCCATTTGTTACGATCTGCTCTTGTTCTGTGGCACAGGGTGCAATAATTCCTCCGGGGCACATGCAAAATGAATGCACACCGCGCCCGTCCACTTGGCAAACCAATTTGTAGGATGCTGGCGGAAGCCAATCACCCCGTTCTTCACCATGGTATTGGACCTGGTCAATCAAGGCTTGGGGATGCTCAACGCGCACGCCAATGGCATACGGTTTCGCTTCCAACTGCCATCCCTTTCCATGTAACAGTAAGAAGACATCCCGCGCGCTGTGTCCTGTCGCCAAGACCAAGGCTTCACAAGCCCGTTTCACCGTGATGCCCGTCGACAACTCCAACCACTCAATGGCCTTCACACTTCCCGTTTCCTCATGAACATCGACCATGCGGCAACCAAAATGCACCTCGCCTCCGGCATTCACAATGGCCTCACGCATGGACTGGATGATTTCAGGCAACTTATTGGTTCCGATGTGTGGATGGGCATCCACCAAAATTGCGGGGTCCGCACCAAAAGCGACTAAGCATTCTAAAGCAGAACGGATGTCCCCTCTTTTGTGGCTGCGGGTATACAATTTGCCGTCACTGTAGGTTCCGGCTCCACCCTCGCCAAAACAATAATTGGAATCCGGGTTGACATGGTGATCCTGGGTGATGCGCACCAAATCCCTCCGGCGCTGGCGCACTGAGGCTCCACGCTCAATGATGATTGGACGAAAACCCTGTTCCAAACATTCCAAAGCGGCAAACAACCCTGCAGGACCGGCGCCAACGATGACAATTTCAGGGGCATCAGATGACAAGGGTGGTGCGCTCCAGCCAGGGAATTCCAAACTCGGAAGCACGTGGCCCTTCTGAGCAACATCCACAGTCCATACGGCTTTTACGGGGCGTCTCCTGGCATCCAAGTTCTTCCGAATTACGCGGAAATCACCCAATTCATCAAGCAACCAACCGGCTGCATCTGCCACTTCCTGCGCTAAGATTTCCTCTTTGGCAGCCAGGCTTGCAGGCAGTTGTACCTCCACTTGGCCCAATGGAGAATCCAGTCGTTTGCGATCCTGGAAAGCGGGATTTGCTCTAAATTTTCTTTTGCGATGGGCTTTACCCGTTGGCTTGGACATGGCACGAAGATAATCCCGGCTGGCATGGAAGCAGAAAAGCGGAACAACGTACCTTCGTGATTCATGCACCCGATTCCATGAAATCTTCAGATTTTCCGCACAATCCGCTCCTATTTGAGCGAAAAAACTTAAGCGACGAAGCCATCCAAACGTTGTTCAGTCAGCTGCTGCTTCCGCGGATGATTGAAGAGAAGATGATGAGCCAACTGCGCCAAGGAAAAATCTCCAAATGGTTCAGCGGCATGGGACAGGAAGCGATTAGCGTGGGTGTTGCAGCCGCTCTCAACCCCGATGAGTTCATTTTGCCCATGCACCGAAACTTGGGCATTTTCACAACGCGAGGCATAGGCCTCGATCGCTTGTTTGCTCAATTCCAAGGCAAGGCGCATGGGTTCACAAAAGGACGCGACCGGTCTTTTCACTTTGGTTCCAAAGAACACCGAATCGTCGGTATGATTTCCCACCTCGGACCGCAGTTGGGCATTGCCGATGGCATTGCCTTGTCGCATAAATTGGACAACAACGGCAAAGCGACCTTGGTCTTTACTGGAGACGGCGGCGCTTCTGAAGGTGACTTTCACGAAGCCGTCAACGTCGCTGCAGTCTGGGATTTACCGGTCGTCATTTGCATCGAAAACAACGCATGGGGCTTATCGACTCCTTCCTCTGAACAGTTCCGTTGCGCGCATTTCACAGACAAAGCCATTGGGTATGGCATTCCGCAAGAAGATGCCATTCAAGTTGACGGCAACGACATCTTGGCTGTTTTCCACGCTGTGCAACACGCAGCTCAGGAAGTTCGCGAACGACCTCGGCCCATCATCCTGGAATTCAAGACGTTCCGAATGCGTGGACACGAGGAAGCTTCAGGTACCAAATATTATCCTGAAGGCCTGATCGACCATTGGGCACAAATAGACCCCGTCGAGCGATTTACGGAGTGGGCCATTGCATCGGGCGTTATGACCAAAGAGCACCTTGAGAATTTGCGTGCAGAACACAAAGCCACCATCGAACACGGTCTCAAATTCGCAGCTGCAGAGCCCGCCATCGTGGCGGACTTGGAGACAGAATTGAATGACCGCTTCGCCCCCATTCCAGAATCGACATTGCCAGAAGCCACGCCATCCCTTGTGGAAAAACGTGAAATGCGCATGATCGACGCCATCCAAGATGGACTCGGCCAAGCCATGGAACGCCATGACAACTTGGTGCTCATGGGGCAAGACATCGCCGATTATGGAGGCGTTTTCAAAGTCACGGAAGGATTCACGGATCGGTTTGGAAAAGACCGCGTTCGCAATACACCCCTCTGCGAATCTGCTATCGTTGGTGCGGCATTGGGACTCTCTATCGCTGGCAAAAAGGCCATGATGGAGATGCAGTTCAGTGATTTCTCAACGGTTGGATTCAATCAAATCGTCAATAATCTCGCAAAAATCCATTGGCGATGGGGGCAAGCGGCCGATGTTGTCGTGCGCATGCCAACAGGTGGAAACGTAGGTGCGGGACCCTTTCACAGTCAATCGATCGAAGCATGGTTCTTTCACGTACCCGGCTTGAAGATTGTTTATCCCTCTACTCCTGAAGATGCGAAAGGACTTTTGATCGAAGCCTTTGAAGACCCCAACCCGGTCCTGTACTTCGAGCACAAGTTTTTGTACCGTTCTCTTTCCGGCATGGTCACCGAAACCCCCTTCAAAACTCCCATTGGAAAGGCCCGAATGGCCTCAACAGGTCAGGACGCTACGATTGTAACTTACGGACTGGGAGTGGTTTGGGCTGAGTCAATTCAAGTAGAACATCCAGAGTGGTCGTTGGAAATCATCGACTTGCGGACCTTGCTCCCATGGGATGAAGAAACGGTCATGGCGAGTGTTCGAAAGACGAATCGGGCTTTGGTATTGCACGAAGGCACGATGACCGGCGGCATTGGCGCAGAAATTAGCGCGCGCATCCAAGAGTCGTGTTGGACCGATTTAGATGCCCCAGTGACACGGGTGGCAGGACTGGATACGGCCTTCCCTTTTGCCGCAGATTTAGAGAAACAATTCTTGGCCAATCACCGGTTGGAAGCAGTGCTGAGAGCGTTGCTCAACACCTGACTTGGAGTTGGACCTGAGACGGCAAAAGCCACATCCCATCGAAAACGGATCGTTGTCCTTCCTTATCGGCCGCGCATGCGCATGACCTGTGGATTTTGAATGGCAGCCTCCACCTGTTTGATGTCCTTCTTCAGCATGCCCTTCTTGTCCAAACGCTTGCATTCAGCGAGCAGGGCTTTGGCCAATTTAGGCTTACGTTTCGCTGAAGCCACGACGGCCAAATTCAATTTGACGGCGGCTTTATCATGGTCTTGCTTCAACCCCATTTCCAACGCCTCACGCAACAAACGTTCGGCGTCATTCATGTTATGCTCCATGGCCAAGCTGCCCATCAAAAAGTACCAATACCCGCGTCTTCGTGGCCAAAGATGCTTGGGATTCACACGGCTCAGCCACTTTCGTGCGTCGTCCATTTTCTGTTGACGCAGGTTGACAAATGCCATGATCAACCGCAAACTCTGAAGGGTCATTAACACAAATAGAGCACACACCAGAACCATGCCTACTCCACTCCCGATATGTCCTTTTAGAAACAATGAAATGGCATAAGCCAAACTACCTAACGCTAATGCGATTTTGATGATGCGCGTGTCCATGAACTCGTGGTACTTTTGTGGGACAAATTTACCGCTTCAAATGGATTGGGAAACATTGGACTCTAAGGAAACATTTCAAGCAGCATTGACTGCCTCGCATGAGCAGCTTGTGGTCGTGTTCAAACACAGTACGCGGTGCAGCATCAGCCGCATGGCGCTAAAGTTGACAACGAGTCAGTGGGATCTCCCTGCGACTGTGCGTCCCCTACTCTTGGATCTATTGAATCACCGAGATGTGAGTCAGAACATTTCCGAGGCGCTCGGCATTCACCACGAATCGCCGCAAATGCTGGTCATTCGAGATGGCAAGTGCATCCACCATGCCAACCACCACCACATTGACCCAACGGCCGTCAAAGCGTACCTTTAAGCCATGGCTTCGATTCTTAAACTCCGTGTAATTCTAGACACCGAAGACGATGTTTTTCGGGACATCGAAATTGAAATGAGTGCCCCTTTGGAGCACCTGCATTTGGCAACATTGGATGCTTTCGACTGGAACAATGCTCCGGAAATGGCTTCATTTTTCAAAAGCAATGATGCGTGGGATCGCGGTGACGAAATCCCTCTGATGTCCATGTCTCCCGAATTGCCAAGCATGGAATCAACCACCGTTGGTGATCTGTTGCCCACGTTAGAAGCGCGAGGAGTCTATGCGTACGACTACTTGAGAATGTGGTGCTTCTATTTGGAGCCCCTGTCTTTGGAAGAGGCCGATGAAACCATTGCCTACCCCCGACTGATGCTACAATTTGGAACGGCGCCAGACCCGAACAGCCGTCAACCAGAAGGGCTGGATGACCTCGCGTCATTGGCCGAAGAAATTGAACGAGCGAAAAATGGTGACGCTGAACCATACAAAACGGGAGACCCTGAACTGGATGCTTACCTCAGCGGAGACGAAGATGAAGACGAAACACAGGGTGGGGAGATGGACAATATCGATGATTATGGAGACCTTCTTTGAATACGCAACGGCCACTTGACCCCTTCCGCATCCTCTCACCACTCGCCATCGGCACCCCTTACGCCCGGTGAACGCCCACTACTTTTTGTCGTAGTTGGGCCCACTGCCATTGGCAAAACAAGCATGGCCATTGGATTGGCAAAATGGCTAGGATGTGAAATACTGAACGCCGATTCTCGCCAAGTCTACCGTGACATGCGCATTGGAACGGCGCAACCAACGGCCACTGAATGTGCAGAAGTGCCCCATCACTTTGTCGATTTCTTGGATGTCGAGAAGTTGTACAGCGCTGGACAATTCGAGAAGGAAGCCTTGAAGTGGTTAGAGAACTGGTTCTCGAGCCATCGGACCGCTGTCATGGTAGGAGGCAGTGGATTGTACATCAAAGCTGTATTGGAAGGACTCGACGAAGTGCCTGCTTCGGTTGAAATCCGTGAACGCCTTCACAAAGAGCTCGAAGAAAACGGCGCCGACTCGCTGCTCAAACAACTCAAGGAATTGGATCCCATTCATTATGCCAAAATGGATCGGTCCAACACACAACGCGTCATTCGCGCTTTGGAAGTGTGTTTGGCCAGTGGAAAACCTTTTTCTTCTCACCACAGCAACTCCGCAGCGGAAAGACCTTTCGATATCCGCATCATTGGACTGGAAATGAACCGCGAATGGCTCGTCGACCGGATCAACGCCCGAGTAGCACAGATGGTCGAAAGTGGGTTTGAGTCTGAAGCGCGTGAACTGCATCCCAAGGCGCATCTCAATGCACTGCAAACGGTAGGGTATCGAGAGTGGTTCGATCACTTCGACGGAAAACTATCTCGCGACCAAGCCATTTCTGCCATTCAAGTCCATACCCGGCAGTTTGCAAAGCGTCAAATGACCTGGTTCAAACGCATGGACGGAATCAATTGGTTTGACGCCTCCAATCGCATGGCGGCATTCAATTGGGCCATGGCTTGCTGTGCAGAGCGGGGATGGTCTCCTGCCCCTCTTGACGGAACAGACCCCCCGATGACCTGATCATGCATCCGGAAAGCAATAAGGGAACCAACCCTAAAAAGACGCAAAAGCTGCGCACCAAAAGCTCGCAGCACGTTTGGAGCGGCGACTACATGGGCGCCTTTGACACCCAAACTTCACGTGACCTGGAGTTCAATGCCATAAGAACGTTATTGCTGGGGTATTGCCACAACCCAACCGCACAAGAGCGTGCTCAAACTTTGAAACCCTTCCGCAACAGAAAACGGATGGTGCGTGCGCTGGAGGAGACCAAAGAGTTTCTTCAAATACGGCGTGAATCCATTCCATTTCCAGCGGTAGGTTGCGACGAAATCCATCGGGAAATTGAGCGTCTTAACATTCGAGAGTCTGTATTAAGTGAACCGCAATTCATGCGCTTGCGCGTCGCATCTGAAACGATCAATGATGTCGTTGCCGCACTTCAAGGGCGGGATTCCATCAACCCCCGCCTCTTCTATTTATTGCGCAACGTCAAGGCTACCACGGAACTCATTGATCCCATTGACAAGGTCTTTGATGCCAAGGGGAATGTCCGGAGCAATGCTTCCGCAAAGCTGGTCACCATTCGAGAAGACATGATCCGTGTGAGACGATCTATCAATCGCCAATTCATCAAGTCCCTCAAAGATTGCGCTGAACGCGGATGGCTAGCCGACACCAAGGAAGGTTTTATCAATGACCGTCGCGTGCTTTCGATCAACAGCACGCACAAACGAAAAGTGCCCGGAACCGTCCTAGGACAGTCCAACAATGGCAGCATCACATTCATCGAGCCAGCAGTCAATATTTCACTCAATTTTGAGATGGAAATGTTGCGAGACGATGAGCGCAAAGAGATTCTACGCATCCTCCGTGATCTAACACAAGGGATCCGGAAGCACCTTCCGCTGATCAAGGCGTATCAAATATTGCTGGTCGAATTGGACTGGATTCGAGCCAAAGTGCAACTCGCTCAGGAAATGGGTGGAGACCTCCCGGGCTTGCGAACAGAAAGCGGCTTTCACTTGATTCAAGCGTACCATCCTCTTCTTTACCTGCAAAATGAAAAGGCGGGGATGAATACGGAACCGCAAACCATTGCGCTTCATCCCAAAGGGCGGATGCTGGTTATTTCTGGACCCAATGCAGGCGGAAAGTCCATCACGCTCAAAACCGTAGGGTTGTTGCAAGCCATGCTTCAAAGCGGGCTCATGGTACCGGCACACCCCAACAGTGAAATGGGGTTTTTCGACGCATTGCTCACCGACATCGGAGACAACCAGAGCATCGAAAACCAACTAAGCACGTACAGCTATCGCCTCAACCGCATGAAAGGGTTTCTCGAGGTGGCCAATGGGCGGGCCCTCCTTTTATTGGATGAGTTTGGAACCGGATCGGACCCTGAACTCGGCGGAGCATTGGCCGAAGTGTTTTTTGAAGAACTCTATCACCGGGGTTGTTTCGGGGTCATCACCACACACTACGCCAACATCAAATCGCGCGCTGCGCAACTGCCCGAAGCTTTGAATGGTTCGATGCGATTCGACAGAGAATCCCTCGAGCCGCTGTTCAAGTTGGACATTGGCACCCCCGGAAGTTCGTTCACCTTCGAAGTCGCTACCATCAATGGAATCGACGACGACCTCATCAATCGAGCGAAAGGCAAGTTAGATGGGCGCAAGGTCCGGTTGGATGAACTGATCGGTGAACTTCAAAAAGAGAAGAACACCCTTTCCAAAATCACAGATCGAAACCTGCGAAAAGAATTGGAAAACGACCAACTGCGGTTCCAACTCGACTCGAATCAAGCGCATTTGGATGAGCGATCCATTCACCAACAAACGGTAGCAGAGGAACAAAATGCCGCGCTAAACCGCGGACGACGGCTGCTTCAATTTGTTGATCGGTATCAAGCTGAGAGTAAAAACAAGGAGCTTTTTGAAGACGTCCGGAAATACCTGGCCATGGAACGCTCCAAATTGGACAGCGCCGCCAAAGACACTTTGGCCAAGCGCAAAGCCTCCGCAGCCCGTGCTCCGAAAAAACGCCCAAAGCATTTTGTGGACCGCATCCAAGTCGGTTCCATCGTCAGGCTTCGCAATGGCGGAAAAGAGCGGGGTGAAGTCATTGAATTGAATCAAGGGCATGCCCTTGTTCTATTCGGATCATTTCGAACCCGCGTAGAATTGGAAAAATTAACGTGGGTCGCTCACTGAGCGCTTGCCACCATCAATTTTCGCGTAGCGGTCGCACCGCCCTCCGTTTGCAATGTGACATAGTACAGGCCTGAAGGCAAGTGGGCTACCGAAAACTGCGGATTCTGGATGCCTTTGAAGGAGATCGTCTCAACCGGCCGTCCTGTTTGGTCATAGAGCCTCACCTCCTGAGCGCGCAATTCGCCAGACCATTGCAGTGTGACCAGTGCGTTCGATGGATTCGGGTGCAGTGACCACGTGTTTTCCCGAAGCCACTGCTCTTCCACATCAACAATCCCACAAACAGACTGGCCGGCGCAAGGCGTTTCAAATTCGGTCACGTAGCTTCCCTCTAACACCTCGATTCCGGTTCCCTGAGGGTCCAAGAAATTGTACAGCTTTTCCACTTCGGTGATGGGGTTATTGCCATCCCAATGGTAACTCATCTTGCCGTAGTAGTCGGGTGAATTGGGGCTGGTACAAAACGAAGCTCCTCCGGTTAAGGTGCCTACAATCAGTCCGTTTTGATCAAACAATGGAGAACCCGACGAGCCTCCTTCGGTCACGCCGTGGTTTGTTTCTGTCTCCGTCCAGTAAACACGCCAGTGTGCCCCCGGGTGGTACGCGCTGCTATTGGTTGGTGAATTGACGTAGGTCGAAATCTTCTTGCGATCACCAGCAGGATGGTGGATGCCCACCCCCTCTTCTGGATTCTCGCCCGAAACATCCCACCCTGCATAAAAAGGAACCCAAGAATCAAAGACATTGTCCTCTACTTCCAAGAGCAAAAAGTCGGAACCATTGATGTTGTTTCCCACAGCATCATCCGAGCTAGTCAGAAACTCGACCCCTGTGCGGACGTGCGAATTGAAACTTGAAATGCCTTCGCATTCAAAAAACTCATAGTTGTAACGCACCTTCAACAAGGCCCATTCATTCTCTTCAACAGCATCGGCACAGTGAAATGAACTCAGCAACATTTGCTTGCAATCCTGAGCCGTATTGTTGACCATCGCACCCGAGCACAAAAAGATCCCACCATCTTGCGTAATCCTCAGGCGAACAACCGCATCTCGCTGGCAAACCCAGTCCTCACCCTCCGGACAATTCACATTCACTTCGCACGGATCTGAACCGCGGTTGTTTTCGAACAGAACGTCGTATTCACCGTCCAACCAAAGAAATCGAAAAAGCACGCCAACCCCATTGATGTGAAGGGAAGGTGTTCCGACCGTACCCACAGGCTGTGTATACCGGAGCAAACCAACTTCTCCAGGGACTTCACCACTCACAAACAATCCGTGATCGTTGTTCTCTCGATGATCGATGGGACCTTCCACAAAGGGAATCTCAAAAGCACCTTCCGGTGATTCTAAAGTGAGCTCGCCCCCGACAGGCAAATGAAAGGATTCAAAATACACACAAAGTGCCGGCGCATTTGCAATGTTTACAAGCAATTGCCACGATTCGACGCCGCTAGAAACTTCATGAAGAGCCTCTTCGAAAAAATCAATATCAGCCTCTACAATATGACCCTGCATCGTCTTTCCCGTATTCTCTTCGTGCCACCAGGCTCGTGCTAAAAGCTGATCCATTCCTGGCGCTTCAAGCTGCACAACGGGCGTTATAGCGGCACTTGACTCCACCATAGACAGCTGACTCGAGGCTGAAGGCGGTGCGCTCATCAAAACAAACAGCAGGGCTAAGCCATTCCATAAAGGGCTACAATCCAATCGGGTTCTCATGTTCTTACAGGTTGAGCGCTAAAATTACGGGGTTTATTCTAAACAATTTGGGGAAAATTGGGGCGTCCCGTTATTTCTCACTCCGCCAATGAGCGGTAACTTGAGCGTTCAATATTGATGGAGCCATGGCACAATCTTCTTTTATCTCTCTCGTCTTTTGCCTTGTAGCGACTGCAGGGTCGATTGGCTTCAATGGCCTTCAAGCTCAAGAGAACAAAACACCGAGTCAAACGCAAGGTCAAAAGTTCAACGCCCTGCTCTACTATGTCAACCAGATTTATGTTGAAGATGTCGATTCAGAGGCGCTGGTTGAAGCTGCCATCGTTGGCATGTTGGAGGAAATGGACCCCCACTCCGTCTATATCCCTGCGGATGAATTGAAAGCGGCGGATGAACCCCTCAATGGAAATTTTGAAGGTGTCGGAATTCAATTCAATATTTTCAAGGATACCATCATGGTTGTTTCTCCCATTTCAGGAGGTCCCTCAGAGAAACTGGGGATCATGTCGGGTGACCGCATCGTGACCGTGGATGGAGAAGTTGTCGCTGGGACAGGCGTCACGAACAAGGATGTCCAACGCTTACTCAAAGGACCGAAGGGAACCAAAGTGACCGTGGGCATCAAGCGCAGTGGCGAAAGAAAGTTGCTTGACTTTGAAATCATTCGCGATAAAATCCCCATTTTTTCCGTTGATGCATCCTACATGGTCGCACCCGGCATTGGCTACATCAAAGTCAATCGATTTGCCAAGACGACCATGGCAGAGATGTATGAGGCCCTCGCTAAGTTGCGTACCCAAGGCATGGACGACTTGATTTTAGATCTGCAAGGAAACGGTGGGGGCATGCTGCGGACAGCCATCCAAATGGCTGACGAATTTCTCTCAGAAGACAAGTTGCTCGTGTATACAGAAGGCCGCGCATTTCCTCGAGAAAATACAACAGCACGAATCCCTGGGCGCTTTGAGAAAGGCCGGTTGGTGGTATTGATTGATCAGGGCTCTGCCTCTGCCTCTGAAATTGTTTCTGGAGCCATCCAAGACTGGGACCGTGGCTTGATTGTCGGACGACGCAGCTTTGGAAAGGGCTTGGTTCAACGCCCCGTGAATCTACCCGACGGCTCCGCAGTTCGTTTAACTGTTCAGAAATACTACACTCCCTCCGGACGCTGCATTCAAAAGCCGTATGACGAAGGCGTGGACGCGTATCGCAAAGAGAAGTACGAACGGTATGCATCGGGTGAGTTGCTCAGCCTCGATAGTTTAGAATTGCCGGACAGCCTGAAATTCACCACACGGCTTCAAGAACGAACAGTTTATGGAGGTGGCGGAATTCTACCGGACATTTTTGTCCCAATCGACACCACTGACAATTCCGAGTTTTTCAGCCGAATCTTGCGGAAAGGATTGGACAACCGCTTTGCGCTCAATTATGTTGACTCGCGGCGGGAAGCCTTGGAAAAAGAGTATCCTACAGAAGATGATTTCATTCGTGACTTCGTCCTGTCCAAGAAGATGACCCTCGATTTTTTAGCCTTCGTTGACGAGGAAGGTGTGGACTTCGATGCGGATGGCTGGGAGACTTCCCGAGATGCGATTTCACTTCGAATCAAAGCCATGATTGGCCGAAACATGCTGCAGCAATCTACTTTTTACCGTGTGATTTCGGGGCTGAATGAAAGCCTGCAGCGTGCTGTAACCATTTTACAGGATGGCACGTTTGAAAAGGCCAACCTCGCGCACGATTCCTTTTAAAGCATTGACGTAATTTAGCCCTCAAAAATAAACCCCATGAAATACACTTACACCTTCATCGCTCTTGCAGCGGTTGCCTTCATCATCGGAGGCTGCAACAACGACGCATCCGAAAAGACTGCTTCCCGCCCTGCTGGAACGAAAGTCGATGCGAATGATATCCCCGTGAACACAAGCCCAGGTCAAAAGGAAACTTTCGATCCTGCTAAGAACACCGTTCAGGCTCCTGCTGGTCCAACAACCGTTATGACCTTTGCTGCATATGACCACGACTTCGGTACATTGGAAGAAGGCGAATCGGCGACACACATCTTTGAGTTCACCAATACGGGCACTGAGCCTTTGATTCTTGACAAGTGCAAGGGTTCTTGCGGTTGTACAGTGCCAAAATGTCCTCGCGAACCCATTGCTCCTGGAGCAAAAGGACAGATTGAAGTGAAGTTCAATTCCAAAGGCAAGAAAAACGCACAGACCAAGAAGGTCACCATTGATGCCAATACCGACCCGGCACAAACGTTCCTCACAATCAAGGCTTTTGTGAATCCAGCTATTGAAGGCTAAGCTTCACCTGCAGAACAACGGATTCTTCGAATCAAAAAGGCCCCTCTCTGAGGGGCCTTTTTCATGCTCGGTTGCACACACATCATGCTGCTTGCGGGCCATCATATCGACGCATCTGGCTCAGATAACGTCTCCTCTCAAATCAGAATAAACACTGGTTTTACGGGAAAACGCTTCAGCCTTTCAGCCCGCTATATCCTCCCAAATTGAAAGCCGATGCAAATCCTTGCTCTTTCAGATAGCTGGCAGCAGCTCCACTGCGTGCTCCGGAACGGCAATAGCAATAGACTGGTTTGTTTTTATCCAAATCTTTGGCGACCTCTGGAAATTTTCCGCCATTCCAATCCGCTTGCAATGCATCAGGCCACGTACCGTCCGCACATTCCATTGGCGTGCGGCAATCCACCACGGTCCCCCCTTCTTCTGCTAGCTTGGATTTGAACTCTTCTAACGATAGGTCAAACGATGATTTAAAGAACATTTTAAGGTTGTTTTAGATGGAACACATCAAGCCTTGTCAGTGAATTGAGTCATTCGGATTCGACCGTGACCCATTTCAATGGATTGCTGCTGTTCCATTTTTTTTAGCAGTCGACTAACGACTTCTCGACTTGAGTTCAGATCAGTCGCGATTTCACTGTGTGACTTCACAACTTCATCCGAATTCGTCAACTCCGCATACTCATCCAAGTATGATTCTAAGCGCTCAGACAACGACGCAAAGGTCAGCGAGTCCAAACATTTCATCGAATCCTCCATGTTCTTCATTCGTGCGTAATTCACAAATTCAAACCACCCCTCTTCAGCAACAATTAACCCCCGCATGACTCCACCTGGCACAGCCAATACGCGACTGTCTTCATCCGCAATAGCGATGACATTCGACTCCACATTCAAAGGAGCAGCAGTCGCGCTAATTCCGCATAAATCGCCGGGGGTGATAAAGTACATCAACTGCCTTTTGTCCTTGTCCGAAACTCGATAAACCGAAATCCGACCTTCCAAGACAAGCGTGAGGTTGACGATGGTTTCACCCAAACCCAAGATCACCTCCCCCTTCTTAAAGCACATCTCACTACCCTGAGCAACAAGCGTCTCAATGGCACCATGCGCACTTACTGGCAGAAGTTTTTTCAATTCTTGTATCATCCCTACGTTCATTCCAATCAAAAGTATGACGAATAGAAGCGAATGAGGACCCAAATGTCTAGTTTTCGCGATTATTTATTTCCCATCAATCGCAGGCCAAAACGCTGCGCTCTAACAACATCTTCACACCAAGTCAATGTAAATTGCACCCATGTTCGATTCCTCCAAGCGTCAAATTGGCTTTGCACCTCCCTCCATTGACAACGAATGCATTGCTGCGGTAGAACGCGTTTTGCGCTCAGGGTGGATTACATCAGGACCTGAATTAAAAGCATTCGAAAACGACCTCGAAACGTATCTCAAATCTCCGCGAGTCCTCTGCTTTTCAAGCTGGACAACGGCTTGTGAATTGGCCTTGATATGGTTTGGAGTTGGCCCGGGTGACGATGTGCTTATTCCCGCTATGACATACGCCGCAACTGCAAATATTGTACTGCATTGTGGCGCAAGGCCTGTCATGGTGGACATTGACCCCATCGAACGCGTGGTGACACTTGAAAAACTTCAAGCGGCCTGGACCCCCAAAACCAAAGCTGTGATGCCTGTCGATCTAGGCGGCTGGCCAGTTGACTACAAAGCCATTGGGAACTGGTTGAACTCAGCACCCATTCAAGAACGTTTTCAGGCCTCGTCCGCTGTTCAGGAGGCATTTGGCAGACCCTTGTTCATTTCAGATGCGGCGCACTCATTTGGAGCGCATATAGAGAACATGCCTGTCGGCACACAAGCTGACATTACGGGGTTCAGTTTTCACGCCGTCAAGAACCTCACCACTGCGGAGGGTGGAGCCCTTTCCTTCTCATTGCCTTCTTCGTTAGATCTGGAACAAACAACCGCATGGTTTCGGTCGATGTCGTTGCACGGTCAAAGCAAGAGTGCATTGGAAAAAACACAGTCCGGCACGTGGCAATACGACGTTGTCGAAGCAGGATACAAGTGCAACATGACGGACATCCAAGCAGCCATTGGCAGGAGCCAGCTGCGGAACTATCCAGACCATTTAAATCGCAGGAAGGAAATCGCCGCTCAGTACACAAAAGCGCTTGAGACTGTTACATGGTGTACCCTGCCCGTGTTGAAAGATGCTACTCGGGAATCCGCATACCACCTTTTTTCGATCCGCATAAACAGGTTTCAATCGGCACAGCGTGATGTACTGATGGCACGACTCAAAGAAGACGGTATTGCGACCAATGTTCATTTCATTCCATTGCCGCTGCTCTCATTGCACCGGAACCGAGGAGAACACATGCGACATTACCCTGAGAGCGAAGCATGTTTCAATGAACAGTTGAGCCTTCCAATTCATCTCCATCTGAACGATGAAGATGTGAACTGGATTGTTGAGCGACTGTGCTATCATGTTGGTGAACTCATGACATCACACGCATGAAACGTTTGATTGATCTGGGGGGTTCGCTGATCGCCTGTGTCTTCCTCACTCCACTTTTCCTTCTCCTAGCTGCTCTTGTAGCCGTGGAAAGTTCTGGTGGCGCGCTGTATCGACAAGAACGTATTGGCCAGCATGGAAGACCTTTTCTTCTACTCAAATTTCGATCCATGCAAGCAAACATGCCGGGGCCACAAATCACCATGGGAAATTCTGATCCGCGCATCACGCGGGTCGGACAGTGGCTCAGAAAGACCAAGTTGGATGAATTGCCCCAATTGTGGAATGTGGTCAAAGGCGATATGAGCCTTGTTGGCCCACGCCCCGAAGTCGCGAAATACGTAGATCTCTATACACCACGACAACGAAACGTTTTGACTGTGCGGCCTGGATTAACAGACCCAGCAAGTATCGCAGCATTCGACGAAGGTTCCCGACTAGAATCAGCTGAAGATCCAGAGACGTATTATCGCAAGGTCATCTTACCTGAGAAGGTCAACGCGCAGTTGGCCTACCTCCAACAAGCAACGGTCCTAACGGATGGGCGGGTGATCATTCGAACGCTCCTCCGCATCTTCAAGAGAGGATAACAAGGGCTCAAAAGAATGAATCAATTCTTTTTCACGTTCCAATTCACCCGCTTCTCGTAAGGAGAAAGCGACATGCTGAACAAGTCGCAGAATGATTTCTACGGACGTGCATGGACGCCATTGTCGAGCCGTTTCATTTTGGTCAAGGTGACTTAAAAAGTCAGCAACATCCGAAGGTCCGATCGCTGCACCACTGCTAAAAGGATTCACGTAAAACAAGATTCCAGCTTGCATGGACGCTGCGGGACGTTCTTGCACATGGGATTCGTCACAGTATGCCAAAATGAAGTGGTTCGGTAAATTCACACCTCGCAGGGGCAAATTCAATGCTTCTGTGAGACAGAGATAGAGAACACCAAGTCCAAGGGGATTGCCCTTTTTCTCTTTTAAAACCCATGAGGGCAGAGCGTCGGAGGCCAAGTGGGGCATTCTACGAACACTTTCAATTCCACGTACACTGTAGAGCATATGATTGAGAATGCGCACCTGCTCCAAAGCCGTCAACTCATCATTTAACTCAAGCCACACATCACGTTTGAGTTGGTCAAAGTCTTGGCGAGCAGCTTCTAGATCCATCTCGGGATACGTTGCTCTTTGTACAAGAAGAACCCCTTCCCAAAGTGAAGGCGTCTCGCTATTCTTCCAGTGCTTCACCGCTGACTTGGTATCTGTCCGCTGTAAATCTCCTCGCAACTGTTCCAACCGTCCCATAAACACATCGCAATCTGGCGCCTTCGAAACCTCGGCATCCACATAAGGCAACACCTCGTTTCCTTTTGAAATCAGCTGGTCCCGAACATGGACGTAAACTGTATCGTCTGGATCATCCAACAAAGCCAATAACGCGTGAATTTCAGATACACTCATAATTTCGATTCAAGAAGAAGACGAGCACAATCGACCGTCAGGATTCCAAATCTATGCGACCGAAGCTGTCCAAAGAGGACCGACAAAACCACTTATCCAATTTGGGCTGTTGAAGCCTCCAACAAGCAAATCGACCCAACGATGTTACCTTTACACCATGCGGAATCTATCCCAACCTCTTCAAACTCGTTGGAACCCAGCGATTCTCGATAGAAACCGTTTGTTTTATGCGTTATGGACAACGTTCCTGTTTCTCATCTTGATCTGGGGTGTTTTTTGGTTCAACGAACTCTATGACTTGAATTGGAAAAAGTGGGGGAATCACCCGAAGGTGTGGTCCGATTGGACGGGTGTATTGACATTCCCTTTTCTGCACGGTGATTTGGACCATTTGTGGAACAATTCCGCCACATTTTTCACGCTCAACGGACTCCTCTTTTATTTCTACCGCTCCATCGCGTTGCAAACTTGGATCGCATTGTTTCTCTCATCGGGAATAGGTTTGTGGATATTCGCTGATGGCGGAAACCACATCGGAGCTAGCGGCTTGATCTATGCGCTCGCGGCATTCCTCTTTCTTTCTGGTATCATCCGAAATTCACAACTGCTTCTGCGCGTATCACTCGTTGTGGCGTTTCTCTATGGTGGCATGGTATGGTGGATGCTGCCACTCGACTCGCACATCTCGTGGGAAGGCCATCTAGCAGGGGCAGTGAGCGGTGTCTTGCTCGCTCTGCTCGTGCGTAAAAAAGGTCCTGTTTCGGATGCGACCCTGTTTTCAGAAGACACGCGTGATGAACTCCTTCCCGCATGGTGGGCAGAAGCCCATCCCAATCACCCAGACGTCATTGCACAACGGTCAGCCGCTGAAGCGCAAGCATCTGATTCTGGCTGGTCCGATATTGACTACACTCTCATTCCTGCATCGCCTAAGAAACCGAAAAAGACTGATTCTTGAGGGAAGTGAAGCGCTGAACTCCGCGGAATCAAAAAAGGCAGACCATGTGGCCTGCCTTTTTTTGATTGAACTCAATCGAACCCATTATGCATTGAGCATCACGGGCATCACCAACATGAGCACGTCTTCTCCAGCTTCTTCTGGCTCTGAGGGACGAATGATCCCTGCTCGGTTCGGCGCGGAAAGTTCCAATGACACTTCTGCACTCGACAGGTTGTTCAGCATGTCCATCAAGAAGCGGCTATTGAAACCAATCTCCATATCCTCTCCAGTATAGCTGCAGTTCAATCGTTCATTCGCTTCATTGGCAAAGTCCAAATCTTCGGCACTCACATGCAATTCACTTCCTGCTAATTTCAATCGAACCTGGTGGGTTGTCTTATTCGCAAAGATCGAGACCCGGCGTATGGCCTGAAGGAAGTCCACACGATTGATCACCATTCGATTCGGATTCTCCTTTGGAATGACCGCCTCGTAGTTCGGGTACTTCCCTTCAATCAAACGGCAAATGATGGTGACCTCATCAAAGCGGAAACACGCATTGGACTCGGTATAACTCATCGAAACTCGATCGGCATTGGAAGCGGCATTCTTCAACAAGTTCAGTGGCTTTTTCGGCACAATGAACTGCGCTCCTGCACTCGCTTGAACATCCGTTCTCGCATACCGGACCAACCGGTGTGCATCGGTGGCGACAAATCGAACGTTATCGGCATAAAATTCAAAATAGATACCGGACATCACCGGGCGCAAATCATCATTTCCTGCGGCAAACAACGTGCGGTTGATTGCAGTAATCAATGTTTTGGCTTCGACATCAAACGTAGCGGCATCCTCCAACATCGGTGATTTCGGGAAATCGTCCCCATTCGCACCCGTTAACTTGTATTTGCCCGCATCACTCGTCAGCTCCACACCATATGTTGCAGGATCAACCTTGAAGGTCAAAGGGATATCCGGAAACGCTTTGAGAATGTCCAAAAGCATCTTTGCTGGTACAGCAATGGCTCCCGTATCCTGTGTTTTGACTTCCAATTTGGTCGTCATCGTAGTTTCCAAATCACTCGCTGATATCACGGCTTCTCCTGGGCCAAGTTCAATCAAGAAGTTATCCAATATGGGCAAAGTATTGCTGCTATTCAACACACCACTCAATGAGGATAAGTGTCGGAGCAACTGGCTGCTTGAAACGATAAAATGCATGGGTTCTGTATGTCCCTCAAAGATGCTCCAACATCCCCTCTATTGCATGCTTCTTCCTGCATTTTCCATGATGATTTTTCCACAGTTAACACACCATGATTTCAACCGCACTGCAAAAGCGCGTATTTTTCACCTATGAAAACAGGAATCGTCACCATCTCGCTCATGCTTGTATCCCTTGCTACATGGGCTCAAAGTTCTGTCATCACTCCAAATTCAGTGGATTTACACATCGACCAGGAGACGAGCCGTGACCAATTGGCGGAAATGCAGCAGTCGTTGCAGGCCGTTGGTATCGGGTTTCGATATGACCTGGTTTCTTGGGAAGAAAACGCGCTGCAGTCAATCCGCATGGCCGTGCGTTTAGCCGATGGCACCATGGAAACAACCGAAGTTGAATCGTTCAATGAAGAGACTGACCTGCGAATCCTGCTCTCTGGAGAAGGTGAAGCGCGCATCTTTTGTGTGGGAGTCGCCTGCCCCGATTAAGAGCGGCACGGCTCTGAGTCATCGGGATGCAGCCGCTATTACGCGATGCATTGCCTGATAGACCTGGTCTACATTCACATCGAATCCACATCTGAAGTGACTCTCAGGGCATCGGCGATGGCCATGCATTCCGCAAGGACGGCAGGCAAGCTTCTCCTGAATCTCTACCACTTCGTGATGGGCCGACAGCGGCCCAAATCCAAAACTCGGAGAAGTGGAACAAAAAACCGCAACCGTTGGGGCATTCATAGCGCTCGCGATGTGCAAAGGACCACTGTCGTTGGTCACTACAGCCTTCACCTGTGACATGGCATAGGCCACTTCGAGCAATTTCCAGCCTGCAGCAACGTGTACCCGGTCCGAATTCACCGCTCGGGCCAACTCCGTTAAAAAAGGTGCGTCAGAAGGACTTCCCATCAAGCACATATTGAGTTCAGAATCACCTTCCAGTTGCGTCTGGATCAACCCTTCCCAATGCGCTATAGGCCACTGCTTTGTTTGCCATTGACTCATCGGAGTCATGATGACCCAACTGCCAATACTTCCATTGCTCAATGCATCCCAACGCCTCGCGTCTGATGGAGAAGGATACAATCTTGGGGCCATCAAGCCATTGGCCCATTCTCGGATTAAGTCATGATTCCTTTCCACTTCATGTGTTCCATCACCGAATCGGTGGGCATGAAGATGCGTAAACACACGGGCCAATGGATGAACGGCAAATGCACTGCGAACACTCGCACCGCTGAGGCCTGCGAGCCAGCCTGAACTCGCATGTCGATGGGGCGTGAAAACGGCTCCAAAACGCATTGAACGCAATGCGGCACTCAGGCCAATCAAGCGCGCATACCGCTTCAAACTTCCCCCGCTTTTGTCCCAGACCCAAGTCCGTTTCACAAATGGATGCTGGGCAAACAAGGACTCATTGCCCTTTCGAACACACAGGTGAATTTCATCTTGCGGACGCGCCGCATGCCACGTCTCCACCATAGAAGTCGCTAAAATCGCATCTCCTATGAAAGCTGTTTGAACAAAGAGTACCCGTTGACCTGCACGCATGATGCGAAGATACATGCCGAAGAAGAAGCGATGTACCTTGCGGCATGGCACGTTGGATTGGTATCGATTTTGGAAAAGTTCGCACGGGACTCGCCTTCACAGATGGAAACGCACGCATTGCATTTCCACATGAAACGGTGCAGACAGTGCATCTTTTGAAGGCCTTAGAGTCGCTGGTGAAGGCTGAGGCTTGCGCCGGATTCGCATTGGGGATGCCCGATGCCTGGTCCAGTTTCCAGGCGCAAGAAACCGATAGCACCCAAGCCATCCTCGCTTTGCAGTCGGACTTGCAAAAAAAATGGCCCGATCTGCCTGTTCACCTCGTAGACGAATCATTTACGAGCCGTGAAGCACGCTTTTCGATGGTGCAAGGGGGCATGAAGAAAAAAAAGAGAGAAGAGAAAGGAGCCATGGACCGTGTGGCGGCCGCGCTCATCTTGCAACGTTTCTTGGAAACACTTGACAACTAAGGAGCGCTATCCCTTTTTAAAAACCTCTATTTCTGCGTTTTCGCGCACAAGATCAGAAAAGGTGCCTTCGTAGCGGGTCGCGCGCACGATGTGATTGTCCACCCAATGGTAATTTCCTCCGCGTGGCTTGCCCATGAGCAGTCCGTGGTAAAGGAAGCCGTGCTTGTCGAACCAAGCCTCCGTCACTGCCCGATGCTCTTCAGTACGTGAGGTGAAAAAGGTAATGATGTGGCCATCGGCATGCCATCGATTCAATGTCTCCAGGGCATCAGGGAATGGCAGACACGTCGCCATGCGTTCCGGGTCCTCATTGGGAACATCTTCCGTTATGGTCCCATCAATGTCTATCAGATAATTCTTGATCTCTGCCGGGAGGGTCGGCGAGGCCGGCTTGCCCTTTTGATCTACCAACTCATTCAATTGCACTTTGGCGGCATTAGGACGTCCGGAGAACTCATTCATCCCACGAAATTAGTCACCAACATCGAGTTTTGAAAGTGACTCGAAAATCAAAAATTGAGGATCAATACCGCCCTCAACATTTTGAAGCCACAGACGGCACCAAGCTTCAAAGCTTTCAGCATCGCCTGCCAGTCCGCGGGCATTCACCACCCGTTCTTGCGGATTCGCCTGAGGAAAAATTACAGCATCAAAAAGATGTTCCAAATCCAGGCATCGCTCTGCATGCCTAGCGCGAACCGATTTCCTCCATTTTTTCTTCAACCGCAGCCATTCTTTTTCCATTTGCTTGAGCGCTGCCAGCGTCGTTGGAACCACCTCCCTCCCTATTCCATTCGCATGTGCCTCAAGTACCTTTCCCCATTGGCTCCATGCCTGCTGCACTTCATCCTCTGGTTCCATCTGCCTGCTCACCCAAAATGCTGAGGCCTCGGCCCCATTCCACATACCACGTGCTGGAGACCATTCAACAGCTTGAGCCAATGTGGCCTGTTCCACTGACCACACCAATGCACCATCCCGTAACATCAGTGCGGGCAATTCTATTTTGTGATGATCAAAAGCGCGCCTGAGTTGCAACCAATACGCAACTTCACCTGGACCTCCGATCACGGCAGCACTTTCCAATAGGAACTCCTGGTACAAGGGGCGCAAAGCAGCGTTGGGACTCCATTTTTCCGCTGAAACAGCTTCCCATGACGTTGCTCCATTGTTCTCCAACCATCGGTCCGAGCGTGTCCGTTGGCCCGCTTCGTTCAAATGAAACACATTGTTTGGCTGCGGACGTAGCTGCGCTTTCCATCCCGCAGCCTCCAAAGCAGCCGTTGACTCGAGCACGGAATCGGCAATGCCGCCTCCGTTCCATTCGGCATTCCAAAGATGACTTGCCGCTTTTTTCAGTTCGGGGTCGTCCCCGTCAATGACCAGGACACCCTGCTCTCCAAACATCTCATGAACCCACATTCTCACGCGTTGAGCTAAGGGCATGGAGTCAAATGAATGGTTGACTTGCATCGGCAAGACACCCACTGTATTGGCCCAATGCGCCAACGCCTTTTCGTCTTCTTGCGTCCAAACTAACCTTCCCACTGCCTTGCCTTTGGGATCTTCTTTTGGGCGCCAGTGAAAGGCTTTTTCCCCGCTAGAAAAAACCTGTGCAATCTCTTCAAAATCATGATCTTCGGAGGCGAGCCAAAAAACAGGAACAGCAGCAATCCCTTGATCAGAAAGCGCCTTCGCCCATCGGATCGCAGAGAGGATCTTGTAATGAAAGAATGCAGGACCTCCCATCAAAACCAATTGGTGGCCCGTTGTCACCGCACGTGCGCCAGACCGAAAAGACTGAATCTCTTGTGGAATTGGAATCGCTGCGGCTCGATATTGTCTTTCCAAGGCATCCGACACAAGGGATCGACGTTCCATGTTGATCCCCTGGGTATGAGCCAATCGATCTTGTATGCCTTGAAAACTTGAAGAAAAAGGCCAAAATGGCCGGATTGACTCTTCCTGCTTCAGCCAAGCACCGATCAGAGAATCCGAACTGACGGTATCAACTTGCGCTGTGGGGGTGCAATTCATGGCACGCATCATCTAAACAGTTCCAGAATTGAATGATCAACGAATGAGGTTCAACGAACCTGTCTTTGTCACCAGCTGGCCATTCATTTTCTTCATTTGCAATTTCCAGACATACGCTCCTGTCAATGCTTCAGCACCTCCTGCATGCAGTCCATTCCATCCATTAGCATTCGGATCTGTTGTCATCCACATCAGCTCGCCCCACCGATTGAAAACCTCCATTTTAATAAGGTCCATGTTGTTCAAAACCGGTGAAAAAAGATCGTTTTCTCCGTCACCATTGGGGGTGAAAGCATTCGGTACAAACCAGGACAGCGCATCATCCAAATCAAGATCCGGTTGATCGGGCTTCACATTCGGCCCTCTGCCGTTTGACGTATTGTCCTCATTTTCCAACTCCCCGGTGATTTCGGAAATTTTAAATCCATCCAAGAAATAATAGGCCATTGACGGAGCACTGCCTTCCCGCACTTCAATGCCATGCTGAGCATCCGCTCCAAACACACCCCAGGTAAAGTGGGTATAGGCTTCTTGAGCAGTGAACGCAAAGGCCATCCATTGCCATTCACGACTGAAAATCACTTGAGAAAAGGCAAAGTGTGGCTCCAATTCTAAGGGGGACAACTCGATTTGCTCGGGTGAGCCTTCCGAAAAGAACATGCCCAGTCCACTCACCCCTAATCCGGCTTCAGAAAAAGGTGTGCGTTCCCCATTGGCAATAGCAAAGGTCATTTGATACCTGGCACCCGCAATCAACGCTTCAGAAAACTGTCCCGTCAAATACTCTCTGCGATTGGTTCCTTCCTCTCCACAAGCAATGAAACCCGCTACAGCCATTCCTTGCAGCGGTGAAATGATGGCTACAGGCGTTTCAGGCAAGTCACCCCCACCGCTTCCTTCCATGTGATACACGTCAGGATCACCAACTGCGCTTAAAGCGTTGCCCCAATAATCAGCCAACGTCCACTGCCCCGTGGTGTTGGGGAGTGACGAGACTGATTCGAATCCTCCGTTCATCACATCTTGGGACTTGCTGAGGTTTGGAAACACAAGCAACGCCAAGACAAAGCATGCACGAAGAAATGATGAGGTCAACCTATTCATGTTTGTAAGGTAAGCAAATTGCACGCTAGGACTTCGTAGAAAGGCCGAGTTAACAACCTCAAAACAGGACCAAGCTCTGCTCATGAGCCCCAATGCCAGCGCAATTGGATTCCGCTCCAGAAAAGCGAATTCAACTGAGGCTGTGCACGAACGTTCAATGCGACAGTCCAATAAGAAGAAGAAGTCGCCAAGGTCGATGCGCTAAATCGTCGGCGCAATCCAACATCCATTAAAGGGAAGACCTCTCCTGCCATTTGCTGCTTTACTGCATAGGCCTGGCCTCGATTTATATCTGGAAACTCTAAGCCAAACTCAGTCTCTGATTTCAGTAAAACCGTCGCCCCCACCGCTGCATGCCAGGCCCAATGCCGCCTCCAGGTACCGGCCCAACCCAGCTGAAACGAAGTTCTCCAGGCCGTCCGATTGGACAACGTGACCGCCACCGTATCGGTTTCAACCCCGATGGGAAACCGTTCATAAATGACGGCTTGCAAGAGGTTGCCGCTGTTGGACTGAACAAAGCCGATCACTGAATCAGACAATTGCGCAACATTCAAAGACGGCAGGCGCAATCGCTCCAACGACACCCCCCACTCGACAGCATGTTGTTGTGACCGACCTGGTTTTTTGAACATGGGGTGACTGCTTCCAACGTTCACTGAGACAAGGGCTGAAGGCTGACCAACCCATGAACCCACAGTGCTTCCAGACTTCAGCTTTTCAGGCATCCCAAACGCGACTTGAGTCATCAAAAAACCGGCACGAAACGGTCGCGATTTCGCTCTTGACCGTCCAATTTCGGAAAAAGCGGTCGAATCAAACCGAACCTGAGCATCAACAATCAAGATTTTTCCATCCAATCGGATACTGTCGGATGGAATAGGATCACCCCAAGCGATTGAGGCACATGCAAGCATTGCATGCACAAAAAAGACCTGCAACGTGTGTGTACCAAAAAAGTGCATCGGCAGCAAATGTGCAGCAAAAGCCTCGGCTTTTCGCTGCAAGCAGTCAATTTTTCAATTTCACCACTGCGGGCAACACCCATTGGTCATCATTGGATTCCTGAAGTGTAGACACTTCTGAATTCTCCAACGAAATGGACTCTACAGGTAAACGTTCTAAAGACTCCAGAACTTGATGGTTCAGCTCGGAAGATTCAGTAGCTGCTTGTTGAGCCGTTACTCGCGGAACGTTCTTTTCAATAGCGACATGTACCGGTGTCGCATCAGGCTCCGAAACAACCTTCGTTTCAAGAGATTCCACAGATGCCTTGGGAGCGACCTCATCCAATGCCAGCGGCTGCGCAACAGCTTCTGCAGCAGACGTGATTTCTGATGACGTTTCATGCGAAGGAACGTTCAACGCCCCCTCCGGTTCTGACAATGCACTCCACCAGCCCGCGCCACAAACCAAGAGAACGCCCATGCTGAGACCAAGACGTTTTGGCCATGGCGACGGGGCCAGCTGAGCGAACAACCGTTCCTCCAGATTTGCCGGAGGCGCGATCGATTCGCCTTGAAACATCCGCTTTACGCGGTCATCAAATTGTTCCTCGTTGCTCATGACTCTATCTCTTTCGCTCGTTTCGACATGCCGGCCAACACTTCTTGTAAAAAGCGCCTAGCACGACTCAATTGGCTTTTCGATGTGTTCAAATCAATCCCCAATTGCTCGGCGATTTCTTTGTGCTTGAACCCATCGATCACATACAACTTAAACACCATTCCGTATCCCGGAGGCAACTGCCCTATGGCACGTTCCAATTCCTCCTTTGTAAACTCTAGTTCTTTAAACGCTTCCAAATCCCTAGGGGTTGCATGGACCTCATCAAGATCGATGTGGTGCGCGTGCTTTAGGTTGCGGCGGTAATGCGTTATGGCCGTATTCACGACGATCCTTCGCAACCATCCGTCAAAACTATTGTTCTCCGAAAATGAGTTCAAATGACGGAATACCTTGATCCAGGCTTCCTGCAAAACATCCTCTGCATCCGAGCGTGAATTGGTATAACGCATCGCCACTCCAAACAGCATGGAACTGTATCGCGCGTATACCGCTCGTTGAGCTGAGGGCTCAAGGCGCTTGCATGCGTCAATCAATTCAATCAGTTCGTTCTCCATGCGTCTGTTTAAATAGACTCAAAAAGAACATTGAAGGTTGCTCCTGTTGATTCCAAGTCAGTCAATGTTGTCAATCAATGACCAAAATGAGAGGCCGGAACGTCCAACCATTCGAGCGCCGCGCCAGCAAACATATTGTGCAGCTGCTCTTGGGACAACCCCATGGATTCCATGTAGCGGCCCAACTCCAAATCACCCAAAGGAAAAGGATAATCCGAACCCATGCAGATGCGATTGGAGCCCTGCAGCTTCAACACATAATGCAACAAATCAGCATCATGGGTGATGCTGTCAATCCAGAATTTACCGAGATACGAGCGAGGCTCTACGGGATTGTCGACTGCAACCAAATCCGGACGACAACGCAATCCGTGTTCCAATCGACCGAGCGTGGTCAAAAACGATCCGCCAGCATGGCTCAACATCACTCTTAAGTTGGGAAGCCGTTCAAAAACACCCCCAAAAACCAATGAGCTTGCGGCACGTGATGTTTCCGCCGGCATTCCCACAAGCCAAGGGAGCCAGTATTTTTCCATTTGATCTCTCCCCATCATCTCCCAAGGGTGAATCATAACAGCCATCCCTAAGTTTTGACACGCTTCAAAAAACGGAAAGAACTGGGGTTCTGACAAGTTCAACCCATTGATGTTGGATCCAATTTGAACCCCCAACAACCCGAGAGACTTCGCACGTTCCAATTCACGAATGGCTTTGTCTGTGTCCTGCATCGGCACCGTGGCAAGCCCCGCATAATGGTGCGGGTCCTTGGCGACCACTTCGGCCAAATCATCGTTTAAAAAACGACCCAATTCCAAAGCATCATCGGGCTTTGCATCGTAGCTAAACATCACCGGAATGGTGCAGGCTACTTGGACCTGAACTCCGAGCCCCCCGTACTCCGATTTCCGCAATTCGGCATCCCAACAGTTCGCCCCTATCTCACGAAAAAAATGGTCCCCCTGCATCATGCGTGCAAACCCCGGATTCGGACTGTCTTCTAAATGAATGAATCGACCATACCCGAATTTCTCGGTCCAACGGGGCATATTGCGCGGAATGATGTGGGTATGGCTATCAATTTTCAACATGGAATGCAGTTCTGTTCGGACAAGTTAAGTGTAGCCCGATGAAATCAATCGATCCCCTTGCGCACGCGCCTCAAGTCCAACCGGTTTACAGGACTGATCACCCAGCCCGAGATATCGTTTCTGACGAAGTGTGTGACCTGGTCATGGAACAAGGAGATAACGGGCAAATCCCTGGCAATCAAGGCATTCATACTGCGATAGGATTGCAAGCGGCTTTCTACATCCGATTCAAGCATGGCTTCATCCAATGTGGAATCAAACGCTGGCTCAGTATAGCGGGTGTAATTGGGACCACTCGGCGCGAAGTTTTTCGAATGGAACAGCCCCAAGAAATTTTCTGCGTCGGCGTAATCCGCTAGCCACGATTTCCGGAACATCTTCGAATTTCCTTGCGCGACTTGCTCCCGGTGCGTCGAAGAGGAGAGCACCTCTACCTCTACATTCAATCCAATCGCACGCCATTGAAATTGAAGCGCTGCACAGAGGTCTGTATAATCTGAGGTCGTAGACAACATGACGTCGTCCCATTCATGCGGATAATCCAATCGAACCGAATCGACAAGCAACCTTGCTGCAACCAGCTCTTGCTTTGGCGCACGTGCGTGGCGCAATTGGCCCAATAAACTAGGCGGCACGAAATCTTGCGTTGGCACAACGGCTCCTCGACGCAAATGCCGAGCGATGCCATCTCGGTCGATCGCTAGCGACATGGCTCTTCGAATGCGCACATCCTGCAAAGGATTCCACTCGGACGCTGAGTCCGGCAACAACGTGATGCCGATGTAATCTGTTTTCAAGAATGGAACCTTCTCCAACCGAACGGTACCAGCATGTTCCAACCTCAAACCGCCTTCTTCATCAAGCAATTCCTCCATGTATGCCGCGTGCAAACCACTCATGAAATCGTACTTCCCCTGCATCAGCCCTTGGTACTCTGCCCCCATGTCGGAAGCGAAGTCGATGTGAACAGCCTCCAGGTATGGCAAAGCGTTGCCCGCCTCATCTTTCTCCCAATAGGATTCGTTCCGATGCATGACACAGGCCACATCCTCTAACCACCAAGCCAATTTGAACGGGCCACACCCGACTGGATGCGATCGGAAATCTTCGCCAAAGTGCTCCACGGCTTCAAACGCTACGATGTTGGCATACGCCGTGGTCAAGAGACCCAAAAACGGAGGGAACGGCTGGTGAAGCGTGATCACCACTGTATCCATACCCAAGGCTAGAATACCATCTCCTGGAGCGGATGCATCAACTGGATCCAAAATCCACCGTCCACTGGAGGCCACTTTCGGATCCCGAATCCGATTCAGACTAAACACCACATCCTCTGCGACGACTCTTCGCCCCGACTCTAACCCGGGAACGCCCTCAACAGCAGGAAAATAGACATCATCCCGCAAAACAAACGTCCAACGCATTCCGCTTTCATCCACATAAAACGACTGCGCTACCAGCGGCTTCACTTCCAATTCAGGCGTCAATTCGACCAGACCATCAAACAACTGATCTGTAGCCCACATGGGCTCCAAGCTTCGAGCATGCGCAGGGTCTAAAGAACTCAAATTCGCACTTTCATTGTAGCGAAACACCGTCGAATCGTCTTCTGACAACCCGTGGCATCCCGACAGTATGAGCGCCGCAATTCCGCTTGTAAGGAGGGTCCTATTCACGGGTACAAATTAAAGCCCAACAAATGCGAAAACCAGTTGTTGCTATCGAAGAGCCGTCTACCACACCGTAACTTTGAGTCATGCATCGCTTTCCGTCCAAAAAGCTAGGGGTTTCCCTGTTTTTATTCTTCTCTCTTTCTGTATTTTCTTCTATTCTTTCTGCACAAAACAATGCCAACTGGACCGTGAGTGGTCGGGTTATTGATGCCAAAACGGGAGAAACCATTATTGGCGCCAATATTATCCCTGTGGGTGAGCCGCGTGGGGTTTCAACCAATGGCTATGGACAGTTTAGCATCACCTTGGCTGAGAAGGCTTACGTATTCAACGTTTCGTTCATCGGCTACAAGACCTTTACATTCGAATTGGATTTGAATCGTGATGAAAAAGTAGCCATCGAGTTGCAATCTGAAGTCGTTTTGTTGAATCAAACCGCACTGGTCGTTTCCGAACGAAGTAACCGCACGGAAAGCACTGATTTGGGCAGAGAATCGGTTGACATTGATCAGATCAAGACACTTCCAGCACTGCTGGGCGAAGTGGATATTTTGAAAATCATTCAGTTTTTGCCGGGTGTTTCAAGTGCGGGCGAAGGCAATGCCGGATTCTATGTGCGCGGCGGAGGTCCTGATCAGAATCTCATCTTACTCGATGATGCCATTGTATACAACGCATCACATCTTTTTGGCTTTTTCAGCGTTTTCAATGCCGATGCCATCAAAAACGTTGATTTGATCAAAGGGTCCATGCCGGCAGAATACGGCGGAAGAGTCTCGTCAGTTCTGAACATTGGCCTAAAAGAAGGCAATTCCAAAGAATGGAAAACCACGGGTGGATTGGGACTGATCAGCTCGAGACTCACTGTAGAAGGTCCCATCGCAAAAGACAAAAGCAGCATCATTTTGTCCGGAAGACGAACCTACATCGATGTGCTGACAAAACCGGCTTTAAAAGGGGGTGCATTCGAAGGAACGGGTTACTACTTCTATGATCTCAACGCGAAGGCCAACGTGCACCTTTCTCCGAAGGATCAACTGTTTTTATCAGGATACTTTGGACAGGATGTCTTTAGCTTCGCCAGTGCTGATGCTGGGTTTTCGACGGACATTCCCTGGGGAAACTCCATGGCTTCATTGCGTTGGAATCGCATCCTGAATGACCGCATGTTTTTGAATACAGGGATTACCTATTCCTCATATTCTTTTTCATTCATGGCAGGACAAGAAGAATTCGAATTCGGATTTACTAGCGGCATCACAGACATCGCCGGAAGGTCGGAATGGAGTTGGTATCCCAATCCGCGTCACGTTGTGAAGGCAGGGGTCGATTATGTGCACCATGACTTCATCCCCACGGATTTTTCAGCGCGTAGCGGTGACACCGAGTTTGACACGGGAACCTCGGAGCAAACATTCAGCCACGAGGGCGCTCTGTATGTCCAAGATGATTTTGACATCAATGAACGCGTGCGCTTGCATGCAGGCATGCGGTGGTCCGGGTTTTGGCATGTCGGTCCGTTTACGCGATATGGCATTCCCAACCCATTGAATCCGAACGAAACACCTGCCCCTATTGTGTACGACAAGGGAGATTTGGTCCGATTTTACAAAGGATGGGAGCCGCGCCTAGCCTTGCGGATCAAGTCTGGAAGCCGCGCGAGCATTAAAGCTGGATACAGTGAAAATTACCAGTATGTCCATTTGACGTCCCTTGGCTCCACTTCGCTGCCCGGAGACATCTGGCTACCGAGTACCGATCGCGTGAAGCCACAATGGGGAAGGCAATTTAGCTTGGGGTATTTCCGCGATTTGGGCGAAGAGCGCAATTGGGAGTGCTCTTTGGAGACCTACTGGAAAGATCTCGAAAACCTGGTGGCCTATGGAGAGAATAGCCGCCCAGAGGACAACATTGGCAACAACGTTGACAACAACCTCGTTTTCGGCGAGGGGTGGTCTTATGGGGTCGAGGCTTTCTTGAAAAAACGCACCGGGACATTGACAGGGTGGTTGGGATATACCTGGAGCAAAACCGACAGACAATTTGACGACCTCAACCAGGGCCTCGTCTTTCCTTCAAAATTTGACCGCCGTCACGACATGAGTCTGGTTCTTGACTGGAAACTCAATGATCAATGGCGCTTTGGGGGAGCGTTTGTTTACGCGACAGGCAACTCAATCACCTTGCCCGCTCAGCGGTTTATCTTTGAGGGACGGATTACGGACATCTACGGTGCGCGCAATGGATATCGGATGGCAGCATATCACCGCGCCGACATCAGTGCTACGCTCACGCCAAAAAAGGATCGATCGAAACGAGAGAACCCCATTGTCAGCAGTTGGACCTTCGGTTTTTATAATGTCTACAATCGGATGAATCCGTATTTTATTTACTTTTCGAATGAGGGCGATTTACAAAACGGTTCGCTCGACCTGCAAGCCAATCAAGTGAGCCTTTTCCCTATCATCCCATCCGTTACCTGGAATTTCAGTTTCTAATTTTTACATGCGGGAACTCCTCAAACTCAACCCCTACTTCTGGAAATACCGAAGGCTTCTCATTGGGGGATTCGCGTTCATTGTCTTGACCAATATTTTCGCTGTGTATGCTCCCGCGCTGATTGGTGAAGGGGTCAACGCCATGCGGGAAGCGGATGAAGCCTTTCTACTTCCATTGCGAGAAGGAGCCTCAGAAGCTGAGGTTTTCGGCGAAGGACAAGCCAGCCAATGGCCGCGTTCCATTCAATGGATTCGAAACCTCCTCGGACTCGAAGATGATCCAGGATCCAACATTCAATCCAAGCAAGACGTCTTTCAATGGATCGCGGCAATCGCCTTTTTCCAAGCGGCTCTCTTTATGCTGGCCTATTTCATCAAAGGCATCTTTCTTTTCTTCACCCGACAGACCATCATTGTGATGTCGCGCAAGATTGAATACGATCTCAAAGCAACGATTTTTGATCAATACCAGCGACTGGACGCCTCCTTTTACAAGGCCAATGACACGGGTGATTTAATGAATCGAATCAGCGAAGATGTGAGCAAGGTGAGGATGTATCTCGGACCTGCTGTGATGTACACCCTCAACTTAGCCGTGCTCATTTTCTTGGTCGTTGGCGTCATGCTCTTTATCGATGTTCAGCTGACCTTGTTTGCCCTGCTGCCGCTTCCTTTTATGTCCATTGCCATCTATCGTGTCAGCAAGCGAATCAATCGGCAAAGTGAGGCCGTGCAGAGCCGACAAAGTGGACTGAGCACGTTTGTTCAACAGCACATTGCAGGCATTCGAATCCTGCAATCCTTCCATCGAGAAGACGATGCTGCAGAGCGCTTCACACACCAAGCGGACGACTACAAGCAGCACGTGTTGAAACTGGTCAAAACGGAAGCTTTGTTTATGCCCATCATCGTGCTCTTAGTTGGTTTAAGTACCATTCTAACCATATATGTCGGCGGAAGACGGGTGATTGCGGGGGAGCTAGAACTGGGTCACATTTTCCAATTTGTATTCTATGTCAATTTATTGACGTGGCCTTTTGCCTCGGTCGGATGGGTCACTTCTTTGGTTCAAAAAGCAGAAGCATCCATGCTCCGGATCAACGCCTTCATGGAAGCAGAACCCACGATTGCTTCGCCGCCTGTTTCCACCTCTGTTGGTGACTCGGGCTTGAATCAAGATAGCTCCTCTGCTGCCTCATCGGTACGCGAATTTGCATTCCGAAATGTTTCTTTCACGTATCCGGAAACGGGAATCGAGGCGTTGCAAAACATCAACTTTGAGGTCAAGCCGGGAGAAATCGTTGCCATCACAGGACGCACAGGCAGCGGAAAATCTGCAGCCGCTCAGCTGGCCATGCGGATTTTCGACCCTTCATCAGGTGAAGTTGAACTGAATGGAACAGCGCTACATGCATGGCAACTCGATGCATTCCGACACATCACCGGCTACGTCCCACAGGAAGTTTTCTTGTTTTCTGATACCATCGAAAACAACATTGCTTTTGGGATGGATTTATCGGAGGCCTCGAAAGAATCCATAGAAGAAGCTGCTGTTGAAGCGCATGTAGCGCACAATATCGAAGGCTTTGAAGCCGGTTATTCCACGATGTTGGGAGAACGCGGAGTCAATTTAAGCGGGGGGCAAAAGCAACGGATCTCCATCGCGCGTGCGTTGATTCGAAAGCCCCAATTGTTAGTGCTCGATGACTGCCTTTCAGCCGTTGACACCGAAACGGAAGACTTCATCTTAAAGTCGATACGACGGGCCTGCAAAGAATCGGCCGTCATCCTCGTCTCACACCGCGTATCGTGCATCCGCGGGGCGGACAGGGTGGTTGTGCTCGATAAAGGACGCATGGCTGAATACGGCTCGCCAGAAGAACTCCTCAAAGCCAATGGGCTCTATGCCAATATGGTTCAACAACAGGCGTGGGGTGAAGAGCCTCCCGTCACTCCGTGACTTCGGGACAATCTTCTCCAAACACAGCAAGAAATCCGAGCAAGTCGCCAACGTTGACTACGCTGTCACCATTGAAATCGGATGAGCAATTGGTCAAGCATCCAAAATCACCTAAAAAGGTGAGCAAATCAGACACTGAAATCGACCCGTCCAGGTTGAAATCACCGGGACAGAGCGCAAGCTCATCCCCTTCGACAACACCGTTGCAGTCATTGTCGAAACCCTCAGCAGTGCCTGTTGCACCAGGGAAAACGAACTCTGAAGCATCATTGCAATCATCTAAGTTGGACACAAAGCCCGCAGGGGCGATGCAGGCTTGCACAATTAAAACAGCCGAACCGAATCCATCACCATCGGCATCGACGTAAAACGTACTGAGCTCCATGCCCTCGTCAATCAATTCATCGCAATCGTTGTCCAGGTTATCACACAATTCAGGTGCCCCGGGATACGTCGTTGCTGAACCATCAAAGCAATCGAGGCCATTGGCGACATAATCGTCCGGTGAATCACAGGAAAACACTCCTGCATTGCCATTGCCAAACCCATCTCCATCGGTATCCGGGTACCAAATAGTTCCTGTGGAGACGGTGAACGCCAAAGGCTCTTCGACGGTGTTCAAACCCGACTCCAATCGAATACGCAGTTCGAGCGAACCTTGAATGGCATCAAGTCCCGAAATGCTAAACGCGAAACTCGCGGGCCCCTCGAGCGTCGCTGGAAACCCATTGAGCACAACTCCATCGGGCAAATCGGGAATACTCATAGCGTACGGGGGAAGCAGTCCATCCAAAACATCTACCGCCACAACCAAATCATTTCCACTGCAAACGGAATCACTCACGGCATTTACTTCCATGAATCGCGGGCGAACTAAGAAGATGCCTCCATCGATAGACGTTACCACCACAATCCCTGATTCGAAATACGGATAATTGGACCAACTCCCTGAAAATAGTGCTGCATCGCTCGCTGGATCTACATCGAAATAACCGATCTCTGACAACTCTCCTTCAGCAACGTCCGTTAAAGAAAGCATCCGAAGGCCTGCGCGGTAATTCGATTGGAACAACAGGTTGCCCACCACATATTGGTTGTGATCAATCGCCGCCACTTCTGAAAAATGCTCCCCCAATAGAAACGGATTTTCCAAGTCCTGCACATCCCAGATCAGTGTTCTCGTATTGAACCCTTGATTCTGCTCGTCCAACTCGTCACCAAGCAAGAGGTAGCGGTGGTCCTCAGTTAGCCAGCACTGATGGGTGTACGAGAGGTCTGAATAATACGAGACACTCAAAGAAGCCATGTCAGTCGGGTCCGTTGCATCCACAATCGCCATCTTATTTGCATTGGCACCAAACACCACTGATTTTCCCACATGCTCGGTATCGGGACCATTGTATACAACTGCATGCGCATCATGCGTGTAACCCGCTTCCCCATAGTCCCCCATGAGCATCGGACTTGCTGGATCACTGATGTCAAAAGCCACCAACCCTCCACTGGCCAGATTGCTCCCTACGATATAGAGCATGGCCGATTCTTCGTCAATGATCACGTTGTGGGCATCTGAAAATGAGGACAGCACCGTGGTCGGCTCCAGTGAGACGGGGAATTCGGTGAGGTCGCGTAACTGGGTCAAATCCAAGACCTGCAATCCATGACTGTTCGCTTCAGAGACGACGTAGACATGATCCGCATAAACCTTCATATCGCGCCACGTGCTACTCGAAGTTTGCGTCTCCATAAAAGCCACCAAAAAAGGGGCATACGGATCACTGATATCCACAAGCGCCAATCCCTGTCGCTCACCGACAAGCGCATACTCCACACCTGTCTCAGGATCCGTCCAACCCCA
>CAJQIB010000029.1 GCA_905478325.1 uncultured Flavobacteriales bacterium | reverse complement strand
CGCTTGACCTTTTGGTCACTCAGATCCACATCACGCCCCAAGCGAATATTCTTTTGAATGAACCGAATTCTTCGGACGAAAAAGAAAATCCCTGTAGACAGAAGAAGGAGGAAGATCAATTGACTCATCATGCAATCAGGCTCTGTTTTCCCTTAACGGTTGTCATCTTCTTGCGCCTCCAATTCGTCTTGAATCAGTTTACGCAAGCGCTTCAACTCCTTTTTGGAAAGGTTCTTTTCTTGTTTTTTTCCGAACACCGAAACGCGCACATAGCGCCATGGATTGAGGTATAAGTCGTTGATGAGATACTGCAACTCTTGATTGGTTGCCATCAAATCATCATGCAAGGAGTCGCTGTTGACCAACTTGCCCAGGCTGCCTTCTCCTTCTGCAATCTTTCGGGTGATTGTTTCGACATGAGCCAAAGACCGGTCCGCTCGGTTGATTGTGGCTGCGAAATTCACAGCCGCAAGAGAATCCGAGATGTCAGAGAAATTCTCCATGACATTGGAAAGTTCATCGTTGTGGTTTCTAAAGTTGGCAGTAATGCCATCAACATTGGTCATGATGCTGCTGAGCGTCTCGCGGTTTTCAGCCACCATCGCATCAAGTTGAAGCGATGTCTGTTCGAGGCTTTCGACTGTCCGCTGTATGCTTTCAAAAGCAGTTGGTAGGCCAAGAGTCGCATCCGCTTCAAAAACAGCTTTGAGGTTTTCTAAGATATCATCGACACCGTCAATCAACTGATCCGTTTTGTTTTTCAACGGCATCAATTCGATGCGTACAGCTTCGGCAATTCCCACTTCGAGATCACTGATCAGCGTGTCACCCGGAACAGCGAGATTGGGACTGTCTCCTGCAATCAAATTGATGGCCTTTGTCCCAAATAAATCACTTGAAAAAATCCGAGCGCGCGTGTCATCCGGAAGTTTGAGGTTGGACTGCTCGATGTCAAAAGCGACCAACAGGGTTCCGTCTCCAACTTCCGAAAATTCGACTTTGCTCACTTGGCCGACCTTGAATCCATTGACCAATACAGGATTGGAAACAGCGAGTCCGTCGATGGCATCGTATTTAGCGAAGTAACTATTTGATGGCTTGAAAGGGTTTGAACCCTTCAGGTAATTGACTCCTAGCACAAGCAAGATCAAACCTGCTGTTACCAGGACCCCAATGCGAAATTCTTTGGAGAGGTGGGTCACGTGAATCAGTTTCCTTTGATGGGTGTAACACCCTGATGTTCCAACGTCGTCCCCTCGAATTTCACCACGAATGCATCTGGGAAATTCCCGTTGCGCATGGATTCTTTGAGGAGTTGGGCTTGTTGCATCGTAGGTGCTGCTCCGACAGCGTATTTATAAAGTCCGTTACGAAGATACTCAACCACCGGTGTGAGACCGGAAAACCGAGGGTCTTCTTTCGAAATACGAGCATCGGAGGCTATAATCTGTACACGGTATGTCGGTGACGGCAGGCTCACAGTACGTTGTTGGTCAGGGTCAGAGAGTGGGCTAGCAGTGGACTCGCTTGCTGCATTGGTGGGGTTCTGTGCAATCGTCCCGGATGGATGATGCTTTTCCTTGTAGCTACGAAAGGCACGCAAAAGGGCTGAAGCCATCAAATCCTTTCCCTTCTCTGAGTTTAGAAATTCTTCTTCTACAGGGTTGCTAAGAAATCCCAGTTCAACCAGAACAGACGGCATTTCTGTGAATGTGATGACATAGAACCCCGCCTGGCGTACTCCTCGATCGGTTCGTCCCACACGATCCGAGAATTGATCTTGAATGAGACTTCCCAATTCGAGACTTTTGTTCATAAATACCGATTGCCGCAGGGCCAAGGCGATGTATGTGTCGGGGTCTTTGGGGTCAAACCCCTCGTATTTGTTTTGGTAATCTTCTTCTTTAAAGATGGAAGCGTTTTCTTGTATTGCCACCCGCAAACTCTCTTCACTGCGGTGCATGCCCATGACAAAGGTGCTGGATCCAACGGCTTGAGGTGACGTGAAGGCGTCACAATGGATGCTGATGAACAAGTCCGCTTCAGCATCGTTTGCAATTTTGACACGATTTTTCAACGAAGGGTAGGCATCGTTCGACCGGGTCATGACAATTTTCACGTCGGGAAACCGTTCCGTGATGTAGTCGCGCAAACGCAACGACACATCCAAGGTGACATTTTTTTCAGTCGAAGCAAATCGCCCCGTTCCCAAATTGCCTGGATCAGAGCCTCCGTGTCCCGCATCGATCACAACAATCATGTTGGGTGGAAGCGGTGCAAAAGCAATGGACAGCATTACTGCGCCTGCAATGACGCACAGCACCGCTCGTTTCGTTAGTTTTGACTGCAGTTTCATGCTCTTCATCAAATCTAAAACGCCCAAGCGGGTGCCTGTCATATTGCGCCAAGGGCTTTTCCGTGTCGCTTTGTGGATAAGCCTGCCCGGTTCCGTGCTAGCTCAAGGGGCAGATTCCGTGCAAGTTGTAGCGCCGGCGAAGCCCGAAATGGCACCGGTGAATTGGGGGGCAAAAGACTCTACTCGTGTCATTGCGGCGACCTCAGAGGTCCAGTTGTTTGGTGAGGCATTTGTGGCCATGGATGATATCCGTTTGGAGGCAGACCACATCGTTTACAATGCTGAGACCAATGAAGCCTGTGCCTTTGGGAGAAAAGATTCGCTCGGCGATTGGATTGGAAGGCCCGTCCTCAATCAAGGGGGGCAGACATTTGAGCAAGATGAGCTGTGTTTTGATTTGACCACTCGCCGCGGATTGAGCAAGCATGCCGTGACCATGCAAGGGGGGGCTGTGTTCCATGCTGGCGTCGCCAAACGACAAAGTGATGAGCGGATTCATGTCTCGGATGCCAAATTCACGACGTGTGACGCTCCGAATCCACACTATCATTTTCACATCAAGCGCGCCATCATGGTGCCTGGGGAAAAAATTGTCTCAGGACCGTTCTATTTGAAATTCAGAAAAATACCCACTCCATTGGCGCTGCCATTTGGATGGTTCCCCACACCACCCGAAAAACAAAGTCAAGGCTTATTGATGCCTGGATATGGTAACGGAGGGGCGTTGGGGTTTTTCTTGAAAGATTTGGGATACTATATGCCCTTGGGTGAACAAGCGGACACGCGCTTACTCGGAGATCTTTATTCGGGAGGGTCTTGGGCGCTTCGAAGCATTACCAACTACAACGTGCGCTACAAAGCATCAGGGAGTTTAAATCTGAGCTTTCAAAGATTACGGGATGGATTTGCAGGAGATCCGGACCTTTCGCTTCAGGACCAGTTCTTCGTACGATGGAGCCACAATCAAGACAGTCGTGCACGTCCAAATAGCCGGTTTAGCAGCAGTGTCAATTTTGGATCGGCCAAAAATTTCCAAACGAATGTCACCAGTTCGCAGCAGGATTTTTTGTCCAACACCTTCCAGTCAAGCGTGCAGTGGTCCAAATCATTCCCCGGAAAGCCGCTCAATTTAGCCGTGAGTGCGCGTCACGCCCAAAATTCCTTGACGCGCCAAGTGGATGTCACGTTGCCGTCCTTGACAGCGAATTTGCAGAGAACGAGCATTGCCGATTTACTGGGTCTGAAGAACAACCGCATCAGTTTGCTCGACGATATAGCAGTGAGTGCGTCCACACGGTTTGAGCAGATGCTTCAAGCTCCGGACAGTGTATTCGCAGCTGGAGATTGGGGCTCTGTTGGCTTTCGCAATGGGATCAAGCATTCCGCTTCTGCTTCGAGTCAAATGCGATTGGGGTTTGTGAGCATTACGCCGAACTTTCAGTACAATGAGTTTTGGTCGTTTCAGCAGCTCCAAGGGCGCTTGGAGGAAGGAGATACCGGTGTGGTCGAACAGGTTTCGGACACGATTCAAGGATTCAATGCAACCCGTGACTGGCGGCTTTCAACCAATGCGTCAACACGGTTTTATGGCACATTCAATTTGGGGGAAAACGCCCGTGTGGCAGCCATTCGACACGTGGTCAGTCCGAGTGTTGGATTGAGCTATACACCGGAGAATAACCGAACAAGGTTTGCGACGCTTGGAGATGAATACTGGGAATACAACCCGTATCAATTGAATCGATTCAATCCCCAGAACATTGGTGCTTCAGGGGCTGTCAACTTCTCTGTTTCTCAGAATCTGGAGGCCAAAGTCCGTGACCGGGAAACAGGGGATACGCGCAAGGTGCGGTTGATTGATAACGTGATCACATCGGCAAGCTATAACTTGATGCGTGACTCGCTGAATCTGAGCGATATCAGTACGCGGGCCAATACAGACTTGTTCAATAAAGTGCGCCTGAATGTCGGCATTGTCCAGAGTCCTTACGATCGCGATTCAACGGGGCAACGCGTCGATGTATTTTTAAAGGATGCAGGGAAGAACTGGCTCCGTCTTTCGCGCGCCAATGCTGCGATTGGCTCCAATTTTCAGGGCGGTGAAAACACAGAGTTTCCATGGAATGTCCGCGTTGATTACAATCTGGATGTACGCAATCAATGGATGGTTCAGAATCAGCAGGATAGTCTCGTTATGACCCAGTCAGTGCGTGCGCGGGGTGGGGTAGAGCTATTTGATCGCTGGCGGATCGACGTGAATACAGGGTATGATTTCATGCGAGAAGAAATGACCACCACCCAGTTGGATGTCTACTGGGACCTCCACTGCTGGGAACTCGCGGTCAATTGGGTGCCTTTTGGCTTGCGCCAAAGTTTCTATGTTCGATTGAACATCAAGGCGTCCATGCTAAAGGACTTGAAGGTTGAATACCGAAAGTATTCAGAACAGGGATTCTTCTAGCGGCGGACTAGCGCATCCACCAGCGCACGGTCATGACTGCGAGGCAAATCAAAAAGAGCAGGAAGCTGATTTTATTCACGCCGTGCATGAGGCGCAAACTGGTGCCTACGTTTTCATCTCGATGAAATAAGTTCATCGGATTCAAATAGTACAGGATTTTTTTTAGAAACATGGCGTTGAATTCAGGGGATTCAGCGATTGCGGTGTGCAATGACGGAAATTTCGACTCGGGCATCTTTGGGCAGCCCTTTTACAAATACAGCTTCTCGTGCTGGGTACGGTTCGGGCAGGTGTTGTCTATAGGTGGCATCCATTCCGGCATAATCGGACGAGTCAATTAAAAAGACCGTTGCCTTGACGACATGTTGAAGGCCTAAACCAGCGGCCTCCAAAACACGTTGGACATTGGAGATGCTTTGTGCGGTCGCAGATTCAATGGTTTCAGAGATCAGGGCTCCTGTTGCTGGGTCGAGAGGGATTTGTCCGCTAACAAACAACAAGTCACCCGCTTCAACAGCTTGACTGTAGGCCGCAACGGGCTGGGCTGCGTTGGATGAATGAATCGTCTTTGACATGATGCGAAACTACGCAGGGATTTCCCACCTTTGCACGAAAGCATCGGAGCCATGCGGATTTTACTCATTGATAACTACGATTCCTTTACTTGGAATTTGCAACACCTTCTTGTTTCCAAAGGGGCACGAGTCGATGTGTACCGCAATGATGAAGTTTTTCCTGCAGGTGTGGTGCATTATGACGGCATGGTGCTTTCGCCCGGACCGGGACTTCCTGATGAAGCCGGCCAATTGATGCGCATCATTACGGTGGCCTCTGCCCATGCCATCCCGGTGTTGGGTGTGTGCTTGGGAATGCAGGCAATCGCTCAACATTACGGTGCTACGCTGCTCAACTTGGATGAGGTGCTTCACGGACGAACAACCCCGTTAGTGAGTGTGATTTTTGAAGGCATTTTTGACGGTTTGGAGGTGCCCTGTGAAGTGGGGCACTACCACAGTTGGGTGGTCGATGAGTTGGATTTTCCTGCAAATTTGGAAATCACGGCACGCAACGCATCGGGATTGCCCATGGCCATGCGTCACCGGACATTGCCAATCGAAGCCGTTCAATTCCATCCAGAATCTGTGCTGACTCCTAGTGGTCCAGCGATGGTGAGCAATTGGTTGGATAGTGTGGAACAATACCGTTCCATGCATCCTGTTGAGCCATCCACAGCGCGCCTTTGGATGGGGAAGCCGTCAGACGATTAATCTTAGAAGTGCGCAGCAAAAACCCCCTCCAAGCAATGCTAGAAGGGGGTCTTATAATGGCCGTTGCGGGTGATCAGTCCTCCCGATAGGTTGACATCACCTCTTCAAAGGTGTCTTTGAACTGGTCGTAATTGTATTCAGCGCGAATGCGTTCTTCTTGCTTCAATCCATCCACGTAAGCATCAGCAATGTTTTGGCCGCTCAACTCTATGGCCAAGTAGGCGATGAATTTTGAACCTTCTGCCATGGTCAGCTCCTGGCAAATCGTGATTGCTCCAGTAAGCTTCTTGTTGACGATGGTCCGTGAGAGTTCGTTGAACTTGCTCGTTGCTTCCTCTGTCGTATTGAAACCCAACTGCGTGGCTTGGTTTTCAGCTACAATTTCGATCGTTGCTTCAACGGCTCGCGCAAGGGTTGCCTCGGCATTTTGCCGAGCGATTTTCTTGGCGATTTCACGCTGAGGGCTGCTTCCGGTCGCAGAAGCTCGAAAGTATTCTCCGTTGGTCAAGAATTCCGGTCCGGAACAATATTCAACAATGCGAACTTCTCCCCGGCTATCCGGTGTTGAAGTCGTTTCTTTTTCTCCTTTACAACCTGTGAAGGCTAAAGCTAGCACGGCAAAAGAAACCGTGAGGGTGTGGATTGATTTCATCATAAGGGGGTTGGTCATTGAATGTGTAAAGCCAAAAAGCGTGCCAAAAAGGGCAAATTAGTCAATTATTGGTAGAGCGACTTTAAAAGTTCTTGAATGAAATCGCCTTGAATTTCGACTTGTGCTTTGCGATACGCCTCTCCGTGGGCGGCAGCCCAATTTAACTGCACTCCTTTCACGCTTTGGAGATTGCGTTGCAGGATGGCCTCACCCTCGATGGTCTCGAGGACAATTTGAGCATCCAATAATGCTGTATAAAAGCCGCTCGAAGATCCTCCGCGTCGGGTGTCAGCTTGAAGCGTGAGTTTTAAATCGGCATCCGCCGTGCGGTTAACCCATTGTATTCCCACGTCATTTAACCCCTGCGCCAGCGCATCACGCAGCCGAGTTTGGTTAGATCTCTTCCCTGCAACGGACTCGTTTGATTGGATGTAAACAGTCGGTGGTGGGAGTTCGATAGTCCACGTTTGATCGGGGTTGATCAGGCTGCCGATCAGTTTAGACGCCGTGGATTTTTGCAACGCGGGAATCAGCTCATTCAATGGAATGGTGGCTTTTAGCTCGCTCCGCAGTAGACCCGATTCAAAGCCTTCAAGTCGGACTTCGGACCAGCCATCTTCTCCAGTGGTCAGTTCGGCCTTCCGCGGCAAGGTTCCCCGGCTGTATGTCCATTCAATGGGGATTCCTGCAATCGCATTGCCATCGTATACCGCCTGGCAACGCGCTGTTCCGGTATACCGTTGTTGAAACTCGAGTGTGACTTTCGTTGATTGTCCTTGCAGGTTTAATCCATTAACAAGCCCACTAATGCCATCGAGACATGCCCGATCTAACGCAATGGTTTCTCCCGCGGGAGTCTTCCAAAAATTGATCTCTCCCCAATACGTTTCGAGTGATTCTAAACTTCGAACAAATCGGTCCAAAGCCTGTCGAATGTCGTTTTGAGTGATCGCGTCTTGGGCCGAAATCCAATAGTCACCTGCAAGTTCCATCGCGGCGCTTTTTCGCTCATTGCGGATGCGCTCGTAAGTCGATTTGCTCAAACGATAATAGGCCCAAACGTCGGTTTCGTTTTCATAGTAGCCAACGCGTTCGTACCCCTCTAAGTCTTCTGCTGAAGAGCTGGTAATGGTTTCAGAAAACCTTTGTCCAGCAATGCCTTGAAATTGACTGGAGTGCAGTACCGATTTGGAATCAATGCTCACTCGAATTTGACCTGCGAGCTCAGCCAAAGCTTGTCTTTGCGCCCGTTCAGCAGCATCAGCAGGAAACTGCATTTTATTTGCGCTGGCAACGCCAATGTAGTATCCCGGAACGTGAGGGCGCTGCTCAATCCATGTCGGCAAGGGCTCAGCCAGCTCTTTCGTTCCAGAGCAAGCACTCAGGATGGTCAGGCAAGCGAAAAGCCAGATCCAATGGAAGGGCATCGAAGGATAAGGAGTACCGCTCATGGAATCAATAGCTGCAATTTGTTTTCAATCTGGGCTCGTATGGAGAGAGAGAGGGCTTCGACGGTCGTGTTGACCATTACGGACTCCGCAGACAATTCACGACGTGCATTGAGGAGAGCTGCCAGTTTGTTTTTCCCCAAACGATGGACACCGCCTAATTTGTTGGAAGGGTAGATGTTCCCCTGGTCCCCTTGGTATGTTGCATACAGGATGGCATCCGAACGTTCGCTGGTTACCATTTCAGACATCAAGTTTTGCCCTGTTTCCAAAGAAACTAAGGTGACACGGAACGTAATGCGCACTTGGCGGTTTGCTGAATATTCGCTGTAAGGAACAGGGCGGTATTTTTTGTCGTAGACCTTTTTTCCTTCTTCTGTAATTCTTGCCACACGGTAGCTTTCATAGCCTTGCTTATTCAACCTTTTCAAACCGGACGTCACCACTTCGCAATCTACAACCTGTCCTTTCAAGAGTGTTTTGGCTCCCAAAAGTTCGCCCACTTCGACCACGGAATTTGAATTCAGTAAGCCACTCAGAGCGAGCTGCTGCTCTTGTAAAATCAAGGCTTGGTTTTCCCGGTCCACAATTTCCAGAAAGGGGTCGTTGGATTGCGTTAAGGCTTGTTCGACGTATGAACGAAATTTTGACTCCAGTCCAGCGCGGCTTGTTCCATTTTCAAAAGGGAGCAACGCGAGGGTGAATTGCCCTTTTGAAAGCGCCTCATTGCGCAATTTTTCAGCTTCTTTGTACTGCGGGTCCTGCGCGATCACATCGGAGAATAGAGCGTGGGCCGATCGCCAATGCTGCTGCTCAAAGTGTTCCCTTGCATTGCGATACCGGGGCTCACAAAACGCAATTTGCGCCCATTTTTCTGCCTCCTCGAATCCAGGCTCGAGTCGCACGACTTCATTAAAAGCGGTGAGTGCTTCTTGGAATATTTCATCCTCTAGCGCCTCCATTCCTGCGTCGTACAGTTCTTGAATGTGCGTGTGTCGAACGTCTTTGAAGGCCTGTTTTGCGGATTCTAAAATCAACAAGTCAATTCCAGCGCGTGCAACACGGTCGACGTATTGAAGAGCCTCTTCATAGGCAACAACCGCTTCGGGGAGGCTCCCTGCTAAATCCGCCTGCTCGAATCGGTCAATTTTCTCGTCCAACACCCACTGGCCTGAGCGTTGCAATGCGACCAGCGCATCGGCATTGCTGCGGTCTTTCATTGCCGCTGTGAAATAGAAGTTCGCGGCTTGTTCCATCAATCCCACGTCCTCCATTTTCTGGCCTCTTTTTACAAAAGCTTTCGATCCATTGCACCCAACCAAAAAGAGGGCGGAGAGGCAAAAGATGAAAGAGGAGAGCAGAAGCCGCATGGTTTAAGGTGATATAGAATATGAACGGTCTAGGAATGTGCAATTTAAGGGCATCGGCACTTGTTCAGTGCGAATTTCATGCCAAGCTTTTGCTCCCTTTGTCGAAGGCTTTCTAGCTTAGCGTTCTTATGAAAGCAGAAAAGACAATTTTAATATTGGGAGCCGGGCGCTCCAGTTCTTCATTAATCCAGGCTTTGTTGGAGAAGGCGGAAGCGAGTCAATGGAAGGTTGCGGTGGGGGACATGGACGTTGAGATGGCACAATCGAAATGCTATGGTCACCCTTGCGCGGAATGGTTTGAGATTGATTCAAAAGATCCAACCGATCGGAATGACCGCATTGCCAAGGCGGATTTGGTCATCTCCATGGTGCCGGCGTTTCTCCATCCTGAGATTGCTTCCGTAGCCATTGAAGCAGGAGTGCCTGTGATTACCCCGAGTTATGTGGGGCCTGAAATGCAGGCATTGCACGAACGGGCGTGTGAAAAAGGAGTGCTGGTCTTGAATGAGATTGGACTGGATCCTGGAATTGATCACTTGAGCGCTGCGCAAATATTGGACCGTATTCGAAAAGATGGAGGCAAGATCAAGGCGTTTGAATCGTACTGCGGTGGATTGATTGCTCCGGATTCTGATGACAATCCATGGCATTATAAATTCAGTTGGAACCCACGCAATGTCATCCTGGCGGGTCAGGCAGGAGCTGCGACGTTCTTGGAAGGCGGGAAGCATTGTTTGATCCCTCCGCATCGTGTGTTTAAGGACGCACGAAGCATCGAAGTAGCGGGCATTCCGTATGAAGGTTATCCAAATCGGGACTCGATTGCCTACGAAGAGAAATACGGGCTGAAAGGCGTAGAAACGTTGATTCGCGGTACGTTGAGGGGAGACGGTTATTGCTCCAGTTGGGATGTGCTTGTGCAGTTGGGTTGTGTTCGAGATGATGCGGCAATGCACTGGGTTGAGGGCATTTCATGGGCCATTTGGATGCGTTCATTCTTGCCTGCTAGAGCGGCCGAGTTGTCGCTGCGAGCTGCCATCCAGTCTGTGACGGGTGCATCGGAAGCGTGTTTGGATCGCTTGGAATGGCTTGGTTTGATGCGTGATGATATCGGTCCCGCTCGATTCAACGGCACACCCGCTCGAATCATCCAGGACCTGCTGGAAGACAAGTGGCGCTTGGAGCCCACGGACCGTGATTTAGTGGTCATGTGGCACCGGTTTGAATATGAGCAAAACGGACAGACGCATGAAATTACAAGCTCCCTGGTGTTGGAGGGAAGGGATGCAACGTACACTGCCATGTCCGATACGGTTGGTTGGCCCATGGCACTGGCTGCAGAAGCCATCCTCAGGGGTGAATTCAAACGGGTTGGGGTTGAAGTGCCTTTGCACCGTGATTACTATGATGTTCTCATGCCAGGATTGGAGGCGATGGGAGTCCACTTCAAAGAAGAACATCGGTCATGGTGATCCTCAGCGGCATGCTCTGTTGGATGTGCTGGGGTGCGCCCGAGTGGCCGGCCGAAGGTCAAGCTGATCGAGATTGGGTGATTGAAGCGATTCAATGGCGAATGCATCACGGCATCTACGGATGCGAGGAGGTCATGCCAGGGTTGGATGCGTTGACGCTCGAATGGATAGCTGAGACGACGGAATTCACGATCGAGATTAATCGATCTGAATGGCCGTTTTTAGAGAAAGCACCGGAATTGCTCCCCGTTTTGATTCAAATCAAAGCGCTGAACAGATTGTTGTCTGAAGTTGAATCAGAGAAAAGCCAACGAAAGGCCATTCGGAGTGTGCGTCGTGTTGCACGAAAAACGGACGGATTGCCAGTAAAAGCAATGCGTTCCGACTTTATAGAGTTGCTCGAATCAAGCAGCCACGAAAGTGGTCACTGAAGCAATGAAAAACAGGATAATGAGCGCATAGTAGCGCAAGGGAATGCTGCACATGGTCTCGTTTACGTGAGAATTTCAAAAGGGTTTCAGAGAAGACCCTTTCTTTTTTTCAAAGTGGCAACATTTTTTCGCGCTGTCGAGTTAGGTTTGAGGATTCCTAACATCATTTTCGCCGCACCGAGTAATGCGTTCATTTGAGATTCCCGATTTTTATAAAAGCCCCATCATTTCGCGTGTGAAGCATGCGCGGAAAGTTCTCGATCCTCGAAAACAAGATTTCAGTCCTTCAGTCTTGGATTTTGGTGCCGTTAAGTTTGTCTTAGCCCGGCACTTTGGATTCTGCTACGGCGTGGAGAACGCGATTGAAATCGCATACAAGGCAATCGATGAGAACCCGGGGAAACGTATTTTCCTGCTGAGTCAAATGATTCACAACCCGGAGGTTAATTCTGACTTGAAGAGCCGGGGTGTTGATTTTTTAATGGATACCGAAGGGAATGTTCTAACGCCAATCACAGAGCTAAAATCCGATGATGTCGTGTTGATTCCCGCTTTTGGAACAACGGTTGAGATGGAAGCACACTTGGAACAGCTCGGTGTCGATGTGGCCCGTTACAACACCACGTGTCCATTTGTAGAGAAGGTTTGGAAGCGTTCGGCTAAGCTGGCGAAAGAGTCCCATACGGTCATCATTCATGGGAAACCAACGCATGAGGAAACGCGGGCAACGTTTAGTCACGCCAATGCTTCTGGACATGCTCTGGTGATTCGGAATATGGAAGAAGCGATTGTTTTAGGGGAGCTCATTTCAGGCGAACGGCCCATGGATACATTCGGGTCACATTTCGAAGGACGTACGACCGAAGGGTTCAATCCGGAGGTGCATCTCAACAAGGTTGGAGTGGTGAACCAGACCACCATGCTGGCGAGTGAGACACAAGCCATCAGTGACCGCATTCGTTTGGCTGTTGAAAAGAGAGAAGGGTCCGCAGATTCTGGCCAATTCGCGCAGACACGCGACACCCTGTGTTACGCGACCAATGACAACCAGCAAGCCACACACGCGGCTTTGAAACGGGATCAGCTGGACATGGCGATTGTTGTGGGGGGGTACAATAGCTCCAACACGTCTCATTTGGTTGAGTTGTGCGAAGAGAAGCTACCGACTTTTTTCATTCAAAACGAATTGGAGTTTAAAGCGGATGGAATGGTCAGTCATTTCAATTGGCGTGCAGGACTGCATCAAGAGACCATGTCTCCTTGGCCAGAAACGGGCCAGTCGGGTGTGCCTACGATCTTAATCACGAGCGGTGCATCGTGTCCAGACGCATCGGTAGATCGCGTCATGCAGTCCATTATAAGGTTTTATTCCGATGCGCGCATTGTGGAAGACGTGTTGATGGAATTTGAACAACGTCATGCCTTGAAATCAAGCGCTACTGGGTCTTGAAACTTACCTTTGCAGTTGATGCAAGCACCCCGACTCCGATCCATGTTTCGAAACGTTCGCACAGAACCGCGAAAGTTCTCATTCCAATCCCGGCACCTGCCTGAATTGGATGATGAGTGGTTGCAACGTAAAGAACGAATTGAACAGGAAGTCCAAGGGGCTGATGGCACCACGCGCCGCAACATTCGCATGCGTCGCGGGTCGGCTTCGAGTGGTTCAGAACGATTGGGAAGACGGACCGCACAAATCAAATCGTCCCGATGGGCGATGCTTCGCTCCGCCTTGATCGCAGTTGGTTTGGTTTGGTTGGCTTGGAAGGGGTTGCAGTGGGTGGAGAAAAGTGACTTCAGTGATGTGCTAAAATGGATGGAAAATGCCTGAAGTGATTCGACAATTGTCCGAGTTGGTTGCGAATCAGATCGCGGCGGGTGAGGTTGTTCAGCGTCCATCTTCTGTGGTCAAGGAGTTGATGGAAAATGCTGTTGATGCCGGCGCGAAACGCATCGATGTTCGGGTGGTGGACGCAGGACGAACCTTGATCCAAGTCAGGGACAATGGGGTCGGCATGGTCCGCAATGATGCGCGGAGATGCTTTGATCGCCATGCGACTTCAAAGATTTCCACGGCGGAAGATTTGTTTGCAATTGTCTCCAAGGGATTTCGTGGAGAGGCTCTGGCCTCCATTGCTTCCATTGCCCATGTTGAGTTGAAAACATGCCATTCCGAGGAGACGGAAGGAACACGAATCCAAATGAAAGGTGGACAGGTGGTCGAAGAACTTCCCTGTCCCGCTGAGCCAGGAACGCGTATTTCCGTCAAGAATTTATTTTTCAATGTTCCTGCGCGTCGGAATTTTTTAAAATCGGACGCAGTAGAAATGCGGCATGTCATGGATGAATTTCAGCGGGTTGCCCTTGCCCATGAGGAGATTCATTTTACCATGCGTCACAATGATACCGAGTTGTTTAATCTGAAATCAGCCTCGAGAAGACAGCGTATTGTGGGGGTGTTTGGAAGCAAATACGATGAGCGACTGGTTCCCATCGAAGAATCAACGGATGTCTTTACGGTCGAGGGGTTTGTTGGTAAGCCATCCTTTGCAAGGAGAAGCCGTGGAGAACAGTTCTTGTTTGTGAACCAACGCTTTGTCAAACACCATGTTTTGAACCGGGTGATTATGGAAGCGTATGCGGGACTCTTGCCTCCGGGACAATTTCCGCTTTATGTTCTTTTTCTGACCATCGACCCATCTCGTTTGGACGTCAACATCCACCCGACCAAAACCGAGGTGAAATTTGATGAAGACCGGACCATTCAAGCGCTGCTTTTACCTGGGATCCGAAGAGGATTGGGGAAATATGCTGTGGCTCCTTCTCTTGATTTTGATCAAGAATCCTCATTGAATATCCAGCCGTTGGATGTCAACCGAACAGTGATTGCCCCTGAAGTGCGCGTGAATAAAGAGTACAATCCTTTTCATGCCCCATCTGATTCACAGAATCGCGGAGGTTTGCGCCCCGGAAAAGGGCAGATTGACGCATGGAAATCGCTTTATGGGGAAGATGATTTGCGGTCTGAAGAACCCAAGAGCCGGGATTGGAAGAATGCAGAGCCCTCTGAAATCATGCCTTCTGCCATTGATCGATTGGATGGGATACCTCTGGAAGAGGAGTCGGGAAGTCAGGTCCGACCGATGTTTCAGATTCAGCAACGGTACATCGTGACGGCGACGCAATCGGGCGTTTGGCTAGTCGATCAGCACCGCGCTCATCAGCGTGTTATTTATGAGGCGCTGGTTGTTCGATTGGAATCCAATGAAAGCCAGGTCAGTTCCCAGCAATTGCTGTTTCCTGAATTGGTCATTTTGCCTCTGTCTGACCGGGCGTTTATGATGGATTCTGCGACGTGGTTGAACCAATTGGGGCTTTATTTTAAATCCCATGAGTCGGGCATCGAAATTACAGGCATGCCCACGGAGGGGGAGACACGCTCCGCCGCCTTGTGTGAGGCCATTCTGAGTGAAAAGGAGAGCGATGCATCGGGCATCAGCCGTCCAGAAAGAGTCGCTGCTCAAATGGCGCGGGCTCTGGCGGTTAAAGCAGGTCGCGTTCTGAATGCGTCTGAGATGGAGGATTTGTTGGATCGTTTATTTGGCTGTTCAACACCTGGCCTGGACCCATTTGGCAAGCCGGTCATCGCTACCTTTGAGATGAAAGAAATCGAGCAACGATTTAACTAATGCTGCAAAACACCACCGTGGTTGTCCGCAACCTCATCATCATCAACGTTCTGTTTTTTGGTGCATCCATGCTTTTGGGAAACGAAATGGCCATTACATGGCTCGCCGGGACCTACCCGGGCTCACCCTTTTTTATGCCGTGGCAAATCATTACTCACATGTTCATGCATGGGGGCTTAACCCACCTGTTCTTCAACATGTTTGCGCTCTACATGTTTGGTAGTCAGCTTGAACGGCTGTGGGGTCCCAAGCGATTTCTCAATTATTATGTCATTAGTGGTCTTGGGGGCTTCTTTCTCCATGAATTGTTCATCGGCTTGGAATTTTACAACACGCTAGGAACCTTCTTCCCTATGCGGGAACAGTTGGTCCCAGCAGGCGTTTCTGATCGTATAGCGGTTCGTTACATTGAAGCGGCTTACGGCCGCGTCGTTGGAGCGTCAGGGGCTGTCTTCGGCATCTTGTTGGCATTTGGAATGCTCTTCCCAAATACGCGACTGATGCTTCTTTTTCCGCCCATCCCCATCAAAGCGAAGTACTTCGTAATCGGGTATGGATTGATTGAGTTGAGCTTGGCTTTCCAAAATGGTTCTGGCGACAATGTGGCTCATTTTGCCCACCTCGGTGGCATGCTTTTTGGATACATTCTGCTCAAACAATGGCAGAAGGACCGCGGTACGTTTTATTGAAAATCGTCTGAAGAATGTGGCAAGAAGTAAAAAATCAATGGCAGCAAGGTGGGATGCTGATCCGACTTTTACTCGTCAACTGCGGTGTCTTTTTGATAGTCACTACGTTGCAGTTATTGGCGACTCTTGGTTTCGGCCAATCGTCACCCGTTGATGCTGCATCCGTTTTGGGTCTGGCGACTACGTGGATGCCAGATCTTTTAGTCCGGCGTCCTTGGACCATCGTCACACACATGTTTGTGCATACGGGGATTTGGCATTTGCTAATGAACATGGCCTTGTTGTTCTGGATGGGTGGCTTATTCGTTGCTCATTTTGGTGCGCGCCGTTTATTGAGCACATACATCGTAGGGGGGTTGGCTGGATTCGTTCTGTATTTTACAGCGACCAATGTCTTTCCGGGATTGCAACAAGGCACCTATGCTTATGGCGCGAGTGCGGCCGTTATGGCCATCTTGGTCGCCGTAGCGACACGCGACCCCGATCGGCGTATTGGACTGATCCTTATCGGTGCTGTTCCGTTGAAATATGTGGCGCTTGCCCTGATTTTACTGGATTACTTTGCTTTGAGTAATGGAGAGAATACTGGAGGGAACTTGGCCCATTTGGGCGGAGCGCTGTTTGGATATGTGATGGTAAAACAAGCGGACCAAGGACGGGACTTGGTTGGGTGGTTTGAGCGCATGTTGGATGCCATGACAAGCGCATTCAAGCCAAGAGAGAAGTCCAAATTGCGCGTTGAAAAGCGTCCCAAACGCACTTCGTGGTCTCGAAAAGCAAAAAAGGACACGCGGTCATCTCGAGTCAAAAGTGATGCGGACTTCAATCAAGAAAAGAAGGAACGTTTGGCTCGGATGGATGCTATTTTGGATAAGGTGTCTAAGCACGGATATGACAATCTGACCAAGGAAGAAAAAGCATTCTTGTTTCAAGCTTCCAAAAAAGAATGACACTTCAGCGAAAGCCTTGGTGGCCTGTCGCATTGACACTTTTGGGCATTGCCGGTGTGTTTGGGGCGGAATTGGCAGTTCGTCTTTCCCCTTCTCTTTGGTCTTTGCTGGCCATTGCAGGCATGGGGTTTCCACTGACCTGGACCTTTCTGGCCATCGGCACAGTGAGTAGTTTACTGTTCCGCCGGTGGCGGGCGTTTCGGTGGGGACTTCTTTTTATTGTTCTGTCAGCACCGCATGCAGCGCAAACATGGGGGTGGACGGTTTATCCCAAAAACATCGGAGGGGAGTCACCAACGTGGAGCTTTTCACCGGGTGCATCTTCTGTATTTCAAAAGGGAGGAAATGGGTTAGATGATGAATTGGAATTCCGAGTACTTTCTTGGAATGTGCGGCAATTTGACCGCTTCGGCTGGTTGAACAATGCCAATTCCCGGGAAGAAATGTTGTCTCTGTTGGGCTCTGTGGAACCTGACTTGGTGTGTATACAGGAGTGTTTCTTGGAAGAAAATGCGGATCCTTGGATGACACCGCAACGTTTGCAACGCGCTTCTGGACTGCCGCACTGGGCCCAAGAATTCAAGTTGGGAAGGGGCCATGACAAGCTGTTTGGACTGGCCGTACTCTCTCGTTTTCCCATTTTAGATGTGAAAGCGATTGATTTCCCAAATGATAAGAACAACAGCGCCATGTATGCTGATCTTCTCATTGGCAAAGACACCGTTCGTGCTTTCAATGTGCATCTCAGCAGCATTCATTTTGAACATGAGGATTATCAAGCGATGCGCCAGGGTCCAGATGAAACTGAACGCCTGCGGGTGCTGGATCGCTTAAAAACGGCTTGGCAGAAAAGAGCGTTGCAGGCAGAATTGGTCGCGAAGTACGTTGCAAACAGTCCTTACGCGGTGGTCTTGATGGGTGATTTCAATGACGGTCCTGTTTCGTTTGCGAAACAACAGTTTCAGCCATACTTGCAAGATGCGTACAATGGAAATGGACCATTGCTCGGTGCCACGTATGCTGGAGATATTCCCGGAATGCGCATTGATTTCATCCTTCACAGTCCTGTTCTGGAGCCTGTGGAATTCGAAACCAGCGATGTGATGTTATCCGATCACCGTCCAATTCAGGCGCTTTTCAAATGGCGCTCGGGAATTCAGTCGGAGTAAGGTCCGAGTCCCAAGCGTCTTTTTTGCAACGCTTCAAATCCGGCAATGTGGAGACCGATGAGGAGAAAACCATAAATCAGGTCGTCTACGGGCATGCTGAAAATGCGCCATCCAGTCGTGTGCTCTCCTGCGTACCACACGATGGAATCTTGGATTTGGCCGGCATCATTGTGCAACAATGGATACTCCCAAAAGGTGATTCCCGTGAGAACTCCGTTGGTGATGATAAAAGGAGTGAGTAGAACGAAAAAGGCGATCCACAAGTGATGTGACCACGCTACATAGTTCACCGCAGACCAAATGAAAAACACACACAGAAGCGCGCTCGCAGAAAACGTATACCATGCATCCGAATACCAATAGCTTAGCCCCGCGGTAATTGCAATGGCCGCCATGTTCAAGGTAATCGCACTGTGTCTAAATGGATTCCTGCGCACGTAATGTTTTAACGTGGCGTAAGTGAAGACGCTGGCATACGGAATGCAAATGAAGAACAGCCATTCTTCCATGGGCAACCCAAGCCATTCAGGACCCAAGAGGTAGTCCGGGTTGAATCCCCAAATTCCCCATTGGGTGAAAAAGACGTCCCATGTGATGAAGAAGATCAATACGCCGATGTTCACGGGCCAAAAGTCTTTCCATTGGCCAAAGAAATGAACGCGCTTGTCAAAGCTGAGAAGAAGTGGGAAGGCCAGCACAGCGAGGTCGACGGCCAGATAGAGTCCGCTCATTACTTAACGGGAGATTGTGTGTTTGCGGACCACTTCCTTTGCGACTTTCTCGCTTCCAGCCAGTAGCGCAAGGGTACGAATAGCATCCCAAAACACTCTCCTTTTTCTTTGGTCAAGTGCTTGTGGTGAATTTTATGTGCCTTACGAATCGCCATTAAATAGGTGTTTTCTGTCCTGCGAAACCACCTGAATCGTTGGTGAATGAAAACATCATGAACGAGGAAGTAAGCCAGGCCATACGCCGCAATCCCCGCGCCAATCCAAATGCGAAAGTCACCTCCTGCCATGGACCCCGTAATGATACAGCTCGCACTAGGGACAGCAAAAATCAAGAAGAAGGCATCGTTTTTTTCAAAAAAACCCGGTTGGTGGACGTGATGATCCTGATGAAAATACCACATCAACCCATGCATGATATACTTGTGTGCGAACCATGCCACGCCTTCCATAATCAGAAAGGTTACAATCACAATGAATGCGGGGTGCGTGAAGAAAATCAAACGGTCCATGGAAAAACATTGAGCAGAATGAAGAACGATGCAAAGATGAGAACTAAGATTCCAGTTCCCTTGGATTCTGTTGATTGTCTCGGAACTAAATGAAAAAGAAAAGCAATGGCCCACCACGAGGCATAATTGGTCCAAGGCACATCTCCTTGCGCCCACTCCCACCAACCCGATTGGATGGCCACGGGCTCTATGAAAGCATCGAGTCCCATCATAAGAGTGGCTGCTACGATCGCTGTGCCCACTTTATGTGCTTTCGTGCCGAGTCTAAACCGAAGCAGCCAGCGCCCGCCCCAATGGCCAAATCCCATGAGCGTGACAAACCACAATGCCCCTAAAATCAAAGGGACTTCGGCGACCTGAAGTCCGAGACCGTGTCCATAGTGGTAAGCACCAAATAGCCACCCGGTGTGCACGCCGAAGCATTCAACAAGCCATCCACCTAGAGCCGCGTATACCCACAAGCGACTGCGAGAATCCCAATCCAGCCAAGCGGCTAGTACCCCGTTTATCAGCAAATTCAAAGCAGTGAATTGCAGAATGGTTTCACCAAATCCCAACAACACACCAGCCACCCCCACACTGTTGAGGATGATCATGATCAAGGGAGCCCAGCGTTTAAGAGTGGTCCAGTTCATGGAGTTGTTGTTTGGATCAATTCAGATGCAATACGCGCGCTAAGTAAGCAGAGTGGAATGCCACCGCCAGGATGAACACTTCCACCACAAAAATACAATCCTTTGATTTGCTTTGAACGATTTCGGTGGCGGAGAAATGCGGCGAGCGCATTGTTGGAGCTGGCCCCATAGAGGGCACCGCGCCATGAACTCGTTCGGTTTTCAATGTCACGCGGGGTGAGGATGGACTCCGTCTCAATGAGGTCGCTTATGGAATGTCCGAGCGTTCTTGAGATTTTATCCAATACCGCACGGCGGATCGCCGGAATTTCGGCGTCAATCGTTTCCGGGTCTGCACTTACATTGACCATGACAAACCAGTTTTCGCATCCGGACGGGGCGTCTGAAGGTTGCAACTTTGAGGTTATGTTGATGTAGACTGTGGGGTCATTTCCGGGGTGTCCCAACGCATCTATCGATTGGAATTCTTGGCGGTAGTTCTTGCTGAATAAGATGTTGTGCAAGTGCAATTCTTTGTGCTCCCCCTTGACTCCCCAGTAAAAGATCACCCCGCTTGACGACCGCTCTTGCTTGAGGATATGTTCCGGTGCTTTGATGTCTGGCAATAGCTTTCGGTAGGTCGGGTGGATGTCAGCATTGGAAACGACGATGTCGGCTTGAACGTGATGAGGTCGACCGTTCAATTCCACTGCGATGCCTTTCACGTGACCGTTGCGATGCACTATTTTTTGCACCGACTGGTCAAAGTGGAACGCTACACCCAAACTTTGGGCGAGTGCAAAAAGGTGATGCACAATGCCCATCATGCCACCCTCAGGGAAAAACGTTCCGATGCCGTGTTCCAAATGTGGAATGGCATGCAACATTGCGGGCGCGCGATGGGGGTCAGAGCCATTGTAGGTCGCATAGCGATCAAACAACTGAACAAGATGAGGTTCATGCAATCGCTTGCGATTCAACCGGTGCAAAGAGCCGAACCAGGGCAGGCGGTGCAAATGGGGAATGGCCCTGGAAAACGCAGGCCAGCTGAACCGCTTCCATTCATGGAGACTTTGCTCCAAAAACAGCTTTCGCGTCGCCTCGTAAATAGTTTGGCTGTGATTGAGATGGTGGTCTAAAGCATGGGGTTCCACTTCGACGGCTTGTAAAACGGCCTCTTTGAAAGCCTTGCGATCTGCCCAGGCGACAATTCGCGTAGCATCTTCCCAGAAATAATGCGTTGAACGATCCAGCGTTTGATAGCGAAATACTTGAGGGAGTTTGTCCGCTTGGACATCAGCGCTAGATCGCGTCAAGCGGTCCAATTCCATGACCAATTCGGGCATGGTGAAAAGCGAAGGTCCAAGATCAAAGCGGTACCCCTTCGTGTGCTCTTCTTTTAGTTTTCCTCCCGGTCCAGATGCGCTCTCGTAGACAGCTGTTTTGATGCCCGAAGCGGCCAGCCGTATGGCTGTGGCAAGCCCGGCAACTCCAGCACCGATGACAATGGCTATCTGTTTCGTGGGTGGTTTCATCGCAGGTGCTCCATTTCACTAAAACGATTTCGAACGCGATGAAAGCAGAGCTTAAACCAAACAGAGAAGCGATCCGGGAAGGCCTGCATCTCCTGCTCTAGTTGTTCTGTAGTGATGTATTTGTAGTCACAAACTTCCTTTGAATTCAGGTGTGGTGTTTTGTCTGAATATCCCACGAGCACATGGTCCAACTCATGCTCAATCAAACCGTTCGGTAAGTTGCAGCGATACGTGAAATGAAACTGGGGTTCGATCTGACAATACATGCCCATTTCCTCATTCAATCGGCGAATCCCTGCCTCGATGACGGATTCGTCTTGGCGGGGGTGGCTGCAGCACGTATTGCTCCACAATCCCGGGCTGTGGTATTTGTCTAAAGCCCGGCGCTGAAGCAGCCAGCGACCATCGCTATTGAAAATGAAAATGGAAAACGCCCGATGTAACGCTCCTTTTTCATGCGCCTCCATTTTGTTCATGAGGCCCAAAGCATTGTCTTCGGCGTCGACTAGGATGACGTGTTCTTCGCTATTCGTGCTCATCGGAGTCCAACTCAAGAGTCAAGTCAAAGGCGTGGAACAAATCGCGGATGAATGTTTCGTGTTCAGGATCTTTTGACCAGCTTCCTGATTGAAGGGCATTCGAAATGAGGAGAACATCTTCATCAATCTCTCCAGAGTATGCCAAGATTCCCGGGACATGTAGTTGAACAGAAAGTCGAAATACCCTCAAGTCGGGATCCATGGGTTTGCTTTCGATGGCTGTTTCAAGATGCGCTTTCCAGTGCATAAATGCTTCGAGTTTTTCCAACAAGTTTTGCATGGACTCCACCTTCATAAGTTCAGCAGTAGCTACCATTCCAAGAGCCTCTGGACTTTCGTTGTGTGCTGCAGAATAGTCCCTTGCAGCATCTTCAAAAACGGACAGAGAATCGCCTGTTTCTTTGTTTTCGGAAGCCACCCGGTACGCTTTCCAAACGTCCAATCGGTCATCAATTGTTGGTGCGGAACTTGTTTGCGATTGCATCGAGGGAAGGACCCCGAAAAAAGCGAGACAACAGGCCAAAAACCATTTCATAATCAGAGAAGATTGAATTGGTGCCGGACGTAAGAGCTAAACAACAGCGTCAACTTTCTCCCATTCGGAATGCGGATGCGCTCCTCCATGATCCGCTCGCTCGGCAGTTGACGTATTTTTTCGAACAATCGCAAGTAATAGATATAGGCCACATGCACACCTAAGCGACTTGAACGGGGCAGCTGCAGGATACCAATGTGAGCGGCTTTGAAGTCACTTTCAATTTCACTTTCAATCGACTTTTTCGTGGTCTCGGTAAATTGAGTCATGTCAAGACCTGGGAAATACGTTCGCCCTTTCTCTTCAAAATCATCCTTTAGATCGCGCAAGAAATTGATTTTTTGGAAAGCCGCACCCAACCTCCTTGCACTCGGTAATAACTCCTGATACCGTGTATCATCTCCATCCACAAAAACACGGAGACACATCAGGCCAACCACTTCAGCTGAACCAACGACATAGTCTTCAAACCCTTGCCGGTCATAGTCATTCCGTTTCAGATCCCATTCCATGCTGCGTAGAAATAAATCCACGTGTTCTCGGTCAATTTGATACTGATGGAATACGCGTTGAAATGCGTGAAGAATGGGATTGAGGCTAATGCCTTCATCAATGGCAGCATACGTATCCGCTTTGAATCGCTCAAATAGATCCTTCTTGTCGTGATCATGAAATGAATCCACAATCTCATCTGCAAACCGAACAAAACCATAAATGGCATAAACCGGTCTTCTTAGCGGTTTACCAAGAAACCGAATTCCCAGCGAAAATGAGGTGCTATAGGCTTTTGTGGTTTGCACACTGCATTCGTAGCATACATGGTCATATAAAGCGATGGCGTCCATTAGGTAGTAACTTGAGAAAGGGTCAATAGGTTCACTTCCCGACTTCAAGCCATGATTTGGCTTCTCTCCCTGCGACCTCTCCGCTAATCAAACTCGGGGGTACGCCTGGGCCAGGGGTTGTCAGTTGACCGGTGAAAAACAAGCCCGGAAGTTTGCTTTTCATTTTGGGTTTCCAAAAAGCGGTTTGTTTCAATGTGTTGGCTAATCCATAGGCATTGCCTTTGAAAGCCCGGTAATCCTCTTGAAATTCGGCATGGGCATAACTGCGTTTAAACACAATGTGCGGACGAATATCCAAACCGATGTGGCTTTCTAATCTGTCGCACAAGTGGTTAAAGTAGGATTCTCGTTGACCTTCCTCTTCAGAAAGCCCTGGTGCCAATGGAATCAAGAAAAAAAGATTTTCGTGTCCTTCAGGGGCCACTCCGGAATCTGTTTTTGAAGGAGCGCTGATATAAAAAAGCGGATCTTCTGGCCAAGCAGGTTCATCATAAATGGTAGAAGCATGCGGGCCGAATGGCGTGTCGAAAAACAAATTGTGATGCTTCAACTGTGGAACTCGAATGTCCACACCCACATAAAAAAGAAGCGAACTCGGAGACATCACGCGGTTGTCCCAATACGTCGCATCGTATCTTCTGAATGCAGCGGGTAGGAGATGCTGTTCCACATGGTGGTAGTCAGCCGCAGCGATGATGGTTTCGGCTTTCCATTTGGTTCCATCACGGAGCGTCACACCGGAGACTTTGCCGTGATTGGCATCGATGGAGGCGACATCTTGCTCGTAATGAAATTGAACTCCATTACGCTCGGCTACGCGAACCAAAGCGCGGACAATTTCATGCATCCCGCCCATAGGATACCATGTGCCGAGCATCGTGTCGGCATAATTCATGAGGCTGTAAAGAGCAGGGGTTTTCTCTGGTTTAGCGCCTAAAAACAAAACAGGGAATTCAATGATCTGAAGCAAACGTGGATCCGTGAAATACCGCCTGGCATGCTTGCTAAACGAAGTGAACAGAGACAAGTGTGTTGCTTGTTTCACGGTTTTCCAATCAGCAAACTCCAAGACATTGTGCGCTGGCTTCCACACAAATTCACTCATTCCAATGTCGTACTTGATTTTGGCCTCAGCCATAAAATCAGCGAGCCTCTGGCCTGCCCCTTTTTCCATGGATTCGAAGGCGACCTGCATGGATTCAAACGCTGCGGGGACATCCAACGATTCTCCTGTAAACCACACTTTGTACGAAGGGTCGAGACGAACCAAGTCGAGCTCTTCGTTTACATGGCTTCCAAATTTCTCGAAATAGGCCTCAAATACGTCGGGCATCCAGTACCAGCTGGGTCCCATATCAAACGTGAATCCGGCTTCTTGAAAAACACGGGCCCTTCCACCAGGGTGGTTGTGCCGTTCAAGCACCACAACATCGACCCCTTTTGAAGCCAATTCTGTTGCCGCTGCAATGCCCGAAAACCCTGCGCCAATTACGATTGCTTGCGAGGAACGATTGGAGGTTGTTGAACTCATATTGGGTCAACAAGATGCATCTAAAACTTGTTCACTGCAATGGGTGTTGAGATTTTTGTGAACCCCTAACTTTGTCACCATGACACACGCTCAAATGGATACGATGGATGTCTGTGCTTTTGGAGCCCATCCGGATGATGTGGAGTTGTCAGCAGGAGGAACAATCGCATCGATGGTCGCCAAGGGCAAGCGCGTTGCTTTGGTCGATTTGACCCGCGGAGAATTGGGCACCCGGGGAACGGGAGATACACGCGACTTGGAAGCCGCAGCTGCTGCCGAGATTCTTGGTGTCATGCATCGTGAGAATTTGAATTTGGGAGATGGCTTTTTCGAAATCGACCATCCCGCCCTGATGAAGGTGATTGAAGTGCTCCGACGTTTGAGGCCTCAACTTGTTTTGGCCAATGCCAAGTCGGATCGGCATCCAGACCATGGTCGGGCGAGTTCTTTGTTGGAGCGTGCCTGTTTTTTGAGTGGACTGCTCAAAATTGAAACGGTTGATCAAAAGAGTGGCGAGACGCAAGAACCTTGGCGCCCGCAGTCGTTGCATTATTACATCCAAGACCGCTGGCGCACCCCTGATTTTATCGTGGATATCTCGGGTTTTGAAGCCGTGAAATACGCTGCAATTGGGGCCTATAAGACGCAGTTTCATGCAGGGTCTGGGAAGAACGAACCGGTGACTCCAATCAGCTCACCGGAGTTTCTACAGCATCTGAAAAGCCGCGATGCTGCGATGGGTCGTTTGGGAGGCGTGCAAAGTGGAGAGGGGTTCGAATCGAGCCGGCCACCGGTTGTTCGGGACCTACTGGATCTCCTCTGAACGCAAAACACTCGAGCGAATTTCGCTCCATCGAGGCCACAAGCTGAGCCAGGGGGACTGTTCGCAGTAACTCCAGGCGAAGACCAGGCAGGTTGTTTGCATAACGGCGGCCACAGATGCGGCATAGGCAGCGCCGTGTATTCCATGAGTGGGAATCCATTGCCAGGCACCAATACTCAGAACCAAAAGCCCTAAACCGGAGGAATAGGCGTTCCACTTGTGGTGTCCAATTCCTGAAAGGTGGTGGGCAAGAATGGAAGCCATAGCACCGGCCAAAGCCGCTGGTAAAAGCCGCAAAACGACAGGCTGAATTCCGCCAAACCCCACGAGATGGGCGTACCATGTGTCGGGAATCAATGCGGCGGAACAGGCCAATGGAATGGTGGCAAGTACCGCCAATCCGAGGATGCCCCGTGTTTCTCGAATGCGTTGTTTGCGATCGGAGTTGTTGGCCGTGCGCGCATGGACCACGGGAGCCAAGCCTCTTGCGACGATCCACATAGCTTCGAGGGCATAAAAAGCGACCGAATAAATGCCCGTTGCTGACGCGCCATTGCCTGCGCTGCGTGCAAGCAAACTAAAGTTGGTTCGGTTGGTGAGCATTTGAAGCAGTCCACCGGCTTGTGCCGCACTGCCGTGTTTCCAAAGCAAACGGATGACGTCTTTCAGAGGCGGACGGTGATCGGTTTGCGGCAAATGCCGCAGCGGGGGGAAGGACAGCAAGGCCGTCAATGCCAAACTCAGGCCCAAAACAGCAAGAAAGGCGTCAACATGCTTCCAACCCCACACGAAATAGACGAGTGCCAATCCTGCAGCAACGAAAGCGTTTTGCATGACCTGTAGCCGGTTGTGTGCACGGATGTTTTGTGCTCCAAGGAGCAGCTGTCCATGAAAGATGATGATGCCCTGAAGCCAGCCCAACAAAGCAATGTCGAACATGTGATGCTGGGGTAGGAAGCCCATCTGGATACCAAGAGCCGTGGTGCCAATAGAAGAAATGATCAGCCATAGATGGCCCGGTAGAAGCGTTGCACGCAACGGGATGACCTTTTTCAAGTAGACCACAGCTCCGCCTGCAATGAATCCGCTGGCGCCTGTCACCAGAAGCAGTCCAAGCTGCACCCAGGCGATTTGCCCTTGTCCTTCTGGTCCAAGAGTGCGCGTATTGATGAGGATGATGGCCGTGGAAAGCAAGAGCAGCCAAGCTCGACTTTGAATAGACTGTAAGATCGTGCGGCGCAAATTCATGAGGTCCTTGAGTCTTTGGACGCATGAAGATGAAGGGCTTTTTGATATGCCGCGGTGTATTGGTCTGCGATGGCTTCGATGCTGAAGGTCGATGTCGCAATGGCCCGCAACGCAGCCGCATCACGATGCGCTGGTGAAGGGGTCGTCGACATGGAGACAATAGCGGACGTCAGGGCCGCTTCATCGCCTCGCTTCACGAGGATTCCCCGCTCGGATGTCAGGTGTTCCGCGATGCCTCCGACGTCCGTCGATATCACAGGGATTCCGCTGGCCCAAGCTTCAGGGATCACACACGGGAAGTTTTCAAAGTTGCTAAAGAGGATCAGAGCATTCGCAGCACGCATGCGTTCGGCAACTTCTGACAATGGGATTTCTCCTTGAATCTGCACACGATTGGCAATGCCTAAGGTCCGTGCGAATTGTTGGTGCGGAAGCGGGTCTCCATCACCAATAATTGTCACGCGCAGCTGAGGGCATTGAGGCAGCGCATCGGCAAGCGCGCGCAACATACCCGAAATGTTTTTTTGTTCGTCCGACAGGGAACTGATGTGCAACAACTCAAAAGAGCCATTTACTGAACGCGCGGACTCATCCCGTTTGAACAGGTTCGTATCGACCACATTGGGAATGACCTGAGCATGATTCCCCATCCCAAAATCACGCATGCTGGAAGCGAGGTCCTCTGATACCGGGCAGAGCAATGTACTTGCTTGGCCGGTAAGTCGCATGCTGCGTTTTCGCCAAAAAGGGAGCTTGTGTCGCTGGTCCGCATGGTATGCCGTCCAATGTTCCGTAACCACCAAGGGCAAGTCCCAGCGCTTGGCCAGTAGTCTCGCGGCTTGCCCTGCAGGATAAGCGACGTGCAAATGGATGAGGTCAAAAGGAGGGACAGCATGTACTTCGGCCAATCGCAACAAAGCCCGCGTGGTTTGCCGTACCACAGGTTTTTTCGCGGCGAAGTAAACGAGGTGTTCTGTAATTGAACCAGTGGATTGGACTGTGTCCAAGGGCACTTTCTGTCCCTTGGGTGCCGCCGCTGCATACCAAACATCACTCGCACATTGCGTGGCTATCGCTTCGATGTGGCGTCGAACAAAATTGCCCAAGGTGCCGTGCACCGCGCTAGGGTACCAACTGGCAATGTGCAGTATTCTCGGTTTGGGCGGAACGGTGGCGAGCGAATCCATGAGGCACAAAGTTCGATGAAGGCGATGAGATTTAACGAAGTCCACCAGATTGAATTAAACTTGTAGTACCATTTAACGTCTTTCGAGTATGCAACGTATTTCTATCCTTTCTTTTTTCGTCTTCAGCGCGGTTGCCTTTTCGGTGCGCGGTCAAGCGCCGACATTCCATGCAGATGTGGCGCCCATTGTGTATCAGAATTGCACTCAATGCCACCGTGTTGGTGAGATTGGGCCGATGCCGTTTACGACCTATGAGGAAGTATCCGAGCATGGAGCCTTCATTTCCTATGTGACATCCATGGGCTACATGCCGCCTTGGACACCTGATCCTGAATTTGCCACATTACGAGGAGAGCGGTTTTTGACAGCGAGTCAAATTGAAGTGTTGTCTGATTGGTACGATGCGGGCATGCCAGAGGGGAATCCAGCGGACAATCCCGGATTGCCTGAATTCCCTGAAGGAAGTCAAATTGGAGAGCCTGACTTGGTGCTTGAAATGCCAGAGCCGTATGCACATGGAGGGGACATGCAAGAGCAATACCAAGTGTTTGTTCTGGAAACAGGCGTCACGGAAGAGACGGAAATTCGGGCTATTGAAATCCGACCAGGAAACGCTGCCATTGCGCACCATACGCTGATTGCGTACACGGAGAGCCCAACGTCAATTGCTGGAGCGGAAGCGCTGGATGCAGCGGACCCTGAACCGGGGTATGAGAGTTTTGGCGATTATGGTGTCAATGTGGAGGACTTCCTTTTTGGCGGCTGGGTTCCCGGGTCCTCCCCCACAGAATTTCCTTCCACCATTGGGAAGAAAATTGGACCGGATGGCCGGCTGCTTTTACAAATGCATTATGGTCCATCAGCAGTCGATGAAACTGATTTAACGCATTTGAATCTGTTTTTTGCTGAAGATCCGATCCAACGAGAGGTGGACTTATTGCTCATGACAGTCAATAGCTTGACGGCACCCTTTTTCATTCCGGCAAACGAAACCCCAACCTTTCACGGAATTTTTGAAATTGAAGATGATATCAGTGTGCTCTCGATTACACCACATTGTCACCTGTTGGGTCAAGCGTGGGAAGTGTACGCCGTTTCTGCCAACGGAAACGATACGATACCGATGATTTCGATTCCAGAATGGGACTTCAACTGGCAGGGTATTTTCAGTTACCCGGCGTTGAAGCACATTCCGGCGGGTTACAAAATCCACGCGTTCTGTACGTATGACAATACCGCCAACAATCCCAACAACCCACATGATCCACCGGAGTGGATGTCGTGGGGAGATCTCACGGGTGATGAGATGTTTGTGGTGTTCTTTCAATTTGTGGATTACCTGCCCGGCGATGAGAACATTGTCATGTCTACTGCAGACGAAGACACCCGCATTGTGTATCAAACGGACAACTTGTTTCCGGCTTGGCCCAACCCGAATCGATCCGGCCAGGAGGTCACCATTGGTTTTCATTTGAATGAAGGCGCAGATGTCACCTTGGATCTTTTGGATTTCCGGGGGCGCATGGTGGATACTTGGATGCCGGAGCAATCCTTTGCAGCAGGGCACCATCAGCGGACGTTTGTGTTGGGAGAATTGAATTCGGGAACGTACTTCTACCGCATGACGACGTCTTTGGGTACGGTACGAAGTCACGTCATTCAAGTCATCGATTGATGTGGAAAGTGTGGGTGTTTCTAGCGCCATTGTGCCCCATTTGCCAGGACTACACGTTTTATCTCAATGCGATGCATGCGCAATGGGAGCAAGAACACCCGGGACGAATCGAGTTCGTGGGATGGTTTCCGAACCCCACGGTATCTGAGGAGCAAATCGCTGAATTTGAAGACCGGTATGCCGTAGAATGGGAATTGGCGCGCGACACGGTGGGGTGGGCTGACCGGCTCAACGCCAGCTGGACGCCCGAAGTTTTTGTGCTGGATTCACTGGGTGAAGTGCGGTATCGTGGCCGAATCAATGATTTCTATTTTGCGTTGGGAAAGCACCGGAATAGTCCCCGCAATCAGGATTTACAGGATGCTGTGGAGGCCTTGTTGAAAGGAGAAAACCCTGTGAATGCCTACACGGATGTGATTGGATGTCCCATCGAAAAAAGGATCCCTTTCAATGAATTGTACGGTCATGCAATATTCCCTGCACTGAAAAGTGCGAATTAAAGCATCGCGATTATCTTTGCGCACCCTTAGGGGTAAAACGGTGGCTATAGCTCAGCTGGTTAGAGCATCGGTTTGTGGTACCGAGGGTCGTGGGTTCGAGCCCCATTAGCCACCCAACTTCAAAGCCTCGCACTTCGGTGTGGGGCTTTTTTGATGCTGACTTTTTGGAAGTCGAATGCGCGGATCAACGACGCGTGAGCCGTGCGCGTTTTCGTCAACCAGAGGAGAATAGAGGGTGTATTGCTGGTTGTAGGTTATATAATCACTGTCGAAAACATGTAATTAATAGATGGATTACGTATCTTATAGGGGCTCATCAAAAAGTCGATCCGATGTTATCCTTGCGCTTGAAGTTCATCTTGTTGTCCATATTCAGTGGTATGGTTAGTTCGACATCGTCGGCACAGCTCACCAGTGTTTGGGTGGAAACGGTTGCCCAACATGAAGGCGTTATCGGCAATACCGATTTCTCAGGAATGACAACGTACCGGGTGTACGGACTGATGACATCGGAGTCAGATTTTCTTGGAGCAGCGTATGGCAATGACTTGGAGCCCTGTTCTTTGACATCAACTACATCATTTTTTCAGCATTCAGCAGGAGGGTCATTCGGCACGGATATCAGTGCTTTCTTCATTGGGATCCTGCCCGATTTAAATTATGATAGCTGGGTAACCATTGGATTGGAAACATCTCCTCAGTCGGGCAATGGGGATGGAATCTCTACGATTGGAATGGGGGCGGAGTTGTCCATATTTGAATCCGGCGAGGATTTGATCGTCGAATCTGAAATCGGTGGAAGTTGGTTTGTATTGCCCGGCAGTACCAATGGCATAGCAGGCGAAGATTTGCGTGTTTTATTGGCTCAGGTGACGACAGATGGCTTGATTGAGGGACTATTCAATTTGCAAGTCTTCATTGGAGGGGATCCTTTCAATGAACAACTGATTGCGGGAAGTTTCAGCGCGGGTGCTCCCGGTTGTACGGATGTGAACGCTTGCAATTTTGATGCATCGGCCAATGCCAACGACGGATCATGTGTGTATGCAGAGACGGGATATACCTGCGCTGGAATGTGCCTTGCTGATTCCGATGGAGATGGGGTGTGTGATCCATTTGAAATTGCCGGTTGTGAAGATCCAGAGGCCTGCAATTTTGCTCTGAACGTCACGGACTTGGAATCGTGTGATTATCCAATGGACGGTTACGATTGCAATGGAAGTTGTCTTTTGGACGCAGACGGTGATGGCATTTGTGATCCCTTCGAAATTTCAGGATGCACAGATCAGGGTGCTTGTAATTTCATGATTGAAGCGACAGACGATGATGGCCAGTGTGTTTTTGCTGCGCTGTATCGTGATTGCTCAGGTACATGCGTATCGGATATAGACGGGGATACGGTCTGCGACGAAGAAGAGGTGCTGGGATGCACGGTCATCAATGCCGATAATTTCGAAGTCACGGCAACGGATGATGATGGGAGTTGTTTGTTTACAGGCTGCCTTGATGAGGTTGCTTGCAATTTCGACGCTGTAGCGAATGTTTCAGGCGAATGCGTTTATCCCGAGGTGGCGTTGGACTGCACTGGAAACTGTCTTTCCGATGTGGATGGAGATGGGGTGTGTGACTCCTTTGAAATTCTCGGCTGCATGGATGTGTTGGCTGAAAACTTCAACGAGACAGCCACAGACGACGATGGGTCATGCCTCGTTCTTCCTCCATCGTATTGTGGAGAAGGAACAGTTTGGGCCGATTCCATCGGACAGTGCGTTAGCGACGGAAGTGGAGACGGCGGAATCGGCGGATTTGGAGGTCCGTGCTTTGGAGATTTCGATGGAAACGGCAACCGGTCTGTTTCCGATCTGTTACTCTGGCTTCCTTTCTACGATACACTCTGCGATTAACGCAGGGAGTCTTTAGTGAATCCCTCGTGCAGCCAAATAACGCTCTGAGTCAAGCGCTGCCATGCAACCCGTACCCGCTGCCGTTACGGCCTGGCGGTAGACCTTATCCGCAGCATCACCGCAGACATAGACGCCCGCAATATTGGTTTTGGACGTACCCGCTTCTTCATACTTGATGTAGCCCTGATCATCCAAATCAATCCAGCCTTTGAATACATCTGTGTTGGGCTTGTGACCAATCGCCACAAAAAATCCCGTCGCAGGGATGTCGTGCTCGACTTGTGTTTCATTGTTCACCACGCGAATGGCTTCCACAGCGTCTTTACCCAAAACTTCAACGGTTTGTGTATTCCACAGGACTTCGATGTTCTCCATCCCGAACACACGGTTTTGCATCGCCTTTGACGCACGCATTTCACCGCGTCGCACAAGCATGGTCACTTTAGAGCAAAGCTTCGCGAGGTAGCTCGCTTCTTCGCAAGCTGTGTCACCTGCGCCTACGATGACCACTTCCTGGCCGCGGTAAAAGAAGCCGTCACACACAGCACACGCGCTTACTCCGCCGCCAGCGTCACGCAGACGCAATTCACTTTCCAAGCCGAGCCATTTGGCCGATGCGCCGGTGGAGATGATCACACTATCGGCGTGAACTTCCGTGCGGTCTGCACCGTCACCCACCCAAATCTTGTGAACGGATCCAGAGAAATCAACTTCGGTTACCCAACCGTTGCGCACGTCCGTATCAAAACGCTTCGCCTGTGCTTCCAAGTCAGCCATCATTTGAGGCCCATTGATGCCATCAGGATAACCGGGGAAATTATCGACTTCCGTGGTTTCTGTGAGCTGCCCTCCAGGCTGCATTCCCTGGTAGAGAACGGGTTTCATGTCTGCTCGCGCAGCATAGATGGCTGCCGTATATCCGGCAGGACCTGAACCAATGATGAGGCACTTAACGTGTTCGGGTTGCGTATTCATGGCCGCAAAGATACACAGCGACAGCCGCTGCAAAAATGTCTTTTAAGAAGGATTCTCAACTTTTAAGTCAGGGTTCTGCAAGTCCGACTTCGATACGCAGCCATTCGTTCCAAACGGGGTCCTCCGGTGGCGGAGCCAAAATGCTCAATGGCGTCTTGCGAACGGGATGGATGAACTCAATCCTTCGCGCATGCAAATGAATGGATGCGTTGTCATTGGTTCGCCTGGCTCCGTATTTGATATCGCCTTTGATGGGGCTGCCGAGACTGGCCAGTGTGGCGCGAATCTGATGGTGACGACCTGTTTTTGGCTGCACCTCCACAAAGGTGTAGTGGTCCGAGCGCCCCACCGTGCGATAGGTCAATTCAGATTGTTTTTTATTGGGTCCATCAAAGTCTGAAGCAAAGCTCTTGTTGGTTTTGATGTTCTTCTCAAGAAAATTGACAATGTGACCTTCAGCTGGGCTAGGCCCAGGCCGGGTAACGGCCCAATAGGTTTTTTGCATATCCCGCAGGCGAAACATGTTGCTGAGTCTGGATAGCGCTTTCGTTGTTCGTGCGTACAAAATCACGCCGCTTACGGGGCGATCCAAGCGGTGGACGGTTCCAATGAATGCATCACCGGGCTTGTTGTACTTGCGCTTCACATATTCTCCGACGACCTGGCACAATGTAATGTCTCCGCTGGCATCGCTCTGGACAATGTCAGAAGAGCGCTTATTTACGGCAATCAGATGATTGTCCTCATACAAGACCTGTAGATTGTCCACCGTACTCATGATGATGGGCGCCTTAGGCTGTCTGGCCCATTGTGTTCCATCTTGAGAAGAGCTGGCTGAATCCATTCCGTTAGTACTGTTCTTCTTCATTCGGGAAATCCCGAGACCGAACATCTTGGACGTAATTGCCAATGGCACGCTTCATTTGTTCGCCCATGTCGAGATAGCGTCTCAAAAATCGCGGGCTGAACTCTTGGGTGATCCCCAACATATCATGCAGCACCAATACTTGACCATCGCATGCACCTCCGGCACCAATGCCGATGGTAGGGCAGTTGACTGCAGCGCTGACTTCTCCAGCGAGCCCCGCCGGGATTTTCTCAAAAACAATGGAAAAACAGCCGATGTCATCGAGCAGCTTGGCGTCCTCTCGTAAAAGTTGAGCTTCGAGGTCTTCTTTGGCGCGCACGGTATAGGTTCCAAATTTATAAATCGATTGTGGAGTCAGCCCCAAATGCCCCATAACAGGGATTCCGGCGCTTAAAATGCGCTCAATGCTTTCTCGAACTTCTCTTCCTCCCTCCAGTTTGACGGCGTGGGCACCGCTCTCTTTCATGATGCGAATGGCGGACTTCAGAGCTTCTTTCGAATTGCCTTGGTACGTGCCAAACGGCAAGTCCACGACGACCAAGGCGCGTTTTGCCGCGCGTACCACGCCCGAAGCGTGGTAAATCATTTGCTCCAGGGTGATGGGCAAGGTGGTCTCATGACCGGCCATCACGTTGGAAGCACTGTCTCCGACTAAGATGATGTCCACACCGGCTTGATCCACAAGGGTGGCCATGGAATAATCATAGGCGGTCAGCATGGCAATGCGCTCGCCATTGGCTTTCATCTCCGCAAGCACTTGGGTGGTGATGCGTTTGGCTTGTTTGTGAACAGACATAATGTTAGCGCGTTAAATGGAATGCTTTCAACCTTCAAATTTACCTCAGAAGATTGTGAACGTCACCCTTCAGAATCAGGAAGTCACAATATGCCGAAAAGTGAAGTTGATTCGCGGTGTGTCGTTGCGTTTTCGGCGTGGGACGCTGTGCTCGAACGCCTCTTGCATAGCCTCCATGATGAGCACGTCACCATGCTGTAACGATACGGTCCATTTTTGACCCGTTTGGCGATGGCGAATCGCAAAGTCTCGCGTGCTTCCCAAAGAAACGCTGGCTATGCACTGGGAGTCGATGTCCTTTTCATTGTCGCGGTGCCACCCCATGGCATCCTGGCCATCCCGGTAGAGATTCGCTAACACAGCATTGAACTTTTTCTCGGGTGATGCATGGTGTTGAACCACGTTCATAAGGCGGGCCATTTCATCTGAAAATAGCGTGTCTGACCACTGAATGCTGGCGTAACGATAGGCCGGTCCCATCCAGGTTGTTAGTCGCGGTTCGGCATGGGTTCTGCCAAACATACGGATCTCATTTTGCTGCCAAGGCAAGACTTCGATCCAGTGTTCAGCACGTTCGTTTTGAAGCAAGCCAGGGAATAGAAGGCAGCGACACTTCCCGTCTTCCAATATGATTTCGGGGGTCATACGTTCGAAACAACCAATGCGATGTATGCGCAGTAGATTCCAGCCAAAACAACGCCTTTCCAGCGATGAACAAGACGTCGATGCAGCATCATCGGAAACACGAGTGCCGCGATGGCAAGCATCCACCAAAAATCCTGTGAAATTGCAAGGGAATCAACGGGCAAATCGATGATGCTTGAAGACACGCCGACGGCCAGAAAGATGTTGAAGATATTCGACCCGATGAGGTTTCCAAGAACGAGATCTGATTCTCGTTTCAACACGGCAGCCACGGACGCTACCAGTTCAGGAACGCTGGTGCCAAAGGCCACAACAGTTAGGCCTATGATATGATCACTGACCCCTGCTTGGAGGGCAAGTTCGCGCGCACCTTCTATGAACCACTCGGAGCCATAATAGAGCCCGATCGAGGCAACGATGATTCCGCCGAAAAGCCAAATGAGGGGCTTGTCCAATGGGGGTTCAATGCCCATTTCCTCTTCCAATGACGTGTCCTCGTTTTGGCTTTGACGCGTTCTGTAATAGAGCATGATGAGCATGGCCACCGTTCCCGTGCAAAGAATGCCACCCTCCCAATTCTCCAATTGTCCATCCCAAGCAAACCCCGCGAACAAGAGGCTGGCGACCATCAAGACCGGCCAGTCAGCCCGCAGAATGGACCGGGTTACAACAATGGGTTGAACCAGCGCGGCGACCCCTAAAATCAAGGCCAGGTTGGCGATGTTCGATCCGATGACATTCCCGATGGCAATCCCGGGGTTGCCCTCCAACGCAGCGCGCACAGAGGCAATGACTTCTGGAGCGGATGTACCGATGGATACAATGGTCAATCCCACGATTACAGGTGGGATGGAGGCCCGAACCGCTAAACTAGAAGCGCATCGTACGAGCCAGTCTCCGCTCAACACCAACACGGTGAGCCCCAAAATGAGGAGGAATAAATTCATTCGGAATCGGGCTCTGCCTGAGGAGTTGTTGACGCTTCCATTGGCTTCGCCGTGTCGCTGCTCTGAGGCGACTCTTTCTGAGGCTTTTTGCTCATGGGGTTGGCCGCATCGCGGACCTTGTTCACTTCATTTCGAACGCCTTCAGTTCCACTCAATATTTCGCGTTGAATTTCATCAGTGGCTTGCCGAAACTGCCGCACAGTTGAACCCATGGTCCGGGCCATGGAGGGAATGCCTTTGGCGCCAAACAACAGCAGGTAAATCAAAAATATAAAAGCAATTTCTGTCGCTCCCATGGTGCAAATTTAAGTCAGGGATGCCAAGAACCTATTGGGAGAATGCAAGCTGCAAGAAGGAGGGAGCACTTCTCGGAATCAGGGTGTGATGCCTAGGCGAAGCGGATTGCCCTAGTTTTGAGTATGCAAAGAATGTATATTTCTAAGAATGTGAGCCGAGTTTGGAAAATGGCACTGTTGACGGTTTTGTTTTGCCCGAAGCTCGTTTTGGGTCAAGAGCCCCTCGAACGATTGGTGCAGGATGGGTATTTTCAGCAAACGGTCGATCATGTGATTGATGTGCAGCTTGAGGATGAACGGCATGAATTGCATGGCGAGATCACCACGTTATACGTGAACAACAGTCCCGACACCTTGGATTTTCTTTGGATTCACTTGTGGCCGAACGCATACGAAAGTGGGGAGTCGGCCCTGGCCAAACAAGAATTTCGAAATGGGAATCTCTTCATGTTTTGGGCCATGCAGCGGGATTTGGGCGGCATTGATTCTTTGGCCTTCCAGATCAATGGCACTGCTGCAACATGGGGTTTTCACCCAGAACATCGGGACATTGCACGGCTAGAACTCCTTGAACCCTTGCTTCCGGGGAACGAAGTGCAGTACACAACGCCGTTTCGTGTGCGCATTCCCTCAGGACGAATCAGCCGCCTTGGCCACATCGGAGAGTCTTATCAGATGACCCAATGGTACCCCAAGCCGGCGGTATATGATCGGGACGGCTGGCATGAGATGCCGTACCTCAATCAAGGAGAGTTTTACTCGGAATACGGTTCGTTCGATGTGTCCATCACGTTGCCTTCAAATTATGTCGTTGGAGCAACAGGAGATCTCAATCCCAGCCAAGCGGACAACGCAGCCGAATTGACCTTTATGGACTCATTGGTGCTTCAGACCGAGCGAAGCTTGAATGAAGCTTTTTTTGAATCGGATTCCATTGCCGAGAAAAAAGATGAATTCCCACTTTCGTCCACGCGCCTGAAGACCTTGCGATTCCAGCAACAAAACGTGCATGATTTTGCGTGGTTCGCTGACAAGCGGTGGATGGTGTTGAAGGGATCCGTTGAACTTCCAAACAGCAAGCGCCAAGTCACTACGTGGGCCATGTTTACTCCGAATCAGGCGGAATATTGGAAGGAGTCGCTGGAGTACATCGCAGATGGAACGTACGCCTACTCCAAATGGAATGGGGATTATCCGTACAACCACGTGACAGCCGTGGATGGAACGATCAGCGCAGGAGGAGGGATGGAGTACCCCAATGTGACGGTCATCGGCCGGGTGGGAAGTGACTTGAGCTTGGAAACGGTCATTGTTCATGAAGTCGGTCACAATTGGTTTTACGGAATCCTCGGGTCCAACGAGCGCACCCATGCGTGGATGGATGAAGGCATCAATTCCTTCAATGAAACCCGTTACTTCGTTGAGAAATATGGAGAGGATTTGGGGTTGGGCGGGTTGAAGAGCGAAATGACACCGCTCATGCAGAAATTGGACCTCAACCGCTATTCGTATCAAAGCCAAGATCAATTGGCCTATTTACTCAGTGCGCGCATGCTCGGAGACCAGCCGATGCAATGCCATTCGGATGACTTCACTTCGATCAACTACGGTACGATCGTCTACAAGAAATCCGCAGCGGCCTTTGAGTATCTGCGTCAAGCCATCGGAACCGAAGTCTTTGATGCTGGAATGCAGGCCTATTTCGAAGCGTGGAAGTTCAAACATCCCAGTCCACAAGATTTGCGGAACACGTTGGAACGAGCTGCCGATACGGACCTCTCCTGGTTCTTTGAGGATGTGATCCAGACCACAGGGGTTACTGATTATGCCTTAACACGGCTAAGCCGTCCAAACGACGCCACAGCATCGCAGTGGCAGGCGACGGTCAAGAATCGAGGCGATGTCCCGGGACCATTTTCGCTGTCGGGTCAAGTAGATGATACCACGTGGGTGGATTTGGGATGGCATGCGGGCGCAACGCACGGTCAGGTAAGGACTGTTGCCATCCCGTCGTCAGACGAGCAGGGAAGGCCGTTTAAACAGATTCGTTTGGATGCCTCCGAGTCCATGTTGGAATACGAGCGGCACAACAACAGCATGCGAACACGGGGCCTTCTGCGCAAGGTGGAACCGCTCTCCATCCGCATGCTCACACGACTGGATCGATCCGATCGGACCCAAGTCAATTGGCTGCCTGCTGTTGGATGGAATGCCCACGATGCCGCGACCCTTGGTGTTGTCTTGCACAATACGGTCATACCGATGCGCGATTTTGAATGGATGCTGATGCCGATGTGGAGCACCGAACGGAACCAGCCAGTAGGCATGGCTCGGGTGGCTTACCACATGAACCAGTGGAGACTAGAGGGCCAATTGCGCCATTTCGGTGATGTGGGTTTGGAAGGGCACCATACGGGGGAGTACACCCGTTCGAATCTGCGGCTTACAGGAAACTTCAACCGCCACTCGTCGCGTCCATTGTCGTCACAATTGAACCTCGATTGGATCGATGTGAGGTCATCGTTTACCTACGATCCCGACGCTCGCGGTCCAGGATTTGCCCCAGAAAATATGGAGTTTCACCAAGCCATGCGCTTGAATTATCGTGTGAATCAACAAAAGCCACGTGTGAAGCAGGTTTGGCAAGTGCGCGCGTCAGCGGTCGGGGTAGCCCAACAAATGATGAACAGCGATTGGCTAGGTATTTACCAAACCCCAGGACTTTTTCTTGAAAAAGACGAGGCGTCCTTGACATTGGAAGGGCTTTGGGAGCGCAAACAAGTGGTTCGGGAAAACGGAAACAGCTGGAACTTCCGATTGTACGCGGGGGTTGTTCTCGGCGCCGATTCGGTGTACACGTTGGCCAATATGGGCGTGACCGGATCATGGGATCCGCTCAAGGACCATTTGTTTTTCAATCGAGCAGAATCATCCCGATTCAACCACGTAGCCCATGAGCAAGGGGGATTGACCCATTGGTGGAAAGACGATTTGAATCAGAATTACCGCTCCATGGCATCGGTTAAAGTCTCCCGAGATCTCTTCGCTGGATTGAGCGCGTATGGAGGTGTCTTGCTTCTCGAAGATGACGAAGTGTTCTCCGCAGGAATTGAATGGGACCTCAACGTTCTGAAAATTCAAGTTCCATTGTATTCTATCAATGGCTTGGTGGATAGTTCGAATCAATTCACGCTCAAGGACTGGCCCGTGACATTGGTGTTTGACTTGGAAAGGTTGAGTCCCTATCGATTGATTCGAAATGGGAATGTCGGCATCGGCAGATAAGCGCATTGAATTGGACGCAAAAAAGGCCACCCGCAAGGGTGGCCTTTTTCAATATGAGCTGAGCTGGTATTAAGATTTCAGCTTCTTGCTGAAGTCCAATACGCTCGGAGTTGCAATGAAAATCGAACTGTAGGTTCCGACGACCACACCAATCATCAAGGCGAATACAAAGCCTCGGATGTTGTCACCGCCCAACACGAAGATGGTCAGCAATACAACGAACGTGGAAAGTGATGTGTTGATGGTTCGGCTCAACGTACTGTTCAAGGCATCGTTCATCAGTGTAGCGTCTTCTCGCTTGTCGCCATATAGACCCACGTATTCACGGATCCGGTCAAATACGACTACCGTATCGTTGATGGAATAACCAATGACCGTCAGAATCGCTGCAATGAACGCTTGGTCAATTTCCATTGTGAAAGGAAGAATGCCTTGGAAAATGCTGAAGAAACTCAAAACGATGACCACATCATGCACCATGGCAATCAAGGCACCCAAACCATACTGCCACTTCCGGAAACGGAAGAAGATGTACAAGAAGATGATGAGCAAAGAAAAGACCGTAGCTTTTTTCGCACCTGCTTGGAAGTCATCGGAGATGGTTGAGTCCACCTTGTTGTACTGGTCAAGAACATAGTCTGTTCCCATTGTCGCCAATCCAGCAGCCAAAGCACCTTGAATCAACTCGTCCTGATTGGGGTCAGGATTGTTGATCATGTAGTTTGTTTTGATGCGCAACTTGGCATCGCTGTCCTTGGTTTGAACGATTGGATTTCCAACGGTTCCATCTTCATCGGTAAACGCGATAGCCAAAGCCTCACGAACTCCTTGGACATCGACGGCTTCATCGAAGGTCACATCGAAGGTGGTGCCACCCGAAAACTCAACACCGTATTCGAGTCCTTTCGTCGCCAAACTTCCCAAGCCAGCGATGACAACAATACCACTGATAATGTAGAATTTCTTTCGGTTGCCGACGAAGTTCGCATTGATGGATGTGAACCAGTTTTTGGTCGTATCCGTGTAGAAGCTGAGCGACTTCTTGTTTTCCAATCGGCTAAAGATGATCAATCGTGTCAACACAATCGCTGAAAACAGCGAGGTGAAAATACCAATGATCAATGTCGTCGCGAATCCACGAATGGCGCCGCTACCAAAGCTATACAGAACGAATGCCGTCAACAAAGTCGTCAAGTTGGCATCGATGATGGCGCTATATGCTTTTGAATAGCCATCCTTGACAGCCATGAGCATGCCTTTGCCGTTGCGCATTTCTTCACGAATACGTTCGTAAATCAAAACGTTCGCATCAACCGCCATACCGATAGTCAATACAATACCGGCGATTCCAGGTAGGGTCAAAGCAGCACCCAAGGAAGCCAACGCTCCGATGAGGAAGAACAAGTTGGCAACCAAAGCCAAATCGGAGATTAAACCAGCTCCCTTGTAGTAGAAAATCATGTACAAGAGGATGACCATCAAGGCAATCAAGAAAGAGCTCAAGCCCGCTTTGATGTTTTCTTCTCCCAACTGCGGTCCAACACTGACTTCGTCGACAATGCGCGCTGGAGCAGGAAGGGAACCTGCTTTCAATAAACCAGCGAGATCGTTGGCTTCAAGCATTTTTTGTTCAATCGATTGGTCGGAACCAAAACTAATCTGAGAACGGCCACTTGTAATGGCGGACTGAACGCTAGGAGCGCTAAAGACCATCCCATCCAAAACGACTGCAACAGCACGTTGGTTGTCACTAGCACACGCTTCGGTGATCTGTCCCCAGACTCCCGCGCCTTCTGTATCCATGGTCATGCTGACCACAACATCTCCAATCTCATCATAAGAAACCCGAGCATCGACAATGCTTTTACCAGAAAGCTTCGCTTTTCCTTTGCCGCTCTCATCATTGATCGCATACAAGGCAGCGACATTTTGGCTTGGCTTGGCTTCCCAAAGCAAACGAAGATCTGACTGCAGTGCGCGTTTCGCTTCCGGCATGGAGAGCAAATCATTCACCCGATTGGTATCGGCGATTGCAGCATAACCAACAACTGCAGAACGACGCTGCAACTCAGGTTGGAAGTAGCTAAACAACGGGTTTTTCGAACGCTGTTGATCGATGGACAGTGTGCTGTCTGCCGGAGCATCAGCAGCAAACAATTCTGGGCTCAACGCTCGACCCAACGCATTGTTGGCCGCACTGACGCGTTGAAAGATTTCGTCGTTGAAGTAGGTTTCCCAGAATTCAAGATTTGCAGTACTCTTCAATTGCTTTCGAGCACGGTCACGGTCATCGATGCCAGGCAATTCAACCAAGATTCGACCACCACTGACTTTCTGGACGTTTGGCTGGGCCACACCCAATTGATCGATCCGCTTGCGGATGATGCTTTCTGTATTGGTAATGGCTGTTTCCGATTCCAATTGCAGGATCACAAAGATCTCTTCGTCGGTTGACTGTGCTGGGAACAAGTCCTTGCTTTCCAAGTTGTGGAAGATGCGCCACAGTTCGAGAGGGGTCTCTGAAGCGGCGTTCTTTTGCGTCCACGACTGCTGGAAAAGTTCAACGAAGGGAATGCCTTGGGTGGTTTTCTGCGCATCTTTTGCCTCTTTTAAGGCTGCGCGGAATGTTGCGTTGCTCGAATAATCGCTCAAAGCGATAATCAAATCGGGTATGCTGACCTCTAAGGTCACAGACATCCCGCCTTGCAAGTCCAATCCCAGGTTCAATTCCTGTTCAATGACTTCTCGGTACGTGTGTCCAAAAACCGGATAAATCTCGGCTTGGGCACTGTCACGAAGGAATTCGCGCGCAGCCTGAGCTGCAGCGACGCTCCATTCATCTTCAGTAATTTCGCCAGCGGTCTCTAATGAGTCGGCGATGTAGGCTCCAAAGGTGTCTGCCTTCTTTTCGTAATTGTTGGCTACCCAATTGAAACTCAATGTATAGAGAGTCGCAAGGGACAGTAAAATCGTAAAGAGCAGAACGGCGTTCTTATTTTGCATGACGCAACTAGGTTTTTCAGGGGCGCAAATATAACTTAAATCCCATCACGTATGGGCTGTGCTTTGGTACGAACTACCTTCGTCCAATGTTACGGTCCGCCAAGAATATTTTTAGATGGGGGTTGACGGTGTCTCTGATTTTCAGTTTGTTGCCCGAATTAGGGGCTCAAGCGGGGTTTTATCAGTTGGCTGTTCTGAAGTATCGAGGAGGGGGTGATTGGTATTCGAATCCAACAGCTGTTCCCAATTTGGTGTCCTTTTGCAATGAAGAGCTGGGAATGAATTTGGACGAAGAGATCGCTTTTGTCGATGTGGGGTCACCTGATCTGTTTGATTTCCCGTGGCTTCACATGACAGGACATGGCAACGTGGTCCTATCGTCTTCTGAAACGCGCAACCTTCGAATTTATCTTGAAGCAGGAGGTTTTTTGCACATTTCGGACAATTATGGCATGGATCCATACGTGCGCAGAGAAATGCGCAAGGTGTTTCCTTCAGTAGATTGGGTCGAATTGCCTTGGTCACATGACGTTTTTCATAGTGCCTTTGATTTCGACAAAGGACTGCCTAAGATCCATGAGCACGACGGCCTCCCGCCACGAGGCTATGGATTGTTCCATGAAGGTCGTCTGGTCGTTTTCTACGATTATGAGGCGGACCTAGGCGACGGTTGGGAAGATTGGCAAGTGCATCGCGACCCCGAGTCCATTCGTGAAATTGCACTTCGCATGGGAGCGAACTTGGTGCAAACGGCAATGAGCGGAAGATCGCTCTGAACGTTTGTTCAGGCTGCCTTCTGGACGATTTTTGCGCGAAGAATGCCTTTTTCATCCGCTGCTTGAGTCAGGGTTAATCCCTGCCAATCCATCGCGGCGACCAAAGCTTCCCATGTGTCAGCGCAGCCGTCTGCATGCTTTTCCCGTAAATCGTCAAGCTCATGGGATCCTCCAGCGACTTCATTCAGGACAGACCAGTAATCGGGAGCAGTCAGTCCGATGCGTTGTTTGCCAAATTGTTCCCAGAGCAATTGCATGGCTGTTTGCAAGGAAGACTCTCCGTTGGTCAGCTGCATGATCTGGACATCGCAGAGAAAGGCAAGTACAGCCCCTTCAACATAAATCGAGCCCTTGCGTCCGGGGACGCCGGCTTGATAGCCATCCAGCCAGGTGTCGTAACTGGACTGAGCGACGCTCATGTTCAATCTCCCTGGATTATTGATATGTCGCTCTAAGAGCCGCTCCATTTTACGACACCAGCCATCTAGATCGATGCATCCACTTTCATACAAGAACAAATCGCCCATATACGTCGTCACACCTTCTGCGATGTACCCCAACTGGCTCGGACACGCTTTACTGAAGTCATACGGCGTCCATTCAATGGGACGAATGCGTTTCACGTTCCATGCATGGTACAGTTCATGAGAAGCGATGCCGATCAATTCGTCATACCCCGATTGAGTGAGACATTTAGAAGAGGGGCCTAAGGTGATCACCGTGCTGTCTTCATGCTCCACCCCATGGCGTGTTTCTCGTTCAGGAAAAAGATAGAGGAAATGATAAAATTCGGTTGGAAACGACTTGAAATGAGCGATTTGACTTTCTGAAAACCGTTGGTGATCTGCGATAAATTGCGCCTTGTTGGGCGTGTTTTGACCATATGCCCAAATGTGGAAATCGACTCCGCCAGCCTCATAGGTCGCATGCCAAAGCGATTCGGCCACCATGAAAGGAGAATCCATCACCTGTTGCGCATTTTGAGCGTGCAGGGTCATGTTGGTTCGAGGCAAAGCGGTCGCAAATGTCCACTGCTGTGGGATGTCTAACAGTGTAATGTCATACCCCCAGTCCATATGATCAGGCTGGTAGAGGATGCAATTCACGGGATTGACGTACAGCAGTCCCGGTTCAATGCAAGTGGATCCGGCATTGAGAATGTCCGCTTGGAAACTCCAGCGAACGCGGCTCATACCGGGCTCCATGAGCCAACGGTGCAAATCAGACTTTGTAAGTGACTTCCAACTTCCATCAGAAGTCATGCCCTCCATCCGTACTATAAATTGAGCGAATTGTCCCAATTCATAGCGCCCAGGTCTCCAAGTCGGCAACTGCAATTCAAAAGGCCCTGCCATAGGGAATACGGCTTCAGCATGCAGAATCGGAGCTTCGCTGGGGTCACGTTGCAACGTGATGAGAACACGCGGCTCAGTCATGACGCAACACAGCTTGAATGGGGCGTCCTGTGCTGGCATTTGGAAGCGGCGTGTGGATCATGCCGGCGACTGTTGGCGCAATGTCCCGGATGTGCGTCCGTTCATACGTGATTCCCTTGGGAACATGCCAGCCATAAAACACACACGGTACATGGGTGTCATATGGGAAAGGAGAACCGTGATCCGTTCCGCTAGGTCCGTATTTGATCCACCCCGGTTCAGGCACGACAAGAACATCCCCTGAAAAAGCGCTGTGGTAGCCCATGCGCAGGCGTTCCATGATGTCGTCAGATGAGCTACCCGAATGGGCGATATCATGTGCCGTTGGAGCCATCAATACACCCGGTGTTTCGAGACAAACTCCTTGAACAAATGTTTGCATTGCTGCCAAATCGAGCCCTTTTTCTCGAATCAATGGACGGTTTAAGATAAATTGATTGTTGTCATAACGCAGCATCCATTGGCCCTCTCCGTAACGATTCGCAAGTGCGAGCTCCACGTTGTCAATCATGTTGCCGGGTTTCCAGTAATCGACTGGCATCCCTTCTGCAGCAGCCAGCGATGGCACGGTTGCTCCACCGTGGTCTGCGGTGACCCAGCACAGCCATTGGTCGTAGCCCACGAGATCGTCTAGTGTTTTGAAAAGACGAGCCAATTGAAGGTCCAAACGAACGTAGATGTCTTGAGTTTCCCAGGCATGGGCGCCGAATTGATGGCCGACATAATCCGTAGCGGAAAAGCTCAATGCGAGCAAGTCGGTAATGTCATCTTGCCCCAGTTCTTCATGTTGAATCAGGCGAATGGCCAAGTCGACCAGGATGGTGTTGCCATGGGGAGTCCCTTTAATGATGTCAAAACCACCATTTTCAGCTTGCAATGATTCCAAATCGTAGGGAAAAGTTGGCCGCATGCCGCCTTTGAAATTGGATTCGTAGGGATTGTTATCGGGCCAAGCTTGGCTGTATTCCTTTTCAGGCAGTGAAAGCAACCAGTTGGACTTCAAATAACGGCGGGCCATGTTTTTCCCATTCCAAGAATCCAACCACTGCGGCAACTCATCCATGTAGTAAGTACTGGTGATGAATTTGCCTTGGTCTTTTCCGTAAAACCAAAAGGCTCCGTCCGCCAAATGACCCGCCGGTAAGATGGCCCCACGATCCTTGAGACTGATGCCGTACACCTTGGCTTTGAGATCTGTGGATAGTTTCAATTCATCGCCGAGCGTGCTGGCGTGCATGCGATGTGGTGACATGTGGCCCGCTTCGATCGCACCGTCATCGAGTCCAACCGCTTGGACCGAAGGATCGGCAGCACAATAGACGGTCTCTGCTGATTTTCGATCATACCAGTAATTGCTGATGACCCCATGAAAGCGTGGTGTTGTGCCCGTATAGATGGAGGCGTGTCCGGGTCCCGTATAGGTCGGTGCATATCCAAAATGATGGTCTGCACAGATCATGCCGTTCTGCATAATGCGCTTGAAGCCATCCATTCCGAAGTGATCCCAATACCGGTAGAGGTAATCCATTCGCATTTGGTCGATGGTGATGCCAAGAACCAATGGTGGCCGCTCGCTAAAGTCCAACATGTTTTCCTCTGAGACGGGTTGCTCGGGTTGAATTACTTTTCCTTTCTTCGGCGACGCTTTTCGCTTGGAATCCGGGCTTTTTTCTTTGGTTTTTGGAGCGGCTTTCGTCGCGTTCTCTTTTGCTTTGGCGGCCTCCTTATTGAAAGTGGATTGATTCACTGTTGGTTGGGAGATGCTGCCACTCGAGTTAATCTGGCTCCAGATAGGAGCTACAAGTGTGAGGCTGACAAGAAGAAGAATCAAACGAAAATTCATAATGGGATCGGTTCACGAGTGATGAAAGACGAAATTAAGCCCTCAGGCCTGCCGGTTGTGCGTCAAGAGGCTTGAAAAGCAGACCAAGACCACCAACCTGCCGCTAGACAGAGAATGAGGTTGCATGCAACATTGCCTGCTGCCCACGTAAATCCATGGGTTTGGGCCAATTGCAAGGTGTCAGCACTGAATGCTGAAAAGGTGGAAAAGCCACCGCAAAATCCTGTGGTCAGAAGAAGCATGAATGCGCCCCCCCACTTTGTCGATGGATCCAATGTGGACTGATGGGACAAGACACCCAAAAGAATTGCCGTTGCGAGGGTATTGGCGAGGAGCGTCCCCCAGGGGGTCATCCATCCCAATTTCAACACGTGGAGTCCGAATTGATAGCGCAATACACTCCCCAGTCCCCCTCCGATGAACACAGCGATTGCATTCATGGCTCAGCGGTAACCGAAGTGATTTTTTTAAAAACACGCCAATGCATGTATCCCCAAAAAGCGCCTAAAATCATGCCGCCGGCGATGTCAAGAGGAAAGTGAACGCCGAGGTATACGCGGCTATATCCAATGACTAAGCTCCATGCCAAAAGTCCCCAGAGCCAAGAACCGCCCAGAAACAGGCCCACTAAAACAGCGACACCTGCATAGTTGGCAGCGTGAGAACTGACAAAGCCGTAGCGTCCTCCGCGGTAAGGATGTTCCCAACCGCTGGGCGTGACCACGTGCACTTGATCACGCAATTCAATGGAGTGGGAAGGTCGAAACCGTTGTATTGAAGGTTTGATGAGTCTGCTGGAAATGATGTCCGTTCCTGCGACGCAGAGTCCAATCATTGCCAACATCAACGCCAGTCTACCTCGCTTTTTCTCAGAGCGTTTCCACATTTCCCAGATCAAGAGGGCATAGAGAGGAAGCCACCAAAAATTACCGGATACCGCCCACATAATCTCGTCGCCCCCAGGCCAGGGTGTATTGAACAGGCGAAACAGCGTGTAGTCGAGGTTGATGATGCTTTCTACCATGGAGTTGATCAGATGTACATCGAGTCGATGAGCGACTGGTATTGCTCACGAATGGGCTTTCGCTTCAATTTCATCGTCGGAGTCAATTCTCCATTTTCAATGGTGAATGGCTGTGGAAGAATTTGAATTTTCTTGATGCGTTCCCATTGGGCAAATGATGCCGTCAACTTCTCAACATCTTGCATCATACGTTGCGCGATACGCTCGTCTTTCCCAATGTTTTCGAAACCGGGGTATGGATGATTCTTGCGTTTGCACCATTCTTCAACGGCGATGGCATCTGGAACAACGAGTGCTCCTGGAAATTTCTGGCTTTCACCGACAACCATGACCTGCTCAATGAACAAGGAGGCTTTGATGGCATTCTCCAAAAGTTGTGGAGCCACATACTTGCCACCTGACGTTTTGAACATTTCCTTTTTGCGATCCGTGATTTTCAAGAAGCCATCATCGAATTTTCCAATGTCACCAGTATGGAACCAATCACCTGACATGACTTCGGTTGTTTTCGCCTCGTCCTTGTAATAGCCCATCATGATGTTGTGGCCTTTGACGAGGATTTCACCGTCGTCTCCAAATTTGACTTCTACGCCATCAATGAGTTTGCCGACATAGCCTACACGCATCATACCCGGTGAAACATCGGTATTGACAGTGACAACGGGTGAAGTTTCCGTGAGGCCGTATCCTTCATAAACAGGAATGCCTGCAGCATTAAAGAACCGAGCCAAGCGCGGAGCGAGCGCTGCAGAACCACAGGCTACCGCTCTAATGTTATCCAAACCAAGCGCTGTTTTGACTTTGCTGAACACCAGCTTTCGTGCGAGCCCTAGTTGCCATTCATACCAGGCTCCATTTTGTCCGTCTGGCTCCCAACGCAGTGCCAATTTGAGCGCCCAATTGAAGATAGCTGCCTTCACGCCGCCCGCGGCGCGTCCTTTGTTGACGATTCCATCATAAAACTTCTCAAGAAGTCTTGGAACGGCTGTGAAGACGGTTGGTTGCGAATGTCCCAGGTCTTCTTTAATCGTCTCCAAACTTTCGGCGAAGTAGATATTGGCACCAATGTACATATACAAGTAGTGCAGCATCCTTTCAAAGATGTGGCAGACCGGTAGAAAGCTGAGCGTTCGGTACTGTTCTTCCTTGAGTACAGCTGGAATTCGCGGGACACTGCGCATGATGTTGAGCACAATGTTGCTATGACTGAGCATCACACCTTTTGGTGTTCCGGTGGTTCCTGAAGTGTAAATGATGGTTGCGAGATCATCAGGCTTTACAGCATTCATCCGATTTTCGTATTCCTCCTGTTGCGCTTCGCTTCCGGCTTCTGCAATGGCAGACCAGTGTGTTCCGTTCGCGGCATGTTCGAAAACAAAAACAGCTTTCAACGAAGGAACACGGTCTTTGACCGCCATTACCTTGTCGTACAACTCTTGATTGCTTACCGCACAAAACTTGGATTCACTATGGTTCAAAATGAACTCGTAATCCGCTTCTGTCATGGTCGGGTAAATCGGTACGTTGATCCCTCCAGCAGACATGATGCCATGGTCCATAATGTTCCACTCACATCGGTTGTTGTGGGAAATAAGAGCCACTTTGTCTCCCGCTTGCATGTCCATCGCGATGAGTCCTCTACCAACGCGGTCAACGGCCTCCATAAACGTGGCAGTCGAATAGGTGATGCGATTGCCTCCGTTGGGCATGGTCATCATAAGATCGAGTGGGTTATTCGCGAGTTGGTAGCGCGGAAAATCGAAAAGACGAGTAGGCTGTTGCATAAGTGTGAATCTTGGTTCTGAACGTCATGCAATTTTATGCATGCATTCACTACATCGATGCCAATTTAGGAAATCAACGATAGAAATCAATGGAGTACATCTCGATCCACCTGAGTTTCAAAGAGATTGTCCGCAATACTTGCAGAATTCAGCATTGGAATCGTGTCCGTCGCGTCCACAACTTGGGCACGCCTGCGTAGAAACATCATTCGATTCAAGCGGTGGCGTTCCGGAGCGCTTGACCATGGCCATGCCGAGAATTCCAGTTGGAACGGCAATGATGGCGTAACCGATGATCATCATAACAGAAGCTAAGATTTGTCCAAGCACCGTGGAGGGAGCAATGTCTCCATAACCAACCGTGGTGACGGTGACAATGGCCCAATAAATACTTGTCGGAATGCTCGTGAATCCGGATTGTCCGTCTTCGATGAGGTACATCAACGTTCCAATGATGGTTACCAATGCCAGCACAACACTTAAGAAGACGAGGATGCGTTTTTTCGTTGCCCGCAAAGCGGCCTGAAGCACACGAGCTTCCTCCAGAAAGCCGACCAGTTTGAGGACCCGAAACATCCGCAATAACCGCAATATTCGCACCACACGAAGACTTGCCGAACCGGGTATGAGAATACCAATGAACGTCGGGAGTATGGCGAGAAGGTCTACAACTCCGAAAAAACTCGTGGCATATTGCAGTGGTTTGCGAACTGCAATAAGACGGAGCAAATACTCAATGGTAAACAGGCCTGTGAATATCCACTCTGCATAGGCAAATTGGACGCGGAATTGTTCTTGAAATTCGGGTACAGACTCAAGGAGTACCGTTAAAACGCTCAATACGATCAGCCAAAGAAGGGCGATGTCAAAGGATTTGCCCGATGGGGTATCCGCTTCAAAAATAACTTCATGCAACGTGTTCCGCCAAGACTTCATGTGCCAATATCGGTTGAATATCAGTAGGTTTCAGTGCGGTTCATTGAAAAAAAGGAGCTACCACGAGTTCTTTAGAACCGCGCGTGTGCACGTAAAAACCTTGTCCTGATTTTACACCTAGGTGGCCTGCATTGACCATGTTGACTAACAAAGGGCACGGGGCATACTTGGGTTGGCCCAGTCCTTCGTGCAAAACACGTAAAATGCTCAAGCAAACATCCAATCCAATGAAGTCGGCCAATTGCAACGGTCCCATGGGGTGGGCCATGCCCAGCTTCATGACGGTGTCGATGGCATCAACAGTCGCAACCCCTTCTTGCAAGGTGATGACGGCTTCATTGATCATGGGCATCAAAATACGATTGGCAACAAACCCCGGGTAGTCATTGACCTCGACAGGAGCTTTGCCAAGTGATTTGCTCAGCTCCATAATGGACGCACACGTAGCGTCTGATGTGGCGTATCCGCGGATCACTTCGATGAGTTTCATGACCGGAACCGGATTCATGAAGTGCATTCCGATGACCTGTTCGGGACGAGCTGTTGCTGCTGCTATCTCCGTAATGGAAATGGAACTGGTATTGGTAGCAAGGATGCAGTGACTTGGAGCCGCGGCATCCATCGCTTTGAAAATGGAGAGCTTCAAGTCGAGGCGTTCTGTAGCCGCCTCAACAACCAGGTCCGCGTTGGCAGCACCTTCTGCAATGTCGGTAGAGGAGGTGATGCGTTGCAGCGTCGCTGCTTTATCGTCTTCGGAAATTTTTTCTTTCTTGATCAAGCGATCCAAATTGCGACCGATGGTCGCAATGGCCTTTTCCAAGGCCGTCTCTTGAACGTCTACGAGTGTAACATTGAATCCCGATTGTGCAAACACATGCGCAATACCATTTCCCATGGTTCCTGCGCCAATGACGGTAACATTTTTCATGGTTGGGACGATATTACTTCGATTTTCCGGCCTTGGCCGTGGACTTTTGGACCATTGCTTTCTTTTGAGAGGGCTTCCCTTTAGGTTCAGCTTTTCCCTTTATCGCTGCTTTCTTTGTCGCGGGCTTCTTGGCTACAGCTTTTTTAGCTGCCGGATTTTTAGCTGCCGGCTTTTTAGCCGCTGACTTCTTGTCTTGTCCTTCTTCAGTGGCTTCCTCAGCAACTTCCTCAGCAGCTTCGTCTTTCGCTACTTCACTGGTCAATGGGAAGGCATCGTTTTGTCGCAAAGTGGAAAACCACTGAACCAATTTCTTCAAGTCTGAGTTGTAGACACGCTCATGATCCAAGTTGGGAACAATGGCATCGATGAATTCTCGAACAGCTTGTGGGTCGCTTTTTGCCGCAGGCAATTCGCTTTTCGCAGCTTTTTCGGACATAAGATTCAAGATGTCCATCAACAAAGCATCTTCACCTGTGGTGTACATGGTGATGTCAGCTAAGCTGCTAATGCGGCTTGTTCCAGGTATGCTGATACGTTTTTTGTCCAGCATTGATTCGACAACCAAATTGGCGCGATTCGTAATGAGAATGCGATAAAGGCCGGGCTTGCCGGCGATGGCGATAATTTCCTGAATGACCATATAGACGGTGTTACAATCGGTATTTGCATGCGAAAATAGGTCAACGGGCCTCGTGCAGCGCTATTTGACCGAGTTCACTTCGAAATAAATCACTTTAGAAAGCGGAATAGGGAGGGACGTGATCCAATGGTTCAAGCTGATCATTTTTCCAACCGTAGGCATGATGCTTCATTCCATTCGAAACAATCAAACAGGGAATCTGTAGGCTGATATTGTAGCGCAAGACCTGATCGAGCGCCGCTTGATTGAGTTTAATGGCGGGCCTTTTGCATTCAATCATGACCAGTGGCGTTCCATTGTGGTCGTGGCAAACGATGTCAGCGCGACGCTTCATTCCATTGAGAAGAAGCGGGTATTCTGCAGCCATCACGCCGATGGGATACCCCAACTGGTGGTGCAAATAGGAAAGCCAATGCTGACGGACCCATTCTTCCGGCTCGAGACGTACGTAGTTCCCACGGCTAAGACATTGGACTTCCGTATGACTCCCTCGTGTCCTCAATTTCAAATCCGCTGCAGGCAGCGCGAGCTTTGGGAATGATGAAGTGGAATCCGTTGGAACAGGCATGTCACAAAAATACCCCTGTCTGGTGATGTAGGCCCTTGCAGTCTGAATTATCTTCGCGACCATGCCGCATCGCCAGATTATACGTGACATCCAAGCGGAAGCATTCAAACCGCTCTACTTGTTGCATGGGGAAGAGCCTTTCTTCATTGATGAAGTGTCCAAAGCATTGGAGCATGCTGTGGTTGAAGAGTCGATGAAGGACTTCAATCAGGTGGTCTTGTATGGCCGGGATGCGACAATTGATCAGGTGCTCGAATCGGCGCGTCGTTTTCCCATGATGGCCGATCGACAGTTGGTTTTAATGCGTGAAGCTCAGGAATGGCCTTCGTGGCGACGCTCGGAAGACATGGCCAAATTGGAGGCATATGCGCAATCACCCATCCCGAGCACGGTGCTGGTTTTTTGCTTCAAGAATAAAAAAGCGGATGCTCGGCTGAAGGCCGTCAAGACCATTAGCCGCAATGGCTTACTGTTCCTCAGTGAAAAAGTCAGGGACTACAAATTGCCAGACTGGATTTCCAACTATGTCCGCGAACAAGACTTGACGATTTCACCGCAGGGTGCACAAATCTTGTCAGAATACCTGGGGAACGATCTACGAAAGGTGGTCAATGAGTTGAATAAGTTGAAAATTGTATTGCCGGCAGGAACCGAAATTTCTCCGGAACACATTGAAACGCACATTGGTATTAGCAAGGATTACAACGTGTTCGAGCTACAACGCGCCCTTGGCTCGAAAAATGTAGAGCGTTCTCATCTCATTGCGAATTTTTTTGCGGCCAACCCCAAGGACCATCCGGTGGCGATGATCATGCCTGTTTTGGGTAGTTTTTTCGGCAAGATCTATGCCTATCACGGACTTAAGGACCGTTCGGGCCCCGCTGCAGCTAAGGCACTGAAATGTGCTCCTTTTGCTGTGAAACAGTATGCTGAAGCCGCACGGTACTACTCCCCTGAGAAAGTTGGCAGGATTTTTGGCTACTTGTTGGAAGCGGATCGAAAATCCAAAGGGCAAGGCAATGCCACAACCCCCGATGGAGCCCTATTGCGTGAAACAGTCTTTAAAATACTGCATTGAAATCAACCATGGAAGTCCAATCCCTTTTGAACAGTCAGCCTGAGCATGCTCCTCTACAAAATGACCTGCTTTTGAGAGCAGCGAGAGGAGAAGCGGTAGAGCGTCCTCCTGTATGGTTGATGCGTCAAGCCGGTAGAATCCTGCCTGAATACAGAGCTGTAAGGGCAAAAATGGGAGGGTTTAAGGATTTGGTTGAGTCACCCGTTCATGCCAGTGAAGTCACCATACAACCCGTTGACATTCTCGGAGTAGACGCCGCCATCATATTTTCAGACATTCTGGTGATTCCGGAAGCCATGGGCTTGCCGTATGAGCTGGTTGAAAAAGTCGGCCCCCGGTTTCCAGAAGTGGTGCGGACGGTTCAAGATTTGAAGCGTCTGAGAACCAATGTGGACCCTGAAGTGCATTTGTCCTATGTCTTGGATGCCATTCGACAGACCAAGCGAGACTTGGCTGGCCGGGTTCCTTTGATTGGGTTTTGCGGTGCCCCGTGGACCATTTTTTGTTACATGGTCGAAGGGAAAGGGTCGAAAGATTGGGCACTGCCCCGACGCTTATTGTGGGAGCAACCGGCCTTTGCTCATTCCTTACTTGATTCCATTACCGAAGCGTCGATCGCATATTTGCAAGCCCAAGTGAAAGCAGGAGCTGATTTGGTGCAGATTTTTGACAGTTGGGCTGGCGTGCTCAGTGATGGTCTGTACGCAGAGTTTATGATGCCCCGTTTGCGACGAATGTGTGACGCTTTGAGTCCGCTTGTTCCCGTTACGGTGTTTGCCAAAGGTGGAGCGCATTTGTTGCCGCAATTGGCTGACTTGTCCTGCCATACCTTGGGATTGGATTGGCAAACAGACCCGCGAAAGGCACGTCAATTGGTGGGGGAAGAAAAGACATTGCAAGGCAATTTGGACCCTTCTATTTTATATGCTTCTCCTGAGGTTATCCGAAAAAAGACGCAGGAGATGCTTTCAAATTTTGGGACGCGGCGTCACATCGCTAACTTGGGCCATGGAGTTTACCCGGATGTCGATCCAGAACATGTCAAAGTGTTCGTAGAGACTGTCCAAAAATCAGCTTGAACTTACGGAATGAATAACATGATATACGAGATGAATTTGCGCGCTGCATGCGCAGGAGTGATTGCTGTGTTTGTGGCCTCTTCTTTTGGGGTTTCGCTCACAGCGCAGGAAGACAATTTGGTGCCCAACAGCAGCTTTGAAAACTCCAACCTGAAAAAGCTCAAGGGCTATGGTCAGTTGGAAGAGTTCTCTGAAAATTGGTTTGCCGGTACAGAGTCACTTCTCGATTTGTTTGCTGAAGGGATGAAGTCTGAAAAAGTTAACATTCCAAACAACCTGTATGGCAAGCAAGATGCTTCAGAAGGGGTTTGTTACGCTGGTCTTCGTGCATATTCAAAGGATACGCGGATGTTCCGGAATTACTATGAGGTGGAACTGATGACCGCATTGGAGAAGAACCAGATGTACTGTGTTTCCTTCGATATCAGTTTGAGTGATTTGTCTCGATACGCCGTCAACGGAATTGGCGCTGTCTTGAGCGATCGAAAGGTGGAGCAAGGCAATCAAGGAATTATCGTTCGTGACATGGATGTGAAGCATCATGGAAACAAAGTGATGTCCCTGTATGACGGGTGGGAAACCATTTGTGGAACAACCATCGGAACGGGTGAAGAAGAGTACCTCATGATTGGGGGGTTTGAAAAGGACGGAGACATGACGGTTGAGAAGATCAAGCGTCCTTCTGGCATCTCGGGTGCACAATTGAACCATGCTTACTACTACTTGGACAACGTGAAGGTCTTTCCGATCAGTGCCAAGTCACAGTGTGCGTGTACACGGGCTGATGAGGTGAGAACGGATTTGGTCTACGGCTCCTCTGTTGTCTTGAGCGAGAGCATGTCCGCTGAGGACATCATCGGTGTTTCTGCTGTTTACTATGCTTTCTTAAAGCGCAACCCAACGGGAACGGGTCAAGCGACCATTTCGCAATTGGCTGACATGTTAAAGGAGAATCCTTCATGGAAACTGCGCATCATTGGGCATGCCGATGAGGATGAGTTCAATGAAGGAAAGATCAACCCTCGCTACCGAGAGCTCGGTGCAAAACGCGCGGCCATCGTTGTGACTAAGTTTGGTGATTTCGGCATTGCGGCCTCACGTTTGGTAACGGATTCGAGGGAAGACCTCGACCCTGCTAGCACACGGGATACGGACATTAGCCGTGCCCAAAATCGGCGGGTTACGTTTGAAATCATTCGATAACGCTGCGCTTTATTGCGTTTGTAAGCTATGAACGCACTGACTCGCGGACTTTTGAATAGGAAAAGCTGTTTCGGACTCGATCTGGAGCAGCTTTTTCTGTTTCGATTTTTTGCGTTGGGTTTTATCCTTTTTAGCGGTTTAGAGGCGGCAGCTCAGGCTAACAATCGATTTGAGAACTTGGTGCCCAATGGGAGTTTTGAAGATCGCCTCTGGTGTCCTTCCAGTTTCACACAAAATGAACTTCAGACGCTGCGGCATTGGAAGCAGCCCAATGCGGGAACACCCGATCATTTTGACGCCTGCGGGGCGACTGGCGTAACCGGTGTTCCGAACAATGTCTTTGGTTCGCAGGAGACTGTTGACGGACAAGGGTATGCGGGTATGGTATTGTATTCGGGGTCAAAACCCAATTATCGCGAGTATCTGCAAGTTGAATTGACCCGTGCTTTGGGCCCTGGTGAATGGATTTGTGCTGAGTGGTGGGTGTGTGCGGCTGATGAAGCCAGATTGATCACGGACGGGATGGGCATGCACTTCAGTGAAGCGGCTCCAAAAGCCACAGGTGAAGGCCGCTTGGCCGCGGCCGCACAGGTTGAAAATCCAGCGCTTCACCTTTTGAGTGATCGCTGGAGTTGGGTCAAGTTAAGTGACGCTTTCCAAGCCGAAGGTGGAGAACAGTTTGTAACGCTTGGTAATTTCAAGCCCGCTTCGGAGTTGCGCGTGATGGAGCGCCAGGATGCATCTGCGGAATCAAGCCGATGGGCTTACGTGTATGTCGATGATGTTCGGGTACGCCCGGTCCAAAGTCGAGCGGACTGTTCTTGTTTGAATCCACTCTTGGCGCAAGAGGTAACTGACCCTCCATGGCAGTCGTATCAGCGAGGGCATGTGCGCTGGGATGCGGTGTTGTTTGAATTTGATTCAGATGCCTTGACGGATGACGCAGGCGTCCAATTGGAGGCCGTTGCAGAGGAGATGCGAGCCAATCGATTCTTGGTGATGGAAGTCAATGGGCATACTGATTTTGTGGGCTCGGAAGGGTACAATCAGATGTTGAGCGAACGCCGGGCTCAAGCGGTCATCAATGCGCTAAGAGACCGCGGGGTAGACCCCAATCGATTGCAGTTGTCGTGGCATGGGAGCCACAGCCCCGCGGCGGATAATTCAACGTCAGAAGGACGTCGCCAAAACCGCAGGGTCGAATTTGAATTGCTAGAACACGCCTTCTTGCCTACTGACTAACCTGTCCAACTCCTGAACACCGGAAGCGGTGACGGCTATTAAGCGGTTTTTTTCTTCGGGATTGCGATGAGGAAACACAAACTGGCAGCGAAGAAAATAATCAGAGCCAATACGCTGGAACGCATGGAGCCTGTAAATCCTTCAATGTAACCCCAGCTGAACATCCCGATGATGAGACCGCCCTTTTCCAGCACTTCATAAAAACTAAAATAGGAGGCGTGATCTTCTGTTTCAGGAAGCATTTTAGAATAACTCGACCGGTTCAAGCTCTGCGTACCGCCCATCATGAATCCAATGATGCCCGCCGCGAGATAAAACCCGTAAACGTCTCTGACGAAGTAATAGGTGTAAACGCAAACAAGCGACCACACAACAATGCACCCGATGAGTGTGGGGATGTTGCCCATTTTGCTACTCACCCAAGAGACGAAAAAGGCGCCGGGTATAGCGAGGACCTGTACTGCAATAATGGCGAGAATGAGTTCTGTGTCATTCAAAAGCACCTCCTTGATTCCAAAGGATGAGGCCATGAGCATGATGGTCTGCAAGGCCATGGAAAGAATGAAAAACCCCCATAAGAACCGCACGAGTTCTTTGCGGCCGCTCAAATCGCGTGCGACTTTACGAAGCTCTTTGAATCCTTGCGCAACGAGCTTGCCTTGAATGGGTGATTTCGTCTGGTTCGATGGAAGGTTTCGAAAGGCGGGTTGGGCCCAAGCGAACCACCAGATGCCTACGAGAACGAAGGTCCAGGGGGTCATGAAGTTTCCTACGAGCATGATCAAAGCGAGGCACAAAAGGAGCAGCAAAACACTGCCAATGTAGCCCATAGCAAATCCCGTTGCGCTGAGTTTGTCATGTTCGTTTGCGGGAGCAATCTGAGGAAGGAAGGCATTGTAGAATCCGAGACTTCCCCAAAAACCGATGTTGGCCAAAAACAAGGCAGACATGCTCCACTCCATGTGGCTCGGGTCAAAGGCATAGAGACCGAGGCAGCCCAATGACCCGGCGAGACAGAAGATCTTCATCAACTGCAATTTGCGTCCGGATACATCTGCGATGCCACTGAGCATTGGAGAGAGGATGATAACGATCAAGAACGAACACGCTAAGACATAGCTGTATAGTTGGGTATTGATCAATTCAACTCCCCAAAAGGTCACGACATCGTTGATGATCTCTCCCGCCTCATTGCGGTCTGAAGTCAGGGCGTTGAAGTAAATCGGAAAGATTGCCGTTGTCACGACAAGCGAATAGGGGCTGTTGGCCCAATCGTACATCGTCCAGGCGGACTTGATTTTTTCAGCCTGCGTTTGACGTTGCTTGCCTCGGAACAATGTGCGCTTAAGTGGGACAGATTCGGATGTGTTTTCATTCGACATGTTGTGAAGATAAGCCGTTCTATACTTCTGTCGTTTGGTGGGTGTAAGCCGCCTATAAAAAGGCATGTCCTCTTGCGAGGCGCGTTGTACTTTTGCAGTGATGAGTACACCATCTTCCCTTGACTCTAGCTACGACATTATCATTGTCGGAGGCGGTATTGTTGGCGCAGCCACGCTCTATCAATTGCAATTGCGTTTTCCGAATCGGAGCTTGCTGTTGATTGAAAAAGAAAAGGAATTGGCGCATCATCAAACGGGCAACAACTCCGGTGTAATCCATTCAGGGTTGTACTATCCTCCAGGTTCATTGAAGGCCAAGAACTGCGTCGATGGACGTCGAGCTTTGGTGCAGTTTGCAAAAGATCATGGCATTCCCCATGACGTTTGCGGCAAAGTCGTAGTCGCAGTTGACGAGAGTGAGGTGCCTATGCTGGAAAAAATACAAGGAATCGGAACGCAGAATGAAATCGAAGGATTAGAGCGCATCACAGGCGATCAATTGCGTGAAATTGAGCCGCATTGTAAAGGGGTGGCCGCTTTGCATGTGCCGTGCACAGGGATCATTGACTACCGTGCTGCTACACGCAAGATGGTTGAGTTGGTCCAGGCTTTGCAACCAGGAAGTCACGTGCGTCTTGGCGATGAGGTGGTCGGTTTTGATCGGGAGGGAGAGGAGACTATTGTCCGAACAGCTGCTGTTTCGGCTGGTTTTCGTGCAAAGCACGTTGTGGTCTGTGGAGGACTTCAGGCGGATCGTTTGGCCCGGAAAGACGGTGTTGATTTGAAAGAGCGCGTTGTCGGTTTTCGAGGGGATTATTATGAACTCACGGAACAGGCAAAACACAAAGTGAAGCACTTGATTTATCCTGTCCCAAATCCGGACTTTCCGTTCTTGGGTGTTCACTTCACTCGGATGACGGACGGTGAAATCGAATGCGGACCGAATGCCGTATTCACATTCAAAAGAGAGGGGTATGGTAAGACGGATTTTGATTGGAAGGACACCATGGAAGCCTTGGGTTACGCCGGAACATGGAAGCTCTTTTTCAATAACATGGCATTTGGAGTCAATGAATACCGAAGGGCCTTTTCGAAACGATTGTTCCTGAAAACGCTCCAACGGATGATTCCTGATTTGACCATGGACGATCTAAGGCCGGGGCGATCTGGCGTGCGTGCGTTGTTGTTGTCAGAAGATGGCGATACACGCGATGATTTCCGGATCTCTTACACTGATCGAAACATCCACGTTTTGAATGCTCCTTCACCTGCAGCAACGGCCGCTTTGGCCATTGGAGATCACATTGCCGAATTGGCTCAGGAGCGCTTCACATTCTGATTCAGTGCATCCCACGGCGTCGATGCTGCTCTGTCTGAGTCATTTTTTATCCATAAAAAAAGAGGCCGTCCAATGGACGACCTCTTGAATTCAAGTCTCTGGCAAGAGTGCACATCACTTTGGTGAAGATGATGTGCGGCGATTTGAAGTTGATTGCAATTCCACAAGGCAACGCAGCCAGATCAATCTTTTTTCTTGGCTTCCTTGTTGTCTGCTTTGGCGCCTTTGTCGCATGAAGCGGCAGACTTACCAGAACAGCAAGATGCTTTCTTTCCTGCATCAGCAGTCTTTCCTGCGTCAGCTGATTTGCCAGCGCAACATGCAGCAGCACTTTTATCACAAGATCCTTTTTTACTGTCTTTCGCGCTTCCGGTGGATGCAGTACTCTTGCTGTCAGCAGTTTTCGTTCCGTTCAAGGCAACGTTTTTTACTGATTGGGCACCATCCTTTGTAGAAACAGTGTTTTCAGTTGCGGACTTAGATGAGGTTGTAGAGGCGTCAGTTTGGGCGCTTACAGCGAATGCGAAAAACGCAAATACGCTGAGAATCAGAACTTTTTTCATTGATGGAATGGTTAAAGTGTTTCGGTGATAAATTTCAGGAAGTAAGGTACTCTTTATTTATTGTTTTCACAAGGCTTTATCTTAACTTTGTCGCCGCTTAGGATACGACCGACAATGATATTGGAGAGGTGCCAGAGCGGTAATGGAGCAGATTGCTAATCTGTCGACGGGAAACTGTCTCCAGGGTTCGATTCCCTGTCTCTCCACAATGAAGGCCAACGCTGCGTGCGTTGGCCTTTTTTCATGCCATGACTTCAAGCGTCCTATGTGGGAATATATGTGGCCCAGGCGCTTTTAAAACCCTTTTTCTAAGAGTGGAATCAGCTATTTTTTGAATGGGTGTTGAACAACTTTGAAAGGAGGCATTGCACAGGGAATAAAACGGACTATCTTTGCCCCCCCGCTTTCGAGCACGGGGCGTGGCCTAGTCCGGTTACGGCGCCTGGTTTGGGACCAGGAGATCGCAGGTTCGAATCCTGCCGCCCCGACTTCAAAACCGCATCAGCAATGATGCGGTTTTTTTGTTTTAAGAAGAGGAATTGGAAGGCTTTTGGGAGCACTCTAGTAATCGCTCGTCAAGTCTGAGAGCTATTGTTTAGAAGGACATTTGTGGTCGCCGTATGTGCAAAACACGCAGCAGTCATCACGAAGTGGAGTTAACTCCGCCGCACAGGCTTCACAGGTGTAGCGAATTTGGCAGACCTCAGTGGGCAGCGTCTCAATTTTTTTGTGTCCGCATTGAGGACACGTTATTTCGGAAGTCACCGCAGCATTCATTTCTGCTGCGTATTGCACGCTGTTAGCGTGCGAGCTACACTGAATGCACAGTAAAGTGATGCCTGCCAACACGATGAGGAACAGGGGGCTTGAGTTCATACAGGCAAGATAGCACAATGGCTGTGGGAGGAAGAGATGAGTGCTTACTCCTTTGATTTTGTTTGTCTTGGACGCAGCGACGAAGATGAATAGGTTTGTGAAATGCATTACCGTTCGATCTCCTTCCTCATCTCACTTGCTTTTTTTGAAACAACGTCGGCGCAATCTGTTACGAATCCTGTTACAGGACGAACGTGGATGGATAAAAATTTGGGGGCTAGCCAAGTGGCTGTTTCCAGCACGGATAGTGCGAGTTTTGGACATTTGTACCAATGGGGAAGAGGCAGTGATGGTCACCAATTGCGCACATCAGGCACGACTGCAGAGGTTGCGGGATCAGATTTCCCCGGACACGACCTGTTTATTTTGGGTTCGGATGACTGGCGTGTCCCTTCCAATCCTGATCTCTGGTATGGTTGGGACGGCATAAACAATCCGTGTCCTTGGGGATTCAGTATCCCCACAGAATCCGAGTGGTTGGAAGAGATGGCGACCTGGGACAGTCAAGATGCCGCAGGTGCCATGACTTCTCTCTTGAAGCTTCCGCTGGCCGGTGCGCGCAGTCGAATGTCGGGGACGATTGGAAATGTCAATGCCTTTGTGGGGTATCGAACTCGGGAGTCCAATGGTACGGACTCGCGCAACTTGGGAATTTCGGTTGATCTGGCCATGATGGGCACTCGCGCCAAAGGGGATGGCAATTGTGTCCGTTGCATTTTTGATGATACCAGTCGATTGAATGAGATGCAGGGTCTCGAACCTGTGCCATTGGTTTATCCGAATCCCACAAACAATGCTGTGATACTACAATCAACGCTAGGCTCATTGGGCTGCAGCTATCTCCTCTATGATTCCAACGGGAAAATCCAAGCATCCGGCCAAATCGTACAGGAGGACCAAACCATCGATTTGGAATCATTGCCTTCAGGACTATACCATCTTCGTTTTTCAAGTCCGATCTGGTCGAATCTGCGCGTGGTAAAATACTGAGAGGCCAGCGAAAGCAAAATTTTCCCAATGAGCCAACAAATTCCTCTTTCAAGCAGTTATATTCTTGATTGAGGCCATCCAGTATTCATGATGTAGGGTTAGGCAGAGTGGAAAAGGAAGTCGAAATTCTCAGTAACCGCACGCGAAAGCGTGCGGTTTTTGTTTCCAAAATGTTCTGCTTCAATTCCTCCTCACTCGCAGAGGTCTCCAAATACAGCGAGGAGAATCAGCAAGTCCGAAACATTGGTTTGGTCGTCCCCGTTGATGTCACCCGAACAAGGCGCCGTCACACAACCAAAATCGCTGAGAAAGATCAAAATGTCCGCAACCGTGATTTGGTCATCTCCATTGAGGTCGCCCTCACAAACACAACTCGTGAATTCGCACGAATCGTCGTCTAGGGTGGCTGTCTCATCATAGTTGCATGCAGCGCTGTCGGTACAACCGGCACACGAAGTGTATTCACACGAACCGTCGTCAGCGGTGGCCAATGCGTTGAAATTACACGCCGTGCTATTGGTGCATCCGAAGATATCATCGGGAGCTTCGCACAGTCCATCAAAAGTCAATGTGGTGGTATAGAGCGCGCCAACGGAAGCATTCCAAGAGTTCAGCAAGGTGATGGTCCAATCCCCAGTGCCCGAAATGGGATTGGGAAATAGGGCTGTTGCTGTATAGGTTCCCGCGGCATTGGTATTCCAACCTGTCGGCCACATGCCAGCACTTGGACAATCCAATGATAAATTATAGCCGCCGTATTGCAAGCACGTTCCATCGGGAGCGGTGATGCCCACCATCATTTCGTTTGCCCAAGAGTTGTCCACTGGAGAATCCAAGAAATCCAGGACAACAGAGAACCCTGTGAGATACCCAAAGCCATTGATCACTTGTGAGGTTGTTTCACCTGCTGCAAGTTGCACATCCGCAAAGGAGACGTCGCTCGTACAATCGCATGTAGATCCCGGTTCTGGAAAGAAGCAAGAACCGTCGTCAATTGTGGCTTCCGCATCATAATTGCAGGCCTCTTCATCCATACAGCCTGAACAGCTTGAGGCGTCTCCACCGCAAACCCCACAAGCGTCAATGTTGAATGCGCACGTGCCATCATCTTGAACTGCTTCCACATCATAATTGCAAGCGGATTCATCCGTACATCCGTAATAGTCGCAGGTCGTGATGAGGTCTACGCAGGTGTTAAAGCAGGAACCGTCGGAGTTGATGCTTGGTATCAATGCAGAATTGATCACGGTAGGGTGGAAATTCAGGTTGACCGAACCTCCAGACACCGCATGACAATAACTCATCATCGTGCCGACTTGGGCTTGAGGCTCATTCGTGCATCCCCCTTCTGCTTCATAGCAATTGTCAATCGGCCCGCCTGGCCAGCCACACCAATGCGTGTGATTGGACCCAAAGTTGTGCCCTAACTCGTGTCCAACAACATTGAGATTCCAACTGTAGTTGGATAAATCGTAGGTCGTGGTGGGGTCTAAATACGAGCTGAATCCAACGCCGTACTGCGCCGAACAAACCACATCGAGGTAGGCAATGCCTCCCGTTCCAGTGTTCCCTCGTCGTGTCATCAGATGAACCAAATCCCGCTGAACGTTTGCCAAGTCCGAGTTGGTGAGCCATTCCATGCGGAACGTGTCCAACATGGTCCCGGCATCATCAGTAATGCCGTTATAAGGATCCGTCGTCTCCCAAACGTGGATGTATGAAGCTTGAATGTTGATCAAGGCATCGAGGTCATTGGTGTAAATGGTGTTGACGCCGGCAAGCAAGGCCAAGGCCCACTCTACGGCGGGGTAGCAGTCGCTTCCAAAGGTGCCATAGGTATAAAAGTCAATGTCAATAGCGACTTCCACACATTCTGAAAGCATGTTGCCAGCGGATGGTGATGGAATCCCCATGGGCATCACTTCGCGCCTCGGTGCAAACTCGTCTACACCACATTCGAATTCCATGGCATGTGCTGCGTCAGAAAGCAAAAACAACACGTGCTTGCCCTCAACTCCACCGCGTAAAGCGGACACATCGTATTGCTGTCCTTTGTATTGGAATGTTCCCATGACGCGGTCATTCATGATGACGATGGTGCCGCGGATGCCAGGAGACACAATGCGATAGGAGAGGAGTTGTGGAAGGTAATTTTCTTCGACAAACTTGCCCGTTTCTTGGGTGCGTCCAATCAAGAAGTTTTCTGAAAAGGGCAAGAACAATTCAAGTTGAAGGAGCAATTCTTTGCCATTCAAAAATGGCAAGCGCAAGTCCAGCTCAGTGTATTTGTGCTTTCTCAAATCAGCAAAAGCAGGTTGATTCAAATCAAGTCCCACGTGCAAATCTTTCGTGTGAGTTGGCCATTCCTCTTCTAACAACTCCATCGAGGTGAATAAAGACACAGGCATCTCAAGATGTGAACACTGTGCATTGGATAGCGAAATGCCCAACGAGAGGCTAAGTAATAGGCTCGTTCCAAGCACCTTCAAGATGTCGGTGTAGCAGGATAGAAAGGAGCTTTGTGCTGGATTGGCAAAATCGGTCATCAGATATGCAGTTTTCACTAAGGTAATGCATTTGCGTTTTCGCATCTTTGCACCGCTTCAAGAAGCATGGTCCCGTAGCTCAACTGGATAGAGCATCTGCCTTCTAAGCCGACGGTTTTGGGTTCGAGTCCCAACGGGACTACTAGTAAAACGCCCTGTATCACCAGTAAAAATTGGTGTTCGGGGCGTTTCTTGTATAGGGTGGCCTGTCACAACAAGACTCAATAAAACCTAACGTTTCCAAGGGTTTGTGAACAATTGTGGGCGACACTGTGGGCGACATCGTGATACCTTGCGGATAAATGCAAGAAGTATGCAGATCAACTTCAAGTTGGAACAACCTTCGTGAATGCGCTCACCGATCAGCGCCCGCGTCGGCGTAAGGTTACTGATGATTTCGGAAAGTATTGCCAGTTAATCATTTTTCAATAATAGTGTAATTCAACGGTTTCATGTGTTTGAGCGCTCAATGAGGATACCAGGCAAAAGCCTAGGGGTGTGACTAAATTATTCAAGAGCCTTTAGTGTGATTCAAGTACTATCTCGCTTCAAATGACTCATTCTGTGCCACTCGAAATAAGCCCTATTACTCGTGTTAAAGCCACGTATTTGACGTCTCATGAGAATATTAATTCTTGAGTCAACTACCGGAGTAGAGGCCAATACCTTGCCATTTTCAATATTACCATCATTGACAACTATAGCGCCTCTTTCAAACAGCTCATCACATCCAAACTTACACATCGGGATAACGACATTCTGATCTAGCTTTTCTTCGCGACTACAGTGTTTTCTGGGTTTGATGTGAGCCGTGACAAGCATTGAGACAGGAAAGTCATCTCCGCAACATGCACACTGCTCAGTAACCTTATTTCCGAATAAGAATCGCCTCAAATACCCCTGTTCAAGACGGACATTAGAATGAGTTGTAGCATCAGTCTCTTCCAATTCAAGGACAGCATTTGCGTAATCTTCTTTTGAGGCTTCAGGATAAAAAGTATCACTCCAGAGACCGAGACTATCAAAAACCTTTCTCGCTTTCTCAAACGGAAGCACATTGAAACCCTGAATCACATAATTGGGTTCGTAACCGATGATTTTGTTGAATTCACTATATGGTACATCTAAATCATCAACCTCATCAAGAAAGTACATATACTCCCATGTCGCTCCCTCCTTGTTTGTCTTCCATAAATGAGTAGCCAGATTCTGATTGTGAAATTTAATCGTTGTCGTGGCCCTGCCGAAGATTCGCCCTTGCCGAGCAAATAGCGTTACATCTCCCGGCTGAATCCTATTCCATTTGCTAACATTGATCTTGGAGGGAGTCACGCCCCAACATCGAAACTCACCACTAGGGTATATCTGTAATAAAGACTCAATTTGGGTAGAAGTGAGATACTCTTTTACATCCTCAATCTTCAATGTGACCTAACAGTATCTAGATAATGTTCTCTGGCATCTGCATTGCCAGCTGGTTGCAGAATTAGATTGTTCATCGACGATTGTATTTCGTGGCATTCCCCTTTGACTCAGCAACTGGATATTTCAAAGCATTCATTTCTAGCTTTTCCTTCGCTGCCTGAATTAAGTCTATATCAAGCTTGTCAGATATTCTTACCAAATAGAGCAAAACATCTGCAAGCTCGTGCTGTGCTCGAATTCTATTCTCAACACTTAACTCCTCAAGCTCTCCGTCACTTAACCATTGAAACACTTCAGATAGCTCACCTACCTCTCCGTTCAGAGCCAGTAAAAGGTTTTTGATTGTATGGAACTGTTCCCAGTCCCGAGCGTCAGCAAATTCCCGAAGCGCATGTCGGATATCTTCAATTGAATTCAATTCCATTTACGCAAGGTAAAAAACCAAACCAAACTATTTCCCTAAGGAACTGGGGTGCGGTTTGGTCTTGTGATTTCCACTCTTTGTAAGCCGTTGATGTCTACAAGAAGACCAGGGACATCGCTGTGGTTCAGCAAGTCATGGGGCATGTGAGCAAGCAGGTGACGCTGGGTTATCTGCAGAATTTGGAGGTTCCTGTTCTGAGGGTGGAGGATATGCCGAAGCTGAGATAGATTGAAAGCAATATCTTGTGAGTTCTAAATAAAACCCATGAGATTTTTTATTTCACTCGCCTTGCTCTCAAGCTTTATAGTGTCGGTTTCAGCACAAGACGTATTAATCAAACGAAATGGTGATGAGCTTGAGGTTAAGGTCATTGAAGTTCTAATTGAGAGTTTGAAATACAAGAAATATAGTAACATGGATGGCCCCTTGTACACCATGTCCAAAACTGACGTTTTCATGATCAAATACGAAAACGGTGACAAGGAAATGTTCGCAGATTTTCAAGTTTCCGAATCACAATCGAGTCAGGCTCGCTTGAAGAGCGATAGATCGGCGGCATATGTCGAATTTGGAGGGAAGTCCGTAATTGCTTCCGTTCAATATGAGGTTTTATGTATTAACCAAAATAATTACAAGTTGGGGGCCCGCATAGGAATAGGATTGGGCAAACTGTATAGTCAGTATCGGCGAGGCATAAATTGGAGGTATAAAGATTTGAATGTACCATTAAGCATAACGAATCTTATTGGTGACGGGAAGCACTTATACGAGGGAGGTTTTGGAGTAACGTTTATGGTTACGGACGAAAAGCCGCTTGAAAACCCTCTTGTGCATTTGAGTCAAGGGTATAGATTCAGACCAGATGATAAAAAGTATTTTATTGCTGCAAATGTCAATATATTCTTGGATTTCTCAGATGGAGAAGTTCTTTTGTCTCCAGGCGTTTTGTATGGAATAAAGTTTTGAAACTTTAAAGTCCGCAAGGGCATTGCAGGAGGCTTCGGATGATTCTTCAGAACTCGCTATTGAGAAAGAGCTCGGTTCATGATTCTAAAACCAAACCAAACTATTTCCCTAAGGAACCGGGGTGCGGTTTGGTATCAAAACGGGGGAGAGTCGAGGTAGAGTGGTCCAGAAGTCCACAGGTCCATTTTTCTTGGGTGTCAGAAGATGAACAGCTACTTTCTTTCTGCGCGATTTAGTTTGAGTGAATCAGACTCAGATGCTTCTTGCAAGGCCCGTCCCGATTTGACCCTCTCAACAATGTTGCCAATGCTTGAGATTACTAAGATGACGCCCCCTATTATTGGCTGCTCAAGTAATACTGCACCTGTTGCAACAACGCTGCCACCCACACCCCACGATACGGCATTGACTGTGTGTTGTCCAGCCCTCCACAAAGGGGGTTTATTCAAAAATTTTAGCTGTTTAGGAATTGTAATTGGCTGTGCAGAGTCATCATAGCTAAAATCCACGTCGAACGCACCGTCTCTTAGCTTTAATTCTTTGAACAGAAAATCAGAAATAAGTGCTTCTGCTTCAGCATCTAAAATCCCTATTGCTTTGAGCTCTAAACCTACAATACCACTAGCGTTCATTTGATAAAGGAGAAACCCTAATGTTTGGTGCCCCTCTGTATTTTTCATGTACAAAACGTCGTCTGAAAGGAGTAACGTTTGCGCGCTAATCGTAAACGCAAACAAGCACGC
>CAJQIB010000028.1 GCA_905478325.1 uncultured Flavobacteriales bacterium | reverse complement strand
GCTAAACCTGCTGTAAATAGATTAATTAAGAATAATGCAAGACGGCAGTTGTGTATACGGTCCTTTGGAATGCGGCGGCGTTTCCACCGTGACGTATGACGGCTACACGTATGATTTGGTAGCCATTGGCGACCAATGCTGGTTTGCAGAAAACCTTCGCAGTGAGCATTACGCCAACGGCGAGGGGATTCCAGGGGATTTGAGTAATGGTGAGTGGAGCAGCACAACGAATGGTGCTCAAGCGATTTACGCCAACGACGCGTCCAACCTCACCGACTACGGACGTTTGTACAATTGGTACGCGGTGGATGACGAACGGGGCTTGTGTCCGAGTGGCTGGCACGTCCCGACTGATGGAGAGTTTATGACCTTGGAGATAGAATTGGGCATGAGCGAATCGGAGGCGAATGATACAGGCTGGCGAGGCACCGACCAAGGCACGCAGATGAAGTCCTCGCCTGAGGACTCACCGTCTTGGAACGGCACAAACTCAAGCGGTTTTTCAGGTTTGGCTGGTGGCAACCGGTACTACGATGGGGACTTCGGCAATGGAGGCAACATCGGTTATTTCTGGTCGGCTTCGGCCTACGGGACGTACGCTTGGAGCCGTAGGCTGAATGGTGGTTACACTGGAGTCGATCGGTACAACAACAGCCAGCGTTACGGTTTTTCAGTTCGTTGCGTTCGGGATTAAAAACGGGGGCTTGTGGGGGGCTTGACCCTTTGATTCTTTTGTTCTGCACCCTAACGTGTCAACAATAGCGTCAAACATAACTCAAGGTACACGATGTCCCCAACTTGCCTCAGTCATCGCAAACCAATCCTCCAACTCCAAATGAAATGAACAAGCTTCCTTCAAGTCAGACAACCGCAACAGATCCGTCGTTCCCACAACCGGAACAATACCGCTCGGATGGCGCACCAGCCATGCTAAAAGGAGCTGTGCTGGAGTGCGTTCTGTTTTTTCAGACAATCGTGCTACCACTTCATTTAACCGCTTTTGTTGCGGACCGGAAATCTTAAAGAAACTTCCAAGTGGAGACCACGCCATGGCGGCGATTTTGTTCACCTTCATAAAATCCAATGTTCCATCAGTCATAGGGGATGTGTACGTCACAGAGCACTCCAGTTGGTTCCATAAAGGGCGTTCGTCCCCTTGAAACAACGCCATTTGAGAAGGCGTGAAATTCGAAACTCCCCACCCTTTAATCTTTCCTTCTTCCTTCAGTTCTAACAACGTGTGAACGATGGATTCCGGATCCATCAACGGGCTCGGACGGTGCAATAGCAACCCGTCCAAATACTCCGTCTGCAGGTTTCGAAGGCTATTCTCAACAGACTTCCTGATGTGCTGTGGACTGTAGTTGTAATGCTTGACCGATGAGGCGGTTTTTGGATTGGGATATTGAATTCCGCACTTGCTAACCCACCACACATCCTCTCTCGATACATTGGTCTCGGCAAACGCCTGGCCAAAGGCGCGCTCCGTGGTAAAGTCACCATAGATGTCTGCATGATCAAACGCAAACACACCGCGCTCCACACACCCTTCGATCTGACGCGACATGTTAGAAAGACTCATGTCTGTTCCCCACACACCCCAATTCATGGTTCCTGCAATAATTTCAGGTTGGTTCATGAATGAAAACTACATCAAAAGGAGGCACGCACACCGCATTTTCAACACCCTCGATGTTTAGTTCGCTGGTGTCTCTTTTGGTGCAGCAGCATCCGTCAACCCTTCCTCTACAGGCACTCCTGATTCCATGCTGGATTCAGCCCCTGAGGCATTCGGTTCTCCGTCCATACCGACGCTGTCCGTGCCATAGTGAATGGCCAATACAATGGCGACACTTACAAGCAAACCGACGATGAGCTTCAAGAAGTCCTTGGCTACAATCGGGAAGATGGACTTCAGGTTTCCTTTTTTCGTGAGGCCCGTATTCAAAGCCAATTCTCGACCACACAACAATCCAACAAACACCCATGTCGTAGACATCGGGATGTTGTTCAATTGCTTAAAATACAAAAGGAGGAAAGCGTAAACGAGATCAATGAGCGTCGCTGAACGCACATATTTCGTGCTCTGTTTGTCCAACACAATTTGCTGGATTTTTCCGCCCTTCTGATAAAATATATGGCCCAAACCAAGGACAAAGAACCCCATAACCAACAACAACTGCGTCAATGAAATTTGACGGGGAAGGAACACAGCGATGTTAGCGACATCGTGCGACAACCAAGTAAACCACAAAAAACCAGTTGAACACCACTGGAACACCCTCCAAAACTTCTTTGTGCCATCGCTTACATCTTCCTTTTCATTGATGAAACGAGCAATGATGAGCCAGAGTACATAAGCGACAATCGCAGCAAGGCCATATCCCATTACGCTCTTTAAGAGCATTTTCTCAAGAACAAATGTGGATGCAAATGCCGAAAGCACGAGGAAAGATGTGGATACCGGAATCCCTTTTCGGGTCAACAACACCAGCGCTAATGGCGCCATGGCATGGTACCATTGTGGCTCCTTGTATGGGATTTTCGTCAGACGACCGAATGAAATGTCACCATCTCCTGTGTACCATCCGTACGCTAACGTCGCCACCAATACCGTTGCGGCGGCAGCCCAAAGCGTTGTCCATTTAAATTTATCTCGGTTCGAGGCAATCCATGTTCCAAGTGTTTGCACGCTATCATTGGCAATCACCGAGTAGCCAGCCAAGATGAAACCTATTGTAGTAAAAAGAGCGATCATACCATTCTATTTGGGAGTGTGAATGTCACCATTGGCAACGATAAAACAAGGTGCTAAATGTTAAGTTAATGTTACGTAATACCCACGTTAAATCAACTGGTTTTCTGGTTTTTATGCCCTCCACAGGCTACCAGCCTACATCTTTATAATCATCGCTTGGGTGACGGTTAATTTGGCGGGGGACAACCTCGCTGGGCTTGGTCACGTTTACCCCTTATTGCATTGGGTGTTTCCGCATGCCTACCATCTGTCTTTATCGAAATGAGTTATCTTCATTGTTTCGCCGAAACCAACCATGCGCACACCTTCATTTTTTATCGACCCTGACATCCGAAGAGCTGAAACACTTCCGGCTAAATTCTATACCCGCGATGATGTTTTTGAGGCTTTGAAGGTTTCTGTTTTCGAGAGGTCATGGCATTGGGTTGGGCCCGTCGCAAATGCAATTTCTCCTGAAAACTCGGTTTCTCCTTTTGTTCTGTTGCCTGAATTCCTTGATGAGCCCTTGTTGTTGTCCCGTCAAGAAGATGGTCACATCCAATGTCTCGCCAACGTGTGCACGCACCGCGGCAATCTTCTCGTCGACAAGCCGTGTCAGTTGCGCCAGCTTGTATGTGGATACCACGGCCGCCGTTTCGAAATGAATGGGGCCTTTAAAAGCATGCCAGAGTTTGAAACAGCACTTGACTTTCCTCGGCCATGTGATGATCTGAAAGACCACCCGATCACCTCTTGGGCTGGGCATTTATTCGTTGGGCTTGCCCCTTCTTTTGGTTTGTCTGCATTGATTGAGATTCTCAACGAACGGGTTGGTTTTATGCCCGTTTCACAGTTCACATACCAACCGAAAAAAGAAGAGGTTTATGAAGTGGACGCTCACTGGGCGTTGTACTGTGATAATTTTCTAGAGGGCTTTCACATTCCTTTTGTGCATCAAGCTTTGAATGCTGCTGTTGATTACGATCAGTACAAGACCGTCCTCTTTGAATACGGTAGTCTCCAAATTGGATATACCCGTGGAGATGCCGATACGTTTGATTTACCCGAGGGCCACGTTGATTTTGGGTCCAATATCTCAGCGTATTACTTCTGGTTGTTTCCTAACGTCATGCTCAATTTCTATCCCTGGGGATTGTCGGTCAACCGGGTTGAACCCATTAGCAAGAACAAAACCAGAATCACATTCAAGTCGTACGTTTTCGACGCTTCTAAAATGGATCGTGGCGCTGGGGGTGATTTGGATTTAGTAGAACAGGAGGATGAGGCAGTCGTCGCTGCTGTTCAAAAAGGAATTCAATCAAGAAGTTATTCAACTGGGCGGTTTTCACCAACGCGAGAGCAAGGCGTGCACCAATTCCACTTGTTGCTGTCCCGATTATTGGAAAGCGACAACAGGTCCAACTAAAGTGAAAAAACCAGGTGTTTTTCAGCTTGCCTTAAAGCAAGTTGATTCGATCCGCTAAGGAGTCTTTATAGCTTCCACCTACAGGGATTTCCTTGTCCATTCCGTCAATTGTAATCATCGCGTATTTGATGCTTTCAATGGCTTCAATGTTCACAATGAAACTCCGGTGGACGCGCAAAAATTCTTTGCCTCCAAGTTTTGTTTCTACATCCTTCATCGTCGAATGAATGGTGTAGCTCTCTGTTCGTGTGTGGACCACAACGTAGTCTTTCAATGCCTCAACAAACAACAGGTCGTCGTTCTTTACACGAACCAAACGGCTGCGGTTTTTAACAAAGATGACGTCTGAGTCTTCTTTGTGTTCAGCCATGCTGCGCAAGAAGTCAGTTTCCTGCTTCATCTCACGCTCTTTGCTGTGCTTGTGCAAAGCCATTTCAATCGCCGTTTGGATATCGACGTCTTTAAATGGCTTCAGGATATAACCATGCGGTTCGGCCATTTTAGCCTCGTTCAGCGTGCCCTCATCTGCGTATGCCGTGAGAAATACAACCGGGATATCCATGTTGCGTTTGATCTCCTCAGCTGCTGCAATTCCGTTCATATCTCCCTTGATCATGATGTCCATCAAAGCCAGGTCTGGCTTGTGTTTCATGGCCATAGAGATCGCATCGTTCCCATTATCCGCAGAGGCAATTACATTGTATCCAAGGTTTCCAAGGCATCGTTCGATGTCTTTACGGACGATGCTTTCGTCCTCAGTAACAAGTATATTGATTGGCATGGTAGTCGTGTTCCGTTAATCCGCAATTGGGGTAAATCTAACCAAAAAGGAACTCCCCGTGGTCTTTTCTAACGCACTCGTCGTGGAATTGTTATTCACAATCAAAACTCCATCGAGCTGTTCTGTTAGGGCTTGAACAAGATATACTCCTAAAGAATCGTTCGATTCAAAGCTAAAACCTTCGGGTAAACCAACACCGTCATCCGAAACCTCTATTTCCAATTCGTTGTCCTTTTCCTCTACCCTTAGTGTGAGTTTTCCATGCTCTCTTCCTACAAAAGCATACTTCAAACAATTCGATACCAGCTCGTTTACAATCAACCCACACGGGATGGCTTGCTTTAAATTGATGTACACGTTATCCAAACAAGACACCAGCTCTACTTCACATGAAATTTTGGAGTAGCTATGAATCAGGTTGTTGGTGAGGCGTTCGAGATAAGAAGAAAAGCTGATCGAGCTAAAATCAGAGTTCTGATACAAAGACTCGTGGATGAAGCTCATTGTAGAAATTCTATTTTGACTCTCTTCCAAAATATTCAACATAAGCGGATCCGATATGAACCGGCGCTGAAGGTTGAGCATGCTTGATATGACCTGAAGGTTGTTTTTAACCCGGTGGTGCACCTCTTGCAACAGCACCTCTTTCTCTTTCAGCGCCTCTCGGATTTGTTGCTCGATTTCTTTTCTCTCAGTAATATCATATGCAATGCAACTGAGTTCTTCTTCCTGGTCATCGTACCGCACCGGATTGACAAACACTTGATACCACACGACTTCTCCTGCGAAACCCACAAGAGGCAATTCAAATTGCTGTTGCACCCCTCTTTGGGCTTGTTTCAACAAGCGCAATTGGCCGTTGTATAGTTTCTCCGAGGTAAAGGTGCCCAACAACTCAACAATTGCAGTTCCTTTTTGAATATCAGCCTTGAATCGGTTTTGGAATGTACTCTCCATATTGAGGTTCGATGAACTCACATGTAAAGACTGGTCCAGGGTAAACATCAAAAGGTATTTCGTCGAGTTGAATATGGACTCCAGTTTTGCAGATTGCACCATCGCATCACGCTGGTACCCGCGCATTTCTGATACATCCAAGAAAATTCCCCTCACACCAGTTACTTTTTCGTTGTGGTCTCTTTGCATCGACGCTCCTCCGAGCATGTTCAACGGGGTCCCGTCTTGTTTTTTAAAAACAAGTTCTTTGTTCGTCCCTGAAATCGATTCGGCCCAGTTTTCATTATCAAGAGAAGTAATGGATTGGAGGTTGGTTTCCAACAAGGATGTACCGTTATACCCAAGTGTTCTGAAAAATGACGGGTTCGCGTAGGTGAATTTTCCGTGTTGATCGACCAAGAAAACTAAATCGCTAGCGTTGTCTAAAATGTCACGATACCGCTCTTCACTTCTACGAAGTTCTTGTTCCGCTATCTGCAGGCCCGTAATGTCCCTCCCCACCGTAACCGCTCCCAACGTATTCCCATCATCATCCCTCAACGAAGCAACGGACATCAAGAGTTGAAATGTTTCACCTGAAGAACGGAGACCTGTCAACTCCCCAACGAAGTGATTTTTCTCTTTTAATTCGCTCATCACATCCGCGAATTCACTTTCATCCGCTAAAAACTGCTTAGGCCTTAGTTGTTTCGCATCGTCAAAAGTCCATCCAAACTCCACAGACGCTGCGTGATTAAATTGAATCAAATTCCCATTGATGTCAAACGCAAGAATCATATCAATAGAGCTCTCTACAATGGACCTGTTCAGTCTTTCCGCCTCCTTTAGTTGAATTTGTGTCTTCTTGTGGCGCTTAATTTCTTCCTTCAAAAGAGCATTCGCTTCTTCAGCTGAAGAAGCTCTCATCTGCTCACGTACAAGCATCATTCGGGTCGATAAATCACTCACGGTAATCTGAACAGCCGGTTTCTGATCATAAAACGTCAAGCCCATTTGAATCCCAACAGCTTTCGCTTGCGTATTCAAACCCCGCATGGACAATTCGATATAGGGTGGTTTCTCTCCTTTATAAACCGCTTCCATATCCTCCAATACCCGCTGGCGGTCTGAGTCCATAAAGAGCGAAGAGATATCTTGATTGTACACTTCCTCCTCATCTTCAAAACCCAATAAACTCGAGGCCGCTTGGTTGATGTATCGAATTTTATTTTTGACAACGAGAAACAACCCGATCGGGCTGGATTCCACCAATAACCTAAACCGTTCTTTGGTTTGAAGTAGGTCGCGCTCAATCCTCTTTTTTTCGGTAACATCAAGCATTACCAATGCTTGTAGGTTGTCTGTTTCTTTATTTGTTGATGTGAGTTGAGCCTCTATATTGATTTTAATCCCTTTCGAATTTTCAATTTCAAAATCAAACACTTCATTCAATCGGGTAGATAACCGCTTCCAATCACGTGTTTTAAAGAACCCTTTAAGACCGTTTTTAATGAGTTCATTCGCTTCATTGAACCCTGTGATTTGAACCATGCGTTCATTGACATCAACCACCTCATCACCACTAAACAAAGCGATTCCCTCCATGGTACCGTTGCTCAACGCTTTAAATTTATTCTGATTGATCGTTTGAACTTCTTTTAGAACCTCCAACTCTGTAACGTCTTGCAGCGTACAAAGTGTCGTGTTGTCGCTCAGTTTGCTTTTTAAACCGTGAATCGCACAGTGGTTGCCATCCAGATCTTTCACAACCCCTTGAAAAGGAGTTGATTCGTTGTTTTTAACCCATTCGAACAGCGCGGAGTGACCTGAATCCAAGTATGTATTGAATGCATCATTCGATGCACAGATCACACCGTCTTGATAAACGGCAGCAGCATCGTTTAATGCAAACAACCAAGAATACACAGTGTCTTGATCCTTCATGGTGTTTTCGTTCTTTTTAGATCACGGTCTGCACGCTTTTCCCTTCTTGTTTTAATGGTTTGACCATCCACTTTTATCAATTCTCCTTGACGATATTCTCGTGTTTGCTCGATGAGATTATCTGAATTGTAGAAAATCCATTTTCCTTGTTTCACTCCTCCTTCATACCGTTCTATATGATCAACTCCCCCCTTCTCTTGATAAAAAGTGTGTTTTCCATCGGGTAGTCCATAAATAAAAGTTCCTTTAAAACTTTGCTTTCCATCGGTATTAAAATGCTTCCACTCTTCGTCTTTCATTCCATCTAAATACGCTCCCTCCTCTCTGTGGTCATTAACATCTTCTATCCAATCACCTTGCTTCAAACCGTTCTGATAAACACCTTGATTGAGTAATTCTCCGGTGATATTCCATTCAATGAATTCGCCGTTCTCTTTCCCTTTTCGGTATTGCTCTTTTCGATGAAGGGATTTATTGGGATAATACCAGGTCCAATCTCCATGATACAGTCCGTTTTTAAAAAAACCTTCTTGGATGATATCACCCAGTGCATTGAAGTATTCCCACTTTCCCTCCTCTTTTCCAGCTGTATAATTTCCACTGGCTTTTTTATTTCCCATTTCGTCAAACCACACCCACCAACCCGTGCGATTGCCTTCCTCATTTGTGATTCCTTCTGCTACTTTTTTATTGGCCTCGTACAACGCTCCTGACTCCAGTGTTCCGGTGGTATCATACGCCCTAAAAACACCAATCAACGCATCCTCTGAATACGTAGATTTTGTTGCAATAACCCCATTTGGATGGCGTGTCGTTCTTACATCTACAGGTGTTGTTGCCTCTACATCTTTTACAATCTCTCCAAATTCGTATTTTTCTAGATAATCCAACTGGCCAAACCCGTCGTAAAACTTGAAAATTCCGTTTCGTTTTCCTGCAAGCCAAGGACCTTCCTCTATTTTCCGTTCCATGGAATTCCACTCCATCCAAATCCCTGTTTTTCTATTTTGATCATCCAACGCATTGATTCGTTGCGTTGATCTCAAACGGCCTTCATTGTATTCGAATAATGCGATAACACGACCGTCCTCCGCCCATTCTCTCCCCCAACCATGGGTTTTACCTGTTTTAAAAGGAGTTCTCTTTTTAATCCATCCGGATGGATCATAATCCAACTGAATTCCTACCTGAACACCCTGTTCAAAAACACGTTCTGTCACAAGATTTCCTTGCTCCTTAAAATTCCACTCTTTCCCATTTTTCTGACCCAATCCAAATTCTACCCGTCTTTGAATATTCCCATTTTCATGGTAAAATTCCCACAAACCATTCAATTTAAAATCACTCCGTGATCCCTTGCTTTTTAAAACTCCGTTTTCAAAATATGTTGTCCATTCCCCCTCTGGTTGTCCATCCACCAAACACCCTTCACTTGCTTTTTTTCCATCCTCAAAAGTAAATGTTGTCCAGACACAATTTTCGATTTCTGGCTGAGCAGCAGCAGAGATTATGAATGAACAACATAGTATATATGTATATATTCTTAAAGAATAATTCATAGTAACTATAGGTCTGTTGAAACGGTTGGTAACATGATGCAATGGAAGTAGAATTTATGAATTCTGAACAATATCTGGGTTGGTTTTAAACATAGAATCTAACAAGAGGAGATTGTAAATCAATGGTTTAATGGTTTCATTAACATCTTGGAGTCTTTGCTGGTTGTGTAAAGAATTCACACATGCAAGTTGTCCGTAATTGAGTGAAGTTGGGTGATAAAATGAACGAAAACTTCCAACCAAATTAGTTGGATAAATCACATCAAGGTTGGCTTACGTTTGAGAGCTTGAAATAGCAAGCATGAGTTGTTAGGAGTTGTAAACGGAAGATTAAGGCTATCAACGAGTGGGTTGTTAATTAACTTGCTTGAAATTTGAATCCATGCGCATTTCAATTGGAGGCGATCACGCCGGTCCAGCACTTAAAAAGGTAATCACGGAACAGTTAGTATCCAAAGGCCACGAAGTAATCAATCGGGGAACAGATTCTAACGAAAGTGTAGATTATCCGGACCATGCGCATCAAGTGGCGCTGGATGTTCAAAACGAAGAAGTGGATAGAGGTATCCTTATTTGTGGCTCTGCAAATGGTGTGGCGATGACAGCCAACAAACACCAGGCTGTGCGAGCGGGTATCGCATGGAATGCTGAAACTGCTGCGCTGACCAGACAACATAACAACGCGAATATTCTTTGTATCCCTGCGCGGTTTGTGGATGAAACTGAAGCTTTGGATATCGTCACAACGTTCTTATCAGAGGATTTTGAAGGTGGACGGCATGATCGGCGTGTGGGTAAAATAGCGTGTGCGAGCTTCGTTGGTTTCATGGCGTTGTTTTCAGTGCTATCAGCGCAATCCACAAAGTGGGCTGAAACAATCAACGCAAGTGATTTGGAAAACCACTTAACGGTGCTCGCGAGTGATGCTTTTGAGGGGCGTGAAACAGGAGAACCTGGTGCAGAAAAAGCGGCGGCTTACATAGCGAGTTATTTCGAGTCTGTTGGGATAGCACCGTACCATGAAGCAGGGTATTACCAAGAGGTATCGATGGTTCGATCGCAAATTTTAGGGGGAAGCCTGACGGTTTCAGGTACGTCCTTTGAATTTTTAGAGGAGTATGTATTCTATCCGGGTATCCGGGACAAGTCAATGGAAAACCTTCCAATGGTGTTTGCTTCCTGGGGTGAACCAGATGACTTTATAGGGTTGGATTGTACCGGTTCAGTGGTGGTTGTTTTTTCGGGAACAGCGGGTGCAGCAGAGGAGAATTGGCGCGATGGTCTTGAAAAGAAGCGATTGAATGCAGAGGCCAGTGGAGCCAGAGCTTTGGTTGTCATAGGTGAAGGGTTGGGAGCGTATAAAGGGCGTTTAAAACCCTGGTTATTGAGAAAATCAATGCGACTGGATCAACCGGACCCAAAAGAAACAGAAGGAACGCGTTTACCTACTTTTTTTATGGAGGGCAGTTCAACCAAAAACTGGTGGGGTCAAACAACCTTGAAAAGCTGGAAAAAAATTCAGAAGAAGAAAGCGAAGGGTGCAGTTTTAACAACTCAGGCAATGCCAACAGCGAGTTGGTCTTTCAACCTGGACGATCGTTCAGGGAAATTCAACACGCAAAACGTACTCGGTTATATTCCAGGAAGAGACTCCGTTTTACAGGAGGAGTTGGTGGTGATTACAGCACACTATGATCATGTGGGTGTGATCGACGGTGAAATCCATAACGGGGCGGACGACGACGGTTCAGGGACGGTTACGGTCTTGGAGTTGGCTCAAGCCTTCATGGCTGCGGTGGATGCCGGAGAAGGGCCGCGCCGGAGTGTATTGCTGATGACGGTAGTTGGAGAGGAAAAAGGCTTACTCGGAAGTGAATGGTATTCAGATCATCCTGTTTGGCCTCTCGAGAACACGGTGGCTAATCTCAATATTGATATGATCGGAAGGACAGATGAGGCACACCCGGATGATGATCGGTATGTGTATCTCATTGGGTCAGATAAGCTATCTTCTGAGCTCCATGAGATCAGTGAAAACGCGAACAGTGAGTTTACGCAGTTGGCATTGGATTATACATTCAACGCACCGGATGATCCGAATCGTTTTTACTACCGGTCTGATCACTACAATTTTGCGAAACACAACATTCCTGTGATCTTCTACTTCAGTGGTGTGCACGAAGACTATCATAAACCGGGAGATGATCCGGAGAAAATCCACTACGACAAGACGGCTGAGATTGGCCGCTTGGTGTTTCACACGGCGTGGCAACTCGCCAACCAAGACAAGCGTATCGAGGTTGATATGGAAAATGATTTCCCAGAGAAATAATTAAAAACCAGGAGCCGCAGAGAGGAGTTGACTGAACTTGTTTTTCTCTGCTTCGTACGCCGCCCCTGTTGCGGGCCCATTGAAGCCGGAATGGATGGCTACGCGTCCGTTGGGGTGGATAAAGAGTGTAGTAGGAAAGCTCAAAACCTGATCCAAGAAAGGAAAAGTGCGCGCAGCTATTGTTTTGCTAGCGGCTCCTCCCCAGTACACCTCCCAGTTGATTCCCAATTGTGAGCGGTAAAAATCCAATCGACGGTACACATCTAAGGCAGTGGTGTCCCTCTCGTATGCCATGGAAATGACACGAATACCCGGGTGGTTTTCCTGAACCTCTCGAAGTAAACGGACTTCATCCATGCAGTTTGGGCACCACGTTCCTAGGATGTCTACAACAACGACCTCACCGGGTTGAGGAACCAAAGACACTTCTACAGACGACCCATTCCGATCGAGGGTGGTGATCAAAAGGTCTGAGTCTTGGACTTGAATTTCTTCAACGGTATCACCGTTTGGCCAAACACGACCACTGCGACCGGACCATTGCGTGTGGTAATGGTTGCCGCTATAAAAACTACCGTCGATCCAACTTCCCTGACTGTAGCGCGCTTTGAAGCAATAGAGGTGGGCCCCATCATAGGTTTGCATGTGAAGCAAGCCAGAGCGATAAACCCCTGAGAAAAAGCGATAATCCCCGGTAGGGGTTCGCATCGTTCCGGTCATGCTACCCGCAACACGCTGAAGATCCAATTGTGCATCAGCGAACGCGCTGGTATCGCGATCACCAAACCAAACATCCCAAGTACCCTCTGGAGCCTCGCCTGTGTTGATGACAGAAGACCGGGGTTGAATGTCAAAATCTACGTGGTAGTTGGATGACCGCAAGGAGTCCGTCCACACCCCTCTCCTCTCCGTTGAATCCAATACCCACGAACCGCCAAAAACAGGCACCACAAACGTAGAGTCGTTGGTTCGAAGCAACTCCATTTCCTCTCCACCGTTTTGAAGGGTAAAGAGGTCATTTTGTTGCTGCAAAGGAAACGATACGCGCGTACTATCATTGAGATGGAACACCACCTCGAGGTTGTCTTGTGTTTCGTTGACTTCAGCGCAGCGGACAAAGAGTGAAACACAGACAACACACGTGGCGATCCACTTCATATCAACCCAAGTCGAATTGAATCCCTTGTGCCAATGGAAGGGTTGATCCGTAGTTGATGGTGTTTGTTTGTCGGCGCATGTAAGCTTTCCAAGCATCTGATCCAGACTCGCGCCCCCCTCCTGTTTCTTTTTCTCCTCCAAACGCTCCTCCAATCTCCGCTCCTGATGTGCCGATGTTGACGTTTGCAATTCCACAATCGGAACCATTGACAGACAAAAACCACTCCGCTTCCTGGACATTGTTCGTCATAATAGCAGAAGACAATCCCTGAGCAACGCCGTTTTGCAACGCAATGGCTTCATCTAAGGTGTCGTATGCCATCAAGTAAAGCAACGGTGCGAACGTCTCGTGTTGAACAATCGCTAAATCATTCGAAGCCTCAGCGATACTTGGGCTGACATAACAACCACTCTCATACCCAGGACCTTCCAACACCCCCCCTTCGACCACAAACGTGCCTCCTTGATCTTTTACGGATTGAAGTGCGGCGAGATAAGTTGCAACAGCCGCTTGGTCTGTCAAAGGCCCAACATGGTTGGACTCATCCAATGGGTTGCCAATGGTGAGTTGGCCATAAGCGTTTTTGAGAACTGTTTTGACTTGATCGTAAATCGAACGATGGATGATCAAACGACGTGTAGAAGTACACCGTTGGCCGCACGTACCGACAGCGCCAAACACAGCGGCAGGAACGACCATTTTCAAATCAGCATCAGGAGCAATAATAATGGCGTTGTTTCCGCCCAACTCTAAAAGCGATCGGCCCAAACGTCCGGCAACAGCCTTTGCAACAGCCTTGCCCATTCGAGTGCTACCTGTGGCGCTCACAAGAGGTACCATGGGATCATTGCTCAACATTTCTCCTACATCAGCCATGCCATTCACAACGCAAGAAAGCGCTGCAGGAACGTCATTGGCTTCAGCAACCTCATTCCAAATGTGCTGGCAAGCAATGGAACAAAGCGCGCTCTTTTCAGAAGGCTTCCACACGCAAGAATCACCACAAACCCAAGCGAGTGCAGTGTTCCAAGCCCATACGGCTACTGGAAAATTAAAAGCAGAAATGATTCCCACCACTCCCATTGGGTGGTACTGCTCATACATGCGGTGAAGAGGACGTTCAGAGTGTGTCGTCATTCCGTACAATTGACGGCTTTGACCGACTGCGAAATCACAGATATCAATCATCTCCTGTACCTCACCCAAACCTTCTTGGAGTGATTTACCCATCTCATAACTCACTAACGCTCCTAAAGCATCCTTCTTTGCACGAAGGGCATCACCAAATTGGCGAACGGCCTCGCCTCGTTTTGGCGCAGGAACATGTCTCCAATCGAGGAATGCAGCTTGAGCGTGCTCCATGACTTCAGCATAGTCTGCCGCCGTTGCGCTTGAAACTGAAGCAATCCGCTTTCCGTCAACCGGTGAAATTGAATCAATAGTGGCTCCGCTTCCAAAGGCCCGCTTACCAATCATAACGCCGTGGTTGTGATCTTGGATTCCGAGTGTGGAGAGAATATTTTGAATGTCCATTGTGTGTCTGTTCTTATTGGAGGTGCAAAGATAGTTCGTGCTCGGCCAAGACCCGAGGGCTCTTCTTGGTTGCAATCATGTATGTAACTACTTCATTTACAGTGTTTTGTGTAAAAAATAAAGAATAGGGAAAAGAGAACGTGTGGGTTACGTGAAGTCTTTAAACGCTACACGGCCCCTTAAAAAGGCCCAAGTGATACTGTTTCACGTGGAACAGTACCTATCGGCCGAGGTTCACAAGCAAAACAGCCAGATCAGATGCACTTACTCCAGAAATGCGGGAAGCGCCGGCAAGCGTTTCGGGTTTCGTTTCTGTGAGTTTTTCGCGGGCTTCGCTACTCAAGGATTCGAGTGCGTGATAATTGAAGTCATTCGGAATAGCAACGTGATGCAAGCGCTGCAATTTATCAGCGATTGCCTGCTCCTTTTCAATGTATCCAGCATACTTGATTTGAACCTCAATAGCCTCGAGGGTTTCAATGTCCATTTGCAGGTGTTTGCCGATGGCGTCGATTTCCGGGATATGGTCAAACATCAATTGTGCGCCAACTCCGGGTCGATTTAACACGGAAATGGCTTTTTGCTTTTGTTGTAAAGGCGCGCTTTCGATGGATTCGAGAAGCGTTTGAGCTTGCTCTGGGCTGACGCTTGTTTTTTCGAGTTGGGTCTTGAACGACTGCATGGTCTTGATCTTGGACTCCAATGTTTCCATGCGCTCGCTCGATGCCAGCCCGATAGCGTGTGATAAAGGGGTGAGGCGCTGGTCGGCGTTGTCTTGGCGCAAAAGGATGCGGTATTCTGCACGTGATGTGAACATGCGGTAAGGCTCCTTGGTGCCTTTGGTAACGAGATCGTCGATGAGTACACCGATGTACGCTTCATTTCTTTTGAGGACGACTGGTGGTTTGTTCCACGTGGAACGTGCAGCATTGATTCCGGCCATTAACCCTTGAGCGGCGGCTTCTTCATATCCAGTTGTACCATTGATTTGACCAGCGAAGAATAGGTTTTGAAGTTGCTTGGTTTCTAGGCTGTGTTTGAGCTGGGTGGGGTGGAAGAAGTCGTATTCGACAGCATATCCGGGTCGAAAGAACTTCACACCTTCGAAACCAGGAACACACCGAAGTGCTTTCACTTGGATGTCTTCTGGTAAGCTTGTGCTGAAGCCATTGACATAGACTTCGACTGTTTCCCATCCTTCGGGTTCGACAAACAATTGGTGTGAATCCTTGGTGTGGAATCGCTCAATTTTATCTTCAATGCTCGGGCAATAGCGCGGGCCAAGACCTTGAATGCGGCCATTGAACATCGGTGATCGGTCGAACCCGTCGCGCAGGATATCGTGGACCTGGACGTTGGTGTGAGCGATGTGACAGCTTCGTTGATCTTGTAATATCGGGGTGTCTGTGTAAGAGAAACGCCGAGGATCAGGGTCTCCAAGCTGTTCTTCTAAGACGCTGTAATTGATACTTCTTCCATCGACGCGAGGAGGTGTGCCCGTTTTCATCCGATCGGCTGTAAAGCCATTTTCGACCAACTGCTCTGTGATCCCAACGGCAGAGCGTTCGCCCGCACGTCCACCGCCAAATTGTTTTTCTCCGATGTGCATCAGGCCGTTGAGAAATGTACCTGCCGTGACAACAACGGATTTGGATCGAATGGTCGAACCCAGTTGCGTTCTAACACCGCAGCAAACTCCGTTTTCAATGATCAATTCGGTGACGGCATCTTGCCAAAAGTCGAGTAGGGGAGTGCCTTCAAGCATTAAACGCCACTTTTCAGCGAAGCGCATCCGGTCGTTCTGAGTGCGTGGAGACCACATAGCGGGTCCCTTTGATCGATTGAGCATACGAAACTGGATTGCGCTGTGATCACTCACAATTCCAGAGTATCCACCCATTGCGTCAATTTCTCGGATGATTTGTCCCTTGGCAATTCCCCCCATTGCTGGGTTGCATGACATTTGGCCAATGACCCCCATGTTCATAGTGATCAAAAGGGTGCGGGCTCCAAGGTTTGCTGAAGCCGCAGCCGCCTCGTTTCCTGCGTGCCCCGCCCCAATGACGATTACATCATATTCTTGATGGATCATGCGTTGAGCGTATTGAAGGTTGTCAGCCACTTGTTTTCTAAGTGCGTCATCTGTGTTTGCTCAGCTTTTGACTTGTCCATATATCCCAATAAATGCAGTACCCCATGCACAATAACCCTATTTAACTCATTGTTAAACAGTTGTTTGTGTGTTTTAGCGTTGTCTTTGACGCGGTCAATAGAGATGTAAAGTTCGCCAGAGACGGAGGGTCCTTCACAATAATCAAACGTGATGATATCGGTGTAATAATCGTGCTGCAGATGATTTTGGTTGATTGTCAAGAGATACGCATCCGTGCAAAAGACAATCGAGACGTCTCCGACGATTTTCTGATGAGATTGTACCACATCAGTGAGCCAGGTTTTGATCAAACGGCGTTGCGGACAGCGATAAGGGTGGTCCGCATTGTGAAAAGAGATGGGCAATACAGAATGCGAATTCAGGGCGCAGAGAACACCCCTTGGAACGTCAGCTCAACCACACGGCCGTCATCAGAGAACGTGCATTCATCGGACAATTGGCGCATCAAGAAGACTCCTCGGCCGTTCGGTTTCTCTAGATTTTCAGGCGCTGTCGGGTCAGGGACGTTTTCAAAATCAAAACCGGGTCCTTGGTCGGTGATCTTGAAGTAAAGATCGGATGTGCGCAGTTCGTACTCAACAAAAACGAGTTTCGTCGCATCCAAACGGTTTCCGTGGACAATGGCATTGTTGACGCCTTCTGTCATCGCGATGAGAACATCTCCGTAACACTCCTCTTGAAAGGATTGTCCGTCTCGGATTTCATCAATCAATCGCTCGATTACAGCAATGTTTTCGGGTTGAGAGTGGAATTGCAGTTGTTGCATGGTTTCGGTCATGGTTCCAAAGATTGTTACCGCGGATTCAATTCTGGGGTCGTGACGTCCAAATTATTGAAATATTCATTGACTCGGTCACGATAATAGGAATCCAATTCAAGGGGAACTGTTCGTAACAATTCAAGTTCATTGTTTTTAAGCTTCAGATAATCAATCAGTTGAGAAGGCTCTTCGCTTAAGTTTTGATTGCCTGTACGTGATTTTCGCTTGTCATCTTCGCCCCGCGTACGCTCAGCGGTTTCTGCTTCGAGCAAGCGAACCATTAAATCTTGTTGTCGAGCCATGGTTTCAAGAGTAACATCTCGGTTGACCAAGTCGCGCTCCAACTCCTCCATTTCCTTCGCAATGTTACCCAACTGTTCTCCATCGCTAGAACCGTCCTCATTGAGCTCTTGAGATTTTCGCTCAGCCATTTGCCTCAGAGCAGCTTGTTGCGCAGCCATTTGAGCCAGTTGTTTGCTTAATTGTCGCTGTTGTTTCCCGTCTTTCCCTGACTTCCCCTTTTCACCCATTGACTCCTTCATCTTTTCCAGCTGCTCACCCAAGGCTTTTTGCATCTTTTTCATGTCCCCGGCGCTTGGAGAGGGCTTGGGTTTGCCATTGCCTCCCGGTTTTTCACAGTTGCCACTGCCGGGCTTTGATTCTGACATCGATTGCTGCATCTGTTGCAGGGCATCATCAAGCATCAACGCAAGGTTGTTGAAGCTGGTCATCACATATTGCTGGTTGCTATTGATCTCAGCGGTGAGTCGTTCTCCGAATATGGCCAAAGCGTCGTCCATGTGGTGGTTGATTAAACCAATTTCACGGTTGACCGCTGGGGCCAATTGTGTGATACGTAAACTCAACGCAAACAACGAGTCCTCAACCATTCTCGCATCATCTTTGAGCCGTCGTTGCGTCTGGCCGTAAGTGATATACAACGGATCATCGGTGTTTGTGCGGCGCAGAAGTTCCATCACTCCCTCTTCGTCAAAGGACAAGGAGATGATGTTTTCGAGCAACGCCCTCAAGGCATCCATGTCCTCTTCTAAGGCCTCCTCCTTTTCCTGTTGCATCATGGCCTCCATTTGTTCGGCCATTTGCTGCATCTCCTCCGCAGCGTCTTGCTGGTTTTCGGAGGCTTTTTTCTTTTTGTCTTGGTCAAGCTGTTCGGAGCTGTCACTCATCTTTTCCTCAATGGACTCGTTTTCTTCAGAACGGTCCATAGTGGCATTGGGGTTTTCCAATTCTTCATTGGCCTTATCCAGCTCATCCAACTCCTTCTTGAGTTCTTCAAAAGCCTGGTTGAGAGAATCTTGTTGCGCCTTTAACGAATCGCTTGGTGTGGATTCATTCCGGGTTTCTTCAGCGAGTTCAGCCTGTTTTTCTGCGAGCTCTTTGAGATCATCAAGGGCCTCCTCCATTTTTACCTCATACTCCAGTTGTTTGAATTGCTCCAAAGCACGATCCAACTCCTTTTCGAGGGATTCTTGGTCGACCTCCATGGATTCCAACTGGTCCTGGATTTCGTCCAACACGTCGGGATCCATTTCCTCCATTAAACGTTGCATCTCTTCATAAAGCTGTTTGAGCTCATCGCTCATTACCTGCTCCATTAGCTCTTGAAGCTGCTCTTGTTTCTCGAGGAGACGCTCTTCTTCAGGTGTAAACTCATTGGCACGATCGTCTTTTTGTTCATTGGCTTGCTGGAGTTCGTCCAGCTGTTTTTGCAATGCCTCTTGACGCTTCATGAACTCTTCGATCGCCCGCTCATCTTTCCAGTCGAGCTCGTCGTCTTCACGGAGTTGACGACTCAACGCCTCCATTTCTTCTCTCAAAAGGACCGCCTCCTCCCGAGCGCTTTCCATTTTACTCTGGATATCCGCGCTTGAAGCATCGCGCTCCTCACGGACTTCTTCTTGGGACGGAGGGCTGAAAATCATGGTCGAGGACCGCGCCATTTTCGCTCCATTGATACCATCATTGTCCCAAACCTCAAACCAATACTCCACAGCATCTCCCTCGGTAATGCCCAGGTCCAAGACGCTCCACTCAAAGTAAAACCGGTCAACCGTTCCGCTTGGCTCCTCGAGTGGAATGTAAACAACCTCTCCGCTTGATAAAGCGCTTGATTTGTCGGCCAACTCCTCTTCATTGCGCGGAGCAATTTTTGTCCACTGGTATGCCAACCTCAGTCGACTAAACCCATAATCATCACGGACTTCTCCAGAGAAACGGCGCGTTGAGCGAGCGAGGCTATCTAGGGATTCATTGACACGAATGGAGGGGTGGAGATCAGGAATAACCTGAATGAGATACCGAAGGGAATCTGTAGATCCAACGAAGTCATTGGAAGGAACCAACCAATAAGGTGAAGAATCCGTGAATCGCTGTTGGAACGAAAAGGTGGATGCTGCTTGGCGATCCATCTCAATCGCCTCGTCTCCCAATCGCATTCGAACCGATTCCGTGTCTTTGCAGCGAACCTGCCATTGAATCAACGTTCCTTCAGGCACCCGGAGGTTGCCAACATCCTCCCAATTCTCGATTCCTCGACCGGTATAATTCGGAGCCGTGGTTTTCACATTGAGACTCAGAAGGGTGGGGACTGGGAGAGCTTCCAACGTGAAGACATCCGAATTGACCCCAGCAGCAGTACATCGAAAATCGAGCGAAGTGCGCACCACAGGAAAGGTGTGTGCAAATTGTCGGTCGTTTAACCGCTCCATCCGAAAACGATTGCCATTGCTCTCAAGGAAAACAACCTCCGGAACGGATGAACCCACAACCTCGAACTCCACGGTAAACGAAGAAGCAACAGGAACCTGAAGGGGGTCTGTAATCAGTTGAAAGTGAAATGGCGCTGCGGGCACAAAGTCTTGGCGGTGGGCTAAGATTCTTTGAGCGGGTTCCTGAACCATTTCAGGACGTAAAGACCAAATTACGGCAATCACTAGAATAGGGGGTAGCGCATACCAGATATAGGAGATGCTATCGCGCCAGTGAACCGCTTGTTGAAACGAAAAAGGTTGGAGAGCTTCCGTACGCTCTTCGATCGAGGCTTGGAGTAAAGAAGTGTCTACGTTTTGCGCAATCGACCCCTCCAATTGCTGCTGCAGTTGAAGTGTATTCAGCAACCGGTCACTGATTTCAGGGAAATGTTCCCCCACCAAGCCACTGGCTTGTTCGTACGTAAGCCCTTTGCTAATTCGTGCCCACTGAAGCAGTGGCCATAGGATGTAACGGGAAAGAACACCCACACCACCTATAACCAATCCCCAAAAAAACAAGGTTCTCCCTGCGATTCCAAAGTTCCCGAAATACTCCAATAAGAATAAAAACAAACCACTTCCGAGCAAGACCCCACCACCAAAAAAGACTCCACGAATCAAGCGATTCAGGTAGTACTTTCGGATGAAAACATCCAATTTTTGTATTAACAGTGAGGGGCTTCCCATGATGGATAAAGTTACGGCAAGCAGCAAGCCAAAGCGAGTACTTTCAACAACACGGGATATGCCCTTACTTTTGCTCTCCCTTCAACGAATCCACAAACGCTATGCAAGGTCAATTAATCAGCAATCGCTTTATGAAAAAGACTCAATTGGTTGGTATGGTAATTCTGTTCCTATTCACCCTTTGTGACGTGAATGGCCAGATTGTGATCAATGAGTTGGACCCTTCCATGCAAGGGGTTGATGACCGGGAGTTTATCGAGTTGAAAGGCAACCCCAATGAAGACCTCAACGGATTCATTGTTGTCGTGTACAACGGTTCCAATGCGCAATCCAACTTAACGATTGACTTGAATGGCTTTGTTTTGGACGAGGACGGATTCTTCTTAATCGGAGGTCCTGCCTTGACAGAGGCGGGATTCATTGTGGAAGAAACGAATTGGCTGCAAGTGGGCCAAGAGGCGGTTGCAATCTATGATGCTGATGCCGAGTTGTTTCCGGATGGAACACCAGTAACGGACTCTGATTTGGTAGACGCGGTGGTGTATGGAAACAACCAACCTCCTTTGATTTCGCTTTTGGATGTCTTGACTCCTGGAGGCTTTCAGCTCAACGAAAGTGCAGAAGGGTTGGCTGATTTTCAAAGTTTTTCAAGAGTTCCCGATGGAGGAGCACCGCAGGACCCGGCATCTTTCCAACTGCAATCACTCACTCCGGGTTATTCAAACATCCTCCAATGCGATGGGGGACAGTTGGCTTTGACGAACGCTTCAAACGAATCGGTCTGTACAGACAATGAGCTGGTTTTGGTTCAGTTTTCTCACACGACCGATGTTCCAGAAGCGGATCTCACACTGCTGGTTGTAAACGCTCTAGACGAAACGATTCTCTCTGTTTTTGAAGGGTCTGCGGTGAATCTATCGGGATTGGGAGACCAGAGTTTAGAGGTCTGGGGTGTTTCTCACAACGGACCATTGGATGAAGCATCACTTGAATCAGGCCAACCAGCAGCGGCTGTTTCGGGCATGAACTGCGTTTCCTTTAGCATCAATACGATTGAGATTCAAGGGGTCACGTGTAGTCCACCCGCTTGCGATGGAGGTGTGGTAACCGATGCGGGAGGAACTCCCTCTGCGATCGGTTGTGATGGCTTGGAAAATGCGCTTATCACATTTGGATACACTTCTGAAGCGGTTGAAGCCGAGTACATTTTTGTCATCACGGATGATGAGCAAATGATTTTAGATACCATTGCCTTTCCACAATACGACTTTAGCGAGCTGGGTGTTGGAAATTATCAGGTGTGGGGGTCTAGCGCATTGGGTGGGTTTAACGCCTCGACTTTAGAGGCAGGTCAGCCGCTTTCAGGTGTTTTAGGCATGGAGTGTGATAGCTTGAGCACATCGTATTTGGATGTGCAGATACTCGATTGCGAGAGCGGTAGTTTTTGTGAAGAGCTGTTCATTTCGGAGTACGTTGAGGGCAATAGCAACAACAAAGCCTTCGAGCTGTACAATCCATCTCCGGTGGCGATTGACCTTTCTGAATACAGCATGGAAACGTGGAACAATGGCGCGAGCGCTCCAACAAACACCCAAGTTTTAGAGGGAACGATTGAACCAAACGGGGTGTTTGTTATTGTCAATACGTTGGCAACGCCAGCGTTGTTTGCTGCGGGGGACTTGGTGAGCCAAGTGACTTGGTTCAATGGAAACGACGTTATCTTATTGTATCACAACGGTGAAATCATTGACCAGATGGGTGAATTTGGAGTGGATCCCGGAACGGCTTTTGAAGTGGACGGTGGAAACGGTGAAATGGCGGAGTATACTTTGGTGAGAAAAGCCAATGTTTCTCAAGGAACAACGGATTGGGAATTGGGTCAGTACCAATGGGATGTTTACCCGCAAGACACGTTTGATTTCATTGGCTTCCACAACGCAACATGCACGGGATCTCCTGAAATGGAAATCGGCTTCGCGGCGACAGACCTCTATATCTTTGAGGGCACAGGCGCTGAGGTTGTCATGCAAGTAGCGTATCCACTGCAAGACGTGAACGTGATCGTTGATGTTGTTGGTGGTACTGCTGAATCCGGTTTGGACTTCCCTGCGGTGTTTCCACTTCCGACATATACGTTCCCAATTGGATTGTTGAATGACCAATCATTCACGTTTGCTGCCATCAACGATGAAGACCCAGAAGGGGAGGAGACGGTGGAATTGGCGATTACCATTTCGAGTGGTGAGGCCGTGCTGTTGATCGACACCATCACCATTCACATTCAACCCTCTGACTTGACTTATCCCGTTTACAACATCGCCGATGTTCGAACAGTGAATAGCGTCTTGGGAACCACGGATTCACTCGGTGTATCGTGCGAATTGAGAGGCATTGCCCATGGTTGGAATGACTACCCATCGGGATTGCAGTTTACTTTAATTGACTCGACCCACGGAATCAACGTGTTCAGTCCACTCTCTGATTTTGGCTACGAACAAGTAGTTGCTGGTGATAGCTTGCGTATTCGAGGGACCATCTATCAATTTGCAGGACTGACGCAAATTGTGGCCGACACCGTGATTTACGAAGGCTCTGGCTTTCTTACGGAAGAGCCAACCCTGATTCAAACGCTGGACGAAAGCACCGAATCGCACGTGGTGACGTTGAAATGTGTGGAGCTTGTAGACCCTGGTCAATGGACCAACAGCGCCCCAAGTTTTGAGGTGGACATCACCACAGGGAGCACCGTTTATACGATGCGGATTGATGCCAATACGGACTTGTTTTTATCGGAGGCTCCGATGGGCACGTTCTTGGTTTCAGGCATCGCGGACCAGCGAGATTTCGAGTCGCCTTATTTTGAGGGATATCGAATCTCACCACGTTACCAGTCCGATATTACAGAGCCAGTGTACGCGGATTTTGAAATTGAGTCGCCATGGAATCCGAATGATGGCCCACTGGAAATTACCAACAACAGTCAAGGAGCGGGTAGCTACTATTGGGATTTTGGAAACAACGAATCAAGCGATGCGTTTGAACCGGAATTCAGTTACTCAGAGGACGGAACGTACGAAGTGACGCTCATTGCGTATGGGGCTGATGGAAACTGCTTGCATGAAATGACAGCGACGGTAGAAATCATCATTGTTGGCTTGGAGGAAATCAAAGCGCGCATGCAATTTTGGCCAAACCCAACAGAGGATCGCGTGTTCATGGAGTCATCGGTTGATGTTCAATCCATTCAGGTGCACACCCTACAAGGCCATCTGATTTATGAGCAAACCATCAATGGTCGTCTCACATCGCTTTCCACAAAAAACTGGCCTGTGGGCATGTATGTGGTCTCTGTAGCAACACGCTTTGGTTGGACGCAGCACAAGCTGATCAAGTCCTAAAACCTCGACCCGTTCAAGGCGGCGTTAGCAGTTAGAACCAAACAAACCGAGCAGCAAGAGCAGGTCTCCAATGCTGACCACCAAGTCATTGGTGAGGTCTCCTGGACACAGGTTGGTATTGCTGCAAACACACAACTCCAAACCGTCGACGACTCCGTCGCCATCGGTGTCAACGTCCAAAGGATTGGTGTTGTACAAGGAGATTTCAAGGGCGTCGCTGATGCCATCTCCATCGGTATCGCTGCAGGCGTCTCCGACACCGTCATTGTTGAAATCGCTTTGATCGCTATTGGCAATCGCTACGCAATTGTCAAAGTTATCGGCAGTGCCGTCATTGTCCGAATCTGGAAACGACCCGACAAGTGAACCGATCCCAAGGTCAGCTACAATGATGTAGTGGTCCGATGCCGCGAGCGCATCTCCTGATTGAAGGCCGTATTGGTCCAATCGAGCTGAACTCATGATATCCGTGCGTAAAGTGAAGCCATGAAGCAGCGTCGCTGAAGCGTCGGACGTGATGAGGTAATCCAATTTTCCGGGCATCCACTCGCTGGACGAGTTGGTCCAGGTGTAATCCATAGGTGCTTCAGATTGCAACAAAGGCCATTCGGTCAATGAGCTGCCATCCCAATCGGGAGTGAAGTCCGCTCCGTATGAGTCTTCGTCACTGATATCTCCTGTTTTCAGGGTGTAGATCGGATTGTCGAGCCCGACCATGTTCAAGTCTCCCCCGTATATAATTGGGGTGTTGGTCGCAAGGTTGGGCCCGTCGCCGTCGCCCGCAATGGCATCGCGAAGAAACGCCATGTATTCATCGGCTTCGGATTGACGTTGTGCTTCACTTGAAGACCCACCGCAGCATTTGAGGTGGCTGCTTGTTATCAGCAAAGGAACCCCCCAACCCGGATGTCCTTCAACCAATACAGGAAACTGCCGGTACACCTCATCAAACCCTTCAAGAATGGCTCCTTTGGATGCGACCATGAGGTCATAATCGTCCTTGATGACATTCCAAGAGGCATCGTTTTCCAAAGGGAGCCACTGATTGAGCAAACCCGCTACAAAACCGGGAGACTCATCACTGACCTCAGAAAACCCAATGATATCCGGGTCAAGAGCTTGCAAAATGCGCTCCATAGAGGCTTGTGCACCGCTTTGATCCATGCGATTGTTCATGTTCCAGAATGCGACGCGATTCAAGGTTTCCGCAGGACGCTCCAAGCCTTGAGGCTGCCACGGACTTAAGGCTTCGCTCACGGCGTGAAAAGCACCGCCATTCGGGAACCCTTCTCCGGTTGCACCATCATACCACATAACCCGGATAGACGGCCCATCGATCTCTGTGGATTCCCGGTGAAAGGCCAGTTCAAACTCTGTAGAACTGTAGGTGGGTGAAACATGCAATCCGATGTCATTGAGGGATTCAGCCCCCGTGCCACCTGAATAACGGATGGCTTGGCGATTGGGTAAATCAATCAACAAGTCAACGCCCAGACCCAAATCGGCATAGTCCACGCCGGTCTCAAGATCATCGTCAAGATCCAGCAATACCTTGAGATCATTCGGTAAAACCTCTTCATCGAGTCCGACTTCGTCGGCGAGGATTACATGAACAAACAACCACGCATCATTGCTTGCAATTCCAACCGCAACAAAAGAACCGACTCCATCTCCAGCTTCGAAGTGCTCGATATTGCTCCAGTCACCGAACTCGTTGTCCAACTGAATTTGAGCGAAGCTCCAAGACGCGATGAGGATGCAGCTAGTTGTCAAAAAAAACCGCAGGCCTGGAAAAGAAGAAAATGCAATCATGTGGACGAAGTTACGGGTAGATTTGCCGTTATGAATCGCAGGCAAAGCTCCTTGATTTTACACATGATTGTGCTGATTTTCGGGTTTACCGGAATCCTCGGTAAATTGATTTCGTTAGACGCTGAACGCCTTGTTTTTTGGCGGGTTTTCTTGGGGGGGTCTTTGGTGATGCTGTGGCTGCTTTTTCGAGGAAAAACAGTGCGATTTAAACCGAAAACAGCCGTTCAAGTCGCGTTTGTAGGATGTGTTGCTGCCGGTCATTGGATTGCTTTTTTTGCGGCCATTAAGGTGAGCAATGTGTCCATTGCCTTGGCGACACTCGCGACCACCCCTTTGTTTGTGAGTTTCATTGAACCGTTGGTGCACCGAAGGCAGTTGGATTGGCGTGAAATGGCACTTGGTTTGGTGATTTTAGTGGGCCTTCTCGTGCTGCTTATGGGGCCTAAGATGACCAATGGAGGGTTTGCTTTGGATGCGAGTGATTATTATTGGGGGGTTTCACTGGCTTTGGTGTCTGCCTTTTTAGCCGGTGTTTTTAGCACGCTCAATTCGGTTTTGGTGAGACAATACGACGCGTCAAACTTGACACGGTTGGAGCTATTGAGCGCAGCAGCAGTCCTAGCCGTGGTTTTTCTGTTGCAGCCAAAGGGACGCTCATTGGATTTCTGGACTGTTCCAACATCCGATTGGCTGTGGTTGGGTTTGCTGGCTAGCGTTGCTACCGCATTTGCATTCTTAATGAGTATTGAGGTCATGCGAAAACTATCCCCCTTCACGACAGCAGTCGCCATCAACATGGAGCCTGTTTACGCAATCCTATTTGCGTCTTGGATTTTTGGAGAGGAGGAACAAATGGGACCGTGGTTCTATGCTGGAACAGTGATCATCGTTGGTGCAGTGTTTGTCGACGCCGCGCTCAAACGCCGTGCAGCTAAAGGCATACAAACAAGCTGATTCAATCGTTCACCCAGAAAAATTCGGACGCAATAGCATCGGCAAACAACCAATTGTCTTCGGGGATGCGGAAGGATCCGTTGGGCAGCTGAATGAGTTCACGCTTGAGCACAGCCGATTGCCACGCTTGTGCATCTGCGGTTCTCGGATCTCTTCCATACACCGCGTGGAGCTGCTCGGGGTTGATTCCTTCCATCGTTCGCAAACCGGTCATGACCCGTTCATTGAACCGATCAGACGTTTGGAGCACATCGACCTCAAGTGGAATATCGAGCAATGACGTGGCTTGTTGGATCGCCTTGACATAACGCCTATTGTTTGAAACGTGGGCATACCGATTGGTACCATCAAAACCATGGGCTCCTGGTCCGATGCCCCAAAATGGAATCCCCTTCCAGTAGTTGCGATTGTGTGTCGCATGCCCACCTGGACGTGCAAAATTGGACACCTCGTAGTGTTCAAAACCCGCTGTTTGAGTGCGGGAGCAGAGTGTCTGATAGGCGGCCACAACGGCTTCGTCGGATGCGGTGTTTTGCTTTCCTTGTTTTACCTGATGACCCAAGGCTGTCTTGGGCTCGATGGTCAAAATGTAAGCAGACAAATGGTCAATCGGCAGGTCCAACATGCGGTCGATGTCACGTTCCCATGCAGGTGCGGGTCGATCCGGCAGCCCATAGATCAAATCACCGGTAATGTGCTGAAAACCGGCTTCCGCCGCCATGCGAATCGCGGTTTCAGCGGTGTCTCCGGTATGGGCACGATTCATCCAACTCAAGATGCTGTCATCAAACGTTTGCACTCCGATTGACAAGCGGGTGACACCCATTTTTAACCATACATCTAGTTTTTCAGAAGTGATGTCCTCTGGATTGGCCTCCAATGTGACCTCCTTTTTTGTGCTGGATATGGATTGAATGGCGTGCATCATTCGCTCCAATCCTTCTTCAGGAAATAAGGAAGGAGTCCCCCCCCCGAAGTAGACAGTACTAATTTCTTCTGAAACCCCTGTGCCGCGCCAAAGCAACTCACGCATCAACGCTTCCTCCATTTCCTCCAATTGATCCAATTGGGTTGAAAAATGGAAGTCACAATAATGACACGCAGTTCTACAGAATGGAATGTGAATGTAAATCCCGAACACGGCCCCAAGTTCGCTCCAAAATCCTCCTAACTTGCCTTCATGGAATGGGAAGTACGATGGCCTGATGGTCAAACGGAACAGGTTCAAGGAGATGCAGCATCTTCTTGGGATTGGAAACCGGTAGGTGACGGTGTTTTTGATGTGCGAATGGGCCATCGAAATGTCCGAGTGGAACTGGTCAATGGGCCAGACAAGGCGGGCCATGTATTGGTCCGCGTCAGTGGTGTGGAACGCCAATTGCAGGTGTTGGATCGTCAGATGCTTCTCCTGGAATCCATGGGCATGAGCAGTGCTGAGACGGGGCTCGAGATGGAAGTGCTCGCTCCGATGCCGGGCAAGGTGCTCTCTGTTGGGGTTACGAAAGGCGAAATGGTTGAGGAAGGACATGCCTTGCTGGTTTTGGAGGCCATGAAAATGGAAAATGTCATTCGTGCTCCACGAGCAGGAGTTCTTGCAAGCGTCGAAGTGGGGTCTGGTGTTGCGGTGGAAAAAGGAACAGCGTTGGTCACATATGAATTGGAATCATGAAGCGTTTAATTGCCATGAAGAACTATTTAGGTTTGGTCCTGCTTGCTTTGACGGGCGCCCTGCAGGCGCAAGACTGCAGCAATCCGGTTCCGATCTGCGGTGAAATTCCAGAAGCGATCACATTGAACTTTAGTCAAAGTTTGGAGATCGATTGTCTGAACGCGCCCTTTGTAACGGTGGTTGAATTCATGTCCAACGGAGATTTTGTCAATACCGGTTCTGCCACTTTGGACATTACAGGCGTCACGTGTCAAACGGATGGAATTGATGATGTGATCGAGTGCGTTGTGGTCAAACCAGATCCGCAGGATTTGTGCAACGTCGCCGCGTATGAAATGGTCTCTCCGTGTGCCGAAACGGCAGGAGGGTTCGCTTTGCAAACCGATGGCTTGTTGCCCAATACCACGTACTTGATTTTAATCGGCACGGCGCACGACCAGTCGACAACACCGTGCAATGTGTCCTTAATTCTGTCGGGGCCGGCCGTTTCGATCAACGCCTGCTGCACATCCAATATCGCTCCAGGACAAGCCGTTACCTTGACGGTCTTAGGGGGAAATGAGGACCTGGGATATACGTGGTTTCCTGAATACGGTATTTCGCCCGCAACGGGACCCGAAGTGATTGCGTCGCCTAGCATCACCACTACGTACTCGGTATCAGGTTTTTTTGGAGGGTGTCAGTACACCGATGAGGTTACCATTACTGTCGGAAACCCCTTAGGCATCCCAACGAGTTTTACGCCCAACGGCGACTACATCAATGACGTTTGGACGATTGAAGGTCTGCTTCTGTATGATTTAGCGGACGTGCGCATCTTTGACCGGTGGGGTCAATTGGTTCATCGCAGTATTGGGTATACCCAGGCTTGGGATGGAAGACGCGGCGGAACGGATGTTCCGGAGGGGACGTATTACTATGCGATTGATTTGAACGATCCATTGCTTGTTGATTTTCAAACCATCACCGGCTTTATCAGTGTTATCCGATGAAACAATTCCACACACCTTTTTTGACGGGACTGCTGGTGTTTTTGTTCTTCGCCACGTCAGGCCAATCCCAGCAATTTCCGATTCGGACTACAGCCATGATGAATCCGTTCCAGGACCACCCGGCCATGGCGGGCGTTTTGGGCTGTATGGATTTGCACATGGGCTATCGAAACCAATGGTCTGGAATTGAGGGCGCTCCGCAGACATCGTTTGCCAATTTGCATGGACAAATGACGGCTCAAGGACAAGACTTTCATGGGTTTGGCGGGCGGGTTGAATCGGACGAAGCGGGAGCTTGGGGGTATACCTCGGTCAATTTTGCTTACGCGTACAACCTGAGGCTATCCACAGGCGCGCGTTTGGCAATGGGCTTCAGTGCAGGGTTTTTCCAACATCGACTTAACTTGAGTTTACTGGAGATGCCCGAAGTACAAGGCACCAACGACCCTGCCATCATGGGTTCAAGCCAATTCATCGCTCCCATGCTGGACGCCGGCGTTTGGTTTTACGACCGCACAAAGTATGTAGGCTTGACCATCCAGAATGTGACCCAACCGTCCATGGAGAAGATCAGCCAGTACGGAAAGCTGAGACGGCACGTGGTGATGATGGCAGGTTCAGAGGTTGAGCTCGACGGACAGTGGATGTTTCTTCCCTCTGGACAAGTACGCATGGCTAAGGGCGTTCCGATTTCCGCGGAGCTGATGGCTATGGCGCGTTACAACGACGTCGCAGGAGTTGGCATCGGTTACCGCACTCAAAGTGCATTTATTGTCGCTGCTCAAATTAAAGTCTTGGAATACCTCTCGATTGGATATGCTTACGAGATGAACGTTTCACCACTGAGTGGTGCAGGCCCGCGGACCCATGAAATCGTCATTGGCATCAACGGTTGTTCGGGCAAGCCGAGCGGCAGAACCATGCCTTGTCCTGCCTACAATTAATGAACGTTTACTCCAATAAACAACGCTGGAAGCGGCTTTTATTGGCTGTAGCATCGGTCATTGTTGTCGCCACGTTGTGGTACTCCAATGACATGGCGCGCCGCATCCGTGAGGAGGAACAAAACAAAGTGCGTGTGTGGTCCGAGGCCATCGTGAAGCGGTCGGAGTTGGTGCGGTATACGCAGCAATTATTCAAAGAGTTGAGTGGTGAAGAACGCCAAAAAGCAGATCGACTTGCCGATGCATACCGCTTGATCAACGATCCACCACGGGGCATGGACTTGACGTTCGTTACAGATTATGTGTGGTCCAATCGCACCATCCCTGTTTTGATCTACGACGAGAATGATCGGCTATTGTATGATTTAAATGTGCCACAAACAACGGACCGCGACTCTCTAAAGTTTGCGATGCTTGCTCACAATGAGCCGATCGTGTTTGAAGACGTTGGTCATACCGTTTACTGGAATGAAAGTGTTCGTTTTAGTGAGCTCAAAGAGGTCATGCAGGACCTCATCAATTCGTTTATTTCGGAAACGGTGATCAACAGCGCGTCTGTTCCGGTTGTCATGACGGATAGCATGAGAACGGCGGTCTTGCGGTATCAGCGTGTGGACAGCGCTACGGTTGCAGACCCTGTCCGATTGCAACGTTTGCTTCGCGACATGTCTAATGGCAACGAACCGATTGCAGTGGACCTCCCTGAGGCCGGAAGACACTACATCTACTTTGCTGATTCGGTTGTGTTGACTCAATTACGTTATTACCCGTTGGTTCAACTGGTTTTGATTGCTGTTTTCCTGCTCGTGGCCTATTTGATTTTTAGCAGCTTTAGACGCGCTGAACAAGACCAAGTTTGGGTGGGTATGGCCAAGGAGACGGCGCATCAATTGGGCACACCGCTGAGTTCTCTCATGGCGTGGGTGGGGCTTTTGGAGGAGGATGGTGTCCGGAAAGACTATCTCTCGGAGATGAATCGGGACATTTTGCGGCTCAACACCGTAGTCGACCGCTTCAGTAAGATCGGGTCCAAACCCATTTTGAAGGAACACAACATTTCAGAAGCCATCCAGTCCACCGTAAACTACATGCGTCCTCGGGTCTCTAAACATGTGGAGATGACGTTTGAAACGGAACATCCTGAGGCAAGAACTTACTTGAGTCCGCCTCTTTTCAGTTGGGTGCTCGAAAACCTGATACGCAATGCCGTGGATGCCATGGATGGAAAAGGTCGGATTGAGTTGCGAGTTGTTCAAACCCCTGAGAACATTCAAGTGACAATTTCAGACAGCGGAAAAGGCATTCCAAAAAACCTGAGGAAGGAAGTTTTTGCTCCGGGATATACAACAAAGTCAAGAGGCTGGGGACTTGGATTGTCCCTGTGCAAGCGAATCATTGAAGAGTATCACGGAGGTAAGATTAGTGTTGAAAGTAAATCGACATTCCTGATAACACTTTAACGGTGTTTGCATAACCCAATGAGGCCGTGAGGTTATATTTACATAGTGCTTCTACAAGAAAAACATATTCAAGCTCTACAGTGGCCATTCTATTCTCGGATATATCGCAGAAGGATTCGTTTGGCACGTTCTCAATCAGGGGATGGAGATACGCTTGACCGCGAAGTACCGGATGATCGCGGTGATTTTTTGTTTCTTTCGAAGGAGAAGCAAGTGCAAAGAATTGGTTTAAGAATCTTGCGGGTTTTAAATGAAATGGGGTCTCGATATGGATTTGAATTTTCATTGGCATTTGGAACGTTGCTGGGAGCTATTCGCCATGATGGTTTCATCCCCTGGGATGATGATATCGATGTGTTCATGATTCAATCTGATTTTAATTTTTTTATTCAAAACTCAAACCACCTGCCCTCTAACTTGTTACTGGTTCCAATGGGGGTTGATTTTTTTAAAGTGATGGACCGAAGTTCAATTGTCAGCAGAGATGGGAAACGAGGGGTAGCGGTGGATATTTTCGTACTTCGTGACGCATCTGACGACCGAATTTCTTTTTTAAACGTCCACTCAGCGAAACGCGTCTACATGTCTCGGCAAAATTTCGAACCCGTTGAACCTCGCAAATTCGAAGGTTTAACATGCGGTGTTCCGAAGAACTGGGATGAAATATTGAGCACGGTTTATGGAGATTACATGAAACTTCCTCCACCAGAAGATAGGGGGTCACCTCATTCTTCACCTGATAGCATTCAAATCAAACCATATGGAGATTTTGTTGTAAGCGATCGATTATTGAAGCAATCATGAAGGCGAGACATTATTTGTTGTCCGGTATCGAAAGGCTTAAAAAGATGTCCGATGGCTGGGGTATAAAACGTGTGATTAAACCACTGTATCTCCCGTTATTGTTGAAAGTGAAGTTTTTGATCTTAAATAAAAACTTCAAGATGAAAGGAAAGTCAACAATGCTAATTGCTTTGCAGGCTTTGGATGAAATCGGTCTTTTTTATTGGATTGAATTTGGGACGCTGCTCGGGATTATCCGTGACGGAAAACTCATCGATCATGATACAGATTTAGATTTCGGGGTTTTGTTGGACGATTATACCCCACATATAGAAAAGGCTTTGGTGAAGCATGGATTTCGAAAAATACACCGGATAGAGGTTGACGAGGGAAGGTATGGGCTTGAAGAGAGTTATGAGTTGAACGGAGTTACTCTAGACCTGTTTTTCTTCTCAAAAGTCGAAGGAGGGATGCACTGCCACTTGTTTCCAAATTCCCCAGAGGGATCTCGTTTAGTTCGAGAGTGCTTCACTCGAGTGACAACGTTTGATAAGATCACGTGGCAAGGGAGTGTTTTGAATATTCCTGCGGACCCTGCCCAAAGACTTACGGATACTTACGGGGATTATTTAATCCCAAGAAAGGATTGGCACACGCCGACCAGTGCGCTAAATTCAAAGATTATTTCACGGAGCTGTAATACAGCCTATTATTGAGCATGATGAATTCTAAAACTTACTGGGAAGGCTATTACAAAAACAATCCGAACCCATCCGTTGAATCACCATTTGCAAGCTTTACCCTTCCATTCTTAGAGAAAGGGATGAGTATGTATGAGTTGGGATGTGGAAACGGAAGAGACAGTGTGTTTTTTGCTCAGAAGGGGTTGAATGTCACCGCTTTCGACCAATGCGATTCAGAAATTGAGCACTTGAAGGGCGCTTTCAAAAACGTGAACGTTTCGTTTGAAGCGGGTGATTTCACCGCATTAGGAAAGAGGAAAGAAGTGGATTCAATTTACTCGCGGTTTACCCTGCATTCCGTGAGTGAAAAACTTGAAAAAGACACGCTCGATTGGGCCTTCAAAACGTTAAAACCGAATGGAGTCTTATTGATCGAGATAAGGAGTGTCCTTGATGAACTTTATGGACAAGGAGAGGCGTTGAACACCAACGAATTCATGACGTCACATTATCGGAGGTTTGTGGAGTTTGAACCTTTCGTGAAAAGGATTCAGAACGCAGGCTTTTCAATTATTTACAAAATCCAAGCTAAGGGCTTAGCTCCTTACAAGTCAGAGGACCCTGTTGTGATCCGAGTAATTGCTCAAAAAAGATCGTTTGATTGAAACTGCGATGAACATGAGGGTGCCCCACGGCCAGAAGATTCTTCTGTAAACAGCCCATGTGGAGCGACGACTTTTCCAGTCAGTCTTCATTCCAGAACTAAAAGGAGGATGAATTCGAGAGACAAGGGGTATATACTGCATGGTACCTCCTGCTCGGAGAGCATCGAACGATAATAACGTTTCCTCGCCAAGCGGATAATTCGGGGTTCCAGCGCCGAATTTCTCATTGAATTGAATGCGGTTCTGTTTGAGTATATCCAACCCAAGGATTTGTTCCATACTGTTGATTCTCTGGATGCGACGCTTCGTTTTAAAGGACAAGCCTTTCAAAACGAACGCATCGCTCTCATAAGTAGCTCTCCACAGCGGCCCGGTACTCTTTTGCAATTGTGTGAAATAAACGGAATGCAAGGGTGATTGCGCTAAGGTTCCCCTTAATTCTTCAAGGTTTTCCTCTACCAGTTGAATGTCATCATCACAAATCATGACATGGCTGGCGTCGATTAAATTCAACGCTATGTTTCTGCTTTTAGACAACCCTTTCGTTTTGGAATTAACCAGAGTAACGTTGGGCTTGAATTGATCTGCCTTAATGGCTTTTTCAGTAAACTGATTTACAATTACAATCGGCTCATTGATCGCGTCGATTTGTCGACAAAGGAGGTCGTTTTTCAGTATCCTTGATTCGACTGTTGCGATGATGTATCCAAATTGAAATCGGCTCATTCGTTTCTTAAAAATTCACCCCCGCACCTTTCTCACCCTCAGCGCCTTAGGAGTGACCTCAAGGTACTCATCATCGCCAATCCACTCCATGTATTCTTCCAAAGAAAGTTTTCGGGGTGGAGCAATGTTGAGGCTTTTGTCGGTACCTGACGATCGCATGTTGTTGAGCTGCTTTCCACGAACGAGGTTCAATTCCATGTCGTTGTCGCGTGAACTTTCGCCGATAACTTGGCCTGCGTAGATGTCCTGTCCTGAATCGATGAAGAACGTTCCGCGGTCCTGTAGACGGTCAATTTCGAAGGCACGTGATTGACCTGCTTCTTTACTGACCAAGGAGCCGAGGGAGCGCGAAGCGAGTTCTCCAGCAAACGGCTCATAGCCATCAAAGCGGTGGGTCATCACCGCTTCTCCAGATGTAGCGGTCAAGACTTGGTTCCGCAAACCGATGAGCCCGCGGGAGGGAATTCGGTATTCCATGTGCTGCAACGCGCCTTTGGCCTCCATGACTTGGAGCATTCCCTTGCGCTTCATTACCAGCTCCGTTGCCTTGCTTGCTACTGCGTCGGGTACATCGATGACGAGATGCTCAAACGGCTCGTGTTTGACACCGTCAACCTCTTTGAACAGCACTTGAGGCTTTCCAATTTGCATTTCATATCCTTCACGACGCATCGTCTCGATCAGCACGGACAAATGCAGAATGCCACGTCCGTAAACCGTCCACTTGTCTTCGCTGTCCGTCGGCTCGACGCGAAGCGCTAAGTTCTTCTGCAATTCTGCGTCCAGTCGTTCGCGGATGTGCCGGCTGGTCAACAAATTCCCGTCACGTCCAAGGAAAGGGGATGTGTTGATCGTGAAGAGCAACGACATGGTGGGCTCATCAACTGCGATGCGCTCCATGACCTCAGGGTTTTCGAGGTCGCTGATGGTGTCGCCGATTTCGAAGCCATCCATTCCTGTGATTGCACAGAGATCTCCGCTTCGCACGTGGTCCACCTTTTCTTTGCCCAAACCCTCAAAAACAAACAATTCCTTGGCCCTTGCCTTGCGATTCCCGTCTTTGGTGCACAACGCATAATCCTGGTTCGCATGAAGGTCGCCCCGGAACAAACGCCCAATCGCAATACGACCGGTGTACTTTGAGTAATCAAGGGACGTGATTTGAAGCAACGGAGTTCCTTCGCGGTACGGTGCCTCAGGCACGTGCTCGAGGATGACATCCAGCAAATGCGTTATATCGGTGGTAGGTTCTTCCCAATTAGGACCCATCCAGCCCATTTTGGCCGAACCATAGACCGTAGGGAAGTCCAACTGCTCTTCGGTGGCATCCAAGGTGAACATCAAGTCAAAAACTTGCTCTTGTGCAATGTCAGGTGTACAATTCTCCTTGTCGACTTTGTTTACCACGAGAATAGGCTTCAGCCCTAATTCGATGGCTTTTCCGAGCACAAATCTAGTTTGTGGCATGGGCCCTTCGAAAGCATCAACAACCAACAAAACAGCATCGGCCATTTTCAAAACACGCTCTACCTCACCTCCAAAATCGGCGTGACCAGGGGTGTCAAGGATGTTAATTTTGACTCCTTTCCAATTTGCGGAAACATTTTTTGAGAGAATCGTAATGCCGCGTTCACGTTCGAGATCGTTGTTATCAAGAATGAGTTGACCGGTTTCTTTTCGAGGATCAACGGCTTGACACTGATGAATGATGTTGTCTACAAGCGTAGTTTTTCCGTGGTCAACGTGTGCGATGATCGCAATGTTTCGGATGCCTTTCATGGGTGTCTTGCGAAGGGGTAAACGTTTCGCCGCGCGAAGAACGTGCAGATAATTGCAGATTGCTACGAATCCTTTACTATTTTTGTCGACCCTTGCCCGGATGGCGGAACTGGTAGACGCGCACGACTCAAACTCGTGTTCCGAAAGGAGTGTGGGTTCGATTCCCACTCCGGGTACAAACAATGTAAAGCGCTTCCCTTGTGGAGGCGCTTTTCTGTTGAAGGCCTTTTAGGCATTCGAATCAATAAATTCAGGGTTTCATGTCGGTATATTTGGACCCAACCCCTTAACGTTCAAGTCATGATTCGACACATAGCCGCCATTCTTCTCTTTCTACCCGTGGCTTTGAGTGCTCAATTGATGTCGCCACCGATTGAAGCGGGTGAATCGACAATACGGATGCTTGGAGCTTATGTGGTCATTGAGGACACGGGAACCTCCAATCAGAATTGGGACTTCAGTGCGCTGTTGCCTGAGCAGTCGCTTGGGTTTAGCATTGGCGATGCAGCAAGTTCTTCATTGGGCAAGTCCTTTCCCAACGCCACCTATGTAATAGATGATGGAGATGAGGATACATACTATTCTTTTGATGATAATGCCGCGTTCCATGGGGGTACCGATGGTACTTTGGTTGTGATCTATTCCGACCCTGCTGTTGCTCTGCCGTATCCTTTTGCTGTGGGAGAATCTTGGCCAGACACGTATCTCGCAGAATTCGGGGCGGCGGGAATTACCATTTATAGAACGGGATCAATCGTGTCCGAATGCCTGTCATCCGGTTCATTGACATTGCCCGGCGGAGAAGTGTATGAGGATGTGTATCACATTCATTCAACAGAAGTGCTTTTGGACTCGACTTTCGCGGGAACGTTGGAACTCACTGTTGAGTCGGATGCTTTAATATCGAGCGATTACGCCTTTGCACTTATGGGAGCGGTGCAAGTCTCGACCTACGATGTTCCGGTTGGTGGCACTCCTGTCTCGAATTCTTATGACTACAGCATATGGATGGATAGCTATGTGCTCGGAATAGAAGAGGTTACTTCATTGCCGACATGGGGCATGATGCCCAACCCTGCTTCAGACGCGGTTACCTTTTTTCGAAGCACTGGATTGTCTTCAGAAACCATTGAAGTGGTGTCGATGGACGGTACGCTCGTGATGCAAAGTCAATTCACTTTTGGCCAACCATCCTTGAATATGGATGTCAGCGGACTCGCAGAAGGTGTTTATCTCGTGCGCTCAAGCCGCACAGAACAAGCGCAACGCCTGGTGATCGCGCATTGAGTTAGTAGGCCCGTTCGCTCCGGCCTTCCATGTAATACACAAACGCCCGGTTTACGACTTTGTGACCGCCGGGTGTCGGAAAATCACCAGTGAAGTACCAGTCACCGGTGTGGTCAGGGCAAGAGGCATGGAGTCCTTCAATGCTTTGATAGACGATTTTGACTTCCGCTTTCATCCCTACCGGTGTCAGCAGCAATGAAATTTCCTCACTGATTTCTTCGGGAGTAAAGGGGTCGTAAACCGCTTTAACCTGGTTGACGTTGTCTTCTTTCGGTAATTCAACCTGTGCTTTGCATGCAGCAAGGGTTTCCGTTAGAATGTGTTCCAATCCGCGTTTCTTAATCAAGCTAACAGCTGCTTGGAAAGCAATGAAGTCACCCATCCGGGCCATGTCAATGCCATAGCAATCGGGGTATCGGATTTGCGGAGCGCTGGACGCGACGACGATGCGTTTTGGACCCAAGCGATCTAAGATCCTCAGAATGGATTTTTTCAGCGTGGTTCCACGAACGATGCTGTCATCAATCACAACCAAATTATCAACTCCCGCTTCAACAGTGCCATAAGCGATGTCATAAACGTGCGCCACCAGGTCATCGCGGTTGGCATCCTCTGTAATGAACGTGCGCAACTTCGCATCCTTGATGGCGACCTTTTCGATGCGCATGCGTTCACTCAGGATGTCTTGGATTTCTCCAGGATTCGGATTTGAACCCAACCCAATGATGCGCGCAATCTTGGCTTGGTTGAGGTAGTCCTCCATTCCCTTGATGAGGCCATAGAATGAAACTTCAGCGGTGTTTGGAATGAAACTGGTGACGGTATGTTCTAGATCGTGTTCCACAGCCTCCAAAATCTTCGGGACCAAATACCGTCCCAAAGCCTTGCGCTCGTTGTAAATGGATGCGTCGTTTCCTCGGCTGAAATAAATCCGCTCAAAACTGCACGATTTCTGCTCGCCCGGTTGTTTCACCTGAGGCATGGAAACAGAACCGTCACGCTTGATAATCAACGCATGTCCAGGGGCGACCTCTTGGATCTGATCTGCTGACAAGTTAAAAGCTGTTTGGATGACTGGGCGCTCACTGGCCACCACGACAACCTCATCATCTTCAAACCAGAACGCAGGTCGAATTCCATTGGGGTCGCGCATGACAAAGGCATCGCCATGTCCAATGAGACCGCACATGACATACCCGCCATCCAATGAATTGGCCGCATGTGTAAGTATTTTCTGAACATCAAGCGACTCGCCAATGCGTGCGCTGATTTCGCGATGATCGTCAATACCGTCCTTCTTTAGCTTGTCAAAAAGCAGTTGATTTTCCTCATCGAGGAAGTGACCAATGCGCTCCAAGATGGTGACGGTATCGGCCTCCTCCTTCGGGTGCTGTCCCAACGCGACAAGCTTTTGGAAAAGCTCATCTGTATTGGTCATGTTGAAGTTGCCGGCCACCACCAAGTTTCGTGTCCTCCAGTTATTTTGACGGAGAAAAGGGTGGCAGTTCTCCACTTCGTTTTTTCCATAGGTGCCGTAACGCAGATGCGCTAAAAACAATTCCCCGGTAAAGGCAAACTCGCGTTGTAGGAATTCAGCGTCTTGGAGTTGTTCGGTGGTCAAGCCCTCAAATCGAGGCATAATGCGCGAAAACACATCATGAATAGGGCGGGAGTCTACGGAACGGACCCGCGAGATGTACCGGCTTCCAGCGGGGACATCCAATTTGATGTTGGCCAATCCCGCACCATCCTGACCTCGGTTGTGCTGCTTTTCCATAAGCAGGTACATCTTATTGAGACCGTAAAACGCGGTGCCATACTTGTCAATGTAATGCTGCAAAGGCTTCTTAAGCCGCATCATTGCGATGCCACATTCGTGCTGAAGGAAATCACTCATAGAATGCGAAAAAAGAGGTCTTGGTGGATGATGAGTGCCAAATTTAGTGCGCGGAGCAGCACGGTGCGCCTCAACGCTTGTATTTCGTTTTCCAAGATCGATTTCCTTGCAATCCGCCACTGTGAAGCATCAAGATTCGAGCACCTCGAGATAAAAATGCGGGACGGTTGACCAGGTCCATTTCCAATCGCCGCTTCAGTGCGAGCACAAGTTTTCCGGTATACACGGCATCCAATTCAATGTGTGTTTCGTCTTCCCAGGCGTTCATGCATGTCATCAATTCAGGCGATTGTTTTGCAAACCCACCCTCATGCGCATCTTCCCATGACGCGATATTCCCAAGCAAATCGTCAGCCCAAAGGCCATCATTGACTGTGGATTGAATCAACGTTTGAATCGCTTCCAAAGGCTTCCATCCTTTCAAGGCACTGCAAACAATTAAAGGGCACGATCCCCTGAGCCCAAGGGCCATTCCGGCGGCCGTAGTGCCGGTTCCAGCAGCCACTAAAATGGCATCCCAAGGGGTATTGATGTCATCGGGTTCTATGAGTTTTTGACTTCCCATGACCCCCCAAGCATCGGCTCCTCCTTCAGGAACAACCCAGGGGTTACCAAACTGATCACGCAGCCAAGCCTTGAAAAAATCAGTGTGCTTTTCAGCATATTCAGCGCGGCTCACGAAAAACAATATCATCCCCCATGCTTCGCAATCGCGCAAGGTCGCCGTGAGGTCTTCTTCATTTGAGGGGCGCTCCCCTCGGACAACGCCAATGGTTCGGATGCCTCGAACGCGACCAGCGGCTGCAACGGCATGGAGGTGATTGGACCAGGGCCCTCCAAAAGTGAGGAGGGACTTGGAAACGGTTTGCTGTGCTTTTTCTAAATGCCAGTGAAGTTTCCAGGCTTTGTTTCCTGGGGAAGGCCCAGGAATGGCATCCAAACGGCGCACCCACAAATCCACGCCAGCATGCTCTGAAACAGACCAATTGACACGCTCAGTTTTAGGTTGGGGCCATGTGGGGATGTCAGTCGACTTCATAGATGGTAAATTTGCAACATGCGGGACGATTTGGAACCAGGAGATTTTTATCACAGTCCGGAAGGATTTGTGGTGTTCACGGAACAATACCACCTCAAGCGGGGTCATTGTTGTTTGAGTGGATGCAAACATTGTCCATTCGGCTATGATAAACGCACGGGAAAAACGAACAAAGGATGAAGCACGAATCGAGTACAACCAATCAAGCGTTTCATGCGGCTATTGCAGAGGGAATTCCTTCGGAATTGCCCGCTTTTAAAGCGCGGTCAGATGAATGGAGCCACGCGCCCGTTCGAAAGGACATCCTGACGGCCGTAGAGAAAAAACTGGCGTTGCGCAATGCGTTGCGTTATTTTCCATCGGATCAGCACGAAGTGTTGGCCCCAGAATTTGCTCAAGAACTCAAAGACTTTGGACGGATATACATGTACCGTTTGAAGCCGACCTACTCCATGCACGCGCGGCCCATCGAGAGCTATCCATCTCGTTGTACCCAAGCTGCAGGAATCATGTTGATGATCCAGAACAATCTGGACCCCGCAGTGGCTCAACACCCCGATGAGTTGATTACATATGGCGGGAACGGTGGTGTTTTCCAGAATTGGGCACAATACCGCTTGACCATGCGGTATCTCAGCGAAATGACGGAAGAGCAGACGTTGGCGATTTACAGTGGACACCCCATGGGGTTGTTTCCTTCCAATAAGGAAGCTCCGCGCGTTGTTGCTACCAATGGCATGGTTATTCCAAACTACTCGAAGCCAGATGATTGGGAGCGTATGAACGCGATGGGCGTTTCACAGTACGGTCAAATGACAGCAGGGTCTTACATGTACATCGGCCCTCAAGGCATCGTTCACGGTACGACCATCACGGTGCTCAATGCCGTTCGTATGAACGACAAAACAGGTACAGGAACAGCAGGTAAACTATTCGTAACCGCCGGATTGGGTGGGATGAGCGGCGCTCAACCCAAAGCAGGCAATATTGCGGGTGTCGTCAGCGTCACAGCTGAGGTCAATCCGGTCGCAGCGCGCAAGCGTCACGAACAAGGGTGGGTGGATCATTTGATTGAAGATGTGAACGACTTGGTCACGCAAGTGAAAGCCTCTGTTTTGGCAAAACGCGCAGAATCGTATGCCTACATCGGCAATGTCGTGGATGTGTGGGAAGCATTTGATGAGGCCCAGGTTTTTGTGGACCTGGGTTCAGACCAGACATCCCTACACAATCCTTGGGCAGGTGGATACTACCCCATGGGATTGGAGTTTGAAGAAGCCAACGAGATGATGGCGCATGACCCTGAAAAATTTGAAGCCTGCGTGAAAGCCTCCTTGGTTCGTCATGCTGCAGCGGTCAACAAGCACACGGCACGCGGTACGTACTTCTTTGATTATGGCAATGCTTTTTTATTGGAGGCATCGCGCGCAGGAGCAGACGTGATGGCTCCAAGTGGGCTTGAATTTCGATATCCAAGCTATGTCCAGGATATCATGGGTCCGATGTGTTTTGATTTTGGGTTTGGACCGTTTCGTTGGGTGTGTGGAAGTGGAGATCCTGCGGATTTGGAAGTGACCGATGGCATCGCTTGCGACGTATTGGAAGCACTCATGAAAGAGGCACCCGCTGAAATTCGTCAGCAGATGGAGGACAATATCCGCTGGATTCAAGGAGCAAAAGCAAATCGGCTGGTTGTTGGCTCTCAAGCCCGCATTCTTTACGCCGACGCAGAAGGCCGCATGCTCATCGCGAAAGCATTCAATGACGCCATTGCGGACGGTCGATTGAAAGGGCCGGTGGTGTTGGGCCGAGATCACCATGATGTCAGCGGCACAGATTCGCCGTATCGGGAGACGTCCAACATCTATGATGGATCGGCGTTTACAGCCGACATGGCGGTGCAGAACTTTGCGGGTGATGCGTTCCGCGGAGCGACGTGGATTTCGCTGCACAACGGAGGCGGTGTTGGTTGGGGAGAAGTTGTGAATGGCGGGTTTGGCATGGTCATCGACGGAAGTTCAGATGCTGAACGGCGACTGAAAGCGATGCTGCATTGGGACGTCAACAATGGCATCGCGCGTCGAAGTTGGGCGCGAAATAAAGGGGCAGAATGGGCCATCCAACGGGCCATGGAACGCGAGCCGTTATTGCAAGTCACCGTGGCTCAACACGCCTCAGACGCGGTCATTGACCAAGCCTTTGATTGACTTGTTGGAAACGTTTTAACACACTTTTCGTTTCCATTGTAGACATATGGTAGTACTTTTGCGGCCGCAATGAACACGTGTCCCGCATTCAATTTGCTGCAAGAAGCTGCAAAAGACTTGGTGAAAAAAGCCATGGCTGTATTCTTGCGCTGCGGCATCAAGTCCGTCAACATGGAGGATTTGGCTCGAGAATTGGGAGTCTCTAAGAAGACGCTTTATAAGCACTTTCAAGACAAAAAAGAGTTGATTCAGTTGGGAATGGAGCAACATTGCTTGGAGTTGGAGAGCATTATTACTGAGGCGTCGAGCGCGGAGGGGAATGCCATTGATAGCGAATTGCGCATCATGAAGCATGTGCACCAGGTCGTATCACAGATGCATCCGAGTATTCTGTACGATCTTCAGAAGTACCACCCCATTGCATTTTCAAACCTGATCAATAGCAGGGATGCGATTTTACTTGGCGCTGTCGAGAGCAACATAAAAAGAGGCCAGGACGAGGGTGTTTACCGCCAGGAAGTAGATCCAGGGGTCGCTGCACAATTCCTCGTTTCCATTAGCTCGACTGTTCGAGAAATGGCTCAAGACACATCGAATCACAAGCCCATCGCTCAATTGTATTTGCAATCGGCTTTGTATCACATCCATGCCATTTCAAGCCCTATGGGTTTGGACTACTTGCAAAACAAGTTGGCAGCAGACTTTCATCCCGTATCATGAGATTTTCCTTCATTTTTATCCTGTTCATAGGACTCTGCAGTGGCACCGCGTCGGCCCAAAACCCGAAGACCCTTCAAGTGACTTTGGCCGAAGCCCAAGACATCGCGCTGAAACAGGCTTTCTCCATGCAGTATGCTCGACTTGATAAGGCCCAGGCTGAGCGAGACGTCAAGGAGTTGCTCGCTTCGGGCTTGCCGCAAATTAACTTGGTAGCAGACTACAGCCAGTACATTGACATCCCAACGCAGGTAGTTCCGGCTGATGCGTTCGGACTGCCATCGTATTTCAATGATTTTTTGTCGGGTGTTGCAGAGGAAACGGGCGTTGCGTTGAATGCACCTCCATCTGATCCGAATGCGCTGTCTGAATTGCAATTTGGTCAAAACCACACAGCGAATGTTGGAGTTCAAGCCACGCAATTGGTTTTTAGTGGATCCTATTTTGTGGGCCTGCGCGCAGCTCAATTGTACGCTGAATCCAAGGACCAATCCATTGAGCGAACGGCGGATGAGGTGCGAGAACAGGTTGCGCAGGCATACCATGTGGCGCTTGGGGCGGCTCAAGGCGCCCTTATTTTAGAACAAGCGCTGGAGCTCGTACAAACCAGCTTAAAGGAGACGCAACAAGTGTATTCCGAAGGGTTTGTCAATCAAATCGCCGTGGATCAGCTGGAACTTGCCGTTCAGGAACTCGAACTCGAATGGTCTTCCGCAAAGCTTCAAGTGCCGCTAACGTTAGCCCTCTTGCGCTTTCAGATGGGAGTGGATCCCACGATGGACTTGATATTAGAGGACTCTTTGGAGGACCTGTTGAGTCGCGTAAAGGGATTGGGACTGTTGTCTCAACCCTTCAACGCGAGCTCGCTTCCAGGAATTCAACTCCAGGAATCGTATGTTGAATTAGCGGGTTTAGACGTGCGCAACCAACAGGCCAAAGGTCTACCTCAGGTATCCGCTTTTTACACCAATCAAGGCAACGCACAGCGGGACGCGTTTAACTTCTTCCAAAGCGATGGCAATTGGTACCCGATCCAGTTGTGGGGAGTGAATTTTAGCATGCCCTTGTGGACGAGTTTTGGTGGAAAGCAACAGGTCGAGAAGAAACGCATTCAGGAAGATCGAGCCATCATTGGATTGGAGCAACTGCGCCAGTCCACTCAAATGGAATTTGACAACGCGCGTCTGACATTGGAATTGGCCATGATGGCATATCAAAATCGTACCAGCGCAGAGACCATTGCACAGCGAATTTTTGACCAGACGTATTCGGCCTACCAAGAAGGCTTGGTCTCTTCCTTTGAGTGGACCCAAGCGCGCAATCAATTACTCGAAGCCCAAGGCAATAGTCTATCGGCTGTTTTGGACTGGCTCAATGCCCAAACTCAACTGAAACGTGCGCTTTCAGAATTTGAATGACCCCATGAACACATTACGCAATCCCTTTTCGATGCCTTCATTCTTTTCCCTTCGATTGACTGGATTCCTCCTGGTCATAAGCAGTGCGGTTTTCATGAGCTGTGGCTCCTCTGAAATGGCAGAACCCGCAGTTGATGAATCTGCCGTGCCAACGAAGTCTAAAGGCATGGCTGTCGCTGTATTCGATGTGCAGCCTGAGGCATTTTCACACCGATTTAGTATTCAAGGCAATGTGGAAACGGATATGAATTCCATACTGACAGCTGAATTTGCTGGACTCATTGAAGAAGTGATGGTTTCAGAAGGAGCTCAAGTGCGTGAAGGGGACGTGCTCATTCGGATCAACACCGACGTCTTGAATCGTTCCATGGCGGAATTGCAAAGCCAACTGGACCTTGCTACGGAACTCTTCAATCGACAAGAGCGCTTGTGGAAGCAGAACATTGGCTCTGAATTGGACTTCATGCAGGCACAGAATCAAAAAATAACATTGGAGAACAGCATGAAAACGCTGCTCGAACAAATGGACATGGCGATGATTCGCGCTCCATTCGATGGGATTTTGGATCGTTGCCTTGCGAAAACAGGAGAGATGGCGATGCCCGGCTCCCCACTAGCACGCGTGATTGATTTGCGCAATATGTACGTCCGTGCAAGCGTGAGTGACCATTATGCGGGACGCGTTTCCAAAGGAATGCCTGCTGAAGTCATTGTGAGTGGCGTGGACACTTTGGCGACTGAAATTGGACGTGTAGGGCAGTTTATCAATCCAGCCAACCGAACATTGGAATTGACCCTACCCCTCCCAAGAGGTTCGGCGCTGTTGCCCAACATGTACGCAAGCGTTTGGCTACAGGATGTGGCTTTGGATAGCGCAGTGGTGTTGCCAAGCGCGCTGATTCAACAAGATATCGAAGGCCAGGACTATGTGTTTGTGGCGGTATCCCAACAAGACGGATCGGTGCGGGCTGAGAAACGTAGCCTCAACGTGGGGATGGGCTCAGGAGACAGCATGCTCATCCAAGGTGGTTTGGTGTTTGGGGATCGGGTTGTTTCCAAGGGAGCGACGCGGATTGTAAGTGGTCAGATCATCCGCATTAACGGCGAAGAATAAACAGTATGGAAAACGCGACCCCAACCCCTAAGAGAAGGGAATTTGGCCTGAGTAGTTGGAGTGTTTCCAACAGAACCACGGTGTTTGTCTTGATGGCCATCATCACGGTCAGCGGGATTTACAGTTATATCTCGGTGCCCAAGGAGAGTTTTCCAGAAGTGGTGATTCCAGAGATTTTCATCGGAACACCGTATCCGGGCAACAGTCCGGTGAACATCGAAAAACTGATTACGCGACCACTCGAGAAGGAAATCAACACGATTACTGGAGTGGATGAAATATCCTCCACCTCAATCCAAGGGTATAGTGCGATTGACATCAAGTTTGATTTCGATGTGACACCAGACGAAGCCTTGCGAAAGGTCAAGGACGCAGTCGACAAGGCCAAAGCGGATCCTGATTTCCCGGATGACTTGCCTGCAGACCCCAACGTTTTTGAGTTGAATTTTTCCGAGTTGCTTCCTGTGATGAACGTGAATTTATCCGGCAACTATTCGCTGGATGAATTGAAGCGATATGCGGAAGCGTTGGAAGAAGCCATTGAGGAATTGCCTGAAATCAGTAAAGTGGACATCCGTGGCGTGATGGACAAGGAGGTTGAAGTGGTGGTGGATCACTTGCGGGCTGAAGCCATGAAAGTCAGCTTCAATGACATTTCAGGAGCGATTGCGCAAGAAAACGTGACCATTTCCGGTGGCGATTTGCTTGTAGACCACTTCCGAAGAACCGTGCAAGTGGAAGGCGATTTTCACTCCATGGCCGACATTGAAAATGTCATTGTCAAGAGCGAAAATGATGCGCCAGTGTACCTCAAGGATGTTGCTTCCGTGCATTTTGTGGAGCAGGAGAAGACGAGTTATGCTCGGGAATATGGACAACCGGTGGTCTCTTTGGACATCATCAAACGTGCCGGGGAAAACCTCATCGCGGCGTCCAACGGAATCAACGGAATCATTGACCAAGCGAAGGTGGACTACCTGCCGACGGACTTGAGTGTCTCCATTACCAACGACCAATCAGACCAGACGCGAACGCAGGTGGAGGAGTTGCAGAACTCCATCATTTTTGGGGTGTTGTTGGTGGTCGGAGTGTTGCTGTTTTTCTTGGGGCTGCGCAACGCCATGTTTGTGGGTGTGGCCATTCCTTTGTCGATGTTCATGTCGTTCATGATCCTCAGCGCGTTGGGCATTACGTTCAACGTGATGGTATTGTTCTCATTGGTTCTCGCGTTGGGTATGTTGGTTGACAATGGCATTGTGGTCGTGGAGAACATCTATCGACTGATGGAGGAGGGAGAGAGTCCGCTGCGTGCTGCAAAGTTTGGTGTGGGCGAGGTGGCCTGGCCCATCATTGCGTCAACGGCGACTACATTGGCGGCGTTTTTACCCTTGGCGATCTGGCCTGGATTGATCGGGCAATTCATGAAATACCTGCCGATCACGTTGATGATTGTATTGAGCTCGTCCCTTTTTGTGGCATTGGTCATCAACCCCGTATTGACCGCGGTGCTGATGCGCGTAGGAGATCAGGAAATCAACAAGAAGCGGGTACATTGGCTAACGGGGTCATTGGTGACATTCGGTGGTGTTTTTCTTGTGCTGGGCGCTACGGCTTTAGGTAATATCTTGATCATTGCGGGCTTGATGACCATCCTCAATGCCTATGTCTTGTTCCCTGCGACCAAGCTCTTCCAAAATCGGTTTTTACCGCGTTTGGAAAGAGGCTACGAAGCTTTTTTACGGTACGCTTTGGCCGGGAAGAAACCGTGGGTTTTCTTCTTTGGAACAGCGAGTTTGATGGTATTGGCATTTGCGTTGCTGGGCACGTTCCCGCCGAAAGTGGAGTTTTTCCCATCCAATGAGCCGCAGTATCTCAACATCTTCATCACGAAGCCGATTGGCACGGATATCGAAGAGACCAATCGGGTGACCAAGGAGATCGAGAATTTGATCATGGATGTGCTAGCGGAAGATCGATTCAAGCAGGTTGACCCAGAGACAGGAGAACTCACGGCATACATGGCCAACTCGGTCATTGGCCAAGTAGGCAACGGAACCAGCGATCCACAGGAAGGGCCTTCCTTGGGCAATACGCCACACAAGGCTCGAATCGTGGTCAACTTCGTGAAGTTCCAGGACCGAAAAGGACAATCTACCCGGGACATGCTGTCTGCAGTCCGAGAGAAGTTGCGGGGTTACCCTGACGCAGAAGTCATCGTGACGAAAAACTCGGATGGCCCGCCCCAAGGCCCGCCGATCAACATCGAAATTCGAGGTGAGGACTACGATGAGGTCTTAGCGACTTCGACCGCGATGCGTCAATTTCTGAGAGAAATGGAATACGACGGGGTGGAAGAGCTCAAGATTGATGTGGATAAACGAAAGCCTGAATTGCCCATTACCATTGACCGGACCAAGGCACGGAATTATGGATTGTCGACGCAGAATATTGGCATGACCATTCGAACAGCCTTGTTTGGCCGTGAGGTGAGTACGTACAAAGACGGCGAAGACGATTATCCTATCAATGTGCGTTTTGAAGAATCTGCCCGCAATAACGTGGACGCCTTGATGAACCAAAAGGTGATTTTCCGGAGCGCTTCAGATGGTCAAATCAAGGAAGTTCCGATCAGCGCCGTAGCGACTGCCAAACGAAGCACCACGTTTAGCAGCGTCAAGCGAAAGGATATGGATCGAATCATCACATTGAGCTCCAACGTATTGGAAGGTGCCAATGCCAATGAAATTGTGGAAGGAATGAAGGCCGAATTGGCTGGGTTTGATACTCCAGAGGGCGTTCAGTGGGCCTTCACCGGACAACAGGAAGAGCAAGCGAAGGAAATGGCCTTCTTGTCTCGAGCGTTGTTGCTAGCGCTTTTCTTGATTATCCTGATCATCGTAGCCCAGTTCAATTCAATTACAACGCCATTCATCATTGGGTTCAGCGTATTCTTTAGTTTGATAGGGGTGTTGCTCGGATTGGTGATTTTCCAGATGGATTTTGTCATTATCATGACGATGATTGGGATCATTTCCTTAGCCGGTGTCGTGGTCAACAATGCCATTGTTCTGATCGACTACACGGATTTATTGAGGGAACGAAAACGGAGCGAGTTGGGTGTTGGGGAGTATTTGCCATTCAGTGAAGTGGTGGAGTCCATTGTTTCGGGTGGCCGAACAAGACTGCGTCCCGTGCTGCTGACCGCGATTACAACCATCTTAGGTTTGTTGCCTTTGGCCATCGGGTTGAACATCGATTTTATTACGTTGATTACGGAATATGATCCGCGGATTTACATTGGCGGTGACAACAATGTCTTCTGGAAGCCGATGAGTTGGGCGATTATTTACGGTCTCACGTTTGCGACGTTCCTCACGTTGATCATCGTTCCGGTGATGTACTGGTGGATCAACCGCATGATTTATAAGTACGGAAAGAAGGAGGCGGTCTAAGCCCTTAATTTCCGCTTTGCGTGCGATGCACCCTCGCGGTGATGCGTGTTAAAATCTCGTAGGGAATCGTGCCGGCCGCCTCGGCAAAGGACTCTACAGAAATGGTGGACCCAAAGAGCTCAACAGGATCTCCTGGTTGTGTATGGGGGATTTCGGTAACATCCACCATGACCATGTCCATGCAGACTTTCCCCACAACGGGGGCGAGCTTTCCATGGATAGCGACGTGTCCTTTCCCGTGACTTAAGTGCCTTGGAAACCCATCGGCATAACCAACCGGAAGCGTGGCGACTAGACGCAGCGTGTCGCTCGTATCCGTCATCCCGTATCCGACCCCTTCACCAGGAGCGATGCTGTGGATGGTGGAAATTACCGTAGTGAATTGAATGGCTGGTCGCAGCTCCCACGTGCTGGGCACGTCCGCGACTCGAACGCCAAACAAACCGATTCCTATGCGAACATAATCTCCCGCAAAAGACGGAAAACGGATAAGTCCGGCTGTGTTTAAAATATGTGTTTTGAAGGGCTTATGTTCGTCTTCAAGCGCCTGTATCGCATGATTGAAAGACGAGAATTGCTCCAAAGTCCGCGCATCTTGTTTGGCGTCATCTGCGCTGGCCAAATGGCTGAAGACGGATTTGACCTGGAGGGTTTGATTGTGATCCAAAGTGGAACGTAACACAGGCCACGAGGCTTGGTCGAACCCTAGCCGATGCATTCCGGTATCAATTTTAATGTGAACAGGCCACGGAACGGTCTGTCCAGCTGATTCAACCGCCTTGGAAAACAATTCCAACTGGTCGAAGTTGTGTAAGCCCGGTTCAAGACGGTATTGCAGCACGGTGCTAAATGTATCGGGCTCTGGATTGAGGACTAAAATCCGCATGGACAAACCATGTTGACGAAGTTCCACTCCTTCTTCGGTGCACGCAACGGCCATGAGGTCGACCCCGTGGAACTGAAGAAGCCTGGCCATCGCCGGACCACTTGTACCGTAACCCGAAGCCTTAATGACCGCTAATATGGAGGTGTCAGCCCCAGCATGTTGTCGAATGTGCGCTTTGAATGTGCGCAAATTGTACGCGACAGCTTCGAGATCTAAATTCAGTTGCGTCATGTGCCCGCGTTGCAAAAGCAACGGGTGAAACCGTTCGAATCGTTCTACCCGTGGGCCTTTGATGAGCACGTGCTGTTTGAAAAACTCGTTGGGGTGTGTTTGCAGATGGGCCAAGGCCATTTCTGTAGACGAGAAGTAGGCGACATCCAGTTTATCGGGGAAAGCGCCGCCCAATTTCGACTCCCAAGTCGGTCCGATGAGCCACAGATGTTGGATGGAGGAGCTTTCGATGAGCTGAACGAGTCTCAACGGATCGGATTGGTCCATTCCCGGGATGGGTCCAATGATGGCAGACTTTGGAAAAGGACCGGGAAGTCGATCGAGGTCGTTGATAGCCAATGTGAGCGCGTCCCAATCGTTGGTGTATGCATCAGAGAGTACCCATGCACCGCTGCGTGAACGCAACCGTTGCATCCGCATATCCAAGTCTTGCAGGTGGGCCAGCGACGCCCCTATTTGATTCCCTTCCACCCCCCATTGCAGAGCGACTAAAGCAGCGGTCATGGCATTTCGGAATCCAATTTCACTTGAAAACGGCAGCGTCCAATCGTAAGCGACTCCCTTCCACGTTGCCCGAATGACCCGGCCTGAATCGGTCGGCAGGCTGTTGATATTGAGATGACTCTGTTCTGACGAGCCCCATGTGATGACAACGCAACCACGCTCGGTTAAACGACGTTTGGCCTCACTTAAAGATTCGGGCATCGCGACCCATTGGCAGGACCGAAACAACGTCAGCTTTTCCTCTAAGAGATGAGCTGCATTTTCAAACGACTCCAAATGCGAGGTCCCTACGTGGGTGAGTACTCCAAAATCAGGTCCAATGGTTTGCGCATGCCGTTCCATTTCACCAGGGACGGAGATGCCTGCCTCAATGAGTGCCACCGCATGATCGTCGTTTAGATCCCAAAGCGATACCGGAACGCCAATTTGGCTGTTGTAGCTGCGTGGACTGCTGTGAACATGCACGACCGGTGCGAGCAAGGACGCCAACCACTCTTTTACAGTGGTTTTACCGTTGCTTCCTGCAATGGCAATAACCGGTTTCCCCCAACGTGATCGCCATTGAAACGCCATCGATTGCCAGGCTTGAATGACATCGGCAACAGCGAGAATGTCGGAATCAGGAAGTTCAGGGAGTGTGGCACCTTCCTTCACCAGAAAGAACCGCACCCCTGCGGAATGCGCATCTTCAATAAAGTCATGCCCATCATGCCATAACCCATCGATGGCAATAAAGAGGGTTGGTGTGGAAAGGGGGCTTGCTAGTAAGCGGCTATCAAAAGCAACCTGTAAAGGCTCCTTCGATTCAGCCGAGGCATTGGTTGAGAGCATTTGTTTGCCAGAGATCCACTGGCGCCATGCTTCAACATTCATGAGCGATCTGCTTCAGAGTCTTTGCCGCCTTCTTTGCGGGCCTCTACAAAAGCTTGTCTCGTCAATGGGATATACAGGTCTTTTTCACCAATCTCTACGGTCGTATCGCCTCCTGCGATCCGATGTGAAAAGTGTGCAGGCCTGCCCGTCTCCATGCAAACGGCATGCAATTTTGTGACCTCCTCAGCACGTGCAAGCAGCTCGGGCATGCACCCGAAGGGCTCCCCTGTAAAATCCAAATCGAGCCCTGCGGCAATGACACGAATGCCTTGATTGGCTAGAAACGTGCACAAGGCAGGTAAATCGGGGTCAAAAAACTGAACTTCATCAATGGCTACGACGGTCACGGGGCGTTCAAGTGCTTGCAAATGCGCAAGTATTGACGGACTATCCTTGACCGTAACAGAGGGCAATGCGTTAGAATCGTGGGATGTAACGGCATCTTTATTGTAGCGAGTGTCTGTTGCTGGTTTGAAAATAAGCGTAGGCTGTCGGGCGATTTGAGCGCGCCGAACCCGTCGCAATAACTCTTCAGTTTTCCCAGAAAACATCGGGCCGCAGACGACTTCGATGCGTCCTTCGCCAATTCCGGTGTGCTGAAGTGGAGAATGTTCGTCGTGTGGTACCATGTTCTTGTGTTCGAAATTACTTCAGTTGCTACTTTGCACTCTCATGAAAAGGAATCAAATTTTCGAATGGCGCCCAAATGTAGTTTGGATGGCCGGTTTGGCGTGTACAATCATAGCGATTGGTTGCACGCGAACCCCTGGTGAAGGTGGTCAAGCCGTGATACACGGTAAGATTGAAGTGGAACAACGATTGGTCATAACGAACCCAAACGGTGCGGTCAGAGCACCTGCTGCTGACGAAGATGTGTTCATTATTTATGGCGACCGGGTGGGTCCGGATGACCGTGTTCAGACGAATTTCGACGGGGAATTTGCTTTTTATGGTATGAGAACGGGGGATTACACGGTATACGTGTACAGCGAAGACACCCTACCGGCTTTTAACAACGCACCGAAAATTGCCATCATCCAAGAAGTGACCGTTGTTGATCGGGATGAAGCGTTGGATTTAGGAGTCTTGCGCATTTTTGAAGACATCTGAGATGCGCATCGCGTTGTTACTTGTTTTGGGTTTATTCACGCAATCCATCTGGGGCCAATGGTCTGAGACGGGCGGTTGGCTTGGCGTGGAAGTGGACCAGAAGTTGCGCAATGATTGGGCCTGGTCGTTGCAATGGGAAAACCGGTGGGACACAGACTTATCTCGACATCAACGCGGCATTTTGGACGCCTCGATAGAGAAAAACCTATTCTCTCGGATTACCGCGAACGTCCAATACCGGTATTCAGAAGAAAGAAACCGGACGGGCGGCTATACCCCCCGACAGCGTTTGGCTTTGCGATTGAGCAGTGAGGGTCAATGGGGAATAGGAAAATGGAACGCCCGACTCATGGGTTCGCAATCCTTGGGCCCGAGTATTCGGGCAAATGATACCCCTTGGATGGAAGTTGATGAGTCTGTCAGATTTCGCTTTGGCTACCAGCATGATTGGACTGGTCTTTGGCGATGGAAAACAGATATTGAACTCTTCCCCGATTTCGAGACGTTTGCTGACCAAAAGACGCGCTTTCGATGGTTGTTTACGCGACAGGTAAACCAGGCGTTGTCTGCAAGCATTGGCTATATCTGGTCACAGCAATGGAATGCGGTCGATCCGCAAACGCAGCACATTCTGAAAACCAACTTGAGTTGGACATTGGACCGCCCTAAGAAACGCAAGAAATCAAAAACCAAGATTCCGAGTGCGCTTGTGATGGTGGCTGAACAGGGCAATCAAGTCGCGCCTGTTGTGCCTCCTGTGTGCACCTCAGAAGCGGCCTACGTTTCAGAAGTACATGCAAAAGGTCAACCAGCTGATTGGATTGTGATCACGAACCGGAGTGAGAGTTGGTGTACGTTAAAGGGGTGGCGTCTGACGGATTCATTGGAGAAATCGGGTTTGGAGTTTGACGCAATTGTTCTGCCTCCTCAAGGGAAGTGGAAGGGGTATGAAAAAGGCCAAGGGAGCTTTGATTTTGGGATTTCAGCGGACGGTGAGCGCCTGTTTTGGATTCATCCTCAGGGTCAAATACAGGAAATTCAGGTCGGACCACAGCAAGGAAAAGGAGCTCAATCCATTGATTTATTGGGTAGAAGCATGCCTGTGAGATCGACAGAAATGGACTGATTGGGGAAGGAATTTGACGCGATGTGATTTTTGTCCACACCTGAGCTTGGGTTGTAAACATCCGTTTGCTATCTTCGCAGCCCCAATTTTGGGGTGAACAGTACATTCAAAACACGCACCGTGGATACTTTGAGCTACAAGACGCTCTCCGCTAATAAGGAGAATGCTGAGAAAAAGTGGTTACTTGTCGATGCTGAAGGCCAGACTTTAGGCCGTCTAGCGTCAGAGGTCGCCAAGCGCCTTCGTGGCAAGCACAAGACCAATTTCACGCCTCACGCTGATTGCGGAGATTACGTCATCGTAATCAATGCGGAGAAAATTGTTTTGACTGGAAACAAGTGGGACCAAAAGGAATACATCCGATATACAGGCTATCCTGGAGGCCAGCGCAAACGAACTGCCCGCGAGCAAATGTCACGGAAGCCATTTGCGATGGTGGAAGATGCTGTTCGCGGTATGTTGCCAAAGAATACTTTGGGACGCGCCTTGTTCCGTAACCTTCACGTTGTGGTCGGTCCCGATCACAAGCACGAAGCTCAACAACCGGAGCTTTTCACACTCAACGCCTGACCTTAGCCTGATCAATCATCCGCATGGAAGTCATCAACACATCTGGCCGCCGAAAAACAGCAGTCGCACGTCTCTACCTGAAGCCAGGAAAGGGAGCTTTGACTGTAAACAAGTTGGAAGCGAATACGTATTTCACCACGGCCGTTCTTCAGTATAAAATCAACCAACCGTTCATGTTGACGGAGACCGCTGGTCAGTATGACATGAATGTCAACGTTGATGGTGGAGGTATCACAGGACAGGCAGAAGCAGTTCGCTTGGCCATTTCCAAGGCATTGATTGAAATCAATCCTGAATGGAAGCCTATTTTGAAGCAACACGGTTTGACCACTCGTGATCCTCGTATGGTGGAGCGCAAGAAGTTTGGTCAGAAGAAGGCACGTAAGAAGTCACAATTCTCTAAGCGTTAATCGCTTGTTTGAATTGGACGGAATCGTTTCTTCGATTTTCTCTTTGAATTTATTTAACAACATAGCTGTTTAGCATCCAAACTTCTCGGACTCATCAGGCAAAGTGCCAGATGGCTACCCAGAAGTTGATCAATCCAGGAACGTAAACATGGAAAGAACATCATTCGAGCAAATGCTCCAAGCCGGAGTGCACTTCGGCCACCTCAAGCGCAAGTGGAACCCACACATGGCTCCTTACATCTTCACCGAGAAGAAAGGAATCCACATCATTGATTTGCACAAAACGGGCGTCAAGCTAGACGAAGCCGCAGCTGCAATGAAACAAATTGCCAAGAGCGGTAAAAAGATTTTGTTTGTTGCTACGAAGAAGCAAGCGAAAGATGTTGTTGCAGAGCGAGTGAAGGCGATTGGCATGCCATACGTCACGGAGCGTTGGTCAGGAGGTATGTTGACGAATTTCGCTACCATCCGAAAGGGGGTTCGAAAGATGTCGCAGATCGACAAGATGGGTGAAGACGGAACATTGAAGACCATGTCCAAGCGTGAGCGCTTGCAGGTGAGCCGTCAGCGTGCCAAGTTGGAGAAGAACCTCGGTTCCATTACTGACTTGACTCGAATTCCAGCAGCAATCTTTATTGTTGATGTGAGTAAAGAGCACATTGCTCTTGCCGAAGCGAAGAAATTAGGCATCCCTGTTTTCGCGATGGTAGATACCAATTCAGATCCACGACCAGTCGATTTCCCAATTCCCTCCAATGACGACGCTAGCCGTTCGATTGCTTTGGTTTTGGACGCTTTGTCACAAGCCGTAGCTGAAGGCCTTCAGGAACGCAAGTCAGATAAGGACGCTGCGGACGCTGCAATTGCAAAGTCAAAAGCGAAGAAAGAAGCAACTGAAGCTGCTGCTGAAGCCCCTGCTGCTGAGGCCGTTGTTGCTGAAGCTCCTGCTGCTGAAGCCGCTGTTGCTGAAGCTCCTGCTGCTGAAGCTCCTTCAGAGGACAAGAAGGAAGATTGATTCCTTAATTTATTTAGGCATTGAACGTGCGGTGGGATGATCCCACGCCCCTCAAAAAAACCAAATCATGAGCATCACAGCTGCTGAAGTGAACAATCTCCGGAAGCAAACCGGAGCCGGTATGATGGATTGCAAAAAAGCTCTCCAAGAAGCCGAAGGAAATACAGAAAAAGCCATTGAAATTTTGCGTCTGAAAGGACAAAAGGTTGCGGCAAAGCGCGGAGATCGCGAAACAGGCGAGGGTGTCATTTTGGCATCTTCGAATGGCGAAGGTGATTTCGGAGTCTTGTTGTCGTTGAATTGCGAAACGGACTTTGTTGCGAAAAACGAAGAATTTGTAGGAGTCGCCCAGACGTTGGTAGACCTCGCGTTGAGCAATAAACTCCAATCAAAGGAAGCGTTGATGGAACAGGAATATCCAGGTTCTGGTGTTTCTGTTGCTGAGAAGATTACCGATCAAATCGGAAAGATTGGCGAAAAAATTGAAGTTGCGGTGTATCACACAATGAGCGCTTCTCAGGTAGCGGCGTACATCCACCCTGGAAACCGGTTGGCTACGCTTGTTGGTTTTTCGGCGTCAGTGGATAGTGAGGTGGGACGTAATGTTGCGATGCAAGCGGCCGCAATGGCTCCTGTAGCGTTGGATGAGACCACCATTCCTGCTGATTTGATCGAAAAAGAACGCGCCATTGGAAAGGAACTTGCCATCCAAGAGGGCAAGCCAGAAGAGATGGCTGAAAAGATTGCCGAAGGCCGCTTGAAGAAGTGGTTTAAGGAAGCCACGTTGGTAAACCAGATGTTCATCAAGGACAATAAAATCAATGTTGCCGCCTATGTGAAGGCCGCCAACAATGATGCTGTGTTGACAGCATATTGCCGCGAAGCACTGGATTGATACAATCCCATTTAGGAGTTTAAAAGCAAGGGCTGCCTTTTTTGGTGGCCCTTGTTGTTTTCTGTGCAGAATGAACGCGGAATATTCAGATATTTACGCTTAGCATGAAGTACAAACGCATTCTCCTCAAATTGAGCGGCGAGGCCCTGATGGGTACAAAGCAATTTGGCATTGATAACGACCGACTGAAGCAATACGCTGAAGAAATTAAATTGCTCGTAGATGCCAAGGTGGAAGTGGCCATCGTCATTGGAGGCGGGAACATCTTTCGAGGTGTTCAAGCGGCTGAAGGCGGGATGGAGCGCACACAAGGTGACTACATGGGCATGTTGGCCACAGTGATCAACTCAATGGCCCTGCAGAGCGCTCTGGAGAGTTGTGGAGTGGATACGCGACTGCAGTCTGCCATCGAACTCAAACAAATCGCCGAACCTTTTATTCGACGACGGGCTGTCCGCCATTTGGAAAAGGGGCGGGTTGTCATTTTTGGCGGAGGTACAGGCAATCCTTTCTTTACCACCGATTCTGCTGCGTCGTTGCGTGCGATCGAGATCGATGCTGATGTGATTCTCAAAGGGACGCGTGTCGATGGGATTTATACTGCAGATCCAGAAAAGGATCCAACGGCAACACGTTACGACCGCATTAGCTTCAATGAAGTCTATGAAAAGGGATTGAATGTGATGGATATGACGGCCATTACATTGTGCAACGAGAACAAGCTACCGATTGTGGTTTTCAACATGAATAAATCGGGTAACTTGATGCGTTTGATGGAAGGGGAGGATGTTGGTACTTTGGTGGATCTTTAAAAACGGAACCGATGAGCGAGGAAATTCAAATGGCATTGGATGTGGCGCGAGAAGCCATGGATAAAGCCATCAAGCACATGGAGTCTGAGTTGACCAAAGTGCGCGCTGGAAAAGCACACCCTGCGATGTTAGACAGTGTCAAGGTGGATTATTATGGTGCGATGACACCATTGAGCCAAGTGGCCAACGTGAATTCAACAGACGCACGAACCTTGACGGTGCAGGCGTGGGAAAAGTCCATGCTTGACAACATCGCCACAGCCATCATCAATGCCAATTTGGGGTTGAATCCAATGAACAACGGAGAGTCTATCCTGATTAACATCCCATCTTTAACCGAGGATCGCCGCCGCGATTTAACGAAGCGCGCACGTGGGGAAGGGGAAGGAGCTCGAGTGGGTATTCGCAATGCTAGAAAGGAAGCGAATGATTTCATCAAGGCCGCTAAGAATGATGGGCTGAGCGAGGACATGGCAAAAGACGGAGAGGCCGAAGTACAGGCCTTGACCGACGGCTACATCAAGAAAATTGATGAGATTTTGGCCGCGAAAGAATCGGATATAATGACGGTCTAAGCGTCCTGTAGGATCGCTTTATCGGATCAATTGTGGCGCATACTCACCTGCCTTGACGCGTGCTTCTGCATCGCTAGCGAGGAGCCCATCAAGTCCCGGAAGTTCCAGCCATTCCACACGGGATAAAGCATGTTCGACTACCGACGTCAGTTCTAAAAAAGTAATTTCGTCCGCAAGGAAGCGCGCAACAGCCACTTCGTTTGCGGCGTTCAGAATGCACGGTGCGTTCCCTCCCTTGTTTCCCGCTTCAAACGCCAGTGCTAGATTCCGGAAGGCTTCCAAGTCTGGTTTTTCAAACGTGAGCTGGGGATAGTTCATAAAATCGAAACGCTCGAAATGATTGGCCAAACGTCTAGGATATCCTAAGGCGTATTGGATGGGCAATTTCATATCAGGCAATCCCATTTGGGCTTTGATCGAGCCGTCTTCGAATTGGACACAGCTATGGATAATGCTCTGTGGATGCACGACAACATCTACCTGATCCATGCGTAAATCGAATAACCACTTCGCTTCAATGACCTCTAGGCCCTTGTTCATCATCGAAGCGCTGTCGATGGTGATCTTGGCGCCCATGCTCCAATTGGGATGTTTCAGTGCTTGCGCTTTGGTCACTCCCTCTAACGCTTCACGTGTACGCCCGCGAAAAGGGCCTCCAGAAGCCGTAAGAATGATCTTCTCAATGGGATTCAACACTTCTCCAGCGAGACATTGGTAAATGGCACTGTGCTCCGAATCAACAGGGTGGATGTTCACGCCTGCAGCGCGTGCTTCTGACATGATCAACTCTCCAGCTACCACCAACGTTTCTTTGTTGGCAAGCGCGATGTCTTTTCCGGCGCGTATGGCCTTCAAAGTTGGTCGCAATCCGGCGGCGCCCATCAAAGCCGTGAGCACCATATCGATTCCCGCCATCTCCACAATTTGCTCGAGTGCATCTTCGCCTGCGTAGACTTTAATGCCCTCATCAAACAACGCGTCCTTGACTTTCGAGAGCAACGAAAGTTCTCCAATGACCACAGTATTCGGATGAAACTCCAGGGCTTGCTCAATCAGCAAGTCAGCATTGCGGTATGCGCTGAGAACTTCAACGTGCAAGGATTCGGGCTGTTGCCGGATGACCTCTAAGGCTTGGGTTCCGATGGATCCGGTGCTCCCAAGAATGGCAATGCCGCGGGTGGTCGGTTGGTCTGTACTCAAAGGAATCCGAGTTCTAGTTTGGCTTCTTCACTCATGAGGTCTTGCGTCCATGGTGGGTCGAATACGATGTTCACCTTAGCACCTGTGGCTCCTTCGATCCCCGAAACCTTCTCTTCTACCTCAGCGGGAAGACTTTCAGCGACAGGGCAATTGGGCGAAGTGAGTGTCATCTCGATGTGGACGAATCCATCCCCCGTGATTTTCACTTCATAAATCAATCCCAATTCATAGATGTCCACAGGAATTTCCGGGTCATGAATGGTTTTCAAAACGTCAATGACAATGGATTGCTTGAAAGGTGCGGGCATCGATATGGGGCCTTAATGAATGGAGGAATACCACGATTCCACAGCTTCCAATGAAAGTGCAGAGATGGACAATTTGTTCTTTTTTCGGTATCCGTTCATTTTTTCACGGAGACCTGCAGGAGATAGCTCACTTAGAGCAGCAGCGGAATCAAAACCAGCAGCAGCCACATGTTCAACCCACTCGGGTGGAATGCCCAATGCTTCTAATGCGGTCAAATCCGGGCTAGCATTGAATACTTCGGGACGCATTTGAGGGAACAATAAGACCTCTTGAATGGATGTTTGGTTGGTCAGCATCATGACCAAGCGGTCAATACCGATTCCCACACCACTTGTTGGCGGCATGCCGTATTCCAATGCGCGCAAGAAGTCCTGGTCAATGAACATCGCTTCATCGTCACCGCGCTCTCCCAACTTCAGCTGTTCTTCAAACCGTTCCCGTTGAACGATCGGGTCGTTGAGCTCGCTATACGCGTTGGCGACCTCCGTTCCGTTGATCATCAATTCAAACCGTTCCGTGTAGTCGGGCTTGTCGCGGTGCACTTTTGTAAGTGGTGACATTTCCACTGGATAATCGGTGATGAACGTCGGTTGGATATAGTGGTGTTCGCATTTTTCGCCGAACAACTCGTCAATCAACTTGCCTTTCCCCATACTGTCATCCGTGTCTACACCGACCGATTGGCAGGCGCTGCGAAGCTCGGCTTCGTCCTTTCCGTCGATATCAACCCCGGTGTGTTCCACTATCGCATCGCGCATGGTAACGCGCTTGTAAGGGGGTTTGAAATTGATTTCATGCCCGCCCAAGTTGGCCTGCATTTTTCCATGCACGGATTGGCAGACATCCCCAATGAGGTTTTCAATGGTCTCCATCATCCAGTGATAGTCCTTGTACGCCACATACAGTTCCAGCACCGTGAATTCAGGATTGTGGGTGCGGTCCATGCCCTCGTTCCGGAAGTTTCGAGAGAATTCATACACGCCTTCGAATCCACCCACGATGAGTCGTTTGAGGTACAATTCGTTGGCAATGCGCAAATACAGCGGAATATCCAACGCATTGTGATGCGTTTCGAATGGTCGCGCCGCCGCACCACCGGGGATGGCTTGCAACACCGGTGTGTCCACTTCCAACCATCCTTGTTGATCAAACGATTCCCGGATGGTCCGGATGATGCGGGATCGGGATTCAAACGTTTCGCGAACATGGGGATTGACCACGAGGTCTACATAGCGCATGCGATACCGCAATTCGGGATCAGAGAAAGCATCGTGGGTGGTGCCGGCATCATCCACCTTCACGGCAGGGAGTGGCTTCAACGACTTTGAAAGGACGGTAAGCTCTTTCACGAGGAGACTCTGTTCACCCGTTTGGGTGGTAAAAGTTTCTCCGGATACACCAATGAAATCTCCGCGATCAAGGAGCTTCTTGAAGACCACGTTGTACATCGTTTTATCCTCTCCCGGGCACAACTCGTCTCGATTGAGATACAGTTGGAACGTGCCTTCGCTGTCTTGCATTTCAGCAAAAGAAGCCTTTCCCATGATCCTTCGGCTCATCAGGCGTCCAGCCAAAGTGACTTCCATGCCGTCCTGAAAGGAAGCCGCAAGTTCTGTGGACCGGTGGGTCGCATCAAATGCGGCCGCGGGATACGGTTCAATTCCTAGTTTACGTAATTCGACGAGGGAATCCCTGCGAATGCGTTCTTGTTCCGACAATTGCATGCCCCAAAGGTACATCGACGGACGCACTGAGCGGTGGTTGGTCGCATGGACCTTTGTAGGTTTGCAACTGCAATCACAACGTAAGAAATCCATGGGCCCTTTTAAGTTGAATTTTATCATATGCCTCTCATTGATTGGGGCGTCGACTATCGGTGAATTGAGTGCTTCAATTCAAGATTCATTGGACGTAAAAGGCCAACCGATTCCGTTGGTGCTTCTTGCGGAGGCTCCGGTCTCTGTTGGAACCTCATTCGGGTCCATTTTAAAAACCGATGCACCGAAAGCAACCACTGTACTTGACTTGAGTGAATTGAAAACGGCTGTTGCACTGACTGAAGCCTTGGAGTTTGCTCCTGGTGTGGACATCCGCAGCCGAGGTCCTTGGGGCATCCAAAGTGACATCAGCATTCGCGGGGGCTCCTTTGAGCAAACGGCATTGTTGGTCAATGGTGTCCGTTGGAGCGCTCCACACACAGGACATCACTTGATGAATGTTCCGATAGATCCGGAAGATTTGGGTCATGTCGAAATCGTACGCAGTGGATCGGGCGCGATGGCAGGAGCGGGTGCTTTTGCCGGATCGGTTCACTTGCGGACCCCAACGGGTGATGTGACCGATGGCGGATCAGCAGCGATAGAAGCGGGCAGCTTTGGTTGGAAGCGCTTGCGCCTTCATGCCGATATGAAAGCGGGCAATTCCATCCAGCGATTTAGTATGTCTCGAGCAGAGACGGATGGCCATGTGGACAACTCTGATGCTCAGATTACGCGGGCCATGTGGGTGTCTGATTGGAATCTGGGAGCAGAGCGGTGGAAGTTGATGGTGGCCTTGGAAGACAAAGCATTTGGAGCACAGAACTTTTATACTTCAACTTATCCGGATCAATACGAAACGACCCAGGCGGCGATTGCCCAGTTGAATTGGGAGAAGACAGGCACGAACTGGCGAGCTTCAGCCGCAGCGCATGGACGCTATCACCGTGACCGCTTTGAATTGTACCGTGAGGGGACGGGGTGGTACCAACCAACGGAGGACGGATTTTATGTTCGAAATACACTGGGGTCGCAGGCTGAAGCGGATACGGCTGGACTGTATGCTCGAAGAGCGTTAAGGAACGTATTGAAACCTTATGAACCTGCATCCTGGTATGCAGGTGCCAACCAGCACCGGTCATTGACGGCAGCGGTCAATGGAAAGTTTCAGTGGTTTCTCGATCAATCGGCATGGACTTTCTCAGCGGATGTGCGTGAGGAAATCATCCAGAGCAACCGATTGGGAGCTGCCGTAGAGGGTGCTCCGGAGATGTATCCACTCGCAGATCAACGAAGCAATGTCGATGCCTTGGTGTCGTGGCGGGGCCATTCAGAATCGGGTCGATTGGCGGCTTCAGTGACATCAGGAGCCAATTTAAATAGCCGATTTGGAACGAACTTCTTGCCTTCGGCCGATGTCCGCTACCGATTGGGGCCGGATCAAGAGGTGGTGGTTTTTGCTTCGGCTGGCCGGTCAGTGCGTCACCCGTCGTTTACGGACTTGTACTACAATGTTGGGGGAGCACAAGGAAGTGAAGATTTGCTTTCGGAGTGGGCTGACCAGGCGGAGGCTGGCGGACGTTGGGTGCCTCAACAAGGGAATTTTGTTTTGGAGGCTTCAGGATTCATTCGCAGAGGAAGAAACCTCATTGATTGGATCAAGTATGAACAAGCGGTTCCCGCACAGGATGTGTATCAAGCAGCGAACTTGTCTTCCGTAGACTTTGAGGGCTGGGATGTTTCCGCGACCTATCGATGGGATGCTTCCATTTTGCGGCGCGCGCGGATTGCCTATGCATGGGTGGAGGCGGATCGAATGGAGCAAGATTTTATATCGAGCTATGTGTTGGATTTTCTTAAAACAAAACTAGACCTGGTGACAGACTGGTCACTTCCGCTGGAGGTGAATGCAGGCGTTCGGTATAGTATGCAACAGCGAAATCAGCCATTTGCGTATGCAACAGGAAATGAAGTGTTTCATCTTTTGAGCCTGTCGCTAGAACGCGCATGGGGTGAGCAAAACCAAATTCGTACCGCCATTCGAATGAACAATGCGTTGGACGAACAATACTTGGATATCGGTCAAGTCGTGCAACCGGGCAGACATTACCGATTCAGCCTTATTTTTGATTTGAAATCAGAAGAATAGAGGGCTATGGAATTAATGAGGCAATTGATCACGGAGTTCCCCAATCAGATGCGGGACGCTTGGAAGGTGGTAGAGAATTCACCCATAGATTTGGAAGGATTTATCCCCAAAGGAGCTTTGATACTCGGAATGGGAGGCAGCGGGATTAGTGGCGTCATTGCTTCGCGTATGCTTGCGGCAACGAGCCCCGTTCCAATCCAGGCCAATTCAGACTATTCGATTCCGGGTTGGGTGGGCGCTGACACATTGGTGATCGCCTGCAGTTATTCTGGCAACACGGAGGAGACATTGATCGCCTTGAAGTTGGCTCAGGAGCGAGGCGCTCGAATTGTTGCGATCACTTCTGGAGGCCAGTTAGGGGAATTGGCGGATCAACACGGGTGGCCATCGGTGCGTTTCCCAGGAGGTCAGCCTCCACGGTCTCAATTTGGATATGCGTTTACGAGCGTCTTCCACGTTCTGCATGCTGCTGGTTTAGCCTCGGACAAGCAACGCGCGGCCTTTGGTCGCGTCGGGGATCACTTGGCTGCAGGCCAAGAGAATGCCATCAGTCGTGGCGAGTCGTTGTCTGAATTACTGGATGGCCGAAAAGTCTTGCTCTACGGCGATGCCTCGCAAGAGGGGCTGATCATCCGATGGAGACAACAATTGAATGAAAACAGCAAGCTGCTGTGTTCACACCATGTCTTCCCGGAGATGAATCACAATGAGTTGGTTGGATGGGAGAGTGGAGACGAACAGATCATGGCATTGGTCTTTCAAACTCCGGAGGATCATCCAAGAACACGGGCTCGAATGGATGTTTGCATGGAAATTTTCCAGGAGCAAGGCGCTGACGTGGTCGTGATTGAGGGCGATGGAGACGATGCAATTTTGCGCTTCTTCGACCTCGTTCATGTCGGTGATTGGACCAGCTTGTTATTGGCCGAAAGTTCAGGAGTTGATCCCGTTGCGATCGAGAACATTGATCACTTGAAGGACGCGTTGTCCAAGATTCCATATTGACCGCAACAGCATGAAGCCCAAGGTCCGTTTCCATGCGTTGGGTCATTCGGCCTACACTTCGGCCCTGGAGTTGCAAGAACGGCTGATGAAGGGAGTGATTGAACGAAAAAAAAACCGTCGGAATGCGGGATTAGGGGGGCAAGAGATCTCAGAAGATTCTGAATTGAGTCTGCCGGATAGCCATTTGATTTTTGTGGAACACGCGCATGTATTGACGCTCGGTAAAACAGGCAGCGCCACGCACGTGGTCGCCTCTGAGGAGCGCCTCAAGGACTTAGGAGTCGAGTATTTCCCGACCAATCGAGGCGGTGACATTACCTACCACGGACCGGGCCAGCTCGTCGGATATCCCATTTTGGATTTGGAACAATTCTATACCGACATCGGCAAGTACATGCGGATGTTGGAGGAAGCCATCATGCTGACGTGCGCTGATTATGGTTTGGAAACAGGTCGAATCGAAGGACTTACCGGCGTTTGGGTCAATCCCGATGCTGGCTTGGGAGCGCGTAAAATTGCGGCGCTTGGCGTCAAGTGTTCCCGCTGGGTCACCATGCACGGCTTTGCGTTCAATATCAATACGGATCTGCAATTTTTTGAGCTCATTGTGCCTTGTGGAATCGGAGATCGTGGTGTGACATCGTTGTCAAAAGAATGCGGCCGGACCATGGATTATGATGAAGTGTCAGCTCGCGTGTTGAAGCATTTGACGGAATTGTTTGCATGGAATGTATCCGATGAAGCCTGATTTGACCTGCTTTAGTTGAAATTCGCAAAAAAACTGCCATGCGCCTTTTTAAATCCCTTCTTGCTGTCATCGTCGGCATCGGCATCCTTTCATTCATTACGGGACATGGATATGTCTGGGGGGGAATTCAGGAAACGTATTTTCGAGGGTGGAAGAATTCAAACATTGACGATCTCGAGTTTAGGGACATTCGTGTTCTGCAATCTGCAGATGTGGCGCAGCCTTGGGCAGAAAAACTCAATGAAGTCAATCCTTTCACGGAAGAGGATGAGGCCTGGAATGAGGAGTATCTCTCAGCCAGCTTTTTGGTGATTCAAAATGACACCATTCGGCATGAGACGTATTGGCAAGGACACGATGAGCAGACGGTGACAAATTCATTCTCTGCCTGTAAATCCATCGTTGCACTCGCCATTGGCCTGGCATCGGACCGCGGGTTGCTCGACATCAATGATTCCGTGGCGAAATACCTGCCCCGATTTATAGGCGAAGCGGGACGTGGCCTGACGATCAAAGAGCTACTCCAAATGCGTTCTCACATTCCATTTGGAGAGAGCTACTCAAGCCCATTGGGTTTCATGGCGAAAGCATATTATCGCGAGGACATTCGTTCTTTGGTAGAGCCGTACAAGGTGACCGATGCACCGGGCAGTCGTTGGAAATATGAAGGAGGCAATACCATGCTCTTGGAAGAAATTATAGCTTCATTGGGAAAAGGTTCATTGAGTGATTGGGTTGAGAGAGAGTTGTGGCAGCCAATGGGAGCAGAGAACGATGCGTTTTGGGGGTTGGATGCACCACTTGAGGAGGGCGGTGTCGAACGTTGTTTTGCTCAGTTTTATGCAACGACTCGTGACTATGCTCGATTTGGAAAACTGCTCAATTCCGCCGGAAAATGGGGAGATCGTCAATTGTTGAGCGAAGCATTTACGGAAGCGGTCACGACACCAATTGCGCAGACGACGGACGCGTGTGACGCGGAACATTACGGCTACCAAATTTGGTTGGGCGAGACATCCAATGGCGAGGCGTTTAGCTGCATGGAGGGCCTGCGAGGTCAAATGATTATTTCCGTGCCCGAGTTGAATGTGGTCGTTGTGCGGACGGGTTACAGCAAACAAGAATTGAAGCAGGGTGAATTACCGGCTGACATCTACCGAGTCTTGGACATGGGACTGCGTAGTATCAATGGATAGAGGCGCTAACTGATTCGTCAGCCATGAAGTCATTGAGGCCAGTTACAAATTCAAGTCATCAACGCGGATGTTTAATCCATTGTTTTGATGACAAGAAATAAATCAATGACTGCTCTAAATCAACCCATCCGGTGTCTTGTTGTAGACGATGAAATGCCAGCGCGTCAGGCGTTGTGCCGTCAAATTGAAAGGCATTGTCCGCACTTTCAAGTTGTGCAAACGGCGAGTTCTGCCGCGGAAGCGTTTCAACTGATCAAAGAGCTTGCTCCCGAAGTGGTATTCTTGGATGTCCGCATGCCCCATGAAACAGGACTCGAGCTTTTGGACCGCTTTGAAGAACGCACCTTCCATGTTGTTTTTTGCACCACCTACCACGAATATGCCGTTGAAGCCTTGCGCAAAAAAGCGTTCGATTATTTGCTAAAACCAGTGGATGCCATGGACTTGATCGCATGTGCCAAGCGCATTACGTATGCGCTCAGGGTTCAGCCAGAATCACAGCAGACACAGACGCCGCCAGGGGGGCGTCGAGTGGAGCTAATTACCTCGGGTCAACGCCATTTTGTGCGGCACGCAGACATTGTGTATGTCGAGGCGTCGGGCAGTTATTCGACGCTTTATCTGACCACAGGCAAACGCATTACCGTATCGAAAAACTTAAAGCGCATTGAAGAAATGCTTCAAGACACGCTGTTTTGTAGGGTGCACAACTCCTTCTTGGTTCGACTCGATGCGGTGCAATCATTTAGCCACCGCAATGGCACGTTGTTGCTTCCAAATGGGAAGGAGATCCCTATGGCGGTGCGGAAGCGGGAGCAGGTTAGGAAGCGATTGGTTGAGTTGATGACAGGTGCCCAGGATGAGACTGAATTGCCCCTTGCAGCAGAACAGCAACAGCAATTGTTGACGTCGCAATAGCTACCCTCGGTTCTCCCCGTATCTTTGCCGTTCATGACAGATCGAACTGACATACGGCTATTGAGTTCTGAAGAACTCAAAAACGCAGTTGCTGAATTGGGAGAAAAACCATTTCGCTCGCGACAGCTTGAAGATTGGATTTGGACGCACGGTGCCGGTTCGTTTGATGAAATGACCAATTTATCCAAGTCGTTTCGCGGTTTGCTCGGCGAGCGTTTTGAATTGTCACGGATTCGCTTGGCTGAACAGCAGGTCAGTCGTGATGGGACAATCAAGTGTGCGTTTGATGTTGGTGTAAACAAGGTGGTTGAAGGGGTTTTGATCCCTACGACTAAGCGCATGACGGCATGCATTTCATCACAAGTGGGATGTAGTTTGGCCTGTAAGTTTTGCGCAACAGGCAAACTGAAACTCCTCAAAAACCTCACCTCAGGAGAAATCTATGATCAAGTAGAGGTCATTCGAGGTTTGGCTGATGAGCATTACAACAAACCGCTTTCCAATATTGTGTACATGGGAATGGGAGAGCCGCTGTTGAACTATAGCTCTGTTTTAACATCGATTGAGCGGATCTGCGGAGACCCCGGGCTTGGAATGTCTCCGAAGCGTGTGACCATCAGTACGGCGGGAATTGCCAAAGCAATTAAGCGATTGGGAGATGATGAGGTTCGCTTCAACCTGGCCCTGTCATTGCATGCGGCCAATGATGCCAAACGGAATCATATCATGGCCATCAACGAATCCAATAACTTGGAAGCTCTCGCTGATTCGTTGCGCTATTTTCATGAGAAAACAGGAACGCGTGTAACGTTTGAATACATCATTTTTGATGGGTTCAATGACCAATTGAGTGATGCACGAGAATTGGTGCAATTCTGCAAACACGTCCCATGTAAAGTCAACATCATCGAGTACAACCCGATTGACGATGGGGAATTCCAAATGGCAAAAGTTGACCGGGTGGATGAGTTTGTCAAACTCCTGGAGGATTGTAACATCATCGTGAACCTTCGTCGTTCACGCGGCAAGGACATTGATGCGGCTTGCGGGCAATTGGCAAATAAAAACACGCCAGCAAACGCGTTCAAGGCGGGTTGATTAATCCAGCTTGAGAACCGCTAAGAATGCGGACTGTGGCACTTCAACATTGCCGACTTGGCGCATGCGCTTCTTGCCTTTTTTCTGCTTTTCGAGCAACTTTCGCTTTCGTGTAATGTCGCCGCCATAGCACTTGGCTGTGACATCCTTTCGGACCGGCTTGATGGTTTCGCGTGCAATGATTTTCGCTCCGATTCCTGCCTGAAGTGCAATCATAAACTGTTGCCGAGGGATGAGCTCCTTTAACTTCAAACAGATGCGTTTTCCCAAATCGAATGCATTGTCTTTGTGTATCAAAGCGCTCAAAGCATCCACGGGATCACCGTTGAGCATGATGTCCAACTTGACTAGCTTGGATTCTTTGTATTCGTCAGGGAAATAATCAAAGGAAGCATACCCCCGAGAGACGGATTTCAGTTTGTCGTAGAAATCGAAGACAATTTCACCCAAAGGCATGCTGAAAGACAGCTCCACACGGTCTGCAGTTAAGTAAACCTGGTTCGAAAGGATTCCCCGCTTTTCGATGCAAAGGTTCATGACTTGGCCGATGTATTCCGATTTTGTGATGACCTGTGCCTTAATGAAGGGTTCCTCAACGCGTTCCAGATGATTGGGTTCAGGCAAGTCAGCGGGATTATTCACAACGAGCATTTCACCGTCCTTGATATAGGCGTGATAGCTCACGTTGGGGACTGTCGTAATGACGGTCATGTCGAATTCACGCTCCAGCCGCTCTTGGATAATCTCCATGTGCAGCATCCCCAAAAAGCCACAGCGAAACCCAAACCCAAGTGCCGCCGAAGATTCCGGTTCGTATACCAGAGAAGCGTCGTTTAATTGCAGCTTGTCCATAGAAGCGCGGAGCTCTTCGTAATCCTCAGTGTCTACAGGATAAATCCCTGCGAAAACCATGGGCTTCACATCTTCGAAACCGCGAACGGCTTCCAAGCAGGGGTTCTCTTTTTTCGTGAGTGTGTCTCCAACTTTGACTTCTTTGGCATTTTTGATGCCCGAAATGATGTAGCCGACGTTTCCAGCAGAAAGCTCCTTCCGGGGCTTGAGATCGAGGCCTAGAATGCCAATTTCATCGGCCGTGTATTCATTTGAAGTCGCAAAGAACCTCACCAAATCACCTTTCTTGATTGATCCGTTTAGAATGCGGAAATAAGCGATAATGCCTCGGAAAGGATTGTATACGCTGTCAAAAACCATGGCCTGAAGCGGTCCGTTTGGATCTCCTTTTGGCGCTGGAACGCGTTTCACGACTGCCTCAAGGATTTCTGCAACGCCCATGCCGGATTTGCCACTCGCCGGTATGATGTCATCCAGGGTGCACCCAATCAAATCAACAATCTGATCTCCGACGACCTCAGGGTCGGCCGAATCCAAATCCATTTTGTTTAGCACTGGAATGATTTCCAAATCGTGTTCAAGTGCGAGATAGAGATTTGAAATCGTCTGAGCCTCAATTCCTTGAGTCGCATCTACGATGAGCAGCGCTCCTTCGCATGCCGCAATGGAACGAGAAACTTCATAGCTGAAATCAACGTGTCCAGGTGTGTCGATCAGATTAAACACATACTCCTCTCCGTCGTCCGCTGTGTACAGCATCTGAATCGCATGGCTTTTGATCGTGATTCCACGTTCACGCTCGATGTCCATGTCATCCAAGGTTTGTTCCTGCAACTCGCGGTCCGATATGGTCCCCGTCAAATGCAGGAGGCGGTCGGCGAGCGTACTCTTCCCATGGTCAATATGGGCGATGATGCAGAAATTTCGTGTGCGTTTCATTCTGTGAAATGTGGTGCAAAAATACACCTATACCGGCTGCGTTCTTCAGAAGGGTGTTAAGAGAGCGCAAAGACGCAAGTCAATGCATTATATTTACACCCTACGTGCTGTTTTTTTTCTGCATTTGGAATGCAAAATTGGAGAATAGGCACCGTTCAAATCGAAAACACGAGTTCATGAGTCGTCAATCCATTCTGACATTTGCCTTTGCTCTTTTGAGTATTCAAGTGGCTTTTTCACAAGCCATTGAGGAAACGTCTTCGCCGAAGTTTGAGGATCAAAGCGCCCAGAGCATTCTAGATAAATACAAGTCCTTCAAAGGGGCTGTACTGAATATGACACGGGATGAATGGTCCGTCATCCGCAATTCAGAAGAGTACAATGAGCAGGATGCTCGGGTGATCTTGAATGAATCCAAAGAGGCTTGGAAGAAGGAAAACGCAGCGTTGATCCAAGAGCGCAAGGCGATGCGTCAAAACCAACCAGGCGGATGCGACTGCTGGATTGAGCCTGATGACACGTACGAGCAGATCACGACGTTTGATTGGGACTTTACGGATGGCGCTGGCGCTAACGTGGATTGTTCAATTGGCCCATTGCAGCTGCCCTGGACCTTCGACTTTTATGGAACAGCGTATGATGAGATTTACATCAATTCAAAAGGCTCTATTTCATTTGGCGATTATTTGATTGATTGGACTCCAGAGGAATTTCCAAACACAGTCAATTTGGTGGCGCAAGTAGCGGGGTTTTGGGCAGATTCGGATTATCGAGCGTCAGGAGATATTTATTACAAAATCGATCAGGACGCGGTGTTCATCAATTTTGTGGATGTCGGTTACTACAACAACCACGATGATTTGATCAATTCGTATCAGATCATTATTACGCCCACTGACGGCATCATTTTGCCTGATGGGTCCAACACCCAGATGTGCTATTTGGACATGAACTGGGCGCATGGTGACGTTGGAGGATCAGGCGGATGCTGTGGTGACGGTCCTGCTACGGTAGGGCTAGATGATGCCCCTGCAACGGGCGACCACTTGCAGTACGGACGGTTTAATTTCTTGACAGATGATTACAACGGTCCTTATGGAGCGGGTGACGAAGACCAGGACGGTGTCAATTGGTTGGACTACAAAGTATTTAATATGGATGCTGCGGTGACATCGGGCAACACCCCACCGCTTCCTTCTAACAACTTGGGATGCGATACCATTGTGCTGTGTCAAGGCAATGAGTTCGACGTGGATTTGAGCTTTTTGGCCCCGGAAATTGATCAGACGATTACCATGGTCGTGACCGATGCTCCAGGTTGGACATTTACCGCAACAGATGGATCAACAGGCAATGTGACAGGTGTTTTCGTGGGGGAGGCCACCAACTTAGGCATCCATGAGGTGACTATTTCGGCAACAGATGACGGAAGTCCTGCAGCCACGACAGAGGTGACATTCATTGTTGAGGTGTTGGATATTGTGATTCCTGAATTGTCCATTGAAGGCAATACGAGCATTTGCGCAGGGGGTGAGGCTACGATTACAGCAACGGGGGATTTTGACGAGATCGTTTGGTCCAATGGAAATGTTGGCGTTACCAATACGTACGTTTTTGGGGGAAACTTTTTTGTCACAGGGCAAATCGGGCAATGCGAAACCGTTGAATACTTCTTCATCGATCAGTCGCCTTATTTCTTACCAGACGTCGTCATCGACCCGCCTGCGGTTTGCGTTGGTGAAACAGCGATTGTCACAGTAGACCCAACAGAGCAGCCAGAGTATGATATTTACCAATGGGATGCCGATTGGAATGGTTTGGGAGGTGAAGTGATTGCGGACAATGAAACGAATGCGGAATTAACTGCAGGAACCTACCGTCTGCTCATCACCAACAACGAAGGGTGTCAAGGACAGCGTGTCTTTATCATTGAGACCATCGGATCGTATATCCCGGAAGTTGAGCTGGACGCTTACTGCGATGGAATTCCAGATGAGATTGTTTTTGAAGGGGGCTATTCGAGCCCGACAGAGGGGGCTTTACTCGTGTATATGAGTTCCAATGAGGAGTCAGGTTGGGGAGGAAGTTATTTGGAATTGATCATCAATGGAGAATCGGTCGGCATCTTGACATCTCCCGATGATTTCACCCAACACACGTATGACATCGCGGCGGCGGATGATATTGAAATCATTTTCTATGAAGACAGTTCGATTGACACGGATGTCTTGTCGGTGTCGGTGTACAATTGTGGGTTTTTAAACGCGACTCAGATATCAGACCTCACGGCAGGAACGATTTATAGTGGTCCTTCGGAGTGCAATGCTGAGCCTGCGGTTGGAACATGGAACTGCCTCTCAGGGCCTGTACCTTGGAGCTTTTCGAACACAAATGAATATGACGCAACGTTCTACCCGTCAGATTATGGGTTGTATGAGATTTGCTTCACGGAAGAAGTCTGCCAAACGGACTATTGTTACGACATTGAAATTACGGAGGAGCCGGATGTCAGCTTGGTGACTTCGGAAGACTTGTTATGTGATGGGGATGAAACCACGGTCTTTGCTGACATCACGGATCTTGGTGGAACGGCAAATATCAACTGGTCAGCGCCAGGAACGGACGGTGTTACGCAGAACACGTTCTCTTTTTCCAACACGACGACGTACAATGCTTCGGTTACGATTACCAATGGATGTGGTTCGGCGCAAGCTTCCCTGCCGTTGTATTCGCAGTACACGCCAGACCCTAGTTTGGACGATGAAATTCTCTGCGAAGGAGGAACGGTTTACTTGGATCCGACAAGTCCAGACACGCCAGACTTGGAATTCGAATGGTACATTGATGGAGGTTTGATCCCGGGCGAAATTGCGGAGGAGTATACCGCGGTTTCAACGGGAGAATTTTGTGTGGAAGTCAGTAATTTGTGTGGCCAGGGTGAAGCCTGTGCCGAGATTACAATTGTAGGGGAAATCCCCGCGCCATTAGAAGACAATATATTGGATTGTTCAGGAGGTTCAACGGTCGTTGTCCCAGACCTTCCGGAAGGCTACACGGTGGTTTGGCCTGATGGATCCACGGATGATACGTGGTTGGTTGACGACGAAGGAGTGTATGACGAAGAGGTCTTCTGTCTGGATTACACAGACCCTTTTGGCTGTGAGACCAATACAGTCTGCTCTTATCTGTACATCGGCACTCCTCCTACAATCAATCCTTCAACGACGAGGAACATTGGGGATGGCGATTTGGTCAGTGCTGATACGACTCCTCAATACTATGACGAGGAGGGTTATTTAGTCATGTGTCCGGAAATACCATTTACATTCGATTTGAGGGATGGAGAAGCTGCAGAATATGGTGTAGAATATGAATGGTGGATAGAATGCGAAGAAGGGGAGTTGATCGATTTCGATGGGCCAACAGGTGCATTGAATTTGCTAAGCTCCCAGCTACCTCAAAGCTGCTGGGAAGAGGGAATTATACTGACGGGGTCGGCCATCAATCCATGTGCTGTTGACGGAGTTCGTGAAGAGTGGAAATTGATAATGGACTGGTGTGAATTGATCATTCCGAATGTCTTTACGCCGGATTATGGAGATGACATGAACGAGTCGTTTTATATCACAGGGCTAGAAAGATTTGACAATGTGAATCTCCGTGTTTACAATCGTTGGGGACAACTTGTTTACTCCAACAATAATTACAAAAACGAAGATGCGTGGCGCCCAAACAACGAGGAAACGGGGACCTATTGGTACACCATGATTTTGCCCAATGGCAGAGATTATGCAGGAACGGTTACAATCCTCAGAGATTGAGTCTGGGTGGCGAAGGCAAAAACGCACTACTCTTGTTCGGCATGTGGACATGAATCGGTCCAATGGGTCGGAAAATGTCCCGGGTGCAAATCGTGGAATACACTGGAGTCCTTTACGGTCAACTCCTCTGCAGTAGTTCACGAACGGCGTATGCCGGTTGGGATGCAAAAAGTCATGGCGCGGCCGCTCGCGGACGTGGAAGTTTTGGACGTGGACCGTCAATCATCGGGCGATCACGAGTTGGACCGGGTTTTAGGAGGAGGTGTGGTACCTGGAGGTGTAGTGCTTTTGGGCGGTGAACCGGGAATTGGCAAGTCGACTCTGATGTTGCAGGCGGTACTGCAAATGGCGGTGAAGATGGATCGGGTCCTCTATGTCGGGGGTGAGGAAAGTCCAGAGCAGGTCCGAATGCGTGCTGAACGCTTGGGGACAGTGCCTCCGAACCTATACATTTTACCTGAGACCAACGTACAAGAGGTTCTGAAGGAGTTGGAAGAAAACAGACCCGGAGCGGTGATTGTGGATTCAGTTCAAACCCTGTTTCTACCTGAAATTGAATCGGCCCCAGGCTCAGTCAGTCAAATTCGGGAAGCCGCGTCGGCATTGACACGATTTGCCAAGCAGCACCAGGTCCCTATTTTTTTCATTGGCCACATCACCAAAGAGGGTTCTTTGGCAGGACCCAAGGTGCTTGAGCACATGGTCGATGTTGTGCTGCAGTTTGAAGGGGAACGCCATCATGCATACCGCATGCTCCGTGCGATCAAGAATCGTTTTGGAACCACAGCGGAGTTGGGGTTGTATGAAATGCAGGGCAACGGTTTGATGGCCGTCGAACATCCTTCTCACGCCTTGTTGGGTCAAAAAATTGGAGAGGATGGTTTGAGTGGAACAGCCATCGCTGCAGCGATTGAAGGTGTTCGGCCGATGTTGGTGGAAGTACAATCACTTGTGAGTACCGCCGTTTACGGAACGCCTCAACGTTCAGGGACTGGTTTTGACCTTCGACGCTTGAACATGTTACTCGCAGTCTTGGAGAAACGCTGCGGATTTAAGTTGGCTTCGAAGGACGTTTTTTTGAATATGGCTGGTGGCTTGCGGATTCAAGATCCCGCGTTGGACCTGGCAGTGGTGGCGGCTATTTTGAGCAGCGCCTTGGATGTCCCTCTGCCTTGGGGCACCGTATTCGCTGGTGAAGTCGGCCTGACAGGTGAGATTCGCCCTGTTCCGAGACTCGGTCAGCGTGTTTCCGAGGCATCGCGATTGGGCATGAAAAGGATGTTTCACAGCGCGCACGCTCGGAACATTCAGATTCCAGAAGGAAGCAATATGGAGCTAGTGGCGATTGCGCAAGTCAGTGACTTGCATGGAAAGTTGTTTTAGCAACGACGCCCTCAGGCCCGACCAGCCACGACCACGACAAATTCGCCACGCGGTTCATGTTCTGTGAAATGGGCCAAAACAGAGGTGACGGTACCTCGGACAGTTTCTTCGTGGAGCTTCGAGATTTCTCGAGAGCACGAAACCAAGCGATCAGGACCACAATATTCAATCAGTTCTCCGAGCAATTTCACCATGCGATGCGGGGACTCGTAAACGACCCAGGTTCTTTCCTCTTCGGCGAGCGCCCCCAACTTCTTCTGACGTCCTTTTTTGTGCGGTAGGAACCCCTCGAAAACGAAGCGATCGCACGGGAGTCCAGAGACCACAAGTGCAGGCACAAAGGCTGTAGGACCGGGGATACAACTGATGATGAATCCGCGTTGAACGGCCTCTCGCACCAACAAAAACCCGGGGTCAGAAATTCCAGGTGTTCCGGCATCGGAGCACAGCGCAATTTGTAACCCTGATTCCATCTGTTGGACCAACCCTTCCACGGCACGGTGTTCGTTGTGCTGATGAAACGCTCGAATCGGGGTGTCAATTTCGAAATGACGCATCAGTTTCCCGGTGGTTCGGGTGTCTTCAGCCAGAACCAAGTCGGCCTCTTTGAGAACCTCTACGGAGCGCGGAGCGAGGTCACCCAAATTTCCAACAGGTGTGGGAATCAGGACCAGGGAACCGATCGAAGCGCGGTTTTTTTCTTTGGCTTCCATCAGGCGAAGACTCTGTGGACGCGGTGTATAAACTCGAAAGGAGCTTCCTCTTCGTCATCCCAAGTTGTGATGTGAGAACAAGAGGATTGTACTGAGTGCAGTGCCTCTTCGAGATTCGCAGCGGTATCCACGGCTGCGCACAACTGATTGAATCGCTTCATGTCACCCAGCGCCAAGACGGCGGAGAAACGCACGCGATCGTTGATGCTCAGTGCCATTTGGATGCTTTCCAGTGGAGAATCGTTGAGCTTTTCTAAAAGCGAAGGCCCTGAAGAGGGGCTGTGATTTCCCTCTGGTATGGTAGCAGCGGCTTCTTCGATGGCCTCTTCGATGGCTGGCTCGGCGACTGTCGCAGTTGTTGCTGCGGAAGGTTCGTACGCTGGAGTGACAACGGCTTCTAACGGTTCCGGTGGGATTGGAATGGATTCTGTTTGCTCAGGAGCGGATACGCTCAACGATTCAGCGGCCTCCAAACAATGTGCAATGACTGCTACTGCAGCCTGAACTTCAGACAGGGATGCGGCAATCTGATCGAGCGTGTCCGCATCAGGGTTTTGCTGAAGCAACAAGGTTGCCCTTTGGCAAGCCGATGCGGCTCGGTCTTGTTTTACTCGAATGGTCGCTAAATGATCTTGCTGCGTCATGAATCAAAGATAAGGGCGTGCTATGGGGAGCTTAGGAACGTTTGAACAATGATTTGAGCAATTCCTTTTCCCGTTGAAAATTGCTCTTGCGGTGATTGCGTTGTGCCTCGCGATCCCAGCGGTATTCGGGAGAAGCGACATTGCCATGCATTTGGATAAAGAACTGCTGTCCCAAACCGTCGTCTTCGATGGGCCCAAACTGGCCTTCTTCTGTACTCCGTAAATCACGCATGGCAAACCCCAGCGTGTAGTCCATCGCTCCATTGAATGCATAAGAACCTTCAAGGCTAATGTTCATAGCAGAAGAGCGGATTTGCACGGCTGGGATATGCACGGACTGTTTGGCAACATAAATGGGGGTTTCGAGCGGTTGAAAGACGACTTCCTCGAGTCTTTGAGACAGGTCGTTGGGGTCCAGCAACGGCGCCATCATGCGGTTGTCTCTCAGGTATTGGGCAATGGCTTCAAAGGCTTCCAGTTTTCGAAGAGCACCTTGTTCAACTTTTGCCTCAGCGAGCATTTCGAATGTGTCCGGAAGCCAAGCAATGGTATGATTCCAATCGAATTGCATGGAACCGGACGCCGTAAGCGCGCCTGTTAGATGCTCAGCCCTGAGTGTGGCTTGATCAAAATTATCGAATGCTTGAAATAAGGAGGGCAGGTTCAACGCTGTTGCCACAGGGTGCCACTGGACCACAGCGCGGTCTTCTTCTGGGATGAAGAGGATTTGGCCATCTCCGCTCAATTGTCCTTCAAGCGTTTCACTTTGAAACCGGTGCACCTTCCAGAGGTCTGATTCGAGGCGTCCTTGGGCTTCAATGTTTTGCAAGGTCCAGCCACTGTAATGGGCTCTTTCGCAGGAAACCGACCAATCAATGCGGCTACCCGCGGGCAAATGCAATTGCGAGAGGAGAAGGGGTTCTTGCGTTGAAGGCGCGTACGACCACGATTCCAAGGCGATCTCGGCGTGCCCTCGGATCGGCCGACCGGATTGCCATGAAAGAGGATCGAGGATCCCTGCTGACCCTGAAAAATAATCCTCGCCCCAGTGGGCATCGAAGCGTTCGATTTCGAGCGCGTTATGATCGAGTGTTCCGTTGCCTGTAAACTCCCAGGGAGACCCGTCATCTTCTAAGCCACTCCAGTTCGCTACCTCCCACAGGCCGTCTGCAGTCAACTGGCTTTGAGCATTGCGGGCTAAATGACCTTTCCAATTGGCCGACCCGTTCGTTGGTTGGACCTCTTCGTCAAAGACCACATCCCACCACTGACCCAACTGCAGTGCATCCAACTGAACGTTTATGAGTGATTGCTCAAAAGATCCCCGCTCGGGATTGAAGGTATTCAACGTACCATCGAGCTTGAGGCCGTCTAGTTCAAGTGCATATTTCGGCACATCGATGCGCCAGTGGTTCTGGGCGTATTTAGCCCAGATGGAAGCCTCGACTTGGCCTTCTATGCGGCGGTTGAACTCATCAGGTGCGATGCTCCAGGTTTGTTTGGGAAGGGTTGCCTGCATCCCCAATTCACCATCGAGCCAGGTAAACTGACCAGAAAGCAGGGCGTTTGATTCAAGGGAATTGTAGGGCTTGGAAAGGTCAAGCCACGGGAGGACAAAGCGTGCGGGGATGTCGTCAAAAGTTCCTTCGCAGGACCACCCTGACGCTGTGTCGTAAAGAATTTCTGTTTGCCACTGCCCTTCCATCCACTTGGCTCGAGGCATTTGTATCGACGCGTTTTCTGTGCTTTCATTCCATTGGGCAATGAGCAATACAGCGGCTTCTGGGAGTGGCGCAGCATCCCTTTGTAAGCGGAATTGTTCAACAGTTCCCTCTATGGTCGCATTGAGAATGGCATCCTCCCAAGCTCCTGTAATGTGCATGTCGGGCAGACGCATTGACATTTCATCCATTTGGACCTCACATTGACTCAAGGTCAATCCGTTGATGGCAAAGCTGGCTTCGCTCTGATTTTCCGCATTATCTGTTTTCCAAACAGCGGTATTCCATGAACCGTTGGGAGTGGACAAGAGTGAAATGAAACCGCCTTCCATGGATGCCGATTGGATTTGGTACTGTCCGCGGAGCAGCTGAAAGGCATTGCAGTGTAGCTGCAACTGATCGGCCTTCAGCAGGGTATCGGACGGGGAGCCAGACGACCCCATAAGAACGACGTCTTCAAGGCGCAAGGAGATGTGAGGGAAGTCGGTCCAGATGTCGAGTGTGACATCACCGATGTGCGCATCGGTTAACAAATGCGATGCGATGGATTCCAAAACAGCAGATTCCGCCTCCTCCTCATGCTGGACAATCCAGAGCAATCCTCCGCCTACAGAGAGGAACGTGAGGAGCACGAGCAATAAGATCCATCGGAGTGAATGTTTCATGGCGCTTGCAACATCGAATCTAATGGTTCCAACGGACGGACGCGCAGTAGGATTGCATTGATGTCCACACTTTAACGTGGAAGACCCATCTTTGCAACATGAAGAAGCGCACGTTCATAAAATTGGCCGGAACCGCAGGTGCGGGACTGTTATTGGCACCCTTGGCCGGATGCAACGATGAGGGGACAGAGAGTCCGCAAGGGAATGACTTGACCCCACGACCGTTCCTGTTCAAACAGGAGCCATTGGGATATGGCTTTGACGCGCTGAATCCAGCGATTGATGCGATGACCATGGAGATCCATTATGGCAAACATCATGCCGGGTATGTCACCAAGTTGAACCGGGCTATGGTGGCTGCAGGAATGTCAACAGAAGGATTGACTGTGGAGTCTTTGTTGTCCTCCATCACAGCGGATCAAAAGGCCCTTCGAAATAATGGGGGTGGGCATTACAACCACACGCTGTATTGGAGAACCATGGAACCGGGAGGTTCACCCATGCCTGAAGGTGACTTGCGGGCTGAATTGATAGAAGTGTTCGGGTCGGTAGAGGCGTTTCAAGAGGCGTTTTCTCAGGCGGCAGCAACCCGATTTGGCAGCGGCTGGGCTTGGCTGATTCGAAACAGCCAAGGGCAATTGGAAGTAACGAGTACACCCAATCAAGACAACCCCTTGATGACCAACATAGTGGAACAGTTGGGTCAGCCTTTGCTAGGAGTTGACGTGTGGGAACACGCCTACTACTTGAACTATCAAAACCGTAGAAAAGACTACATCGCCGCGTTTATGCAGCAAATCAATTGGGACGTAGTGGCTTCCAACGACCGGGCTTAAAGGTCTTGGTACGCTGCGCTGAGACTCAGTCGGCGGTACGCGTCAACGTGGAAATTTCCGTCAATCCCCCTTTGAGAATGAGCTGTCGAAGTGCAAAATTGTTTTCGGGCGATAACACATAGGTTTTGCGATTGACATCCACCGATGGGGCTGACGCTTGTTCCATGGATGCACCCAAAACGGCCTCCCAGACGGCAACCGAAGCTTCGTTGGAAGAATCGAATTGAAAGAGAAAGATGCGGTCTTTTTTACGCTTGGCTAGCAAGACCTCCCAGCGTCCATTGTCTTGTTGTTGATTCAAGACCAAATACCCTTGAAACCGCTTGAGCAAAACAGATGGGCTCAATAGGACAGGTTCTGTCTCACTATCCGACGACTCGAAGCCGGGTCCAGAGATGGTATACAAGTCGCC
>CAJQIB010000027.1 GCA_905478325.1 uncultured Flavobacteriales bacterium | reverse complement strand
TGTGGAGTGTCAAACCCAGGGTGGAAAGTCAAGGACCAATCAGAGGTGTAGCGGACTGTTTCCAGCCCGGTTTCAATGCTCCAAGCTGAGGGAAACCGACGCAACAAGCGCACGCCAAAACTGCTTCCTCCGGTTGGTGTCCAATCTAGATCGAGGCCATCTTCAGAAACGGTAACGGGCTCACCGCCGAGCGCTTCGATTGGGGTAAGCCAAGTCGTGGATACGGCGATTTGCCAGTTGTTGCCATTTGGCATGGTCTGCGCTTGAGCACGCTGCGTCCATGCTCCAGCAAGAGCGAAGAGAATAACGGCCAAGGTGCCAATGAGGAGGCTCCACCGGACACCGGACACCGGAATGAACTTATCTCGAAATTCAGCATGCACCAAGTGATTCGCTTCCAGGGCCTTTTTGAAATAATCACGGTGTACTCCAAAGAGCCATTCATTGCGGCCGGTTGAGTGACCTTCCGCAGTTTCGAGATGCCTTTCATGGTCGATCCCTAAATCGTTCAAACGTTTTTCAAAGGCATTGGCGTGCAGCTCTTCCCCAAAGGCAAAGACATAGTACCGGTTGTCTCCGGGGTGTGTGAAATAATTTGTCCAACGCATGTCACGTCTTATTGTGGCAGAAAGATATAGCTATTCAACGCAAAGGGCCCAAGCGCAGTGTTGCGCTTGGGCCCTTTTCTCAATTGATGATTGCGTTCACTCGGGTCGAGCCTCAATGTGAACTGTCAAGTCAATGTCGTTGTAGATGAGCTTATCTCCGAGGTCTGAAAACCACTTGTCAGAACGAAATCGAACATCGAAATCAGAACGATCGAATGTCAATGTGCCATCCACGATAATGTCATCGCCATCCTGTTGCATGGTGATTGGAAAGCCTACCGGTTGCGTGATGCCTTTGATCGTTAGTTTCCCTACCGCTACGGATTCTGTTCCCTTTGTTTTGACAGCCTCTACAGCTAGCAATGCGTAGGGGTGTTGCTCAGTGCCAAAGAAATCATCGGATTTCAGGTGGCCTTCGAGTCGTTCTTTTCCTCCTTCGTCTAAATCGGTGCAATTGATGCTATTCATGTTGATACCAACAAATGCGGAACCGAATGCATTGTTTAGAATGCTGATGCTTCCTTTGTGGAAGCCAATGTCACCGGTGTGACTTGATCCTGAGGCTTCTTTTCCAACCCAATTGCACGTGCTTGTGCCGTTGTCAACAATGTATTTGCCATCAGGAAATGAAAGCGTCGATACGACCTTGATTTCTCCCGTTTCTTCAGGCTTGGCCTCAGCGATACTTTCTTCAGTGGCTGGTTGGTTGCAAGAGAGCAATGCACCGGCAACGATCAAGGCAGAGAGGGTGGAATAATTAAAAAACTTCATGAGGCGGAATTTGAATGAGAGGTTGAACCGGAAGTAAACTGTTTTGCGAACCGCGAAGGTAACCGCATTGCCTACTTGGCAATTGCGTTTCACAAACGCTAACAACTCATTGATTAGTTGTTTTGAAGAGCGGCTTTGACGAAGCGAGAAATGATTTTTCCGTCGGCTTGACCAGACATGGCAGCATTTGCCGCTCCCATCGCCCGACCCATATCTGCCATGGATGTCGCTCCCATCTCAGCGAGGATGGTTTTGACACGTTGCTCAATTTCCTCTTCACTGAGTTGCTGGGGCAGGTAAGCCTCAATAACGGCGGCTTGTGCTCTTTCCTCTGCTTCAAGATCAGGCCTTCCTTGTTCCGCGTATAAGGTCGCGGTTTCGGTGCGCTGCTTGTACAATTTGTTCAAGATGGCCATGGCTTTGGCATCTTCAATCGCATCGCCGTCAACACCTGTTTTGGTGGCTTCGAGCATCAGCTTACTCTTGACGTCTCGAAGTGCAGATAGACGCTCCTTGTCTTTGGCACGCATGGCATCTTTGATGCCATCAGATATGGTGGTGTATAGGGACATGATCAATCGACGTTGTCGTGTAGAAATGGATTGTCGTTGCGCAATTCGATGTGGCTTTCGCCCTCTTCATCGACGGTTTCGCTCAGATTGAAACGGCTTACTTTAGAAGTTGAAGAATGATCCACATCATCCAAGACGACATGCCGTCGCTTGAATGCAGGTTCAGCTTCCAAGTCGGCTAGTCCCCCGGGAGTTTTTAATTTCCGTGTGTATTGCTGGATGCGTTGTGTGCGGTTGACATGGGTCTTGGCGGCATCGGCAGGGGCAGTGTATGCCGGTTTAGCGCTGGGTTTTGGCTCTTCAGTGTCACGGGAAATTCCTGTGAAAGAAAGAGGTGGAGTTGCCGGCACATCCGATTTTTTAATCGGTTTCGGCTTTTCTTGGAAGTTGATTCCTTCCAAGTCAGGAGTATCGGAGGTCAAAGGCAAAGGTTCACTGTCCAACGTGTACACCGTGATTTCAGGCGTTTCGTTCCCCGGATTGGGAGCAATGGAGGGAGCCGGATCGTCCGTTTCTTCCTCGTTTTTGATCAATTGAAAATGCAATCCTGAATCATCCTCTGTGCTTTCTTCGCTCGTGTCTTCGACGCCTACAAAGTCAAAAGTGTCCGTTTCATCCTGTGACGTGACGGCTTCCGTTGCTTCTGTTGAACGCAAGTAGGGCTCACGGTCTTGAGGTTCCTGTGCTTGCTGTTGTACCGGTTGGATGGGCGTTTTCACTTCGCGGTCTTCATCCAAATGCATGATTTTCTTGGGAGCAGCCACGCGTGCAGAACTGTCCAGGTCTTGTCCTTTAAAGCCGGTCGCAATGACAGTGACACAGAGATCATCTTCAAGCGAAGCATCCACACCATATCCCCAGATTACCTCAGCGGATTGTCCCGCAGAATCTTGAATGATGTCGGTGATTTCCATGATCTCATCCATCAAGATTTCCTCCGTACCGAATGTGATATTGAGCAAGACGAAGTTGGCCCCTGTAATGTCGCAGTCATTGAGTAGTGGTGATTCAAGCGCTTCGCTTACCGCCGTGCTCGCGCGCCCTTCTCCTGAGGCAACGCCTGACCCCATGATGGCACGACCTGAGTTGCGCATAACGGTATTGACATCGTTCATGTCCACATTGATTTCTCCAGTCAATGTGATCACTTCCGCAATGCCTTTGGCTGCTGTGCACAAGATCTCGTCTGCGTTGGCAAAGGCTTTTCTTATGGTCAGGTTGCCGTACAATTCCCGCAATTTGTCATTGCGAATGATGAGCAAGGTGTCCACGGCGTCGCGCATCTCAGCGAGCCCTTTGTTGGCTTGATCTGTTCTTCGTCTTCCTTCAAATAGGAAGGGGACGGTGACGATGCCGACTGTAAGAATGTTCATCTCACGCGCAGCTTGCGCGATGACGGGGGCTGCACCCGTTCCGGTGCCTCCGCCCATTCCTGCGGTGATGAAGACCATGCTGGTATCTTCACCAATCAAGTCTTTCACGTCGTCCAAGGATTCGATAGCGGCATTGCGGCCAACTTCAGGCAATGATCCGGCGCCTTGTCCTCGAGTGAGTGTTGCTCCCAATTGGATTTTAACGGGTACTGGACTGGCATCCAAAGCTTGCGCATCGGTATTGCAAACGATGAAGTCGACCCCGGTTATTCCGCGGTTGTACATCGTGTTAACGGCATTTGAACCGCCGCCGCCGACTCCAATGACTTTAATGGGAGCATGCGAAATAGCCTTTGAATCTGGTGGGTTGTTGTGATCGTTCATGAATGGAGAATTCAGGGAATGAGATATTCTTTAATACAGGAAGGATTCAGTCTTCCTCTTCTTCTTCGACGAAGTAATTCTTGAGCTTGTCAATAAGCCGCATGTGTTGAGACTTTTCGGCATCCTTCCGGATATCGTCGGCCTTGATGGAGTCGCTTTTAGGAGCTAAGCGATCGTATCCTTTGATGACGAGGCCAACTCCCGTTGCGAAACTAGGGGCAGTGGCTTGCGCGTCAGGAGCTTCGGCGAGGTGTTCACTCGGATAGCCAACGCGGCAGTCCAATCCAGTGACGTATTGAAAAAGTTGGGTGACGTGACGCAACTGCGAACCGCCACCGGTCAGGACGACCCCGCCAATCAGTTGATCGGAAAAACCAGAATTTCTGATTTCAAAGTGAACATGCTCGATGATTTCAGTCATGCGCGCTTCGATGATGGCAGCAAGATTTTTCAGGCTGATCTCGCGAGCGTTGCGTCCTTGCAAGCCAGGAATACAGACGATTTCATTGTCTTTCATCTCTGTGGAGATGGCCGATCCAAAGCGCTGCTTGAGTTGTTCCGCTTGTTTTTTCATGATGAGGCATCCTTGGCGGATGTCTTCAGTCAATACGTTGCCTCCAAAAGGAATAACCGCGGTGTGCCGAATGATTCCATCTTGAAAAATGGCAATGTCAGTGGTACCGCCACCAATGTCGACCAAAGCGACACCGGCTTCTTTTTCTTCCTCGCTCAAAACAGCGGCTGATGACGCCAAGGGCTCCAAGATCAGTTGATCGACTGTAAGGTTGGCCTTTTGAATGCAGCGATAGATGTTGCGGATTGCGGCAATCTGGCCGATGATGAGGTGAAAATTGGCTTCCAATCGAATGCCGCTCATGCCCACAGGCTCTTTGATGCCTTGCTCGTTGTCAACTGTGTATTCCTGAGGAAGCACGTGCAGGATTTCTTCGCCAGGCTGCATGACTTGCTTGTACATATCCTGAATCAGCGCTTGGATATCCTCGTTGCTGATTTCGGACTCCAGGTCATCGCGGGTTCGCTGTCCGCGTGTTTGCTGACTCTTGATGTGCTGCCCTGCAATGCCTACGTTGACGACTTCAATGGCGACGCCAGATGTGCGTTCCGCTTCATCGATGGCCTTGCGGATTGATTCGACGGTACGTTCGATGTTGGCAACGACGCCTCGTGACACACCAACGGACTCACTTTTTCCGTAGCCAAGGATTTCAATTTTTCCATGTTCGTTCCGACGGCCTACGAAGCAAGCAATTTTGGTTGTTCCGATATCGAGTCCGACGACCAATTCGTCATTGTGGGCTTGTTCTTCCATTTCCATTGTATTGCGTTGACTTAATAATAGCGTTGAGCCACCACCTGGCCTGCAAAGGCCAAGTTGATGCGTTGGTATTCGTTCAAATTGCCTCTACGGATTTGCTCCCGGTAGAAGGTCAATAGATTGTTCAATTTTGAATCGAGTTGGGAGGTATCGCCCAAGGCAATGCGGGCTCCTCCAATCCGCGGGATGATTTCCAACCCTCCGTCCTCGGTGACTTGCACTTGGTCAATGAAGGCGGACCACAGGGGGTCTTTGCAGGTGGACTGAATCAATGAGAACGCGACGGACGCATGCTCCAAGGATTGTGCATGGATGATGGGCACCCGTGCAGTGAAGTACGGAGACAAGGGGAGGGCGGCTCCTTCGGTGTCGATATACACATCAGGTTCGTCTGGGCCGATGTGCAACCGCGCGACCGGTTCTTTTTGTGAAACACGTACGTGTAAAATCCGGTCGAGACCGGGATAGACCTCGACGTTATCGACTGCTGGAATGGAGTGAACCCATGCGTCCACTTGCTGGAGTGATACGGATTCGATCCAAGATCCTTGGATGCTGTCTTGTGCAAGGATGGCATCACGGACACCTGCAGCATCGACAAAGAACATGCCTTTGATCTCATCCACATCCACATCCAATCCGAGGTAGGTCACTTCCTTCTCCGCGTGCAACGCAAACCCAACCAATGTTCCGGTAGTCCCCAAGAGGACGATGGACATGGCGATGGGTAGGAGGCGTTGAATCATGGAGAGGGCGTTGTCTTTATTTTTTTGAATCGATTATCATCCTCCAGAAGCCACTGTTTCACTGGGATTACACTCCGGTCGATGTCTCCGGCTCCCAATGTCATCAGCACTTCAGGTGGATGCGCTTTCAAGCAATCGAATATCCGTTCGGAATCGATGAGATGTTTGGAGGGGTTCGGGATGTTTTCAAACAGCGTTTGTGAATCGATTCCCGGAATGGGCTGTTCCCTTGCCGCATAAATTGGGAGTAAGATGACACGATCCAATTGACTCAAAACAGCTCCAAATTCGATCATATGATCGCGTGTTCTGCTGAAGAGATGGGGTTGAAAAATGCCCGTTATTTCTTTGCCTGGATGCTGCGCTCGGGCAGCTTCAATGGCCGCATTCAATTCTGAAGGATGGTGGGCATAATCATCGATGTACACGCCAAATTCTTCTCGAATGTGGTAGGTGAATCGCCGGTTGATGCCTTTGAATGTTTTCAGTCGTTGAATGCAAATGTCCATTGGCGCCCCTGCTCGATGTGCCAAAGCAAGTGCGGCCAAGGCATTGGATACGTTGTGAAGTCCGGGCATTGGAAAGGTCACGCCTTCCACCCATTCAGCACCCAATTTGACGTCTGCCGTCCAGACATCTTTGTGGACACGAGGAGCCACTGCAGCATAGGTCCAATGTGCTGTGTCTTCGCGGTTGGAAGCAATGCCGTAGCGTTCATTTTCCTCGCCAACCCAATCGACGTCAGCGTGAATCAGACATCCTTGACTGACTTGGCGGGAGAACGAGAGAAAGGCCTCTTGGAAGGCTTTTTCGCTGCCATACACATCGAGGTGGTCAGGGTCCAAGCTGGTGATCACGGCATGTTCGGGGTGTAGATGGAGAAAACTGCGGTCAAACTCGTCCGCCTCTACAACGGTCCAAGGAGCGCCATCATTCAGGTACAGATTGGATTCAATCCCCGTGGCGATTCCCCCGAGAAAGGCATTGCATTTACCGGGACAGCCGTCCAACAAGTGGGCGAGCATGGCAGTGGTTGTCGTTTTACCGTGGGTTCCAGCAACGGCTAGCGTGGGGGTTTCCTGTGCAATGTGCCCGAGCAGTTCGCTACGCTTGATGATACGGACTCCTCGCTCCTCAAAAGTTTGGTGATGAGGGTGATCCAAGGAAACCGCGGGCGTACGGATCACTAAAATGGATGCTGGAGGGAGCGAAGCAATGTCTTCAGGCACCACGTTCTGATTGTAGTAGACTTCAATGCCTTCGGCTTCCAAAGCAGCGGTTACATCCGAAGGAACGCGATCATATCCTGCAACACGGATCGCATGTTTGCGTTTTAAGTAGCGTGCGAGAGCACTCATTCCGATGCCTCCGATGCCGATGAAATACGCGGTGGAAATGGAATTCAATTGCATGACAAAAACTCACAACTCAATGAGTGATTCAATGGTATCCACAACACGAGCCGCGGCATCTGGTCGAGCAGATTGTTGTATTGACTTTGACATCAACTGGCTTTTTTCCGTGTCTTCAAGCAGGTTTTTTAAAGCATCTCCCAATCGTTCTACTACGTGCTGATCCTTGAGTAAAATGGCTCCCCCACGTTCGCTGAGGGATTCCGCATTGCGGGTTTGATGGTCTTCAGCGACAAAGGGGGAGGGCACCAAAATAGTGGGCTTTCCGACCAACGCCAGTTCGGCAATGGACATGGCGCCAGCTCGGCTCGCGATCACGTCAGCTGCGGCATAGGCCCAATCCATGCGGTCAATGAACCCATGGCAGCGAATCTGGGCAGAGGCCGCAGTTGTTTGTGATTCCAACCACGCTTTGCAGGTGGTTTCGTAACGTCCGCCGCATTGCCAGAGGACATTAAAAGGCAGGCCGTTGGCGTGTTCTTCGCACAGGTGTTGCACCGCTTTGTTCATGGAAAGAGCACCCAAACTCCCCCCCATGACAAAGACCAATGGGCGATCGTCGTCGAATCCAAAATGGAGGCATGCTCGGCTCAGTTCCTCGTCTTCCATGGTATTCGCCAGAGCCGCAACGCGCTCCCGCAATGGGTTGCCAGTTTCAACGATGCGGTCTGCGGGAAACCAGCGATCGAGTCCGGGGAATCCTGCGCAGATACGGTCGACTCTTTTGGCAAGGATTCGATTGGTGATTCCCGGAAATGAATTTTGTTCCTGTATGAGGGTGGGGATTTTCTTGACAGAGGCTCTTTGAAGCAAAGGCCCACTGGCAAAGCCCCCGACTCCGATTGCGATTTGGGGCTTCCACTTGCGAATCAAGCGGTTGGCGTGAATCAAGCTGTGAATCAATTTAAATGGAAAGAGCAGATTGCGCAGGCTTTTCCAGTTTCGATCGATCCCCGTAATCCATAACCCGGTGATGGGGTAGCCGGCAAGCGGGACCTTTTCCATCTCCATCCGTCCAATGGCCCCCACGAATTGAATGTCACATTGGGGATGTCTCCGGATAATTTCATCGGCAATGGCAAGTGCCGGGTGAATGTGCCCCCCGGTTCCACCTCCGGATATAACCACCCGTTTCAGTGATGTGTTAGCGCTCACTGGTGGCGGAGTTTTCGGGTTCAATAAAACGATTGCCCGTCCCACGTTCATGGTCTCGAGCGTCCATTGCATCGCTCGTTTTTTCCCATCCTTTTGGATCGGTGACCGATCGACTCACCGCTAAAATCATTCCAATCGCCAAGCATGTAAAGACCATGGAGGTTCCTCCGTATGAGACCAAAGGCAGGGGTTGTCCTGTAGTGGGGAAGAGCCTCACGGCAACGGCCATATTGATCATGGCTTGGAAAACAAGGAGAATCCCAAGCCCCATAGCGAGCAATCCTCCGAAATGCCTCGGACATCGCGTGGATATCCTGATTGTTCTAAAGAGGAGGATGAGGTAGAGCATAACCAGCCCTAAACCGCCCATGATCGCACCCCATTCCTCAATAATGAAGGCATAAATCATGTCAGAATAAGGGTGGGGAAGGAAATTGCGCGAGGTTCCTGTTCCAGGTCCATGCGGCAGCAAACCACCTCGGTTGATGGCGACTTGAGCCAATTCAATCTGATAATCCAAGGCGTCGCCTTCGGCTGCTTTGTCAATGCCTGCGAAGCGCTCAATCCGACCAGCCCACGTTCCAAAACGAGGCAAGACTTCCGGAGCCGTTTTTCCAACCCCATACAAAACGACCAAGGCAATGACTCCAAATCCGGCAATCCGGAACAGGTGTCTCCATGGAATTCCGCCGATAAAGAGCATACCGACACAGACGATGGCGAGCATGGCGGCCGTAGAAAAGTCAGCGGGCAGTATCAACCCGCAGATGACCGCGATGGGTATGAGTATGGGCATGACACCGTTTCTGAAATCATGCAATTGCATGCGCCGTTGTGTCAACTCTCTTGCCACGAATGTGACCAAAACAACCTTTGCGAAATCAGAAGTCTGAAGAGTCAATCCCACAAAAGGAATCCGCAGCCACCGTTTGGCTTCGTTGATGTCGGCTCCGAAAATCAGGGTTAAAATCAACAATATCCCTGCCACCCAAATGAGAACTTGCGATATCCGTGAGAAATAGCGAAAATTCACTTTGTGCGTGAGCAACATGACGCCCCAGCCAATGCTGAGCATGATTCCCTGCTTGAATAAGAAACGCAATGAACTGCCATCGGTTTTGTAAGCCAAAGACGATATGGCACTGTAGACTGCTAGCAGCGAACACAAGCTGAGGATCAAGGTGACCATCCAAATGACCTTGTCTCCTTCGAGCCAGGCGCCGATGCGTTTGTGCAGTGTCGAGTTGCCGCTTGAAGCGGCTTGTTCATGCGAAAGAAGGCCCATGTTTAGAGACCCCTAACAGCAGCTTTGAACGCATGTCCACGTTCTTCATACGATCCGAACAAGTCGAAACTCGCACAAGCAGGCGAGAGCAGTACACTGTGTCCGGGCATTCCCAAATCATATGCCAGCTGAACGGCGGCATTGGCATCCTCAACTTCGTGTGTGGTTTCAACGCGATCTCCAAATGTGGAGAGAAGCGTTTCGTTGTTCTTGCCCAAGCAAATCAAGTGATCGACTTTACTGGATACCAAATGGAGCAGTGAGCTGTAATCGTTGCCTTTATCGACGCCTCCTGCAATCCAGATGACGGGACCGCGCATGCTCTCAAGGGCAAACCAAGCACTGTTCACGTTCGTGGCTTTGGAGTCGTTGATGAATTTGATTTGGTTCACTTCTTTTACGAACTCCATGCGGTGTTCTATGGCGTCAAATTGAGAGAGGCTCTCTCGGATGCCTTCGCTACGCAAGTCGAGAACTCGTGCCGCTACGCTTGCGGCCATGCTGTTGTACAGGTTGTGTTTTCCCTGCAATGCCAATTCTTGGATGGTCATGGTAAATGGTTTTTGTTGAGGTATGTGAATCGTGAATCGTTCGGGTCGTTTGCTCTGGTCTACTCCTGCGACAGCCCAAGGATGCAATCCTTGTTTGTGAAGGCTTTTTCGCAATGCATTGAGGTTTTTTCTAGTGGACACGGCAACGACGCGAGCTTGCGTGCCGTGATTTTTTGCTGAAGATTTCCAGCGCTCCATGGACAAGTCGTCTTCGGCATTGATGACCAAGATGTCTTCCTTGGTTTGGTAAGCGGTGATGCGCCATTTGGCATCGGCATAGCGAGCGATGTCATCCGCATACCGATCGAGGTGGTCTGGCGTGATGTTGAGCAGGATGGCAATGTTTGGACGAAAGGAGGTGATGCCATCAAGTTGAAAACTGCTGACTTCGACCACCTGGTATGCTGCCGGCTGATCGCGCTCGGCCAGATCACGTGCCCAGCTTTTGCCAATATTTCCAACGCATGCAACGTTTTTTCCGGCATCTTTCAAGAGCGCGGCCACCAGAGAAGTCGTTGTGGTTTTTCCGTTGGCACCTGTGATAGCGATGACCTGCTCATTCTCCTTTTGAGCATGTCTGCTGGCGAATTCAATTTCGCTGATGACATCGATTCCCTCTGCACGAAGGTGTTCAATGAGTGGAGCAGTTTCTGGAATTCCAGGGCTTTTGATAACCCAGCCCAACGCTTTTGCTGCTTCTAGAATGGCATCGTTTGAATGGCCATTGAATTCATGGTCAATGCCGTGCTTGTCCAATTCTTCTCGCATGGCGAGCACCCCTTCTCCTGCGTCGCTTACCCACGGTTCAAAACCGTTGAGCAGCGCGAGTCGGGCAGCTCCAACGCCGCTTTCACCTGCTCCAAGAATGGGTAGTCGTGCTGATGTCATGATGAATTAGCGGACTTTGAGGGTAACAATGGTGATCACGGCCAACAGAATGCCGACAATCCAGAAGCGCGCGGTGATCTTGGATTCGGGGATGTTGAGCTTCTGGTAGTGGTGATGAAGCGGTGCCATGAGAAAAACCCGTCTTCCTTCGCCATACTTTTTCCGTGTGTGTCGAAACCACGCTACTTGCATGACCACGGAGAGATTTTCGATGAGGAAAATGCCGCACAGAATCGGCAGGAGCAATTCTTTACGGATGGCAATAGCGAATGCAGCGATGATTCCGCCCAATGCTAAGCTTCCGGTGTCTCCCATGAAGACTTGTGCTGGATAGGCATTGTACCACAGGAATGCGATGCAACCTCCAACAAATGCAGCGATGAAGACCACGAGTTCTTCAGACAATGGGATGTAAACGATGTTGAGATAATCGGCGATGACCACATTGGAACTGACGTAAGCAAGCACGGCAAGCCCAAGCCCGATGATGGCGCTTGTTCCTGTCGCAAGACCATCGATGCCATCGGTCAAGTTGGCTCCGTTGGAGACCGCCGTGACAATCAAAATCACCATGGGTATGAAGACGATCCATCCCCATCCGATGGCATACGGTCCCATCCACTCGACGAGCCAAGCGTAATCGAAGTTGTTGTCTTTAATGAAAGGAACCGTCGTTTGTGAGGACTTCTTGGCCTCCCAAATTGTCTGCCCACCCTGTGGATCGAATACGGCGAACGTCTGCCCATCGGTAGCCGTCATTTCTATGGTCTGTCCAACAAACTGTCGATCGGCTGGATCTTTAATGGTCACATCCGGATGCCACCACATGATGGCGCCAACGATTAAACCAACGCCAACCTGACCAATGATTTTGAAACGACCCGCAAGACCGTCTTTGTTTTTCTTGAACACCTTGATGTAGTCATCGAGAAAACCAATGGCACCCAACCACACCGTCACGAGCAGCATCATTTGGGTGTAGATGTTGCATAAATCTGCAAACAAGAGCGTCGGAATGATGATGGCCGCAAGAATGATCAAGCCCCCCATCGTTGGAGTCCCTTGCTTGTTCATCTGGCCTTCTAAACCGAGGTCCCGAACGATTTCTCCGACCTGCTGCATTTGCAACCATTCAATAATGCGCTTGCCGAATAAGATGCCGATCACCAGGGATGTCATCAAACTCAAAGCGGCACGGAACGAGATAAACTGGAACAAGCCTGCTCCGGGGAGATCCCACAGTTGGTCGAGGTATGTGAAGAGATGATAGAGCATCAGGCGGGATTGAATGCGTTAACGAGTTCAACGCGGTCATCAAACTCATGGCGGATGCCTTGAATTTCCTGGTAGGTTTCATGCCCTTTACCAGCAACGAGGAGAATGTCTCCGCTCTGCGTCAATTGAGCGGCCATGCGGATGGCTTCACGGCGGTTTGCGATGGCAATGCATTTTCGTGCGTCAATGGGGTCGAGTCCTTTGCGCATTTCTTCAATAATTTCGTCTGGCTCTTCACTCCGGGGGTTGTCAGAAGTCAGGAAGACGCGATCACTCCATTTGGTAGCGACTTGCGCCATGGCCGGGCGCTTGCTCGGGTCGCGATCTCCTCCACAGCCCACCACGGTAATCACTTGCGTTGTGCCGGTACGGAACGAATCGATGGTTTTCAGTACATTGTCTAAGGCATCCGGCGTATGCGCGAAATCCACCACTGCGGTCACGCCGATCGGTGCCGCGACTTGTTCAAAACGGCCTGCAGGAGGCTTCAACATGGAGAGGTGGGTGAGCACTTCCATGGTCTCCATTCCGAGTTCTTGCGTCACGGCATACACAGCGAGTAGGTTGTAGGCATTGAAGCCCCCAATCAACCGGGAGTACACATCGTGGCCGGCAAGATTCAAGTGCAATCCGTTGAGCTGATTTTCAACGATGCGTCCACGGTAATCAGCCATGGAGGTGAGGGCATAATCTACAATCCGCCCCTTGGTGTCATGGATCATGTCCATTCCGTGGGGGTCGTCGTGGTTGTAGAGTGCAAACGCTTCGCTGTTGAGTTGGTCAAACAAGCCTTTTTTTGCTTGGATGTAGCCATTGAAATTTCCGTGGTAATCGAGGTGCTCGTGTGTGATGTTCGTGAATACGGCTCCTGTCAGTTGCGTGCCTGCCAAGCGGTGCTGGTGGATGCTATGAGAGCTTGCTTCCATGAAAACATAGCGGCAACCAGCATCCGCCATGTCCCTGAAAAGTCGCTGCATTTGCAGGGCGTCTGGGGTGGTGTGCGTCGCCGGAATGGTTTGGTCCAGAATGCGGTTCTCCACGGTGCTGAACATCCCTGTTTTTCGTCCCATCGAACGGAAAAGCTGGTACAATAAGCTTACGGTGGTCGTCTTTCCGTTGGTTCCGGTCACAGCAATGACCTTCATGGATGCGCTCGGATGATCGTAATAACTCGCTGCAATGGGGCCGAGCGACGCAGCTGCATCGTGAACTCGGATGTAGGCAATCCCTTCCTTTTTTTCTTCAGGTAACCGCTCTGCTACGATTGCGATTGCGCCATTTTCGATGGCTTGATCGATGTAGTCGTGTCCGTCTACTTTCGTTCCGGGAACGGCCACAAAGAGGCTAAACGCCTTGACCTTACGGCTATCAAAAGCAACGTCTTCGATGGCCACATGGGTGCTTCCAGTGATTTCTTGAATCCGCGTTCCGTAAAGGATGTCTTTCAATAGCTTCATGAGAAATCAGGAGAGTTCGAGGGTGATGGTTTGGCGAGCGCGTAGTGCGGTCCCCGGTTTAATGGATTGTCGGCGAACCGTTCCTGCGCCATCGGTTTGCACGTTTAATCCGGCATTTTCTAAGAGGTACAGGGCATCCCGTAATCCCATTCCGCGGACATCAGGGACGTGATTGGGGTCGATCAAGCGTTCAGTTAATGCAGCCTGTTCAGAAGCGGTTTCAACGGAAACCCAATCCGATTCCCCGGTTGCTGTGTAGGGCAATTCCAGCGCATCGTACAATGCGATGAGGTCGGGCTTTGCTCCATCTTTTGACCCGGGCAAATGAGGTGTTTTGGCCAGTGGTCCCGTTGTGGTGTGGTGGAACGTGGGGTCTGTCGCGTAGACTTTGTTGGCAACGTCTCTGAAAACAGGACAGGCAATGGTGGAACCGTAATACGCTCCGCTGCGGGTGTCAGCGATGACAACAATGCAGGAGTAGCGCGGGTTTTCTGCGGGAAAATACCCAGCGAAGGATGCGCGGTACCGCCCGTCATATCCATTGGGCCCTGCAATGCGCGCGGTGCCTGTTTTGCCCGCAACGCGGTATGGACTCTTCGCAAAAATGTATTGTGCAGTGCCGTTTCCTTCGGGGTCAGCTGCACTGCGCATCATCTGCTGGCAAGTCTCCAAAGTGGAGGAGGAACAGACTTTTTTACGAATGACTTCTGTGCCGAATTGCGTCACAGTTTGTCCATTGTGTTCGGTGCGTTCAACCAACTGCGGCCGAACCATCGTCCCGTTGTTGGCAACCGCATTGAACAGGGCCAATGTTTGCAATGGCGTCTGAGTCAATTCGTAACCAATGGCCATTTGGGTCAAGGAAATCTTGGACCAGAGGTCGTCACCGGCCGTTTTGTAGACTTGTGGCTGAGCCTCTCCGTTCAAGAGCACGCCTGTGGGATTGCTTACGCCAATGCGGTCCAAAGCATCCAAGAATACTTGTGGTCGGTCGTCGAATGCCTTTTTGATGGTGAGTGCAGTTCCAACGTTCGAACTCAGTGCGAATACCTGTTCCAAATCGATGATGCCATTTCCCCCTTCGTCCGCGTTGGAGTCCGACATTTTACGTCCATGAAAGGTCGCCACGCCTTTGCCTGTGTCAATCTCATCTTCAGGTTGAATTCCGCCCGCTTCCATCGCGGCCATGAGCGAGGCTAGCTTGAACGTTGATCCCGGTTCTACAGCAGTACCAATCGCATGGTTGTAGGACTCATAATAAACAGGAGGTTGGTCGCCGGTGCCATCGCCGTCTCTGGTCAGGTTGGCCATTGCTCGGATTTTCCCTGTTGCCACCTCCATGAGAATGGCGGTGCCCCAAGCGGCATTGTGATTCAAAAGTTGCTTTTCAAGTGCGCGTGAGGCGACATCTTGCAGGTGCATATCAATGGTTGAAATCACATCCAGTCCAGCTTGTGGCTCGATGATGAATTCATCGGAAACGGGCATCCAATCACCACCTGAAATGCGGCGTTGCAGTTGCTTGCCGGTCACTCCTGCAAGAGACTCGTTCCAACTTCCTTCAAGGCCAACCCGATTTTCTTCTCGATCGATTCCTACGGTGCGTCCTGCGAGGTCCCCAAAGGGTCTCCTTCGGACTTCGTTGCGCGCAAACGTAAAACCGCTTTTAAAGCGACCGAGGCGAACAAAAGGCAATTCAACCAACGCCTTTTGTTGCAAATAACTAGCGCGTCGCGCGATCAGAACATTGCGGCGGCCTGCGTTGCGACCGCTCCGCAAGATTTCGCGGTATTCACTGGCGGTGTGGCTCTGGAGAATACGGCTGAGCCCCCTGCACAAGCTGTCAAGATCCCGGTCGAATTGATCCCACTGGATGGCTTCGCTTTTGCTGTCCCATCTGACTTCATATACAGGAACCGAAGTAGCGAGTACGCTTCCGTTGGAAGCGTAAATCTGTCCGCGAGAAGGTTCAATGGAGCGCACACTGCTTTCAAACCGTTCTCCGATGGTTTTCCATTGTTCGTGTTCTGCGCTCTGAATCCAGAGAATGCGACCGAACACGGAAAGTCCAAGCATCACGAATGCAGCAAAAACGAGCCAGCCACGGAATGATATTTCGTGCTGGTTTTTCATGGTTGCGCTGGGACGATTTGTTCGAGCAAGTAGGGAGGCTCAACGGGCTGGATGAGGCCGAGGTCCGCGATGTTCCTCTCAACGCTGCTCTGTTGCAGGCGGCTTTCGAAATCAGCTTGAAGTGTTTTGAACTCTGCGCTCAATTCTTCGATGCGTTCCTTCTTTTTCATCTTCTCACGCTCAATGCGTTCGAACTGATATCCCATCGCGATATACACCACGAACAGGGCGCTGATGAATAGCAGATAGGGGATGTGGCGGGTGACGCCTTCTTTGGTTAAGAACTCGCCGCTTAAGAGGTCCCGGATGACAGGGCCGATGGCGTTCTTTTTTTGCTTTGCGGCGCGAACCTGAGGGTCTGGCTTCTTCCGTTTTGAGGAGAATCGTTTCCAGAACGAAGGCTTCTCAACACGAGGTTGCGCATCGCTATGCGTTTTGGGGTGGTTCCGAGGGCCCTGTTTTTGAGCGGATAGGATGGCGCGTTGTCTCGCTGCTGCTTGAGCGCGTTGTTCCTGAAGTTGTTCTTGCTGTACGGCAATTTCTTTTTCTGAAAGCACGCGATTGCCCTTCGCTACTGGAGCAGATTGGCTCTCTTTTCCTTTTGTGATTCGACGCAGGAATGACTTCATGTGGCATCCGTTTTGGATGGTTCTGGAGAATATCCTGTGCGCTGTGCGATGCGAAGTCTAGCGCTTCTAGAGCGTGGATTGACTTCAATTTCATCCGCATCGGCTACAATGGCTTTGCGGGCAATGAGGTCAAATGGAGCAAGCAGTTGTCCCTTGAAATCACGATGCAATTCATCTTCGAAGTTTCCTGAACGCATGAAGTGCTTGACCAAGCGGTCTTCAAGGCTATGGTAAGAGATCACGACGAGCCGTCCTCCTTCCGGAAGGAGTTCAATGGACGACTCGAGTAAACTGCGCAATGCGCCCATTTCATCATTGACTTCAATGCGAAGTGCTTGGAATACCTGCGCGAAGAATTTGTTTTCACGGCCTCTTGGAGCTTGGCCAACGAGGGCGTCCATGAGCTGGCGCGTTGTTGTGATACGCTGAGATTCTCGCGCGCGTTCCACCGCATAAGCGGCTTTGTCGGGGCGATTGATTTCTCCGTATTGCCGAAAAATCCGGGTCAATTCGATCGGCGAACATTCCGCAATTAAATCGGCAGCGCTTTTGCCTTTCTTAGAGTTCATTCGCATGTCCAAAGGCGCTTCACCTCGAATCGAAAAACCCCGTTCTGCTTGATCAAATTGATGCGAGGAAACCCCGAGATCTGCTAAGATGCCGTCCACCTCACGCACTCCTGAGAGGCGCAGGAAGTTGCGGATAAAACGAAAGTTCTCAGGGATCAACTGAAAACGAGGGTCGTCAGGAATGTTGGCCTGGGCGTCGGGGTCTTGATCGAATCCGTAGATGTAGGCGTTTTCATCGAGCTGATCCAGCATGAGTCGGGTGTGTCCGCCACCTCCAAAAGTCGCATCAACGAATCGTCCGTTCTTCCGGGTGTCGAGTCCTAGTCCTGTGAGGCTAGCCTCAGGCAGAACGGGGATATGGTAAACGGAAGTACTCATGCTCAGTTCTCGCTGCCTGGTTCGAGGTCGCGTCGTACTTCTTCAGCCAAATCACCGAAGTCAAAATCTTCAGAATCATCCAAGACGGATTGGCCGTAACGAGCCTTGCTCCAGATTTCGATTTTCTCTCCAAGCCCTGATACGATGACTTCATTGTCCTCTTGGACATCAATTCCTGCGTGTTCCAATAAAAGAGCAGGGAGGTTGACACGGCCTGAGCCATCTAGCTCTACGTGCGTTGCCCCCTTCATGAATTTTCGCTGGAAGAGCTGGTGCTTGCGATTGTATCGGCTCAAGCGTGACATCTCATTGTTGACCTTGTCCCACTCCGGTTGCGGGTAAATGACGAGGCAGTCTTCAAAGATGTCACGGTTCACTACCAGGCCGTGGTGCAAGATCAATTCAAGCTGACGACGGAGGCGCGCAGGAAACATCAGACGTCCTTTGACATCGATTTTACACTTGTATTCTCCGAGTAGATTGAGCATGGCTGATTCGCTTTTCAAAAATATCTAGAATTTCCCACTTTCTCCCATTAATCGCCACTTTCTCCCACTTTGTGGAAAAGTCTTTTCGTTAAAAGAGACGGTTATTCAGCGCTGACGCGGGTTAAGTGATTCGTGGGGAATGGTGGAGAATTGCGTTATTCACACGTTATCCACAGAAATTGTGAACAGTCGAGCGTGGAACAGCCTCGTTTTTTATTCGTTTTCCCGTGAAATCATGGTGTTCCTTTGCACGAATGTTTTCTGGAGAGGACACAAAGACGCAAAACATCACTCATGGAACCACTCACCATCATTGAACGCGGGGAATACAAATACGTCGAGGCTGGAAGCGGCGAGCCACTCGTTGTGCTCCACGGTCTCTTTGGAGCGTTGAGCAATTTCGCAGACGTATTTGATCATTTTTCAGATCGCTTTCGTGTCATCATTCCGATGCTCCCGATCTACGAATTGCCCATGCTCAGCACGAGCGCGAAGAACCTTGCCAAGCACATAGAGGGTTTTGTCGATGAGCTAGCGCTGGAAAAAGTCCATCTTCTGGGAAATAGCTTGGGCGGTCACGTCGGTCTGATCTTTACGCGAGACAATTTGGATCGTGTGGCGTCCTTGTCGCTCACGGCGAGCAGCGGGTTGTATGAAAATGCATTTGGCAACAGTTTCCCGCGAAGAGAGGACAAGACCTTTATACGGGACAAGGTGGCGGTGACGTTCTTTGATCCAAAGCACGCAACCGATGCGTTGGTTGATGAGTGTTTTGAAGCGGTCAACAGCCGAGAGAAAATTCTACGGATTTTGGCCATCGCGAAAAGTGCGATTCGCCACAACATGTCGAAGGATTTGCCATCCATGAACATTCCTGTTTGTTTAATCTGGGGAAAAAATGACATCATTACACCTCCAGAAGTAGCCGAAGAGTTTCATGCTGGATTTCCTGATAGCGACTTGTTTTGGATTGATGAATGTGGTCATGCGCCCATGATGGAGCATCCCAAGCAGTTCAATACAATTCTGGATGCGTGGTTTGCAGGACGAGGAATTGGTAACGCGCACGGATAATTATGGAAGTACACACTGCTGAGTTTATGAAGTCCAGTGCGCACCCGCAAGAGTGTCCGGCACCGAATTTTCCGGAGTATGCGTTTATTGGTCGGTCCAACGTGGGCAAGTCTTCCTTGATCAACATGCTCGCTCACCGCAATAGCCTGGCTAAAATATCAGGCACCCCCGGAAAGACCCAGTTGATCAATCACTTTGCCATCAACTTGGAACGGGAAACCTGTTGGTACTTGGTCGACCTTCCTGGCTTTGGGTATGCCAAAGTCAGCAAGTCCAGCCGTAGAAAATGGCAGCGCACCAGTGAACAGTTTTTGACAAACCGCGCCAATTTGATGTGCGTGATGATGCTCTTGGATAGCCGGCATCCACCGCAGAAAGTGGATATGGAGTTCATGACATGGATGGCAGAGAACAACTTGGCTTTTGTGATGGTCTTCACCAAAGTGGACAAGTTGAATCAAACGGAACGTGCAGCGTTTCTGCCGGTCTATGAGGCTGAAATGCTCAAGCAGTGGCATCGGATGCCTCCGGTATACATTACAAGTGCTGAAAAAGGAGATGGACGCGAAGAGTTGCTCCGTTTCATTGAGCAGACCAATGCGTTGTATGAGAACATCTGAGATGTCTCGCAGAGTTACGAGCCCGTCTTGAGCACGCCCAGGCGCTTGGCCAATTCTTCTGTGAATCCACGAATAGCCCCGGCGTGTTCTTGATCGCTGGTTGCACGCTCAAAGGTGTCTGCTAGCGTCATCATGGTTTGGCAGACGAAATGCTGCATTTCTTCGACACTCATTTCCTTGGTCCACAAGTCCATGCGCATGGCAGTCCCATCTTGCTCGTCCCACATGGACAATGCCATCGCTTTGGCTTCCCGGTTATTGACTTGACCGTCTTCTGCGGTCCATATAATTTTGGAGGGCACCTTGTTTTCGTCGGTTGAGACGGTGATGTGGATGTTGGATTCGGCCATGATTGAAAAAGGTTGGGTGCAAAGTTCGGACATCAACGGTCCGGTCGGTACGCTTTTAAAACAGGAAGTGGATCGGTGGTCTGCATCAAATCACTTAGAGACGTTTCGGGGTGCTCATTCATGTAGTCGCTGACAGCGTTCCACCCGATCCAGGCTCCGAGCCGATCGGGACTTTCTTGAGGGATAGAGGCTGCCCGGGTAAATGGCCCTTCGTTGAACCATCGGCCAAACTTTTGCCGGTTGGTCTCAAACAATTCGCCTTGCGGCTGCATTTCAACCCAAACTTGCCGCTCGTTTTCAAGCGCCCAATTCCAATCGGATGCGGTCCAATCCATCAAAAGATGCGGAGGGGTGTTGGGCATGAGTTGCTCAAGAATAAACAGTGACTTGCCCCAGAACAGCATCTCATCTGCACAGGTCTTAGGGGCATACCAAGGGTCGCTGAAGTGCACCAAAAGCCAACCTCGCATCGCGGTGGCTGCAATGCGATTGGGCTCCATGCGTTCCCGTTGGTAGGCGGGGAACATGTGTGTGGGCAATGTTTGAACGAGCGGATGACCTGCGCCTAGAAACCACTCCAATCCGATGCCGAGATGCTGGGGCGTCGGAAACACAGCGTGGTTGAACCCGCTATTCATCCAAACCAATTGAGGGATGGAGTCGTCCGGGAAGTGCGCGTGGAATCGTTTAAAGGCTTGTTGAAGTGTTTCGGAATGGGCCGATTTGGATGCGGCGGTGCCACTGATAGAATCGATGGCCTGGGAAATGGGTTGCACCTCCGGGTGGTTGGCGAAATTGCGCAATTCGAAAGCGGTGGTTGGACTTTCTGATGGTCCAATTCTCAAGATGTCTTCCACGTAGATCGCTCCAAATTGGCCTGTCTGTTGCGCGTAGAATTCGGAGGCTTGTGTGCTGTCTTCTGGCAAGGTGGAAAGCACCGCCATTAAATCCAACGGCTTCCAAGGCGTGCTGAGTTCAACGTGATCCGTATCGACGGCCCAAGGGTCTTGCGTGCATGAACCCAAGGATACAAGGAGTGCAAACACGAGCAGTGCTTGGAGATTGTTTCTTGAACAAACTATGGTGAGAATTGACATGTAGAATTCAAATATCGCAGGATCTTCCGCGTTAGTTTTGGACAAACACAAAGATGAAGCAGTCCCATCGCTTTTTGACTTTTCTATCGACGACTTATAAAGGAGTTGGTCTTGGCGCAATGGTGCTCGTGGCAACCGTATCATTGGGTCAAGGGTTCCATTTGGGTCTAACCCTTTCTCCGAATACGGGTTTTGCTGTTCCCCGTGACTTTTCACATGAGTCAGTGTCTTCCTCGATGCACTTTGGTTACGGATTCATTTTTGATGCCAAATTCACGGAAACGTACGCCATCGGCACCGGGATCAATGTCTTTCATACCGGCGGCGTGATTGCATACTTTGCTTCCAATCAGGCAAATCAGCCCTCTGCAATTGATCGGGTTGAGCTCACCCAGCGGCTCCAATATGTCGAGCTACCGTTGACCTTTAAAATGCGGACCAAAGAAATTGGCTATACCACGTATTGGGGTCAATTTGGTTTGGGATTGGGTCTGAACGTGCGTGCGGAGGGAGCAGAAAGGCGGACAACCGTGGCGCTTCTCAATGATTCTACTCAACTATGGGAACCTGCGTTGAATGCCGCGGTACTGCCAGAATCACCCACTGACATCAGTTTGGTAGAACAAACGCGGCTTTTTCGTCCTGCGCTGATTGTCGGATTGGGATTGGAAAGACGGTTTACCGGAACGACGGCGCTTGCGTTGGGCATTCGGTACAATGTGGGTATCCGCAATCAATATGAAGACTTGAATGTGGTGCAAGGCACGGAGGCGGATGGGGTGCTGTACAAAACGGATGACGGGACCATGATGGAGCCGCAAGCTGTTGGAATGTCCGGAAAGTCAGGGCAACTCGAGTTACTGGTAGGATTGATGTTTTAAGCAATGAAAACAACTGAATTTCAAGCAGGTCGCGTAGCGGATCACATCGTTCAATGGCTCACCGATTACGCGTCAAAATCGGGTCAATCCGGATGGGTTATTGGAGTGAGTGGCGGGATTGATTCCGCTGTAACCTCTGCGTTGTGCGCGCGAACAGGACTGCCGACTTGGGTGGTGGAGTTACCGATTCATCAGCATCCTGATCAAGTCAGTCGCGCAAGGGAGCACATGGCTCATTTGGTTGATGCGTACCCAGAGGTGCGCAGAGTGTCCACGGATTTAACTGGGACGTATGAGGCATTTCGTTCGGTGGTGCCGCACGATGATGAGGTTACTCAGGGGCTGGTATTGGCCAACGCGCGAGCACGTTTGCGCATGACGGCATTGTATGCGTTGGCGTCGCAGAATCGAGCGCTGGTTGTAGGAACAGGCAATAAAGTGGAAGACTTTGGGGTAGGCTTCTACACGAAATATGGAGACGGTGGAGTTGACTTGAGTCCCATTGCTGACTTAATGAAGACCGAGGTTTTTGCGCTCGGAAAACACTTGGAGGTTCCAGAAAGCATACAGCGCGCTGCTCCAACCGATGGTTTGTGGGGGGATGAACGCACCGACGAAATGCAAATCGGAGCAACGTATCCAGAATTAGAGTGGGCCATGGATCACGTGGGTGATGCATCGGACCCATGGAGTTCGAGGCAGCAAGAGGTTATGACGATTTACCGGCGCATGCACCAGGCCAATCAGCACAAGATGAATCCCATTCCAGTGTGTCTCATCTCACAAGAAGTCCGGTTCTCAGTTTCTTAATCGTCCTTCGTTCCGATCAGCAGGCTTGAAGTTGCTAAAGGCGTTGCGGAATCCGTGTAGAGCGAGACGATGTATGAGCCAGGTTGAATGAATTCAACTTCTGGGGAGGTCTGTAATTTCAAGGGGATTGAAAGGGATTGCCAACCCCGAAAAAGCTGGATGGTATCGCCTATCCATGTGGTTTCTGTGCTGTCGTTTGTGATGACCCAATGTGCAGTGATTGGTTCTGGGCTAAAGGCATCGACATCGGCCGTTACATCCCGAGGTTCAGACCATGACCATCCTCGTTCACCCCACTGCTCATCGAATTCTACCGTTTCAATCTCGGATAACACGAAAGCTGCAGGAATGGCATCGCTCCACAATTCAGAAGCATCCCAGTGCTTCCACATGGCATCCAATTCAAGGACCCAAATGCTGCGCCCGTGGGTGCCAATGACCAGCTCGTTTTCGCGTTCTTGAATCACCAAATCATGAACGGGAACGGCAGGTAAATCAGGGTGAATCGCACTCCAGTTGCTTCCGTCGTTGAAGGAGACGTATGCTCCGCCATCGGTACCGGCAAACAAAGTGCCTTCACGAGAAGCGCTTTCCGCCAAGGCGTTCACCGGTTCGCAGGGCAGGTCGTTGCCTCCGAGTCGAGTCCATGTGCGACCATCGTTTTCGGTCATGAAAATCCAGGAATCAAAATGGTCCAGACGATAGCCATTCAAGGCAACGTAGAGACGCTGTTCGTGGTGGTGACTCCATAGGACCTCACTCACCCACAGCAACTCGTTTCGTTTCGTGTTTTGAGGAATCGGGGAGGTGAGCGCGTTCCATGTATTTCCGCCATCCCGTGATATCTCGATGAGCCCATCATCTGTCCCAACGGCGAGTTGCCCAAATCGCAGCGGGCTCTCGTGCAAGGAGGTGATGGTCCCAAAGGGGACGTTGCCGCTGCGCCCGCCGCGCGTGAGGTCGGTGCTGAGAGTTTCCCAGTTTTCGCCTTGATCAAAAGAGCGGTGCAGCCGGTTGGACGCCATGTATAGAATGTCCGGTTGGTGTCGGCTTAACCAAATGGGTGTTTGCCAATTCCACCGCAACGGTGTCTCGCCCAATTCATGTTTGGGATGTAAGCTGGTATAGTCGTCGTTTTGCCGATCAATGCGGTTGTACCAACCAAACTGGGATCCAGTAAAGACGATGTTGGGATCGCGCGGATCCACCTCGATTTGCATTCCATCTCCTCCGCTGAGTTCTTCCCAAGGGTATTTTCCGCGTTGATGCCAGCCCTTTGAGTAGCGATAATTGGAAGGGCCAACCCATGTCCCGTTGTCTTGCAGACCGCCGTAGATGTTGTAGGGCTCCGCGTTATCCACTTCAATGGCATAGAATTGTCCCACTGCGGGGCTATTGCATTTAATCCAGTTTTCTCCGCCGTCCCAAGAGATGTTGACGCCGCCGTCATTGCCGTTGATGAGGTGTCCTTCACGCGCCGGATTCGCCCACAGATGGTGGTGGTCGACATGGACGTTGGGTGCTCCCAACGATTTCCACGTTGCCCCGCCGTCTAAGGATTCAATCAAAGGAACACCGGCAATCCAGAGCCGATCTGCATTGTTGGGGTCAACCTCGATCATGCCGAAATAGTAGCCATAGGTATAGCCGACGTCCTCAAGTGGTGTTGAGTGGGTTCTGTTCCAAGAGGTTGCTTCTCCCTCGAGGAATCCCAATCGGTAGACCTCTGTCCCGACGATGTCTGCTTCGAAAAGGGCTTTGTTGCCGTCGGTTAAGTAGTCGTGGAGCGCACTGGGATGCAATGTTCTTTTAGCGATTCGCTGAAAGAGAGAGGTCGCGTCGTCCGATTCTGGAAAATCATTATCTTCAAGAAAGCGTTCCAGTTTTGCCGTGTCCAATACTGCAAACTCCTCGACAGTCATGTCTGTAAACAAGGATGCTTCGTAGTCTTGGTTTTCGTTTTCCATGGTGGAAGTGGAGTCAGGTAACGCGGCCTGGTTGTCAACAAAAGCGAACAATTGTTGGGCACCCGGGTGCCATGCAAGCCCTATGCGTCCGGTGCTTGCGAGATTTGGAAATCCATCCAGCGCACTCAATTCAATCCAGGTGTCTCCGCCATCGCGGGATTCCCAGATACCGGATCCGGGTCCGTTTCCGGTGAAGTTCCAAGCACGACGCGTGCGGTCCCACGTCGAGGCGAACAAGTGGTTGGAGTCCGATGGGTCGAGGATCAAATCCACTGCGCCTGCTCGATTGTCCAAGCCATCAATGGCCAGCACACACGTCCAGTCCAGTCCTCCGTTGAGGGTGCGGTAAACCCCTCCTGAGGTGTTTTTTGAATACAGCGGTCCCAGTGCAGCAACCCAAGCGATGTCGCCATTGGTCGGGTGCAATTCGATGCGTCCTATGTGCTGTGTATCCTCCAATCCGCGATGTTCCCACGTGTCGCCACGGTCGTCACTGATGTAGACACCCGTTCCAGCATAGGAGCTTCGGGATGAATTTACTTCGCCTGTTCCGGCCCATAAACGCTGAGTTTCCGCATGCAATGCTACAGCTCCCAGTGTGATGCTGAGGGCTTGGTCAAAAAGCGGCTCAAAGCTCGTTCCGTTATTGAGCGTGTGCCACAGGCCTCCCGAAGCGTAGGCTACATAAAACTCGCTGCCGTCCCCGGGAGCTACAGCGATATCGGAAACGCGGCCACTCATAATCGTCGGGCCAACACAGCGCAAGGGCAGTCCGGAAGTCCAACTGTTGTTTGCAGCGGTTTGGCGGTCACTTGCAGCGGTGAGTCGCTCGGATGAAGGCGTTGGATCCAATGTGGTTGTGGACCGTTGGCCGTGTGCGTCAGCGAGCAGTCCAATGGAGGCGATCAAACAAAGAGTGAGGATACGTGCCATGGATTAAGAGTGGAGTTTGGGATTGTTGCGGTGACGTTCCGCATCACGCTGTGTTTTTTTTTCGATGTTGCGGGCTAGGGCATCGGATAGATCCACGCCAGTTTGATTGGCTAGTGCCATTAAAACCCACAGGACATCGGCCATTTCGTCGCCGAGGTCTGCGCCACGATCCGAGGGTTTTTCACTTTGGTCGCCGAATTTTCGTGCGATAATGCGTGCCAACTCTCCGACTTCTTCTGTGAGAATGGCGAGGTTGGTCAATTCGCTGAAATAGCGAACGCCAATGGTTTTAATCCATTGGTCCACTTGGTCTTGCGCTTCACGCAAGGAAGGGGAAGGGGTGCTCATGATTTGTTCTGTGTATCAATCCAAATGGTGACCGGACCGTCATTGATCAAGGAAACCTGCATGTCTGCGCCAAATTGACCGCGCTCAACGGGTTTGTCCATTTCACGTTCGAGTGTTTCGAGAAAAGCTTCATAGAGCGGGATGGCATGTTCGGGTGGGGCGGCGCGCACAAAGCTTGGACGGGTTCCTTTTTTTATGGAGGCATGCAATGTGAATTGGCTGATGACCAAGGCTTCTCCATCCAGGTCTCTCACGGACAGATTCATTTTCCCATCGTTGTCCGAGAAGATTCGGAGGGCTGCAACCTTGGCGGCGAGCCAATTGACGTCGTCGATTCCGTCGGCATCTTCGACTCCCAACAAGATGACAAGGCCCTTTTGAATGGCCCCCACGGTATTGCCTGCGATGGCAACGCTCCCTGATTGAACGCGTTGAATGACTGCTCTCATGCCGCCGAAAATACAACACGAGACACCGAGCAAATGGAGTTCATTCACAACGTCTTTGGAAATGGTGAACAAATGCATTCGATTCCGCACGGAAACCGTGTTTCGCAGGCGTATTTTTGAGCGCTAAAACACGCGAAAATGCAAGCCTCAACAGCCATTGCTACACTTGATCAGGCTCAAGAAATGGGCCTTACTTCTGATGAATTTGATAAAATCAAATCCATCATGGGCCGCACACCCAATTTCACGGAGATGTGCATTTATTCTGTCATGTGGAGCGAGCATTGTTCGTACAAGAACTCCATCAAGTGGTTAAAGACTCTTCCAAAAGATGGAGACCACATGCTGGTAAAGGCCGGTGAAGAGAACGCGGGGATCGTTGATATCGGAGGAGGTTTGGGTTGCGCATTCAAAATCGAATCACACAACCACCCGTCGGCACTAGAGCCTTACCAAGGCGCAGCAACAGGAGTAGGGGGAATCAATCGGGATATTTTCACGATGGGTGCCCGCCCGATTGCGCAATTGAACAGCTTGCGATTCGGAAGTTTGGATCATCCGAGAACGAAATGGCTGCTCGAGGGAGTGGTGAAAGGGATTGGAGATTATGGCAACAGCTTTGGTGTGCCGATTGTAGGAGGGGAGCTGTTTTTTGACCCGTGCTATCAAGTGAACCCTCTGGTGAATGCGATGTCCGTGGGGATTTTAGAAACCGATAAGATTATCAGTGCGACGGCTACGGGAATTGGTAATCCAGTGTATATCGTTGGCTCTGCAACGGGAAAGGACGGTATTCAAGGAGCTTCTTTTGCTTCCAAAGACATCACGGCGGAAAGCGCAGACGATTTACCTGCAGTTCAAGTGGGAGATCCTTTCCAAGAGAAGTTGTTGTTGGAAGCGACGCTGGAATTGGCGGCAACGGATGCGGTACGTGGTATGCAAGACATGGGCGCGGCAGGCATCACCTGTTCAACTTCTGAAATGTCTGCAGCAGGAGAGGTGGCCATGGACATTCACTTGGACAAAGTGCCTTTGCGTCAGCAAGACATGGAGCCCTTTGAAATCTTGTTGAGTGAATCTCAAGAGCGGATGCTGGTTGTCGTTGATAAGGGCCAGGAGGCTTTGGTAGAGGGCATCTTTGACAAATGGGACTTGCATGCTGTAGAAATTGGTGTGGTCACTGAAGGCAATCAATTGCGTTACTTCAAGGACGGAGAGCTTGTTGCAGAGGTTCCCGGTGATACGTTGGTGTTAGGCGGAGGCGCACCGGTCTATGACCGAGAGTATGCAGAGCCAGCATGGTATGCAGAAGCACAGGCATGGAACCCCGATACCGTTCCCGTTCCGACGATTGAGGAAGCGATGGCCATAGCAGAACAACTCGTGGAGAACCCGAACATCGCATCGAAACGATGGGTTTGGGAGCAATACGATAGCATGGTTGGAACCTTGAACCGCAACACCAATCGTCCATCTGATGCGAGTGTCGTACGTGTTCGTGGGACAGAAAAAGCGTTGGCGCTGACCGTGGATTGCAATGCACGATACGTGGACATGGATCCTGAAATTGGAACTGCCATTGCCGTTGCTGAAGCTGCGCGAAATATCAGTTGTACCGGAGCGGTACCGAGTGCGATTACGAACTGTTTGAATTTTGGCAATCCCCACAACCCTGAGGTGTATTGGCAGTTTGTACACGCTATTCAAGGGATGAGCCGCGCTTGCCGTCACTTCAATACGCCGGTCACTGGCGGGAATGTGAGCTTTTATAACCAATCGGCTCAACCGGATGGTACCGCAATTGCAGTCTTTCCAACCCCAACCATTGGGATGGTGGGAATCATGGAAGACAGAAAGCATCACATGTCACTCGATTTTAAAGAGAAGGGCGAGCTGATTTTCTTGCTTGGAGAATCCACTTCGTGCATCAATGCCTCGGAGTATTTGAGCTCAATTGTAGGAGTCAAAAAATCACCGGCACCTCATTTCAATATTGACGCGGAGGGGAAAGTTCAGGAGTGTGTCCGAACGGCGATTCATAGAGGGTGTATCGAAGCCGCGCACGATGTGGCGGATGGAGGTTTGTTCGTTTCTCTTTTGGAGATGGCCATGCCCAACGGTTTGGGCTTTGATATCGTCACGGATGATGAGATTCGTTTGGATGCCTTCTTGTTTGGTGAGGGCCAAAGTCGCATCGTGGTCACATGCACGGAAATGCAGCAAGACACCTTGTTAGACGCCATTGAAGAATATAACATTCCAGTGGTGTTGCTAGGCCACGTGACAAAAGGGAAAATTGAAATTGACAATCACGCTTTTGGCTTTTGTGCAGAATGGCGTAACACGTTTGACAATGCCTTGGAAGAGGAAATGATGGGATAAGAATTTTAAACAAGCTCATACGAATGTCTCTGAAATCACGTTCTGATTGCCCATGAAAAACTGGCTCCTATTCCTATTTAGTCGAACGTTTTTAAGGGCGGTCTATCGCTTGGGCTGGGTCTGGGCGATTGTGCTCGGAGGGATGTGGGTTTTCTTGCATTTTTATAGCCGCCATGGGGAGTCTATGGAGGTTCCGGAAATACGGGGTTTGCTACTTCAGGATGCTACGGAAAGTTTGAATGCATTGGGGTTAGAAGTGATTCATTTGGACAGTGTTTACAGTCGAGAGGGTCGGGCTTTCGAAGTAATCGAACAAATGCCGCCACCGGGGTCCGGAATAAAATCGGGCAGAAAAATATATGTAAGTACATACCGAAGCACCCCTCCCAACGAACGAGTAGGTGTATCGGAAGGCCAAGATTTGGCCATTGCTCGCATCATCTTAGAGAACAAAGGATTTCAAGTGGAAGAACGCATGGAGCCCAATGTTTCACTGGTGGGTAGGGTTATCCGGGTTGAAAACAGAAGAGGGAACATGTTGTCGGTGGATAGCCGAATCCCTCGAGGCAGCCGTGTTAGGCTTATTTCAGGCACAACAACAGATGAATTGGTCTCAATTCCCAACCTGATTGGACAGCCGCTCGACTCGGCGCGGCACCAGCTGACACGTGCTCAATTGAGCCTTGGTTTGGTCGAATATTCCACGTCATGTGAGGATGCTTCGGACTCCTTGAATTCCCGCGTACTCAATCAGCATTTGAGAGCGACCAATGTCAAAAAAGTGCCGGCTGGCACAGAGTTAGATTTGTACCTTGGTCTACCGGGAGATGCCTCAAAAAGGGGCCCTCGTAACAATTGAATTTCATTCGCATGCAAAGGGTTAACATTACATCGATTCAATCTCACGCCGTCTTGGTGATGGCAGTATGCTGGGCAGTTGGATCATGCCGCCCAGCCATAGCGCAGTCGACATTGCCTGTGCAGCAGACGGAGGTTGAAGAGCGGAATGTGTCAGTAGAGCAAGAGCGAGATTTGCAATTTGTTGCTATGCCCAAGGGGAAGCGTACTTCGCATCAGGCGGGTAACGTCTCTGTGCTGCCACGAGGAGGGAGTATGTCCTTGCCATTTTTCGACGATTTCTCCACGCCTTCATTGCCCAATAGTGAAGGAGCAGGATACGAATTTTACCACCATTGGTCGGACACTTCAGCCCGCATTACACAGACTTTTGCGATAGGGGCTCCCACCATCGGTGTGGCCACGTTGGATGGTTTGAATGCATCGGGATATCCGTACAGTTTTGTTGATGTGAATACGCCCGGCTGGTGCGATACGTTGACGTCGTTGCCACTAGCGCTCAATGGCTACTTCCCTGAATCCAATGTACACGTGATGTTTTATGTTGAAGGAGGAGGACTGGGCAATGCTCCAGAACCTTTTGAAGACAAGTTGATTCTGGAGTTCAAGTCCGTGGATGATGTTTCAGGAGAGGTTTTTTGGACTGAAGTGTGGTCAACGGATAGTGTGTCTTCTGTTTCGTTCGAACGCTTTTTTGTTCCTGTCGATCAGCCCATGCATTTAACGAATGGATTTCAATTTCGTTTTCGGAATTATGGAGCGATGGGAGGAAATGTTGATTTGTGGCACATCGACTATGTGCTTCTGAATGATCAGATTGATCCTGAAACCTTTGAGGTGGTCAGTGAGGTAGCCATTATGCGACCTGAGAATACGTTGCTTCGTGATTTCACGCGCATGCCATGGACTCATTTTCAAGAAAACCCGGTGTTCTTTATGCGCGATAGTTTGACGCTATTGCAACGCAATTTGAGTACGACACAAGCGGACAATGTGTTTACTGGCTTTTCAGTGCGATACGAGGACAACACAATGGAATTCCCGAATTTCTTTCAGAACACAAACGTGCTCCCTGAAAGTGTCTTTACCACAGGGATGTACATTGGAAGCAACCCACAAGGCGATGACTTCGTCTTCGACGACACCGTCAATGACACCTGCGCCATATTTGATGTGAGCTTCTGGGAAAGCAGTATTGGGTTGCTCCACACTGAAAAAGTAGGCGTCGTGGACAACGATAGTATTGCCTTTCAGCAAGTCTTCTCGAACGATTATGCGTATGACGATGGCTCTGCTGAAAAAGCGTACTCCTTGACGGCGACAGGAGGAAAGTTGGCGGTTCGTTTTCCTATAGCAGAGCCAGATACCTTGTTGGGGTTGGCCATCCACTTTACACCGTACTACACCAATTCGGATTTGGAAACGTTTTTGCTTCGCGCATGGAGTGATAGCTCCGGTATGCCGGCTCAACAACTAGGTGAGAATTACGAATTTCATACACCTCAATATTTTACGGACGGCTACGATTTGTTTGCCTTCTACGCATATGATGACCCGATTCCGGTCGACGGGATTGTTCATGTGGGATTGGTCCAAGCCAACGATGCCATGCTCAACTTTGGGCTGGATAAAAACACCAACGCCAATCTCGGAGAGGTGCATTATCAACTCGGTCTCGGTGGTTCTTGGATTTCATCCGAAATTCCAGGAACGGTCATGATCCGCCCTGTATTGCGCGCAGGAAAAGAGGAAATTTGGTCAGCAATAGAGGAGCCGAATGGGTTGGATCGCGCACTTTACGTCTATCCCAATCCTTCGGCAGCAGGCACACTCAATGCGGTGGTTCAGCTCCCTGGAAATTGGGAGTTGTGGAATGTGCACGGTCAACGGGTAGATGCAGGAAATTGGGTTACCCCAGGACTGCACTCCATTTCAACGATGAATAGGGCTCCAGGAATCTATATCCTGCAGCATAGCGAGGGGTTCTCAGCACGTGTTCTGATTCAATAATATGGTAGAAGATTTACCGCCCAATTTAGGGGCAGAAGAGACCGAGACTGAAGAGCTTTTTGAACACCACCGATTGGTTGCGGACGCAGGTCAGCAACCTCTTCGAGTCGATAAATTTGTAACGAATTTGATCGGACAAATGTCACGATCGAAGTTGCAAACAGCAGCGAAATCGGGATATGTCCGTGTAAACGGCGAATCGGTTAAGCCTAACTTTAAGGTAAAGAGTGAGGATGTCGTCACCGTAGAGTTTCCCAAACCAGTTCGGATCTTTAAGCTGATACCGGAACAAATGGACTTGGAGATTCTACATGAAGATCCCGAAGTGCTTGTCTTGGTCAAACCGGCCGGGATGGTAGTTCACCCAGGCAATGGAAATTACACGGGCACCTTGGTGCATGGAGTGGCCTGGCATTTGATGCAGCAGCACGTTGAATTGCCTCCGGATACATCGACTCCTTTAAAGCGAGAGGATGATGTGGAAAGCATTCCGCGTCCGGGTTTAATTCATCGATTGGACAAGGACACGACGGGTGTAATGGTCTTAGGGAAGACGGAGCAGGCCATGGCCCATCTCAGCCTCCAATTTTTTGAACGTACGGTAGAACGGCGCTATTTGGCATTGGTGTGGGGTGACTTGGATGAGGATGGAACCATTGAAGGACACATCGGCCGAAATCACCGAGACCGCAGAGTCCAAACCGTATTCCCAGATGGTCATGAAGGCAAGCATGCTGTAACCCATTATTCGGTGCTCGAACGTCTGGGTCCCGTTACATTGGTTGAATGCAAACTGGAAACAGGGCGCACGCATCAAATCCGCGTGCACATGCAGCACATGGGGCATCCGTTGTTTGGCGATGTACAGTACGGAGGGAACAGACCCGTTAAAGGGGTTCTAGGAGGGAAATACCGCTCTTTCTTGCACAACTGCTTCGAGATTCTCCCGAGGCAAGCATTGCATGCGCGTTCATTGGTGTTTACACACCCTGAAAGCGGGGATCGAATGGCATTCGAAACCCCATTGCCAGAAGACTTTGAGCAGATTTTGGATCGTTGGAGATCCTATCTCGCTTGATCCGAGTCGCTTGATTAGCGGCGTCGGGAGATGTGATCCAACGCGCGCTCAAAAGACGTGCGCGTATCGATGGATTTCGCGAACGTGAACTGAATCGTGCCGTACGAATCGTTGGTCTCCGGGTTTCCTCTATAGGTGCCGCCTTCGCTGTATCGGTGGTTGCCTACATTTCCTGTTCCAGGATCATTGATGGACGCAATCACAGCCTCGCTTGATTGGCTGCTGATCGCTTCTGCCAGAGGCGTCAGTGCAGTTGGATCGGCGTACATGCCTGAAATGTCATCGAGGTAATCGGTGAACGTGCCTCTCCAGGAAGCTTCTACTCCCATGGTCCAGCCATTGCCCATTCCAAATTCCATTCCGATTCCCAATGGTATCGCTGCTATAATGGTTGCGTATTCTTCCACTTGGCCTTCCGTGCGCAATGGGCGCAAGTCGAACCAACGATCGCCCCACTGGTTGTCTGGATCGTGTGTGACCCGTGCTTGTGGATTGTGCAATACGCCATAACATCCTGTGAACACAAAGACATTGAAGGAGAGCCTTCCGGGTCTTGTGTAATCGCGCATGCCCTGTCGATTGGAGATACTGAAGACCGTGAAATCACTTCGAAATCCAAATTCAAACATGCGATTGCGAAAGTTAAGGTTCCGAGCTTGTCGCGCTGGGTCCTCCGCATTGCTATCTGACTGGCGGATATGCACGTAGTTGACTTCACCTGATACACGGACGCGATCATTGGCCGCATACCTCAGAAACACCCCTGCAGAGGGTGATGTGGTAATGATGTTGGCGTCTAAGACAGAGGCCCGAGGATCGAACTTTCCTCCAATTTCACCGAGATAATTGGACCCTCCAATATGGAATCCTGCGGATAGTGGAGAGGACTGACCGCATGCGAAGACTGCCATAGCGGACATAACAAAAGATAGGACGAATGACTTCATATGATGCATACGACGAAATTCCGCTAAGGGTTGCGTCTACGAAAGCGTATAATGCAGATTCTGACTGGACTTATGCACAGAGCTTTTCAACAAAATCTACCATATAATCAACTAAACTCTTCGAGTAAAACGCCCGTTTCGGTCCATGTTTCCATGGCTTCGTTGAGCTCTCGTTGAACCGTTTCGTACTGGTAGGCAAGTTCTGTCAACCGCTGCCGATTGTTTGTATCTACACCGGCGATTTCGGCGTCCAAAGCTTTGGTTTCGGCCTCTTTAGATTGGATAATCCCCTCTTGTTTTTTAAGCTGGTTGCGCAACTTACGTTCAAGCTTACCACGCGTTTTTTTCTCAGCATAGCTGAGGCCATCGTCTGGGGTGTTGCTCTTGGCCTGCTGTTGCGTGTCGGTAGACTTTTTCTTCGGATCCTTAGAAATGTGAATGTTCTGGGCCTTTCCCGCTTCATACGCACGGATGCTTGCCGCGTGTTTGGCGTGCAAGAACTGCTTGATGTCACCGATGTATTGCTTTAATCCCGTAGGCGTGACTTCATAAACGAGCTCCGTTAAATCTGAAAGAAAATCCCGATCATGGGACACAACAATCAATGTGCCGTCATAAGCGCGTAAAGCATCTTTCAAAACGCCTTTAGCACGAATGTCCAAGTGGTTGGTAGGCTCGTCAAGAATGAGAAGATTGTAGGGGTGTAAGAGCAGTTTGCACAAAGCCAATCGTGCTTTTTCACCACCCGAAAGGACCTTCACTTTTTTCTCAGCATCGTCCCCTGAAAATAGGAATGCGCCCAAGATGCTTCTCAGTTGACTGCGAATATCACCAACGGCAACTTCGTCGAGCGTTTCAAAAACGGTGAGGTTGCCATCCAACTCTTCGGCCTGGTTTTGAGCGTAGTAACCGATGTCAACGTTGTGACCAATATTCATCTCGCCTTCAGAGGTCTCGAGATCCATAAAAATCCGAGTCAGCGTTGTTTTTCCAGCTCCATTTTTACCAACGAGGGCAACTTTTTCTTGTCTCGCTAAGATGAAGTCGAGATTTTTAAAGACCTGAAGCTCACCGAAAGATTTACTGAGGTTGGAAGATTCGATGCTCACTTTTCCGGAGCGCGGGGCTTTGGGAAATCGAAAGCGAATGTCCTGCTTGTCTGCCGAGTCGACTTCAAGTCGTTCGAGTTTGTCGAGCTTCTTAATCAAGGATTGAGCGAAGGCTGCTTTGTTCTTCTTCGCTCTGAACTTATTGATCAGGATCTCGGTCTCTTCAATGTATTTCTGTTGGTTTTTAACCGCTTGTTCTTGTCGGGCACGGTCGTCTTCTCTCCATGCCTGATAGGCTGTGAAGGATGCCTTGTGATCGAAAAGCTTGAGCGGTGTAATTTCTACTGTGCGCGTGGTCAGGTTGTCCAAAAACGTCCTGTCGTGAGAAATCAAAATGATTCCACTCGAAGATTGCATCAGGAAATTCTCCAACCATTCGATGCTTTCGAGATCTAAATGGTTGGTCGGCTCATCCAATAACAGCAAATCTGGATTGCGCAACAAGAGCTTGGCGAGTTCAACGCGCATCTTCCATCCTCCAGAGAACTCACTCATTTTCCGATCCATGTCGGACGATGAAAAGCCAAGACCTTGCAGGATCCTTTGTACTTGCTCTTCTAGGCTTGAACCACCGATCAAGTCGATGCGTTCATTCGCGCTAGTCAAATCTTCAATGATTTGCGCATACTCCTTGGATTCGTAGTCTTCCCGTTCGCTGAGTTGCTTGGACAGCTCCTCGACTTGCTTCTCTAAATCTTTGGCCTCCTCAAAAGCACTGCTGGCCTCTTCAATGATCGTGGCGTTTTCATTGTGTACCATCTCCTGAGCGAGGTAACCAATTTGTGCGCCGTTCGGCATGATGATGTTGCCCGTGGTCGGCTTTGTCTCACCCGCAATAATGCGGAGAAGCGTCGACTTTCCGGCTCCGTTGCGACCTACAAGACCAACCCGCTCTCGTTTTCCAACGAAAAGATCCAGGGATTCAAAAAGAGTGCGTTGTCCAAAGTGGACAGAGACGTTGGAAATATTCAGCATACGTGGTGCAAAGGTCGGTCATCAATTGGCATAAAAAAAAAGCCGACTCCACGTGGAATCGGCTTTTTATGCAGTTGCAATTTTCTTAATAATGCCATAAATCATGTTCCAGCAAGAACAAGTCGTGTTTGATGCGCTGTGATTCAGCTAGGGCATCGAGTCCGAGAGCATAGCTCGCGATCGAACGGTCGTATACGTTGGACTCTTTTACGATGAAGCTGTTGAAGAATCGCTTCTGAAATAAATCTTCGAACGTACGTCTTTGCGAGTCGTTCATCGGATTGTAAGCTTCCGCATTGGCGAATACATAACGACACTCTGGGTAGTATAACCAGAATAGCGTTTGAGGGGCTTTCAATTCGCCTTCTTCATCAGTTTCTTGCCAAAGCGGCGCGATCCCTATGATCCGAACATACCGTTCTCCTCGTTGACGATCCCAAATCCAATCTTCCTTCACGAGGTACTTTGTGATCGCTTGGGATTCAATTGGACGTTGTTCTGGACGGTCTCCAATCTTCTCTCCTGTGTCCAAATCAAACTCTGGAATCAACACTGTAGGGTTGAGTACAGAATCGACCTGGTTGGGTGAAAAGGGATATCGGAACTCGTCATCATCACCAGCAGGACCGGTGCTGTAAGCAACCAAAGAGCCTTCAACCAATAACGCTTGACGAATCACATCGAAAAGACTCTTGCGATCAGCGATGGGCTTGACAGGATAGTAGAACGGATGGTTCATTTTCTCGCGTAAATCCACCTGTTGCCAGATTCTTTTGGTGTACATCACATCGGCCTCACGGAGATACGGGTAAGGCACAACTCGTTTGGTGATATTGGATTCCTTAACGTAGGCCCCGTCAAGAACATTGGATACCTGTGCTGTACTCGTCAGGACGAATAAGCAAGAGATCATCATCAAAAGTGAAGAAGTGTATACTCGCATGTTTTCTGATTTTATCAGGATACTTTCAATTTCATTGGGGCAAGCTGACGTTCAGTGCCGTCGGGCATAGAAACGACGATGTCCTCAATGTAAATAACATTTCCACGACCTACGCGCTTCAAAAGTTCGCTCATGTCAGATGACAAGCGATTGCTATTTGATTTTTTCTCGACCAATGTTCCGTCACGGCTAACTGAGATACTGAAGCTCTTAACGGTAACTTTTACATCGAAGTCAAAGTTTTCCATTTTCGCACTGACACCCGGAGCTCCGAGGAGCGTGTTCTTACTAATCAAACGATCAGAGGGTGTTTTGCCTGCAAAAGAGGGGACTGGATCAGGAATTCTTTTGACACGAAAATCGCGTGCAGGTAAGGTTTTCTTCGACCCATCAGGCATTGTCGCAGTTACTGTAATCTTCGCTTCGGTGACTTTTCCTGGATCGACAACGTATGAGCCATCAGGCTGCTTTTTGATTTTGTTGTCCCCGCTAATCCGAACTTCAAGAGCGTCACCGGCTACTCCGGGAACAGAAACTTCAACCGGATTGGGCAGTCCACGATAGAAGACATTCATTTTCGTTGGAGAGACCACGAGGGCGGGCTCTGCTACAGTGAATGAAGGCGTATAAAATGGATACGGTTCAATGTTTCCGTCTGGTCCTTGGAACCGAATGAGTCCCTTGTAATTGACATCGCCCAATGCCATGCCCTTTGTTGAAATACGAAGCTTACCTAAACCATCTGTTCCAATCGGAAGAGATTCGATGCTTGCAAAGTCCAACATTGAAGAATCTCTTCCGTTGAATTTCTGTGCATCGACGTAAAATTCAGGAGGGTTGGTCCCGTCAAAAGCAGCGAGCAACACATTCGCTCGGAAACTATCACCTCGTAAGATGTAGTTTGATTCCGGAACGACTAGGGGGAGCAGGTTGGTGAATTTGTAAGACTTCGCGTCCACACTCCCAAGCAGCCACGACAAGATGTCTTCCTGAATGTCTTGAATGTCCAAAGTCATCTTGGTCATCAAAGGCATGACTGCCGCCAGCGGCACGTCATAGAAATTAGCAGCTTCCCAAAGGACTTCTTTGCCATCTTCCATTTCAGTCCCAAACAGGAACGTTTCATCAAGTTGTTCCAAAAGATTCGGAGGCAATGTTCGGGTCACGCCTTGATTGTCTTTGAACGATATGGCTTTGAGTTCATCTCGATACGACTCCATGCTTTGTCGCAGTTGCAGAGCAGTCCACTCACCTTCCTTTGGGGCGTTGGGTGCTCCTCCGACCATGAACTCGGTCAACGCCATGTATTCATCTTTCTGAGCGATGTACGCTAGATTCAGTACGGTATCTCGTCCGTTCTCATCCTTGCCTAAAAAGCCATCAAAATTGGTGGCTTCTTGTTCCTTATAATCGCCGGTTGATGAAGCCATCGCGCGCGCTTTCAATTCCATGATGTATGCAATCAAGTCATCGGACGACTTATTCACTTTGGTAGCTTGATCACGAAAAGGCTTTACTTTTTCTTGATTCTGGGCGTACTTGACTTCCAGTTCAGTATTGGTCTCGTTTACTTTGGCACTCAAGGTTCCTTGGGTGGTAAGTAGACTATTTTCCACTTTAACGAAGCCGTTTAAGACTTCTTTGGATATGTTCAAGGCGAGCAGAGCGGTGAGTACGAGGTACATCATCCCGATCATTTTCTGCCTTGGTGTTTCTTTTCCTCCAGCCATGTGTTTGTTTTTAGCTATGGTTTGAACAAGGCATTAACCCTGCTTGCCCATGGCATTCAACATGTTGGAATAGACCGTGTTGAGAGAAGCCAAATTCTTAGACAACTGCGCGATGTTTTCTTTATACAATTTGGTATCCTCGATGGAGTCGCCCAAATTCTTAACCAATTCGCCCATGTTGCTGTAGAGTTCTTTGTTGACAGCAAGCTGCTCCAGTTGAGAACCGTACATATCGTTTAAAGAAGTCAAGTTTTCGGTCATGGTCTTCATTGCGGTACCTACAGAATCACCTAAAACTTGCGCGTCTTTCAGACCGGTGAGCGATTCGCTTACAGCGCCATAATTATCTGCAAGTTCGTTAACGCGTTTGGAAGCTGAACTCAGCGCATCTCCGTAATCCTGAGCGGCGGTAGATACATCTGAGGCTTTGCCCATTTTTTCTGCTTGATCTCCTAGATGGCGCATGCCATCACTTAAACGATCGAGTAAGGCAGGCTCAATATTGGCTTCAGCAAGCATATCGTCAAGTTGCCCCGTAATGGTCCCTTTCTTTGGCTTAGAACCATCGGCAGGAGTAGCTAATTCGGGATAAACCAATGACCAATCGGGCTCTTCATGTGGCTTCTCGAATGCAGAGAAGAAGAAGATAATGGCTTCTGTTCCCAAACCTAACACCAACATAGGACCTGCACCAGGCCAGTGTTGAATTTTAAATAATGCTCCTATAATAACGACAGATGCTCCAATGCCGTACATCTTCGCCATCAAATTCTTCCAGCCTTTGCTTCCTGGTTTCATGCTCTATTACGCTCTAAGTGGTTTCAATTCTATATTCAATGCGGTCATCAATGCTGAGTCATTGATGGTTTGACCGACTTTTAATTCCATTCTTCGGGATCACCGCTCTTACCTCGTCCGAGGTAACTCATGACGCTTCGAAAGCCGACATATGCCTTGCTGGTGTCTCTGTATTCAAAAGAACGTGTTCCAGTCTGACAATAGTATCCAATGTCTTTCCAAGAACCGCCTCGAATGACCTTGCGATGCAATGCAGGAGGGTCATCAACAGTGGCATTGTATGCATATTCAGGACTCAAGTCATGAGCAAACTCATAGACCGTTTCGTCGTAGGCCGTACTTGTCCATTCTGAAACGTTGCCTGCCATTTGATACAGTCCATAGTCATTCGGAGTGAAGCTAGCAATCGGCACGGTATAATCGCCACCGTCTTCCACATAGTCACCTCGCATTGGCTTGAAGTTAGCGAGCGGACATCCTTGTGCATTCCTCATATACGGTCCGCCCCAAGGATAGGGACTCAACTCCAATCCGCCCCGCGCAGCGTATTCCCATTCGGCTTCAGTAGGAAGACGAAAACGAGATACATCGGACTGGCCATTTTTACCGCGCCATTCATTCATTATTTGCGTTCTCCAGGCATTGAATGCCTTCGCTTGACTCCAGGTGACACCAACGACTGGATAATCATCAAAGGCCGGATGCCAGAAATACTTATCAGCCAAAGGTTCATTGAATCCATAGGAGTAGTCACGCACCCACACCAACGTGTCAGGATAAATGTTAATGGTCTCCTCGATGACGAATTGTGATCGATCTCCATGACCGCGAATGGAGTGAAGCTGGTTTAGGCTATTGACCTCTCCAAATTCTTCATCTTGTGTTTCTTTACTCGCAGCGGCATCGAAATTGATCCACCAGTAGCGGTAGTTTAATTTCCGCGTATCAAATTCTGCACGGTTGTAGAATTGATCAGAACCTTGCAGGAAATACTCATCGTAGAGTAAATCAAAAATATCCTCGTCTTCCCAGTTGATTTCAGTCTCCCAATTGAGAATGTATCCTTTATCAATGAAGCGATCCAGCTCACGGCCCAGATTGTCTTCGGCATTGAAGTAGGCTTCTTGGTCGTCTTCAGCTAACGTGTTACGGAAAAGAGAGTCCTTCACATACGTGACGAACTGACGGTATTCGTTGTTTGATATTTCATGCACGTCGGCATAAAATGCAGGAACCGTAACCGTTTTTGATCGCGTGTTTAACGCGAAAGGAACGTCTTGGTCGCTTGGTCCCATGGTGTAAGACCCGAGATGGATGTAATTCATCCCATACGGGTTGACTTGAATCCACTGTTCTCGAGGTATGACACCGACGAGTTCCCCTTGGGGGCCAGCATAACAGCCCACTAAAGTGGAGGCGGCTATGAGTATGATGAGGATATTTTTCATTTTGCTTGCAGGCTAGTATCCAGATGAAGTGTACGTGTAATAACCGAAAAGAGTTGCTCTTTCGTATGTCACACTAGAGAAAACGAGGATTCGCTAATCGGTTTATGGCAGGAATCGTCTGGAATTTGAAACAGTAGCTTAGGAAAACTTCGTGAGAGCCATCGGAGTAATTACTAAGTTCAGAAGTCGTGGCGTCGTAGGAATATCCCAAGCGAAAAACTTGCTTGGAGTAGCTGTTTCTCTGCTTGTCTTCCATGGCGTACTCGATGCCAATGGTAGGAGCGACGGCATCTCCCGGTCGGTATGAAACACCGGCCCAAATCATGTTGTCCCAAAGAACATTCACATTGATGTCTTGAATGGTTGCGCTAAAATCTGTTTTTGCCAAGACGTTGGCTCGCAAAACCAAATAGTCTCCATCCAACGGGTAGTCGTAGCCGCCCATGAAGTAAAGGTGACGCCGCGGATTGATGCTCAGTCCTTCGAGCTCTTGTTCGAGCAGATGAGTCGCTGATATCCCTGCGTAAAAAGAACCTGGCTTGCGAATGAAGATTCCGAAGTCCACGTCAATGGCACTGGAACTCGTTTCATTATCCGGTATCGCTGAATCCAGCATGTAATCATCAATTGCGATCCAATCGTTGCCCAGCGTTTTGCTGAACATAGAAGCTGCTAAACCAACACTTACGATGGCGCCATTGGACAAAGGCTCCAAGTGGTACGCATATCCAAGACGAGCCATGTTGTTGGTTTCTTGTCCCAGCGCATCATTGTAAAATGAGAGCAAGACACCTCCTTTCAATTGGTCGACAAAAGTATGGGCAGTCAACATGGATGTATTCGGGTCACGATCCAGTCCCTGCCATTGATTTCGGTAATTACCCGAGACACAAGTGAGGTCACTATTTCCAGCAACTGCAGGGTTGAACGAGGCAGGTTCCATGAACCACTGAGTGAATTGCGGGTCTTGTTGTGCGTGGATCGATGTGCCGTATGCGGCAATAGCACAAACCAAAAGGAGATAGCGATTCATATTAACTAATTGTGTTTCAGCAGGTTAAGTGCAGATAGGTCTGCGCTCAAGAACGCTAATATAGAGAAATTCGTAAACTTGGAGGACGCAGTCTTTAAATCTCCTTGATTTCTGCTGCGTTTTCTGTCCCAAAATCTCATCCTAACCGCTGAAATGTGTTCCACCAGCGATCGGGCATTTCACCTTTTGACGCAGATTCGTAATCGCGATATGAGCAGCTGACGAAGTGTGATCGTTGCATTTGATTGCCTTTTTTCAAGGGATAGGGGACCTCCATCCACCACCGATCACTGCGTCCGCTTTTGTGGAAAATCACAGCTTGATCAACCTCTGCTAGGTCAACGACATAGCGTGTGTATTCTTCAACGGAACACTTGGGGTAGTCTGCTTTTTGAGCGAAAATCCCGTCAAGAGCATGCCAGAGGATTTGACCCGCGAGTTGGGAGCCGTGGTCTCGGTTGTCAAGCGAACGGTTGTGCTCGAAAATTCCGAACACCTTGAGGCGGTCGCTCATGCCTGCGTAGCGAGCCAGTTGACAGGCTGAGGCAGCGCTGAGCCCATTTGGGCCGGCATGTGCATGAGCCGGGTGGTCTGACGCGCGAATCACCCCGCAATCAATGGAGACCAAGTCTGCATCTCGCAGGATGGGTTCCATTTCTTCTATATTTCCTTGAACGGTACCAAGCCGTAATGCCTCGAATTGCATTTTTTCAAGCAACTCGAGGGTGTCGGGATCGGTGAGGTAGCCTTGATGACCCAGATTGGTGTAGTTAAACAGGAAGTTGGGCTCATGAAGAATGACATCGTTCATGAAGTTCAGGGATGTGACGTGTTCGGGGTCTGCACCGAAGTCGAGGCGAGCATCCAATGTGACGACCTGTGCAGGCTGTCCCAGAATTTCAAGTGCCTTGTACAATGACACGGTCAGGTCCTGTCCTCCTCCGATTACCAGCGGGATGATTCCCATTTGAATCAGCTCAGAGGCGACTGATTCCACAGCAGCGGCTGTATCCTCTTCAGTTAAACCTGGTCGGAGGTCGCCAAGATCTACGGTTGCTTGCCAACTGCCATGTGGTGTTAGGCGATAGAGGCACTCTCGAATTGCTTGAGGAGCGTCAGCACACCCTTCGTTGTCTCCCGATCGTCGTCCATCGAGTATGCCAAACAATGCCACTCGGACCCCTTCCAATTCCGGGCGGTGGTCAAATCGATGCACATCGATGCGATCCGCGATCCGCTGCGAACCCTCGGCATTTGTATAGTGAGGTGTGTGAACCGATTCAAAAAGATCATAAATACCATCCGTCATGCAGCGAAGTTCATCGATTCGAAGTCCCTTTGATGCGGTGCATTCAAAAGGTTGCTGACACGGTGGGGTGGATTGCGACGCGGCTAATCGAGGCGATCAGCTCTTTTTCCGTCCCTTTGAGCGCGGTGGTTTCTTTGCGTGCTCTTCAATCAATTCTTGTGCTCGCGCCCAGTCGATCGCATGGGCATCCTCGGTTTTTGGAATGGTGACGTTCTTCTTGCCGTTCTTGATATACGGGCCATAACGCCCCTCTAAGATGCGCACCGTCTCGTCTTCTTCAAAAACCTTGATCAACGCTTTGGCATCAGCCTCTATCTTGGCCTTGACCAACTCAATGGCTCGCTCAAGTGTGATCGTGTAAGGATCATCGTCACTGTCCTTTTTCAAGGATACGAACTTGCCGTCATACCGCACATAGGGTCCGAATCTTCCGATAGCGGCCACCACAACCTTGTCTTCAAACTCCCCAAGTTTACGAGGCAACTTGAATAAGTCCAGGGCCTCGTCCAAGGTGATTGTTTCCAATTTTTGATGTGGAAGTAAGGAGGCGAATTCCTTTTCTTCATCATCGGAAGCTCCAATTTGAGCGATTGGACCATAGCGTCCAATCCGAACCAAGATGGTTTTTCCTTTTTCCGGGTGCTCGCCTAAAATGCGCTCACCTGACGCCCGTTCTGCGTTCTCCGACGTTTCTATGACATTGAGCTTGAACCCATCGTAGAAGTTTTTCAACATGTGCCGCCAGTCCATCTCTCCCTGGGCGATGATGTCAAACTTCGCTTCCACGTCTGCCGTGAAATTGAAATCCATGATCTCCTCGAAATGCTTGATCAAGAAGTCGTTCACAACCATTCCAATGTCCGTTGGAAACAATTTAGATCGTTCAACACCCGTATTCTCGGTGTCGGTTCGGGGGGTCACTGTGGTCTTTACCAGTTCGAGAACACGGTAGTTTCTTGGAGTGCCGTCTTGGTCTCTTTTCTCAACATAGCCACGGTTTTGGACCGTACTGATTGTAGGAGCATACGTGGATGGTCGTCCAATCCCGAGTTCTTCAAGGTTCTTCACGAGGCTGGCCTCGGTATAGCGCGGAGGGTGCTTGCTGAATCGTTCAGTAGCAACAATGCGATCGCGATCCATGACTTGATCGACTTCCATCGCAGGCAGCCGGTCTTTATCCTGCTCTTCGCCTTCATCATCCGTGCCCTCCAAATACAATTTGAGGAAACCATCGAATTCAATCACCTGCCCTTTGGCTGTGAAAACTTCAGGTCGAGTGGATACATTGATAATTGCCGTGGTGTTCTGAAGCTTGGCATTCGCCATTTGTGATGCAACAGTCCGTTTCCAGATCAAGTCGTACAAACGTTGCGCATCGCGCTCTCCTTGAACTTCCTTGCTCGCTAAAACGGATGGTCGGACTGCCTCGTGCGCCTCTTGTGCGCCTTTTGCTTTCTTCCCGGTGTATTGTCTGCGTTCTTGATACTGCGTACCATAAAGGTCTCCGATGACTTTCTCTGCATGTTCAAGGGCGAGATCACTCAAGTTGGTACTGTCTGTACGCATGTACGTGATGTGGCCTGCTTCGTAGAGTGTTTGCGCCACACGCATTGTCTTCAAAACGGAAAAGCCCAGTTTTCTGGAAGCCTCTTGTTGCAACGTTGAAGTGGTAAACGGAGCAGCAGGCTTGCGGCTCGCAGGCTTCGTTTCAATGGAAGAAACGGTATGCGTAGCTGGAGCACTTTCTTCCAAAAAAGCAAGCGCTTCTGCCTCGGTCTTGTAGCGCTTATTCAAAACAGCTTTTACGGGCAAACCAGCAGACTGGAATTCGCCAACGACCCGAAAAGAGGCTTCTGAGTTGAAGCGCATAATTTCTCGTTCGCGATCAACAATGATGCGGACAGCGACCGATTGAACCCGACCGGCACTGAGTCCCGGTTTGATTTTTTTCCACAAAACAGGACTGAGGTCGAAACCGACAAGCCGGTCTAATATTCGCCGAGCTTGTTGCGCATTCACCAAGTCGATATCGACTTTTCGGGGATGTTCAATGGACTTTAGAATCGCAGACTTCGTGATTTCCGAGAAGACGATTCGACGGGTGTTTTCCTGCGTTAGTTTCAGTGTTTCGTACAAGTGCCAAGAGATGGCCTCCCCCTCACGGTCCTCGTCCGTCGCGAGCCATACCACATCCGCCTTTTTCGCGGCTTTCTGCAATTCTTTGACCAACTGTGCTTTGTCTTCAGAGACGACATAGTTCGGTTCGAAACCCTTTTCGATGTCAATGCTTCCGTTGCCTTTTGCAAGATCTCGGATGTGTCCGTAACTCGATTTTACGGTGAAGTCTTTGCCCAAATACCCTTCAATGGTTTTTGCTTTGGCAGGTGACTCGACGATGACTAAATTTTTTGACATGGGGGAATTGAAAGCGGTCGCAAAGAAACGGATGGAATGCTGACGAATGCAAAGTCAATTGAAATTGTTGCGCTTATTTTGGGCTTTCGCTTTGAGTTGACCGGTTGAATTAAAATGCGTTTGAGTCTTATGAGATTATGAAAAAACACCCTTTTCTTTCTTGGGAACGATGGTTAGTCGGATGGTGTCTTGTCATTCTCACGGTAGTTTACCTCTTGCCGGAAGTAGGTTTAAAGCTGCCTTATGGGATGCATCAATGGCGTCAATGCGATGCTTACTCGTTGGCATTGAACTATTTCGAAGAGGGGCGAGGACTGCTTGAACCGGCCATGCATTTTATCCATGGGACTTCCAGTGGAGAGGCCGTTGGTGAATTTACAGGAACGTACTGGTTGAACGCGCAGCTTTGGAAGGTGGTTGGATTGCATCCGTGGACGATGCGTTGGATGCATCTGCTGCTGTGGCTTGCGGGGCTGGTTTCGCTTTATTTCCTGGGTCGAGAGTGGATTGGGAAGCGATCAAGTGCATGGGCGGTGAGCATGGTCATGGTCTCGCCGTTGATGGCGTTTTACGGCGCGAATTACCTTGTCAATGGCGCGGCTTTGGGGCTTGTTTATTTGGGGTGGTGGTGGTCGTACCGGTATTTCAGGGATGGTCGATCAAAAGATGTGGTCGTAGCGACGGTGGCGTTGACGGTGGCGCTGTTGTTTCGACCTACGATGGCGATTGGGTTGATTCCCATAGGACTGGCCTTTTTTAAAGCGAAACAGAAGCCTCAGTGGCTTGGGATGCTTTCCATTCCTCTCGTGATTGCAGTGGCATGGGTTGTTTGGTCACAGGCCTATAATGCTAGAATGGACAGTATTTATTTTTGCACCACGATTCGGCCTATTTGGGACGCCATCGACCCGAAAGCAACGTGGACATCTTTCACGGAATTGATGCTTCCTCAGTGGTACCATGGATACGTGCGCTGGGCCGTTAGCGTTGGATGTATTGTCGCGGTATTTGCAATGGGCCGTCATTTAAAAATGAAGGTGAACTCACGGAGAAGCTATTTGGGTTTTGCGTCGGTTTTACTGTGTTTGGCGCTAGTCGCATACATCATTTTGTGGTTCAGTAACCTGGATGTCCATGATTATTATCTCCTCGAATTTCAATTGGCGGTTCCAGTTGTTTTAGCATGGCTGCTCTACAGGCCGGAAGAGTGGTTGCGCTCATTGCGAATTCGAAAGATTTTGGTACGGGTTGTTCTGCCTTCTCTACTCATTTTTCAAGCTGTGGAAGCCGGGTTGAGGACGCGCATGAAGCACACTGCTCCCAAAGGCTGGTTGTCAGAACTGTTTATTCCGGCGCGTGAACGGGACATTTGGAACCGCTTTCACAGGGATTACGATCGTCGGTTGGGAAGCATTGAAGGAATGGGGGAGCATCTACGTTCTTTGGGAATTGCGCGGACTGATCGGGTTATTTCAGTTCCGGATCCCAGCCCGAACATCACCTTATCCTTAATGGATGTCCGGGGATTCACCGATTTGTACGATGATGGGTTGTCAGGAGATGAACGGATTGCTACCGATGTATTGCAAGGAGCTAATGTGCTCGTTTGCAACGATGAAGAATGGTATTCTGCACATGCAAAGAGTCCTTGGTTGACGGCTCCGCTGTCTCGATACCACTCCTTTCGACTCTTTGATTTACGCGCATCAGAGGGTTTCGTTGGTTCCGTGTTAATTTCGGAGCCATGAAAAAGTGGCTGTTGAGGTTGGGCTGGATCGGTTTTCTCTTCTTTTTGGTGAAGGGGCTGTTTTGGCTGGCTCTTTTTTATTTCGGATTCGAAATTTTAGGGTGATTTAACGTCCCGTTACGCGATTTGAATAGGTGACATTCTGTCAGTCATCGGAATCGCCCTATTTTCGCTGTTCCGTTACAGACAAAATAAGAAATCATCGCATGTTAGATTCTCCAAGGGGTTCAGGCCACGAGTTGCTCGACGAGTCGCTACAAGGGGCGCCTGTTGTGGTGGCCTCTCAACCGACCCACACCCGAAAGCTATACTTGGAGAGTTATGGCTGTCAGATGAATTATTCTGATTCTGAAATTGTCGTGAGTATTTTGGATGCGGCTGGTTTTGCAACCACCCGCAACGAAGAAGAAGCTGATTTAATCTTGTTGAATACATGCGCGATTCGAGAGAATGCGGAGCAGCGTGTTCGCGGACGGCTGCGTCAATTTAAATCGGCCAAAGCGGAACGTCCTCACCTGGTCGTCGGAGTTTTGGGATGCATGGCGGAACGCTTGAAGGAAAGCCTTCTCGAACAAGAAAAACTAGTTGATTTGGTCGTTGGTCCGGATGCGTATCGAGATCTCCCCAATTTGGTGGAGCAAGTCAATGGCGGACAAAAAGCCGTGAATGTGTTGCTCAGTCGTGAAGAGACCTATGCAGAGATCAGTCCGGTGCGTTTGGACACCAATGGCGTCACTGCTTTTATTAGTATTATGCGTGGATGCGATAACATGTGCAGTTTTTGTGTCGTTCCGTTTACACGGGGGCGCGAACGCAGTCGAGATCCGGGTAGCATTGTCCGAGAAGCCCATGAGTTGTATGCGGCAGGCTATCGCGAAGTGACCTTGCTTGGTCAAAATGTCGATAGCTACAAATGGAACTTGGACATCAAAGGCCAGGTTAAAGATCCGGATCAACCGGTGGTAAGGTTTGCTGAATTGATGGAGCTTGTAGCCCAAGTGAATCCCGATTTGCGCATCCGATTTTCAACAAGTCACCCCAAAGACATGACGGACGATGTGCTTCATGTGATGGCGAAGTATGAGAATCTGTGCAAATACGTCCACCTTCCGGTTCAATCAGGGAACAGTGAAGTCCTGAAACGAATGAACCGCGGTTACACGAGAGAATGGTACATGGATCGCATGGCGGCCATCCGCAGGATCATGCCAGATTGTGCAATTTCGACGGATATCATGACGGGGTTTTGTGGTGAAACGGAAGAGGAGCACGCAGAGACGTTAAGTCTGTTGAGTGAAGTCCGGTATGAAATGGCTTACATGTTCAAATACAGTGAACGGCCACGAACATTGGCTGAACGAAAATTTGAAAATGACATTCCAGAGGATGTCAAGAGTCGGCGATTGCAAGAGATTATGACCTTGCAACGAGTGCATGGCACGGAGCGCACTTTGGCGCAAAAGGGAAAAACGTACAAGGTGCTCATTGAAGGAACATCTAAAAAAAGGGACGACCAGTTTTTTGGCCGCAATACGTACAATACGGTCGTAGTATTTCCGAAAGAAGATGCAAAACCAGGGACCTATGTCAACGTGAAAACCCTGAGCTGCACTGTAGCAACGCTGATCGGAGAAATAACGCAGGATAAAGCGGACGCCTGATTCATGGATGTACTCTCCATCAAACGAAGATTTGGAATCATCGGTACCACGCCCTCGTTGGACCGCGCTGTCACTGTGGCCGCCCAAGTGGCGCCAACGGATATTTCCGTTTTGGTGCTGGGGGAAAGTGGAGTCGGTAAAGAAGCCATCCCCCGGATTGTACATCAATTCTCAACGCGCAAGCACGGCCCGTTCATCGCGGTGAATTGCGGCGCGATTCCAGAAGGAACGATTGATTCTGAGTTGTTTGGGCATGAAAAAGGCTCGTTCACGGGTGCCACAGAGTCGAGGAAAGGGTACTTCGAAGAGGCCAACGGAGGGACTGTTTTTTTGGATGAAGTGGCCGAGTTGCCTCTGACCACCCAGGTCAGGTTGCTCCGGGTTCTCGAGACAGGAGAGTTCATCCGAGTGGGCTCTTCCAAAGTGCAGAAAACCGATGTGCGCGTTGTGGCCGCTACGAATGTCGAGTTTGATCAAGCCATCCAAAAAGGAAGATTCCGAGAAGACCTGTACTACCGATTGAGTCAAGTGCCGATTCAAGTTCCGCCTCTTCGTGAGCGCGCGGCCGACATTCACTTGCTCTTTAGAAAATTCACAACTGATTTTTCCGAAACGTATCAAATGCCTCCGCTTTCGCTGACTCCGGATGCCATTGAAGTCTTGGAAAATTACCCTTGGCCTGGGAACATTCGGCAGCTGAAGAACACCGCTGAGCAGATGTCCATTTTGGAAAGTAAAAGGCTTCTCAATTCCGACACGCTACTGACGTATTTGCCCGAATCGCATCGGAGCCGCTTGCCCGTTCGGGATGAGCACGCGGACAAAGGTGATCAGCTCAACGAGCGCGAAGTTCTTTACAAAGTCCTCTTTGATCTGCGCCAAGAAATGCACGATTTGAAAAAACTCGTCATGGGCCTTTTGGAGAAAGGTGGAGACATTGGGTCGGAAGAATCTGCTTTAATTGATCGACTCTTTAACCAATCCACACCCGCGTCAAAAGGGCTTCCCGAGGGAAGGTCTCGACAGTCCGATTCGCTCATGGAGGACATGGATGTTTTGAACTCTAAACCAGAGGGTTCTTCAGCTTCACAAGGTAGAAGTGGGAACTTGCAACTCGGGTCTGGGGATCAGGCTGTGGTGGATGTTGAAGAAGTTGAAGAAATTCTTTCGCTGCAAGACTCAGAAAAGGAGTTGATTCGAAGAGCGCTATTGAAACATGGCAATCGGAGGAAGCATGCGGCCTTTGAATTGGGGATTTCAGAGCGCACGTTGTATCGGAAAATCAAAGAATACGGATTGAAATGAACCGCTTACTTAGAGGGATACTCACCGGATTGGTCGTGTTATTTGGATTAGGTTGTGGTGTTTACTCTCCCTACGGTGCCCAAACATCAGGGGCTAAAACATTTGCTGTTTTCGGATTCAACCCGGTCAATCCATTGGCTTCTGCCTCTAGCGCGCTGCTGTTAACTGAGTTAATGCGAGATCGGATCCAAAGACAATCCACACTCAAGCTGCAGTCGTCACAGGCGGAATTGATGTTTGAGGCCGACATTGTTAAATGGACCGTGACACCTGTCAACGTTCAAGGGGGTGAAGTTGCGGCTTCAAATCGCTTGACCATAGGACTGCTGGTTCGGTATCAAAACACCTTGGATCCAACGTTGAGTTTTGATCGACAGTTTAGCCGGTTTGCAGATTATAGCAGCGAACTGGACTTGTTTAGTATTGAAGAACAGTTGGTCGAAGAAATTGGAGATCAATTGACGCAAGATGTATTCAATGCGACACTTGGTAATTGGTGAAGCCTGCATGGGTTAAATTGACCGTCAATAACTCCAGCCACCGTCTATGCACATTCAACGCCTGCAAGAACTTATTGATGAACCTGGGAAGACGCTGTTGTCTGACCGGGACGGGCTGTCCAATTGGGTAAAAAAGTATCCGTATGCGGGTGCGTTTTCTATGTTGTTGGCGAGATCGAGCGCTGTGGGAGGGCACATTGAGCAGCAAGTTGATCTGATGCGAGCAGCAGCATCTTCATCGTTGAGGCAGCCGCTGTTTGATTTGATTTTACGGACGAAATTGCTCGAAGAAGCGCGTGAAATTCATGCTCAAATTGAGGCCGCTCCCGAAGTGCCAGAAGCGGAGTGGGCAAGCCATGAAGAGCCCGCTTTAGTCGCGCCTGCTGATCTCGAATCTCCTGAAACCAGCGGACTCAACGCGGAGGACCCGATGGAGCGTGAGGCCTTGATTTCTGCCATTGGTCGATCCATTGAAAAAGATGTGGACTCATGGGATTCAGGAAGTCCAGTAGCGTCAACAGAGGCGATCAGCGCGGCGGACGAAACGAGGTTGAGAAATGCAGCGTCAAGTCCATTTTCGGCTTGGTTAACGGCGCGAGCCTTGGAAATAGAATATGGTGACACCACCGCTCATGTGGAACGAAAAGAGGCTGACAAACCTGCGGATGCTGCGGCATTGATTGATCGGTTTATTGCAACGAACCCGCGCATCGGACCTTTGCGTGAAACGGCACCAGGAGTGCATGATTTGGCACAGGCTAGTGTCCTTGAAGATGCCACTTTGGTGACGGAAACCATGGCGCGTTTGTATGCGAAGCAAGGTCAAATCGGAAAGGCCAGGAAAGCTTATAAACTTTTGGCATTGAAAAATCCGGCAAAAAGCACTTATTTTGCAGCCCAATTGAAAAAGCTGGGCAAAGGAGGTTTGGCTTGATTTGAACGAAGATAAATAAAGGAAATATGGGATATTTTTTGATGGCGGTCATTTTGGTTGTGTGCTTTCTCTTAGGAGCTGTGATTTTAGTCCAAAACCCGAAAGGAGGAGGCTTGGCAACAGGTTTTCAAGGAGCAAGCCAATTCGGAGGAGTTCAAAAAACGACAGATTTCCTCGTGAAAGCGACATGGGTCTTGACAAGTACATTGTTTGTCTTGTGCATTGCGGCTGGGATTTTCTTCGGAAACATGAACGAGGACGTCGGTATCGATGAAAGTATTTTGCCTGCTACGGCAATGCCAGCAGCGGCCGCTCCTTTGGCGGAGTGATTGCGAAATCAGATTCTCTGGACGTTTTAAACTGACGTGTCACCTTGTCATAGGTGTCACGTCATTTTTTTTGTGGTCGTTCGAATTGCTGACAAGATTGCTCCCGGGCTGACACCGCGTCAGATGCCTCGCAGTGTTATCCCTTTGGCATGAAAATCGATGGAACGGATTCAAATAACTTAAAATCTAAGATTCATGTCAGTGAATATCAAGCCTCTCGCAGATCGGGTTCTTGTTGAGCCCGCAGCGGCAGAAGAGAAGACAGCAAGCGGAATCATCATTCCGGATACAGCGAAAGAAAAGCCGCAACGCGGAACAGTCATTGCTGCTGGTCCCGGGAAGCCAGATGAACCAATCACGGTTCAAGTAGGAGACACGGTGCTCTATGGCAAGTACTCTGGAACAGAGTTGCAGTTGGAAGGCAAGGATTACATGATGATGCGTGAAAGCGACATCTTGGCGATCGTTTAATATTCAATTATCCACATCGGATTACAATTATTTGAGACATGTCAAAAGAAATCGAATTCAGCACGGATGCGCGAAACGGCTTAAAAGCCGGAGTAGACAAATTGGCGAATGCCGTGAAAGTAACACTCGGACCGAAGGGTCGGAATGTGGTCATTGAGAAAAAGTTTGGAGCACCGTCGGTGACAAAAGATGGAGTTTCTGTAGCGCGTGAAGTGGAGTTGACGGATTCCCTGGAAAACATGGGAGCCCAAATGGTCAAGGAGGTCGCTTCAAAAACAGCGGATGTCGCTGGTGACGGAACGACAACGGCCACTGTTTTGGCTCAGGCTTTGATTGGAGAGGGGTTGCGCAATGTAGCTGCGGGAGCAAATCCTATGGACCTCAAGCGTGGAATGGACAAGGCGAGTAAGGCGATCATTGAGCAGTTGCAAAAAATTTCTCGTGAGGTTGGAAGCGATATCTCGAAAATCGAGCAGGTTGCGACGATCTCGGCTAACAACGACGAGACTGTCGGTAAGCTTATCGCACAAGCGATGGAGGTGGTAGGCAATGAAGGAGTCATTACGGTTGAAGAAGCCAAGGGAACGGAGACTGAAGTCAAGACCGTTGAAGGCATGCAATTCGATCGCGGTTACTTGTCACCCTACTTTGTGACGAACAGCGAGAAAATGGAGGTGGAGTTGGAAAATCCGTACATCCTCATTTACGATAAGAAAATATCGACCATGAAGGATTTGCTTCCTACGCTTGAGCAAACGGCTCAAAGCGGGCGTCCTCTTCTGATCATTGCGGAAGATTTGGATGGGGAAGCTTTGGCGACACTGGTAGTCAATAAGATTCGAGGAGCTCTGAAGGTAGCGGCTGTAAAAGCCCCTGGATTTGGTGATCGTCGCAAGGCGATGTTGCAAGACATTGCTGTTTTGACCGGCGGTCAGGTGATTTCTGAAGAGACCGGTTTGAAGTTGGAAAACGTCACGTTGGAGGACTTGGGAACAGCAGAGAAAATCACTGTGGATAAGGACAACACAACTGTTGTCAATGGCGCAGGTGTCAAGGATCAAATCGAAGGCCGTGTGAATCAAATCAAGGCTCAAATCGAAACGACGACTTCGGATTACGATAAGGAAAAGCTTCAAGAGCGTCTTGCTAAATTAGCAGGAGGTGTCGCGGTGCTTTACGTCGGTGCGGCCACAGAAGTCGAAATGAAAGAGAAAAAGGACCGTGTCGACGATGCGCTGCACGCCACGCGTGCGGCTGTCGAGGAAGGCATTGTACCGGGTGGAGGAACGGCGTATATCCGAGCTGCTGCCAGCATTTCCAATTTGGAAGGAATCAATCCTGACGAAACAACAGGGATTCAGATCGTACTGCGCTCAGTTGAAGAGCCGTTGCGTCAAATCGTCGCCAACGCAGGAGGTGAAGGTGCTGTTGTCGCCAATGCCGTCCGAGGTGGAGAAGGTGATTTCGGATACAATGCGCGCACCGAGGTGTATGAAAACCTCTTTGAGGCTGGCGTAATTGACCCAACGAAGGTGACGCGAGTTGCTTTGGAAAATGCAGTATCTATTTCTGGAATGGTCTTGATTACAGAGTGCGTCATTTATGATGTTGAGGAGGATGCGCCTGCAATGCCAGGACCAGGGGGAATGGGAGGAGGCATGGGTGGTATGATGTAATGTAAACAGTCATTGATTGTGAAGAAAGGCCATCCCGTTGGGGTGGCCTTTTTTGTTCTGAAAAGAGCTGCAAAAGCAGAATGCAAAGGGTCGTAAATTGCGGCCGATGTCGATTTCAATTCAACACGTTTCCAAGAACTTTGGAAGCCAAGCTGCGCTCTCCTCTGTGGACTTAGAAATCCCTGCAGGTCAGGTTCTGGGCTTGTTGGGTCCCAACGGTGCTGGAAAGTCGACACTGATGCGGCTCATTACGGGGTACTTGCCGCCTACGTCAGGAAAGATTGTTGTGTGTGGTCACGATGTCTCTGAGGATCCGATTCAAGCCAAGCGCTGTGTGGGGTACTTGCCCGAACACAATCCACTTCATTTGGATATGTATGTGCGGGAGTACTTAGAGTATGTCGCCGGAACGCATGGGGTAAAGCGAGCAAAAGATCGTGCTGAAGAGGTATTGGTAGAGGTGGGTTTAGAGCCAGAGTGTCACAAGTTGATTGGCCAGTTGTCCAAGGGGTTTCGGCAACGCGTCGGACTGGGGCAGGCCATGATTCACAACCCGGAAGTTCTGATTCTCGATGAACCAACGTCAGGTCTTGATCCACTTCAGTTAGAGGACATTCGAAATTTAATCCGAACCATTGGTGAAAAGCGAACCGTCATCCTGTCCACGCACATCATGCAGGAAGTGGAAGCGATGTGCGATCGGGTGGTGTTGATTCGAAAGGGCATGCTGGTGGCGGATGAGGCGACTGCTGTTCTCACAGCACAAGAAGGCGGTTTGGAAGCGGTGTTTAAAGCAAAAACCGTTTGATGGAGCCGTCTCCGAAGGATGTTTCAAAAAAAGGTGCAGACCAAGGCCCTAAAGGACTGGTGTTGCGGTCAACAGGGTCGTGGTATGAGGTGATGGAATTGTCCACCGGAACGGTCATATCGTGTCGGATACAGGGCAAGCTGAGATTGCGAGGAGAACGGTCTACAAACCCCATAGCTGTCGGAGACTATGTGTTGATTCAAAAGCAAGACGAAGAAAAAACAGGGAGTATCACGGAACGCTTGGATCGGCGAAATAGCATGGTTCGGAAATCGGTGAACCTGTCGAAGGAAACCCATGTTGTCGCGGCAAATTTGGACCGTGCTTTTCTGATTGCCACGGTGGTTCAGCCAGCGACGAGTACGGGATTTATGGATCGTTTCTTGGTCACCGCTCATGCGTACCAAGTTCCCGTAACCATCGTATTCAATAAAGTCGATGTCTGTGCTGAAGGGACACCGGAAAGAGCGCAGTTGGAATATTTGGAAGCGGTGTACGAATTGGCAGGAATTCCCACGCTGCGCACTTCTGCAACAACGGGGGAGGGCTTGGATTCCTTGACGCAAGAACTGGCTGCATCAGGTGTGAACCTCCTGTCTGGACACAGTGGCGTGGGCAAGAGTACCCTGATCAATGCGCTATTGCCTGGAACGGATTTACGAACAGGTGAAGTCTCGGATGCCCATCAAAAAGGCAAGCACACCACCACCTTTGCAGAAATGTTCCCGTTGTCTACAGGAGGATTTATCATTGATACTCCAGGTATCAAAGGCTTCGGCCTGGTGCATCTGGAACGAGATCATTTGCATCATTATTTTCCGGAAATATTCAGAAAACTGGATGGATGTAAATTCCACAATTGTCTGCATCGAAATGAGCCGCATTGTGCAGTGAAGAAAGCCGTTGAAGAAGGCGAAATTGCGGAAGAGCGGTACGTCAATTACATCGAGTTGTACGAGACGTTCGAGTCCAATTCGTACAGATGAAGATCAAAATCCCCTAAGGGATTCGACTCACCCACAGGCCTTCAACACGGAGGTGCATCGTGTTGTACTGAAGGGGCTCATTGGTGTCGCGACTTCGAACCACCATTCCCAGACTGCGCAAAATGGCATCACCTGCTGCGCAATCCCACTCCATGTAGGGACCGGAACGTGCGTGCAAATCAGCCTTGCCCGCTGCCACCTGACAAAATTTAAGGGCTCCACTCACCGGTTCGCTTCGAAAGTCCTCTGGAGATAAATGGGCAGGAAGCAATTCGGTCAACGACAGCGGTTCGTTCCAGCTCGTAACCAATAAGTACGGTTTTGTTGCGGGTTTTGAAATCAGTACTTCGCCCACGGCATGGGGGTCAAGTGACCGATGAAATGCGCCCAGTCCAATCGCGCCGTAGTACATAGAATGGGCGAGAGGATCTGCTACAATGCCCAAGAAAGGCCCGTTTTTATCGCAGAGAGCGATGTTCACAGCAAAGCCCGATCGGTTACGCAGATACGACTCGGTTCCGTCTAAGGGGTCGACCAACCAAAACAGAGGCCAAAGTTGTCGTTCCGAAAATGGAGGGAGACTCCCTTCTTCACTAATGATTGGAATATCGGTCGTGGAAAGGATGGATTCAATGATTTGATGCGAGGCCATGTCCGCCGCTGAGACAGGGCTTCCATCGCGTTTGGCGCGAATGACCAAGGCTTCATTGTGTTTCTCAAGATGTTCCATTAAGACGCGCGAAGCATCGATGGCAGCTTGAATCGCTGTTTCAATCAAAGCTTCAATTAGAGGGCGCTCCATAGTTGCAAGTTATTGTTTCGCGTCCATATATTTGCTGCGATGCGGGGGTGCCTCCTAATAGAGCGCTGAGATTATACCCTTTGAACCTGAACGGATAATGCCGGTAGGGGAGATTGTCATGAATGCCTTCGTGAAAGCGGACATTTCTGCGTCATAAATTAAAAATAATGATGCATTTACCCATTTTATCGCTTCTCACGGTTGCCATTCTTTCAGGTGTTTCTGTGAGCCATTCTCAAGCTATTTCGCCTTCTGAATTGGACAGTACGTTGATGACAGTCCAGTTGTTGCCAGCGTCAGTGAGTACCACTCACTTTAGTGAACGTGCTCCGTTTGCAAGCCTGCGGATTACTTCGGCAATGTTGGAGGAGCGGGATGGCTCTTTGGATTTGCCTTTTTTATTGCGGTATACCCCGTCAGTTGTGGTGACCTCCGATGCCGGAGCGGGTGTGGGGTACACTTCCATGCGGATACGAGGGTCGGATCAAACTCATATCAATGTGACGATCAATGGGATTACGTTGAATGACGCGGAATCACATCAGGTGTATTGGGTGGATTTGCCTGATTTATCGAGCAGTGTCGATGGACTTCAAGTGCAACGGGGAGTCGGTAGTTCGGCGAACGGTCCCGGGGCTTTCGGGGCGACTGTGGCCCTCAATACACTGTCATTTGATCATAAACCAAAGGGAAGAATGGTCTTAGGAGCGGGGTCTTTTGGGAGTGCCCGATCCATGGTGAAGTGGTCGAGTGGTCGTGTCGGCGATGGGTTCTATATAGAAGGCAGAGCATCGCGTATTGTGTCCAATGGTTTTGTAGACCGTGCTTCCAGTGATTTATCCAGCATGCAGTTAGGGCTGGGATATCTGTGGGACACAGGGCATCTCACGTACACGGCCATGTTGGGCCATGAGCGCACCTATCAAGCATGGTACGGGGTTCCTCAAATCGCAATTGAGGGGACTGAAAGTGAAATTTTAGATTGGGCCAATTCAAGTGGAGAATATGGATACGGAAACGATTTAGCGCGGATAGCCGATTTGATCGAAAGAAGAGAACAGCACAACTTCTACCGCTATGAAGACGAGGTGGATGACTACCGTCAAGATCACCACCAACTGCATTTGGATCAGGAATGGAGAGGTTGGGATTTGGGGTTAACGGCGCATTATACAGCGGGCTCGGGATACTATGAACAATACAAACCCGATGCTGAGCTGTCCCTCTATGGCGTAACGGATTTGGTCATTGGAGATTCGGCCATTGCAACGGGTGATGTGATACGACGTCGCTGGTTGGACAATGCCTACAAAGGTGTGGCTCTCAATGCCCATCGGTCTTGGGATCGGATTTCCATGAAGTGGGGAGGAGGGGAATTCAATTATGAAGGTGCACACTTTGGAGTTCCTATATGGATGCAATATGCAGGCAGCACGCAACTGGGTGCACGGTATTACTCCAATGTCGGTAGTAAAACAGACCGTTACGGCTTTGCTGGTTTTACGCAAGATTGGGGAGGGGGACGTATACGCACCCAATTGGAACTGCAAGGCCGGCAAGTCATTTATTCCATCGAAGGGACAGATAATGACTTGACGCAGCTCGCGGTCAATGACCGGTTGTTTTTTCTCAATCCGAAGGCTGGAATGGATTGGATGATGTCTCCTTTTAATCGTTTTTTCGCTTCCATTTCGCAAGGGAATCGAGAGCCGGTTCGGACAGACTATGTTGATCGGGTCACTTCGGAGAAGCCGCTCCCAGAGACCATGACCGATTGGGAGTTGGGGTGGGAGCATGATCGCAAAGCCTGGTCGCTGCAGGCGGTTGCTTTCTACATGCGTTATCACAATCAACTCGTGCTGACGGGTGCGTTGAATGATACAGGAAGTCCCATCCAACAGAATGTAGATCGCAGCTACCGAGCTGGATTGGAGTGGTCTTCTGCCTGGCGTCCAAAGGAAGGGGTGACCTGGCAGGGAACGGCCACATGGTCCCTCAATCGGATCGATTCCTTTACGGAGATATTGTCTGATTACGATGAGGGCTTTCCTTCGGTCGTAGAAGTGGAACATGGAACAACGGACATTGCCTTTGCTCCCAACTTCACAGCATCGAGTGTGGCAGCTTATCGTTTTTGGGACCGTTCTAAAGCTGACGGGAGAACGCGAGGAACAGTGGAGTGGGCAGCGCGGTATGTTGGAAAGCAATATTTAGATAACACGTCGAGAGATAGTCGGTCGCTACAATCGTATGCGGTTCAAGACATCCGGCTGCAGTGGAGTTGGGAGCGTCCTTCGGGCACGCGCGTCACATTCAACGCTTTCTTGCGCAATGTCCTCAATGCCAAATACAGCGCAAATGGATGGACGTATAGTTATTTGTTCGGTGGCGTCAACGCGATGACTACAGAGAATTACGTGTATCCTCAGGCTGGTAGGAACGGAATGTTTTCTGTGGAAGTCTCGTTTTAGAGCGATCGGATCGCGCTCAGGTTAGCTCCAGGTGTCAGCGAGTCCTCTTGACTGAAAAGCGGCTGGGTTGGGAAGCCAATTCAAATCTTCCGGCTTGTTTTCGATTGCGGAACCGATGACAACAAGGTCAGCACCAGCTTGCCATGCGGCCTCAATGCTTGGGGCATCGTTCAAGCCCCCGCCAACAATCAATGGGCACGTTGTCTGGTTTCGAATGGATGCAATGGCTTTCAATGGAACCGGTTGACTCGCTCCGCTGCCCGCATCAACAAACATGACGCGAAGTCCCAACATCTCACCTGCTACAGCCGTTGCAACAGCAATTTCGGGTTTGGCTGATGGGATGGGCATGGATTGACTCATGTAAGCCGCAGTGGTCAGTGGCCCGTCTCCGATGAGTAGATATCCGGTAGGAATGGTTTCGATCCTCAATCGGCGGATGCGCATGGCCGATTCAACGTGTCTTCCAATGAGTAAATCGGGATTCCTTCCAGAGATCACGGATAGAAAAAGTACAGCATCTGCACCCGATATCACTTGATCTGGCGAACCCGGAAAAATCGTGATTTTGCCTGAAAAGCGCTCGCGGATGGACTGCATCATGTCGCTGACATTGTTGCGGATCAACAGGCTGCCTCCGATAAAAATATCCGTCACAGGGGATGCTTCGATTCGGTCGATTAAAGCGTACCACGCTCGGCCAGAGGGAAGGTCGTCTGGGTCGAGTAGGGCTGCTAACCGCTTTGTGCCATTTAAGGAGTCCGATTGCAATTGTTCAAGCCACGTCATGTCTTAAAGGTACGTTGAATGATGATTTTCAAAACGTCTTCACGCAACATACCATGACCTGATGGGATGGAGTGGAAGTTTACGTGGGGCATGGAATTCGTTTTTTGACGCAAACGCCTCCCGTTTTTCAAAGGGATGATGCGGTCGTGCATACCGAAAAAAAGATCGATAGTCCCTCCTGTCTGGCTAAATGCTGAAGCAAGCGACTGATAGGATGGCCAGCATTTTCGATGCGCCCGCCAGCCATTCCAAACCGCCATGCGCATGGAATGTGATGACAAGTGAAAGGCGATAAATGCATGCATGTGGGGAGTCAAGAGCCTCCATTTCAAAAATCGATCACTCCAAAGCAATACAGCCTGACTATGCGTGTCTATGGCAAACCAAAGGGCTTTCCCTAATTGCGTGTGGACTGTCAGGCCATAAAAAGGAGATTGCTTGAGGCCGTCAGGTGCGAGTAGCACGACTCGGTTCCATTTTTTAGGATCTGTCGCGATCAAAGAGAGGGCTATTCTTCCCCCAATGCTGTATCCGATGAGATCTGGTTTTGATGCGCTGACGCCTTCGTGAAGTGCTATTTCACAAAGGATTTTCAGCAAGTCTTCGGGTTCAATCGCATCGTCCAATGGCCGTGTTTCAAGATCTGGACCGCTTTTGCCATGGTGCGGTAAATGCACCGAGATGAAAGCACATCGTTCTGGCCATGTCTGAGCGAAGGAAGTGAAATCCTCTAATGGCCGTGCAAATCCGTGCAATGCAAATACGGCACGGAGATTTTTTTTGCTTTGGCTATCGAGTGCGGCAGGCCTCCCCGAAGGGGAAGTGAAATCAATGGTGTACTCTAGATTCCAGCCGCGATTGGCCCAAGTTTTCCGGTCAGACCGTGCTTTTTCGGCAGCGAATTCCATGGCTGAAAGTTCGGGTGTTTTCGCAGAACAGACAGCATTGTGAATAGGTCGTTGAAATTGTCATTGAATCGGGCTTTTGATGTTCGAATTAACGCGCTAGTTTTGCGCTCGGAATTCCTCGTTTCGTCTCGACCGTTGTCGCCGTTTTTCAAGGCTGCAGCAGTCGGATAAAAAAAAAATGCCCAAAGACAAAAGCATCAAATCGGTTCTACTCATCGGTAGCGGCCCTATTGTCATCGGACAAGCGTGTGAATTTGATTATGCGGGGTCGCAAGCGGCTCGTTCGTTACGCGAAGAGGGAATTGAAGTTGTACTGATCAATTCGAACCCGGCGACCATTATGACAGACCCTGTCGTTGCCGACCATGTGTATCTAGAACCGCTTGAACCTGCTTCCATAGAAAAGATTCTAAAGAAGCATTCCATTGACTCTGTTTTGCCGACCATGGGAGGACAAACGGCTCTTAACTTGTGCATTCAGTGCGATGAGATGGGGCTGTGGGAAGAGTATGGCGTGAAGATGATTGGAGTGGATATCGCCGCGATTGAAATCACGGAGAATCGGGAGAAGTTCAGGAAGCTCATGGAGCAATTGAAGATCCCAATGGCTCCCCAGGCTACGGCAAAAAGTTTCCTCGAAGGAAAAGAAGCGGCACAGCAATTTGGATTCCCGCTGTGCATTCGGCCGTCGTATACGCTCGGAGGAAGTGGTGCGGCCATTATTTACGATCCGGAAGAGTTTGACGCTGCGTTGACACGCGGCCTGCATTTGAGCCCGATCCACGAGGTTATGATCGATAAAGCGGTCATGGGGTGGAAAGAGTATGAGCTGGAGTTGCTGCGCGACTCCAATGACAATGTCACGATCATATGCTCGATTGAAAACTTTGATCCGATGGGGATCCATACAGGCGACAGCATAACAGTGGCGCCGGCTATGACGTTGAGCGATACCACATTTCAACGAATGCGGGACATGGCGATTCACATGATGCGTTCCATTGGCGACTTTGCTGGAGGATGCAATGTGCAGTTTGCCGTTTCAGCTGATGAGCGGGAGGATATCATCGCCATTGAAATCAATCCCCGGGTGAGCAGATCTTCTGCCTTGGCCTCAAAAGCTACCGGGTATCCAATTGCGAAGATTGCGACCAAGTTGGCCATCGGATACCACTTAGATGAACTGGCCAATCCAATCACGGGCACAACCAGTGCCATGTTCGAACCGACCTTGGATTATGTCGTCGTGAAAGTGCCGCGTTGGAACTTTGATAAATTCAAAGGAGCAAACCGTGAACTCGGTCTGCAGATGAAGTCGGTGGGAGAGGTCATGTCCATCGGAAGGTCGTTTCAAGAAGCGTTGCAAAAAGCAGCCCAGTCACTTGAGATAGGACGGAATGGATTGGGATGTGATGGAAAGGAACTTCGTGACCACGATGCCATTTTACACAGCTTGAAGCATGCCAGTTGGAATCGACTGTTCCACCTGTACGATGCCATGAAATTGGGCATTTCCATCCGGAAGGTGCACGAGATCACAAGGATTGACCCGTGGTTCTTGCGTCAGATTGAGGAGTTGGTTCATTTAGAGGACGTACTCAGTGAATTCACGTTGACGACAATTCCAGATAGCTTGCTGCGCGAAGCGAAACAAAAAGGATATGCCGACCGGCAGATTGCTCATTTGTTTGATTGTCTGGAGTCAGCGGTGCATGAGCACAGAACTTCACGCGGAATTACGCGAACCTATAAGCTGGTAGATACATGTGCTGCAGAATTCCCTGCAAAAACACCCTACTACTACTCGACGTTTGAAGACGAAAACGAAAGCGTTCGGAGCGACCAGAAAAAAATAGTGGTCCTTGGAAGCGGTCCGAATCGAATCGGCCAGGGCATTGAGTTTGATTATTGCTGCGTCCACGGTGTTCTCGCTGCGAAAGAGTGTGGATACGAGACGATCATGATCAATTGCAACCCAGAAACGGTTTCAACTGATTTTGATACAGCAGACAAATTGTACTTCGAGCCTGTTTTCTGGGAGCACATCTACGATATCATTCTGCACGAAAAACCCGAGGGTGTGATTGTTCAATTTGGCGGACAGACTGCGCTCAAGTTGGCCGAAAAACTCGAGCGTTTTGGTATTCCGATTATTGGAACGAGCTACCGTGCTCTTGACTTGGCTGAAGACCGGGGGTCGTTCTCTTCTTTACTACGAGATCTCGGAGTTCCATACCCGGATTTTGGTGTCGTGGAAACGACTGAGGAGGCGAGCGCTTTGAGCAAGGAGTTGGGCTTCCCGCTTTTGGTTCGGCCAAGTTATGTTTTGGGTGGACAGCGGATGAAGATTGTTATCAATGAGGAAGAACTGGAGCGGCACGTGATTGGGATTTTCCGTGATATGCCGGACAACAAAGTGCTGTTAGACCATTATCTCGATGGCGCCATCGAATGTGAGGCTGACGCGATTTGTGATGGGAAGGAAGTGCGCATCATTGGCATTATGCAGCACATTGAGCCTGCGGGAATTCACTCTGGAGACAGCTATGCTGTTCTTCCGCCTTTCAATTTGGGAGATTTGATTATTACCCAAATAGAAGAGTACACCAAACGCATCGCACTTGCGCTGGAAACAGTGGGGTTAATCAATATCCAATTCGCCGTGAAGGACGATGAGGTGTATATCATTGAGGCAAATCCACGAGCCTCGCGGACCGTTCCTTTTATTGCAAAAGCATACGGTGAGCCTTACGTGAATCATGCAACCAAGGTGATGCTGAAGGCTGCGAAGCTGGAAGATTTGCCTCACGAGCCAGAATTGGAAGGGTATGCCGTGAAGATTCCTGTTTTCTCTTATGAGAAATTCCCTGAGGTGAACAAGGAGCTTGGTCCTGAAATGAAATCTACTGGCGAGGGCATTCAATTCATTCCGAATTTGAAAGATCCATTCTTTCGAAAAGTGTATAGCGAACGTAACTTGTACCTAAGCAAGTAAACATGTTAGCAGGATTGATCCGTACAATTGGGACTGTTGTTCTCATTTGGTTTGTATTCCGATGGTTGGACCGGATGGCACGCAGGTGGTCGAATCGCCAAGGGCCGACCCAAACCGGCCAGTCTCCCCGTTCAACGCCTAAAGAGTCTCCATCCCCAAAGGATCAAAAACTGGGGGATTACGTGGATTTTGAGGAGTTGAAGGACAAGGAATAAGTCGCTCAAGTCTTGCGTCGTAAATTGTTGGCCACCACACCCTCCAAGTTCATGAATCGTTCTTCATTCCGTTCATTGCTCGAACGAGCATGGCCTCACCTTTTGGCGCTAGCCTTCTTTGCGCTTGTGGCCTGTTTTTTTTACGCGAAATCATTTGACGGCTTTCAATTGCGGCAAGGAGATGTGCAGCAATTCAAAGGAATGTCTAAGGAGTTGTCTGATCATAAAGTCTTGACCGGCGTGCACAGTGGGTGGACGGGCTCCATGTTTGGAGGGATGCCATCGGATCAGATTTCCAAGGCGCCAGATTCTTTTTCAGTCTCCCGTCAACTGCATCGATTGGTTCAGAATGTATTTGGTTCGTCGCCCGTAGCGACCCTCTGGTGGGCGATGTTGGCAGCATATCTGCTTGCTTTAGCCGTGGGAGCGAACCCATTGATTGCAACGTTTTGTGCTGTGGCTTTTGGGCTTTCTACTGTCAATGTCCTCTATTTGGGTGCTGGGCACAACACCAAGGTTCGCGCCATAGCCCTCATGCCAGGAGTTTTAGCTGGAGTGCTTTGGGCTTATCGGCGCAATGTTTGGAGAGGGGCTGCATTGGCCGCGTTGTTCACGGCTTTGCATGTTGCCGCAGGCCATCCTCAAATGACGTACTACTTGTTGTTTCTGATGGGGGGAGTAGGGATTACGGAAATCGTCGGATTGGGTCGTGAATCGGGGCAATGGAAGCGCGCACTGAAGCCGACTCTATGGCTTATGATTGCTGGAATTGTTGGTGTTTTACCGAGCTTGCCTGGGCTCATTGAAACGAAGGCATACGCACAGCATACAATGCGCGGTGACCAAATTCTGGCCGTTGATGCGGCTCAATCAAATCAGGGATTGGCAACGGATTACATCCTCGAATACAGTATGGCTGCAGGGGAATGGTGGTCCATCATGTGTCCTGACATTAAAGGCGGAAACGACCCCTTGTACTGGGGAGAACAACGTTTTTCGGGTGGAGCATTCTATTTTGGAGCCATTGCCTGCTTGCTGTGTCTGGTTTTTTTGCTTGTAGGAAGGGACCGCTTGAAATGGCCGCTATTGCTGGTTTCAATTTTGGCGGTGCTTCTTTCGAGGCGAGAACCCTCGGCTTTGATGGAATTTTTCCTTGATTCCGTTCCGTTTTACAACCAGTTTCGGGACACGAAAATGATGTTGGTCGTCGTGCAATTGTCCGTTGTTTTGGGAGCAGGTCTTGCCTTGCGCGAGTTGCTTGGTTTAGCTCAAGAGGTAGGAGGCGACAGAAAAAAAGCGTTGCGTCGATGGGCGGCAGGGTTTGTGGGCCTGTTCGCATTGTTTGGTGCTTTTTATGCAGTCCCTGAGACGTTCTTTGAGTTTCAATCCTCCATTCGTCCGGACCGAGCAATCGATCAATTGGGCTTCAGGCAAGCGGTTGGTTCGCGTATCGAACTATTTCGTGCTGACGTCTTAAGAACCATGGGGCTGTGGTTGGTTGCCGGTTTGGTTGTCGCGGCATGGATGCAGACCCGGCGGCAAAACCACCTGTTCTTGGCAGCCCTGGTTCTTTTGGGTTTGGCAGATTTGTGGTCAGTAGACCGACGCTATTCAAACGACGAAATGACTAGCGGTGTCTTTAGAAACTGGGTCAAGTCGGCTGACGCTAAATTCCCCTTTTCTCCATCTCCAGCTATGATGGGGCTGTTGGCTGTAGAAAGTGCACAGCACCCAGAAATTCAAGACGACGCGCAGCTATTGCTGGCACACTATGAGTCTTTGTTTGACGGGAAACGTACGAGTCGCTCTGAGAAACAGCGCATGGAAGTAATCGCTCAATTCGGTGCCTTGCGATTTGCCGATCCATTTCGTGTGTTCAAGTGGGGATCACCATTCAATGATGCGGAGACATCCTATTTTTTCCAAAGTGTTGGCGGCTATCACGGAGCAAAGCTGAGACGGTATCAAGATTTTATCGATCGGGTGCTGTTGCCAGAAGGCATGCGTTTTGTAGACGTTGCGCAAAAGAGTTCTCCGACCGTGGGCATGAGTGAATTGGTCGCTCATAAAATGCTCAACACCCGTTACATCTTGTTTGATCAAATGGACGAACCGCTTCCGGTGTCGAATCCAAATGGAGCCGGATGGGTGGCGACGAATTGGAGTTTTTTGGATTCGCCTGATCAGGAGATTGACGCTGTGGCCGCTTTAAGAGATTCAAAAGCGGGTGTCATTCATCGAGAATTTGAGATGGAGATGGACGGGTTGTCACCGGGGGCCAATGGGGGCGTGGATTTAGTGTCCTATGCTCCGGATTTTCTTGAGTACGAGGTGAACATCGATAAAGAAGCACTGGTCGTGTTCTCTGAAATGTGGTATCCCGCTGGATGGACAGTCAAAGTGGACGGAAAATTGGTCTCACCGATCCGGGTCAATTATGTCTTTCGCGGATTGCGTGTGCCGAGTGGATCGCATGAGGTGGTTTGGGAATACCAAAAGTCATCGTCAGCCGGATGGAGTGGCTTAGCGAATCTCCTGTTGCTGTTGTTTGTTGGTGGTGGATTTTGGATGGGACGAGGTATGAAATCAGAGACTCCTGTAAATTGAATTCACACCTTTCTCACGCACTTCAAGCGGGTTGGAAAGCCTCTTGGTATTGGAATGAATCCGGTCTCGATGCCATTGATTGGATGGAGTGGGATGAGCTCATTGAGCGTTCAAATCGCCCGTCTCTTTTCTTGGATTCGCGTATGGTCCGTTCTTTACTTTCGTCGAAAACACGGAATGTGGCGGCGTTAATGTGGCATGTTGAAGGCCAGTTGAAAGGAATTTCATTTGTAGAAGATGCAGAGGCAGAAAGTGTGAATTTGTCTGGTCACTTGGAGAGTAGATCGTTTGTGTTTGATACCGTGAGTTCCCTGTTGCATGGGCGCTCAGGACGACTGAAATTTTCTGTTCGCGTTATGGGGACTACCCTCGGAAGTGGAGACCATGGGTTTCGATTTGCACCGGATGTTTCCTATAAACAGCAACAGTACTGCGTCGAAAGCACCATGTTTCATTCTGCCAGTAATTGGGGGAATCGCATACCGCGAGTTGTGATGGCCAAGGATACTGTCATTCGGGACGGAGCCAGCAAGTCGGCGTTGTTCCCTGGATGGACTCCGATGGAGTTCGATCCAGAGATGATCGTGCATCTCGATCCTTTGTGGAACACGCTCGAAGATTGCATGCCTTCACTTGTAACCAAATCCCGAACCAAGTTCAAGCGCATTCTATCGTTGTCTGAAGATTTTGTAATTGAAATGTGGTCTCTTGAGCAGTTGGAGGAAGAAGGCCACGAGTTGATTGAATTGTATCGGTTGGTTTTTGAGCGTTCTGGCTTTCGCTTGGGTTCGTTGCACCTGGAGGAATTGATCGAATCCAAACGTTTCTGGGGGGAAGCATTCGTTGTTTCCGTTTATGTCTTGGAAGGCAAGCGCGTTGGTTTTCAATGTGCATATGTCACCTCTGACGCGACAGAAGCGTTTTTTGTGGGCTTCAAACCGGAGCTGACAAAATCGCACGCGATCTACCAGCGGATGTTGCTTGAATTTATCCAACTGGGCATAACGGCGGGTTCGAAAGAGGTACATATGGGACGTACTGCTTTGGATGTGAAATCCTCAATCGGTGCTTTACCTCGGCGATTGCAATGCGATGTGAAATTCAGAAACCCGCTGTTTCATGCCGTGGTAAATGCTTTTACCAAGCGGTTTTCACCTCTTCCACCCGTGCTAAAGCGTCCGTGGAAAACCTCATCTTATCCGTTGGAGCGTCAATCAGAAATCAACGCCGTCCATCCCTCCTGATGCCCCTCCACTGCTGGGACGTCCTGTGCGTCCTTTGCCCGCTTCCAATTTCCCCAAATTCCAGGAGATGGTGAGAAAGAGGTTTTGAGACTCCCGCTTGTAGGTGCTTTCCTGATAGAGTCTTTGAAAGTCGGAACTGTAAGACCATTGTCGCGTATTGAAGACGTCGCTGAGTTTCAAGGTAATCGTCAAGTCGCCGTCGAATAGTTTGCGTTGTACAGAAGCATCCGCAAACGTAAAGCCGTTGAATTGACCTTGAGCCGTGACGGAAGGGCCGCGATGCATTCCATTGACTTGCCATTTCCAAAGCCCATCTGTGCCGAATGATTTGTTTGCGAAAACGTTGGCAGAATAGGACCATCCTTCATTGTCTGACGCATTCTCAACATCCCCGACGGAGTTCGCTAGATGGTATACGCTGCCTGTAAAACGGAATGAACCGCCTCGTCCTAAAGAAGACATGGCTACTACCTCGAGTCCTTCGTCTCTTCTTGCGTCCAAATTGAGATAGGACGATGTTGAAATTCCAGCTTCGTCTACCGTTGAAAATCGTCGAATGACGTCGTTGGTTTGCTTCACAAAAAGGGAGGTCGTGATTGATTTCCGGCCTTTGGACCACTGGTGTCCAAATTCCATCGAATGGGTGTATTCCGGCCTTAATTCAGGGTTTCCAGTACGAATATTGCGGTTGTCTCGATCGTCAATAAATGGCGAAACTTGCCGTCCTCGCGGTCTGTTGACACGACGGCTATAACTTCCAATCCAACTGACCTCATCACTTCGCTGCCTTGAAATGTTGAAGGAGGGGTAAACAGAGAAGTAATCGTTTTTAAAAGGGTCTTCTCCTGTAATCGTCGCCGAGGTAAAGACCTGCTCTAGACGCAATCCACTCTGCACTCCCCAGACTCCCCATTTGCGTCCAAACGTCGAATAAGCGGCGTGCACTTCTTCGTGGTAATTGAAGTCGTACCCGCTTCTCTGTGCATTGATCGGGACGTACAGGCCGTTTTCCCAAACGGAGCTATCAGGAGAGAGATAGACATACTCATCGGTTGAATTGCTGATATTGGACTTCAGCCCCCATTCCCACTTGCCTTCGTTTGGAAGTGGTTTTTCAAAATCGATTTGCGCGACGGTGCGGATCCGAGCAGTGTGTTGGATGTTCGTGTCCGCAATGGACATTCCGTCCAGTCCACGAAGTGATTCTATGATGAAATTCTCGTTGTCAGAATCCGAGTTGGAGTGTCGAACCATAGCCCGAAAGAAGTGAGAAGGATTGTTCTCAAATTCTTTGCGGTAACTCACGTCGACGTCTTGGCCGGTTCCTTTTGAATCATTCGTGTCCGCTCGTTCCGTACTTAAAAGGTACCCGGTGTCCCAATCCTCGTCATTGAGCGTTGTTCCTGTTCTCGTGGATTCGTTGCCTGAGAAATTGACGCTGACGGAAAGCACTTCAGAAGGTGAAGGGTACCATTCCGCGCCGACTTTACCGCTGAGGCTCGCGCGCAACCGGTTGCCATCCTTCATTTGTGTCAATTCAGATGTGCTGTCTATCGCATCGAATCGGCGGAATGTTTCCGCTATATTGAATTGATCGCGCTGGTTCCAACTTGCGCTACTGAATAGGCTGTACTGTTCATTTTTAAAATTCAATGAGATGCTACTATTGTAATTGTCTCCAGTTCCCGGTGTCGCCTGCAATTGGCCATGAAATCCTTGCAGTTTGTTCTTCTTCAGAATGATGTTGAGAATGCCCGCCATTCCATCAGGATCGTATTTTGCCGAAGGGTTGGTGATCACTTCAATCCGATCGATGGCGCTCGCTGGAATCTGTTCCAAAAAAGCATTTTCAGTCGCTCCGGTCATTCCGGAAGGCCTCCCGTCGATGAGGATCTGTACGTTCGATGATCCTCTCAAAGAAATGTTGCCGTCGATATCTACGGAAACAGAGGGGACGTTGACGAGCAACTCACTGGCTGTTCCACCTGCTGCGGATAGGTCGTTGCCAACGTTGAAAACCCGACGATCGATGAGCATCTCGAGCGTGCTGGCCTCTTCCAAAACGATCGCTTCTTCAAGGTTGTTGATTCGTGATTGCAGCTGGATGACACCCGCATCGAAAACAATGGCTGTTCGAGGAGAAAGAGAAAACGCGGCAGACTTCCAAGGGTCATAGCCCATGAAATTGACCTGCAATCGGGAACGTCCAAGCGGAATGTTTTTCAGGAAGAATTGACCGTTTTCGTCTGCGAGCTGGCCGCCTGCAATCGAACTGTCGCGAAGGCTCATGACTGAAACTGCAGCGAAGGGGACCGGTTCACTGGTCGCAGCATCCACCACTTGTCCCATAACTTCTCCAATTGCTGGGGGAGTGCTTCCTGCCGAACGCCCTCCGGCACGCTGTGCGTTTGCAAGAAATTGACTGCATAAAATTGCTCCTACGAGAAGCAATAGACGCATTGGATGTATGGATTTCATAAAAAATGCTGGTAAAAAGAAAGACGGGGTCAACGTTCTTTGGTTTAACCCGATTTCGGAGACCGTGTTCGAATCGTTGCGAAATTAGGTCATTGCTGATGGGGCAGTCCAGGCCAATCATCTTGGACAACAAATCCGCGACTAACTTCGACTCTTTTTTGGTCGATTTCGATGACTTGGGCAAGCATTTGCGCCTTGTCTAGAGGGGTACTCATCCAGCGCTGTGCAATGTGCGCAGCACTTTGGGGAGCATGCTCTATGGCGTGCACAGGCTGCAGCCATTCAAGTGAGGAAAGCTCCAGCCATTCTCCGGAGGATTGGCTCATCCAAGCATGCCATTCACTTTGGGTGCACCACCACCCCACGTTGCAGTGCCTTTCTGCTAATCGGGGTTGAATTGGACTGGAGATGTCCCGAAAGTGATGGAAAAACCATCCTTTTAGCCACCCAGCACGTCGATGGATATGGATATCGTTGGCCTTTAACTGTTCGATGGAGGCTGGATGGTGGCTCAGGTTCAGTTGCTGTTTTAATTTATCCATCTTATGCTGGAGGTCATCTTGGACATTGGTCCCTTTCCAATCACTCCATTGTCGTGTTTTTCGGGTGCTGAGATAGAATTTACAGGCGAGTTCGATATGCCAATTCTCTCCAGTCTCGTGGTTCAGGGCAATCAAGTCAAATTCTCCGATCGTCCTCTCAGAATCCGAAATGACCCAATTGGATTTTTGGATGGACCACGCAGGGTGCTGTTCAAACCAATACCAAATCAACCGTTCAAATCGCTTGCCGAGGCGCTTCGACCCCGATTCGAGGTGAGCGCATAAACCGGCTATTTGCTCAGAGGATGCGTCGAGTTCGTGCAGCCAGTCGACGCGTTCTTGCCATGCAGCGTTGAAAAAATTAGCATTCAACATCGCGTTTTCTGAAGTGTGAGAAAGCAGGGGTGAGCTGCCCACCGCCCACGCCAATTCCCTCACGCTGGCATGGTTGCATTGTTGCATAAGACGGTCAAATTCAGCTCGTGGATTCTGCGGTTTCGACATGACGCCTAAGTTCTATCTTCGCAGCGCATTTTCCCACTCATGCGAACACTAGCTCACATACCACATCCTTTGATGCGCATTACCGTTTCCAGTTGGAATGAAAAATACCAGCTGCGGTTTGAATTGGATCGGTACGAGCAGGTTTTTAAGGTGGGACACAATGAAGTGAGTGGTTTGGAAGAAGTCCAAGCGATGGGAAAAGCACTTTCGGAATCGGCATTGTTACGGTTTGTGAGCATGCGAGAATCCCATCAAAAATTAAATACCTCAGACAAATGAATCGTTTGGTAATAGCCTTGTTGGTTGTTTTGGCATGTTGGTGCATTGGACTCACATGGGTCACGGTGAAAAATCCAACGGAAGCCCTTTCTCCAGAATTGCAGGCGGGAACATCGCCTGTTATCGCATTTGTTCATGGGGACTCGATCCAGAGTCAATATGAATTCATCGCTGCTCAAGAGCAAAAGCTGTTCATCGCTTTGCAGGAAGTTCAGGCTGAAATCGAATCGAAAAGCAGTCCGTTGCAAACGGAAGCGCAGGAACTGATTGATTATGCCAATTCGGCAGCTGCGAATGCAGAGGAAATTGAGATGGTTCAAGGCCGCCTGGGTGAAATTCAAACCTCACTGAGAGAAATGCAACAGGAGGGAACGAATCGTTTGGCTGATATGGAGGCCTCGTTGCAAGCGGAAGTGACGATTATGTTGACCGCGGAGGTGGAGGCATTTGCCGTTGAAAGAAACATCGATGTTGTCCTCAATTGGGGGCAGTCAGGCGAAGGTGTTTTGTACGGTTCAGCGGGTTGGGATGTTACAGCTCCCTTACTTGAGTTTTTAAATAGTCGTTTACAACTTGAGGTTTCTGACGACGCCTCGACTTCGGATACCCTATGAGCACAGCAGTAGACAAGCGCGAGTCTCATATCGTCGAATACCTCTTGTTTGTTTGGCAAATGGAGGATTTGGCGCGCGCTGCCGATTTTGAGGTGGGAGCCATACGTTCGATGTTCAACGGGGAGGATAGCCCAGACTTAGAGTGGTTGCTCAAGTTGACGCAGGACATGAAAAAGGAAGGGTTGCAAGAAAAGGGCCATGTAGCACATGCCATCGAAACGTTGACTGAGTTGGCGCTTTTGCATGATCTACTCACCGGTCCTATGGAGGATTCGAATTACGTCAAGACGTTTGAAAGTGCCCAGCCTTTTTTAACGGAATTGCAAGAGAAAAAGCAAGGAGCAGGAAGCATGATGCATCCCACCGAACAGATGCTAACCGCGTTGTACGGTTGGCTGGTGTTGAGAATGAAAAAGGAAACGATCTCGGTTGAAACAGAAGCGGCCATGGTGGCTATTCGACAAATGGCCAATGTGCTCGCAAGGGGTCACATCCGCGTATACGAAGGCCGGTAGCTCAACGGTTTTGCAATCGTCGCATGTGACGAATTCTGCTATTCGCAATGCGCAAGGCTTGCGACTCATTTCGTAGGCGGTCCAAAATGGCCGTAGAAAGTGAATTCGAGTCCATGTGAATCGTGCCTGCGGGCCAAATGTCGGGAGTCTCTGCACCGACAACGGCACAGCGAAAAAACTCATTTTGCTCGTGGGCCTTTTTCGCCATCGTAATGAGTGCTTCATCTGAGCTCGAGTCGTGATCGACTAGCAGCCAAATCAGATGAATGCGGCTCACTTCTCCCATAAACTTCAAAAGATCCACTGTCACATCTTGGAGTTTTTTGCCGTGAGCAAAAGGCTCCATTCGCTCAACAAGAGTGTTGGCGACTTCTTGGTTGCGAAAGGCGACCCAAATAGAAGGAGTGGATTGAAAAGGCGTCATTTGAAAATGGTTATTACGAACCCACTCTTACGGAGGGCTTGTGAGAAAGTTGCGTGGTTCCGAAAAAACGGATGTTCAAAACATCCTATGTGTGCTGTATGGAGGGGCATTATTCCTCAGAACTTGAAGCTTCAACTTGTCTCTCTTGCACGCATCGTATACAACCGCCTCCTGGACTCCTGAATTGTTGGAGTTAGCTAATTCCGCAGACCGTTTGCGCTGGAATCAATTGAGATCTGCGGGCGAAATGCGTGAGGTATGCGATACCCTTGAAGATCAATTGATGGAGCTGTTGGTGACGCGTCAGCCAGCCTTGAAACAAAATCCAGCAGCACTCGCAGAACAGGTTGAGGCGTATGTCAATGGTCGAGACTGGGAGCAATGCGGTGTTTGGGTCTGGTACCCTTGGCGTCAAACGATGGTGCATGTGCTCGATCAAGAAGATTTCATCGAACTCCGGACCAACCGGAATCGGAATCGAATCACCCGTGAAGAGCAAGCGTTGTTACGCCAGAAAACGGTTGGAATTGTCGGCTTGTCTGTCGGGAGCTCATACGCATTGTCCCTTGTCATGGAAAGGTCTTGTGGAAGACTTCGTTTGGCTGACTTTGATACGTTGGAGTTGTCCAATATGAACCGCATTCGAACGGGGATATACTCGTTGGGGATGCCCAAGGGAGTCGTTGCCGCACGAGAAATTGCCGAGATTGATCCGTTTTTCCCTGTCGAACTTCATTTGAATGGTTTCGTTGCAGAACACGCTTCATCTTTCATGGAGGGATTGGATGTCGTATGCGATGCGTGTGATGAAGTCTCTGTAAAGGCGCGCATTCGAATGGAAGCGCGTGAAAGAAAACTGCCCGTGATTATGGAAACTTCTGACCGAGGCATGCTAGACGTTGAACGCTATGACCAGCCAGATTCGATAGCATCAGGGTATCTGCACGGCCGTATTGATGAAGCCATGATGACGGAACTCATCGTTGCTTCTGGATGGAAGCCGGCGTATTTAGACTTGTTTGTGGATTTGTCCCAGGCTTCAGAGCGCGGTGTAGCAAGTCTGCAAGAAGTGGGTCAGACATTGGTCGGGTGGCCGCAGTTGTATTCAGACGTGGCCTCGGGAGGAGCATTCGCTACCCAAGCAACGCGTAAAATTTTACTGGGTGAGTCCATGCCGGACGCCCGATTATACCTCGCATTGGATGAGCAGTTCTCTGAATCCGTCAATTGATCGAGCCCGCCAGGCGGAGCGAATTGCTCAGGCCGAGGTGAGGGTATTTCGTGCGGATCACTATCCGGAGCGATGCCATGCCCTTGTGGACGGCCACCAGGCTGTTTTAGCGGCGTATGGAATCCAAAAATTGGCCACGTTCAACCGGGATTGGATTGGAAACCCCAACGTGTTAGTCGTTGCGGCAATTGCCAATGGATCTGGTGTGGATGGCCTCGATGAACGCATTTTGGGAGGTGCACGTATGCACTTGGCTGAATCTGTTGAATCCATGCCATTGATGCAAGCGATTGGCAACCAAGATCCTAATTTGGGAGCGTTCATGGCGCCTTTCGTTGAAGAAGGAGCTTACGAGTTGGGAGGAATGTGGAACAGCATTGAATTGGCAGGAATGGGTGTCGAAGCTACCTTCCTGATCAAAGCGGCCATGGCGACTCTGACCATGGTGAGCGGAAGGCATTTGTTTGCCCTCACGTCACCAGTGACACGACGCATGCAAGCACCACTGGGATTCTTGACTGAAGAAGGAATCGGTAACGACGGGTATTTCACGTACCCGACTCCAAAACTTCGAGCAACAATCGCACGGTATACATTTCCAGAACAATTGGAGATAGCAAATCCTGAAGTGAAGGAGATGTTGGAGGGAATCTGGCAGGATCCTGAGGGGATGGTTCACCGGGTTCAAGGGCCTAAAGGGGAATTGAAATTGCAATTCAAAATCGAAGTTTGATGAGCAAAAAGAGGTTTCGATGGTCAATCATCGCATGGAATAGCCGCAGCCTCTTCGTGCTTCTTTGTCTTCTCGGTTGGTCTTCCGCTTCTATAGGACAAGGCTACATTGGCAAGCGTTTGGAGTCGCTGTCTCAAAAAGAAATCCCCGAGTTGATTCAGGTGAATGATTTGGCAGCCTCTGAGCAGTGGGTGCCTCGCACTGAAGTCGTGCCCAATTTAGGTTTGTCCAATGACACGCAGTGGCTGAGACTAAAGCTTGATCCCCGCATAGAGAATGGTCAATTGATTGAAATCCAGAATGCTGGAATCGACGAATTGATTTGCTACATGGTGTGCGACGGCGAAATTATAGCGACCTATGAACGGGGTGTTTTTTACGAGACACCGGTGGATTCTCGAATTGGCACGTATCCGTCATTCCCCATCCCACTGGTTGAGTGCGGAGAACTTCAGGCCTTGTTTCGTCTGCAATCTTCAAAGCCTTTGCTGATTCCATTGCGCATCACAGGCCCGCGCGAGGTGCTGCGTGGAGCACATGAACGCGACGTTTTATTTGCAGCGTACTTTGGCGTGATCCTGGTGATGCTGTTGTACAATCTCTTTCTTTTCCTGAGTATTGGTGACCGGAGCTATTTGGAATACAGCATTTACATCCTCATGGTTGGAGGGACTCAGTTGGTGTTGAATGGATACGCTCCGGTATTTGGTGCAGAGAATGTACCCTGGTTGAATCTTCGCTTGACCCATTTTTTCGGTGTATTTAGCGGTTTGACGACCATCGTCTTTGCCCAGAATTTCTTGCGCTTGAGCCATTACGTTCCCTGGTTGCACAAGTTGTTGAACGTCTATTTCGCGCTCTATGTGGTGGCTTTCGTTCTGACCATTTTTGACTTGTTGGTATGGAGTTACAGCGTCATCAATTTTTGCGCGGGCGCTATTTTCTTTCTGATCCCTGGAGCGATCATAACCATGCGCAAGGGCTACGCTCCTGCGCGCTATTTTCTGATTGCGTTCTCCGTGTTTATCGCCGCGGTACTGGTGTTTGTTTTGAAGGATACAGGCCTGATCCCATACAATCAGTGGACCTTCTTCGCTCTTCCTTTGGGCAGTGCCTTTGAAGTCATTTTGTTGTCCTTGGCTTTGGCGAGTCGCATCAATCAATTGAAGCGGGAAGGAGCAAAAGCACGAGAAGAGCAATTGGAGTTGGCTCAAGTGAATGAAAAAATTGTCCGAGATCAAAATGTGGTGTTGGAAGAACGCGTGAAAAAACGAACGTTCGAATTGGAAGAAATCAACTCGACCATGCAGGGGACATTGAATGAACTTCAATCCGCACAACAGCAATTGATTCAAAGCGAGAAGTTGGCATCCATCGGGCAGTTGACTGCTGGAATTGCGCATGAGTTGAACAATCCCATCAATTTTGTGAGTTCGAGTGCGCAGTCATTGCGTCGTGATTTTGAGGATCTCAATGCGATTGTTGAAGCCGTGAAGTCACTTCCCGCGAACGACCCCAATCTCGAATCACGCATTCAAGATATCCATGCCTTGCTCGGCCAGTTGGATATTGAATTCACGCAACAAGAGATTGAGGAGCTGCTCAACGGGATTGAGGATGGAGCAAATAGAACATCCGAGATTGTTCGTGGATTGCGAATTTTCAGTCGCATGGATGGAGATAATTTCATCCAAGCGGACATCAATGAATTGATGAATTCGACCTTGGTCGTTTTGCGAAGTAATTTGAGAACCCAGTCTCAAGTAACGGCTGACCTCGCTGAGGACCTCCCAGAGTTTTCTTGCCAACCTGGCCGGTTGAATCAGGTGTTTATGAACATCATCACCAATGCTGCACAGGCTGCGGAGTCGACAGATTTGACGTTGGAAGAGCGGGAGGTGGTGGTGTCTACTCTACGCGTAGAAAGCATAGGCCAGTCCTGGATTGAGGTGCGCATAAAGGACAATGGCGTAGGCATGGATGATGCTGTAAAAGCTCAAATATTTGACCCGTTTTTCACAACCAAACCAGTAGGTGAAGGGACGGGGCTCGGCTTGAGTATCGTCATGGGCATTCTCCGCGATCACAATGCAGAGGTGGATGTCCAGTCTGAGGTGGGTTTGGGTACTGAATTTATTATTCGATTTCCGATATGATCAACGTTCTCTATCTCGACGATGAGTCGCACAACTTAACGGCATTTCGTGCTGCGTTTCGACGGGACTTTCAGGTTCACGTCACCACAGAACCCACCGAAGCGGTGCGCATACTTCGAGAGCAACCGATCGAAGTCATCATCTCCGACCAAAAGATGCCTTCGCTTAGTGGAGTGGAGTTTTTCGAATTGATCATGCCAGACAATCCGGACCCTGTTCGGATGCTGCTGACCGGACATGCCGACATTGACGCGGTCATTGATGCCATCAACAAGGGACAGATTTACAAATACATCTCCAAGCCTTGGAATGAAGCGGAGTTGAAGTCACTCGTTGAAGAAGCCGCCGCGTTGTATCACCAGAGAAAAGTCATGGCACGAGAGGGACAGCAGCTCATCACCAAAATGGATGAGGCCCGTGTATTCGCCCGCCGCATTCAACAGTTGACCGCTGATGGAGTTCCTGCAACTCCCGAGTCGCGTGCTGAAATCGCCAATCTGGCCAATCAAATTGATCGGCTCCTTCAATCCTGAATAGGATTTTATTGGATGTACTTGAAGTCTTCGCCGGGTTGAATGTTCTTCAACGTAGCAAGGATCAACTGTATGCAATGCTCCACGTCTGATTTGTGGACCATCTCAACCGTTGTATGCATATAGCGCAGTGGTAAGCTGATCAGTGCGCTGGCGACTCCTTTATTGGAGTAAGCAAACGCATCGGTATCGGTGCCCGTAAAGCGACTGGCTGCCATGCGTTGCAATGGAATCTTTTCCGCTTCTGATGTGTCAATGATACGCTGCAATAGGTTGTTTTGAACAGCCGGTCCGTAGGTTACTCCAGGTCCTTTGCCTGCCGCGACATCCCCATTCTCAATCTTGTTCATCATGGGCGTATGCGTGCAATGTGTCACATCCGTGACGATGGCAACATCCGGTTGGATGCGTTCGGCAATCATTTGGGCTCCGCGTAAACCAATTTCTTCCTGGACGGAGTTGGTGATGTACAATCCGAAAGGCAATTTGGTGCCCTCTTCGTGAAGCAATCGCGCCACCTCTGCGATCATAAATCCACCTGCACGGTTGTCCAAAGCACGCCCGACATACCAGTCCTTGTTGAGGACCATGAAGGTGTCTTCGTAGGTCACGACACATCCCACATGGATGCCCATTTTCTCGACTTCCTTTTTGTCCTTCGCTCCAACATCAAGGAAGATGTTCTTCATGCTTGGTGCTTCTTCCTTACCCGCACTCCGGGTGTGGATCGCAGGCCAGCCAAAGACTCCTTTTACAATTCCTTTTGGCGTGTGAATGTCGACACGTTTCGATGGTGCAATTTGGTGGTCACTGCCGCCATTGCGCTTGAGGTAGATGTATCCGTCATTCGTGATGTAATGCACGAAATAGCTGATTTCATCAGCATGCGCCTCAATCACCACCTTGTATTCAGCTTCTGGATTGATGACGCCAACGACGGTTCCATAGGTATCTACGATGTGCTCATCGATGTACGGACGGATGTAATCGAGCCACAATTGCTGTCCACTGCTTTCGAAACCAGTAGGACTCGCGTTGTTCAAGTATGCTTCCAAGAATTTTTCAGAAGCCTTGGTGATGATTTTTTTGGTTGCCATGGCGCAAAGCTACTGGTTGCAGTTAGCGACAGCGGAGAACATTGTACAATGATTTCAACAAAATGCAGCCCAACAAATGCGATAATTTAGAGGTCATAGGCCCCCTTGGCGATCAAATGTTGCGCAATGGTTTGACGGGCTTCTTTTGTGTTGAAGTCTTCCGTCTTGCAAAAACGCTTCATTCCCATGAGCATCATCTTCAATTCATCGCCTTCAGCAAACCCGAGCAAGGCTTCTTTACCAGCGCTGTGTATCCATTCACTCGCCTCATATGTGTATACACGCATGATGGCCTTTTGAATGGCAACGGCGTCTTCTCCACCGCGCATTTGGGACAGCTTTTGAACTCTCAAGACTGTCGATTCAACGGTATAAGCCCAGATGGTCATGTCCGCGATGTTCATGAGAATCTCTTGCTCTTTGGCCAAAGTCATCATCAGCTTTTGTGCTGCGGCACCAGCGACCATCAGGATGGCCTTCTTCACGTTTCGGACATAACCGAGGTGCGCCTCAAAAACATCGGAAGGAGGCGTTGTCATTTCTGGGATGCCGGTGAGTTCACTAACGATCGCCATCGCTGGAGTGGTGAGGTCGAGCTCTCCTTTCATGGCTTTTTTCAGCAACATGTCTACGGTCAACATGCGGTTGATCTCGTTGGTTCCTTCGAAGATTCGGTTGATCCGCGCGTCGCGATAGGCCAATTCAGCCCGCGTTTCAGCGCTGTACCCCATGCCGCCAAACACCTGTACGGCTTCGTCCACCGCATAGTCCAATACTTCTGAAGCGAGTACCTTGATCATGGCGCATTCAGGAGCGAAATCGGCAATACCCTTTAGCGTGGCCTCTCCATGCTCCATGCCCCCGGCCTTCAACGCTGCAATGGCATCATCAATGTTCTGTGTCGCCCGATAGTTGGCTGCTTCGCCGGAATAAATACGGATTGCAGCCTCTGCCAATTTGTATCGGATGGCGCCATACTTCGAAATGGGTCGGCCAAATTGCTCGCGTTCGTTGGCATACTGGATGGTATGCGAGAGAGCATCTTTCGAAGCGCCCAAAACGGCGCCGCCCAATTTGATTCGTCCGATGTTGAGGATGTTGACCGCAATCTTGAATCCCTTTTCGCGTTTGTAGAGCAGGTTCTCGACCGGTACATGGACGTCATTGAAAAAGATTTGGCGGGTAGAAGACCCCTTAATTCCCATCTTCTTTTCCTCGGGATTTTTCGAAATCCCTTCGGCATGTCCGTCTATGATGAAGGCCGTGAGGTTTTCGTCGTCATCGATTTTGGCGAATACAATCATGACATCCGCGAATCCCCCATTGGTGATCCACATCTTCTGTCCGTTGATGATATAGTGCTTGCCGTCCTCGCTGAGTTTGGCCTTGGTCTTTCCGCTGTTGGCATCTGACCCGGCACTAGGCTCGGTGAGGCAATAGCAGCCTTTTAACTGACCAGAAGCCAGTCCGGGAATCCATTGCTTTTTTTGCGCTTCGTTGCCATAATATAAGATGGGCAAGGTGCCAATGCCTGTGTGTGCACTGAAGCTAACACTAAAGGAATGTGCTCCGCCGATGGCTTCGGTAATGAGCATGGTGGTTTTGAAGTCAAGACCAAGTCCCCCATATTCTTCAGGTACAGAACTGCCAATGAGGCCCAAGGCTCCAGCTTCTTCCATCAGGGAAGGAACCAGGCCTTCCTCTTGCACTTCGATGCGCTCGAGATTGGGAATGATGCGTTGCTCGACAAAGTCGAGTGTCATCTGCTTCATCATGAGCTGCTCTTCGGTCCACTCTTCTGGAATGAAGATGTCAGCAGCGAGGGTTTCTCGGATGAGGAATTCGCCTCCTCGTATGGCTTGGTTTTTCTCAGACATGATCCTTTAATTCAAAAGTTCAAATACACCGGCTGCTCCTTGTCCTGTTCCAACGCACATGGTGACCATGCCGTATTTTTCATCGCGATGCCGCAATTCATTGAAGAGCTGAACGCTCAACTTGGCCCCAGTGCACCCTAGCGGATGTCCTAGTGCGATGGCTCCTCCATTTGGATTGACTTTGGTTGGATCCAAATCCAGGGTGCGCAATACCGCGACCGATTGAGATCCAAACGCCTCGTTCAACTCGATGGCGCCCAAGTCATTCTTGGATAGTCCCGCCTTTTTTAAAGCTTCTGGAATGGCGTGAATCGGACCAACGCCCATGATACGCGGTTCCAAACCGCTGACGTGATAGCTCGCCAAACGCGCGATCGGTTCAACATTGAGTTCTTTGAGCATGCGTTCACTCACGACGAGAACAAAAGCAGCTCCGTCAGAGGTCTGTGAACTGTTTCCTGCGGTCACCGATCCCCCTTGTGCAAATACGGGCCGCAAGCGAGCGAGGCCTTCAGCAGAGGAGTCGCGTCGAACACCTTCGTCGGTATCGACGATGTAATTTCTTTCTTGCCGCCGTTCGTTTTCGTCGAGGTAGACTTCGTTGACAGAAATGGGAGCAATGCCGGGGGCGAATTTTCCCCCATCGATTGCGGCGGCCGCTCTCAAATGACTTTCCAATGCAAAGGCATCTTGCTCTTCACGAGAAATCCCGTACTCCTTGGCGACAGCTTCAGCCGTCAGTCCCATGCCCCAATACCAATCGGGATTGTTCTTGGCCACGCGGGCATTGGGAACAATGCGCCACCCTCCAAAGGGAATGGGCGACATGGTTTCGATCCCACCGGCAAGGATGCAATCGGCCATGCCGGCCTGAATTTTTGCCGAGGCAATGGCGATGGTTTCCAATCCAGAAGCGCAATAGCGATTCACGGTCATCCCGGGCACCTTGGCGGTGTCGAGTCCCATCAATGAAATCATGCGTCCGATGTTGAGTCCTTGCTCAGCCTCGGGTGTGGCATTGCCGACGATAACATCGTCAATGCGCTCTTTGTCCAATTGCGGGAAATCGGATAACAACTTCCGCACGACCTGCTCTCCGATATCGTCTGGTCGAACAAATCGAAATGCTCCCCGACCTGATCGTCCTACTGCTGAGCGGTAACCGCCTATGATGTATGCGTCCATGGTTTAGTTTCTGAGGATTTTGCCTTTTTGAATCAGGCTTTGCATGCGCTCCAATGATTTGCGCTGCATGCAGAGTTCAACAAATGCTTTGCGTTCGAGGTCCAAGAGATAGCGCTCGGAAACGGCTTGTCGTTCACTGAGATCACCTCCGCACAGCACGTAGCCCAGTTTTTCACTGATGACTTGATCGTGTTCGGACATGTAGTTTCCGCTCATCATGCTGTGTGCTCCGACATAAACGATGCCCAGACCTTCTTGTCCGGATACGACAATGTCCTTGCGCTCGATGGGTTGCGTATAGCCGGCATCGGCCAATTCCAGTGCTGCCCGTTTTGCTCGAGCCAATTGATCTCGTCGGTTGACCACGACTTCATCGATCCCTTCGCGCAGATAACCGTGTTCGAAGGCTTCGTAAGCTGAGGTCGAAACTTTGGCTTGGCCGATGGTGAGGAAACGCTCGCGCAATCGGTTGATCCGCATGTCCCCTTCGTGCATTTCATCGTGCAGCCGCAAGACAAACTCTTTCGTGCCACCGCCGCCAGGGATTAGACCAACGCCAAACTCCACGAGCCCCATGTAGGTCTCTGCGTGCGCCACCACCTTGTCGGAGTGCATGCACAATTCGCATCCGCCGCCCAAAGCCAATTGGTGCGGTGCTGTAATGACCGGGATGCCACTGTATCGCAAGCGCATGGCCGTATTTTGAAACACTTGAACCGCGTGATTCAAGTCGTCCCATTCTTGTTCCACAGCGAGCATGAAGATCATGCCCACATTGGCTCCCGCCGAAAATTGAGCCCCATCATTGGAAATCACCACGCCCCGCCATTTTGAATCGGACTCAGCGAGGTCGATGGCTTTGTTAATGCCCTCAATGATTTCAGAACCGATGGCATTCATCTTGGTATGGAAGGCCACATTGAGGATTCCGTCTCCTAGGTCTTGAATCGTCGTGCCGCTATTGGACCAAACGGTAGAGGACTCAGGAAGCCAAGCCAAGGCAATGCGCCCTTCTTGTCCTTCCAATGGTTCGTAGGCTTTCGTTGCGGGATTCCAACACTCCCGGATTCCATCGCGGTTGCGGTAGAACGTGGTGTGTCCGGCATCGAGCATTTCCTGAATCCAAGGCGCAACATCCAATCCACGATCGCGGATGCATTGCAAGCCGTTTTCAACTCCAATGGCGTCCCAGCTTTCAAAAGCTCCCAGCTCCCAACCGAAACCTGCGCGCAGCGCATCGTCGATTCGATAGGGGTCGTTGGAAATTTCCGGCACCCGATTGGACACATATGCAAAGACATCAGAAAAAATCCGTCGGTAAAACTCTCCGGCTACGTCCGTGCCTTCAAAGAGCAACTTCGTGCGCTCGGGCAACGCGTCAACTTTCTTGGCCGCTTCGAGCGTGGCGTATTTGGGTTTGATTTGAGAGCGATACTCCAAGGTTTTTAAATCCAAAACCAGGATTTCCTTTTTCCCATCGGTACCGACAGTCTTCTTGTAAAAGCCAGCTCCTGACTTCGCTCCCAGCGCTCCAGTGTCCACCAAGTGTTGCACATAGGATGGAATGGCAAATACATTTTTGCGCTCATCATCTGGGCAATTGCTTGCGACGCCGTTGGCAACATGAATCAAGGTGTCGAGCCCCACCACATCACAGGTGCGGAACGTGGCGCTTTTAGGTCGGCCCATGGCAGGTCCCGTCAATTTGTCGACAGCTTCAACACTCAGACCCATTTCTTCAACAGCATGGAATAAAGCTTGAATAGCAAATACCCCGACACGGTTGGCGATGAACGCCGGTGTGTCCTTGCAGAGAACAACCTGTTTTCCCAAAATACGCTCACCATAGCCCGTAAAGAAGGACAAGATCTCCGGGTCCGTGAGGGGCCCTGGAATAATTTCGAGTAACGGCAAATACCGCGGAGGATTGAAAAAGTGCGTCCCGCAGAAGTGCTTTTGAAAATCTTCGGACCGCCCTTCGCTCAATTGCGCAATGGGAATACCGGAGGTATTGGATGTCACCAGAGAACCGGGTTTTCGGAATTTCTCCACCCGCTCAAACAACTGTTGCTTGATGTCCAATCGCTCGACAATCACCTCAATGATCCAATCGCACTCAGCGATACGCGGTAAATCATCATCGAAATTACCGGTTTCAATGCGGTCTGTAAAGCGTTTGCTGTAGAGTGGAGAAGGTTTGGACTTCAAGGCTGCCTTCAAATGTCCGGCAGCGATGGAGTCGCGAGGTCCCGAATCGGAGGGGAGATCCATGAGCAGCACACGTGATCCCGTTTGAGCGAGGTGGCATGCGATACGTGATCCCATGACTCCGGATCCCAAAACAGCGATGCGTTGAATGCGGTGAAAAGGAATGGAGGCGTGTGTCATTCGTAAAGTGATGTAGTGGGTAGAGAACCGGAATCGAGTCCTGCCATCAGGGAGTCGGGTTCATCCAAAATTTCATTCAGTCGTTTCATTTCAATGAGAAGGCGGTCGACGGCATCTGACCCCATGAGCTCCCGCAGGCGGTCATTAACGGATACCACCAAATCCCGGGCTTGGCGTCGAGCGGCAACTCCATTTTGCGTGAGGAACACCCGCATGGACCGTCTGTCATTCGCGTCTTTTCGACGCTCAATCAAGCCCATGGCTTCCATTCCTTTTAAGGTGCGGGACAGGCTTGTCGATTCCATGCCCATTTTGGGGCCAAGTTTGGTAGAAGGAGTCCCTTGGCGCTCCGTATGCAATAAGATGAATACGTATGAAAAGGGAATGCCTCTGCGGTCTGCTTCCGCATTATAAAGTCGGGAGAGCTTGGTCCAAGCCCATCGTAAATGAAAATCAAGCGTGTCTTGCGGCTTCACAGGCACAAGTTAATAGAATATCCTATGCATGCATAGGATTAGGGCAATTATTTTATGCGTGCATAGCATTATTTTGCATTTGCACGTCTTATGAAATAATCAACCCGTCTCGCATGGAAACAGTGCGGTCGCCTCGAGCCGCTAGTTTTTCATTGTGGGTGACGACGACAAATGTTTGTCCTTCGCGATTGCGCAATTCGACAAATAAATCAAAAAGCGAGTCCGCATTTCCTGAATCAAGGTTGCCCGTGGGTTCATCCGCAAGCACAACGGCAGGGTTGTTCATGAGGGAACGAGCCGCTGCAACACGTTGCTGTTCGCCTCCGCTCAGTTGCGCCGGCAAGTGAGTAAGGCGGTCACCCAATCCCAGATCTCGAAGCAATCCAGAAGCACGGTCTTTGGTGACTTGGTCGTCTTTTCCAGCAACCCAGGCCGGCATCAATACATTCTCCAGCGCCGAGAATTCTTGAAGCAAACGATGAAATTGAAAAATGAAGCCGATGTTGGAATTTCGGAAAGCCGAGAGGTTTCGCCCTTTTAAGCCATTGACATGCTGTCCTCGTATTTTAAGTTCGCCCGCGTCGGGCGCATCGAGTGTGCCTAAGATTTGCAAGAGCGTCGTTTTTCCAGCGCCAGAGGCGCCGACAATGGAAGTAATCTCTTGAGATCTGATGTCCAGATCAATGTTTTTGAGGACTTCCAAGTCTCCAAATTGTTTGCGAATAGCGCGTGCTTCAATCATCAAGTCATTCATGGTTGCAAACTACGCACAATCCCGGGTCTCGTTCCCTAACTTTGCGCCGCAAATCGGTTTCAAAAGAAAGCACCATGAACATTCACGAGTACCAAGGCAAGTCTATATTGAAGAGCTTCGGCGTCGCCATTCAAAATGGGTATGTCGCAGACAATCCAGAGGCGGCTCATGAAGTGGCATTGAAGTTGGCTGAGGAAACAGGCACGAGCTGGTTTGTCGTGAAGGCGCAAATTCATGCAGGTGGCCGGGGGAAGGGAACCGTCACAGAGACCGGCTCCCATGGTGTGGTGTTGGCCAAAGGATTGGATCAGGTTAAGGACAAGGCAGCAGGAATCCTCGGTGGACATTTGGTGACAGCGCAAACAAACGCAACAGGCAAGCACGTCAGTAAGGTATTGATTGCTGAAGATGTATATGGCCCCGGCGATAGCGATCCCAGTGAGATTTACATGAGTGTGTTGTTGGATCGTGCCAACGGTCGCAACATCATTATGTATAGCCCGCAAGGTGGGATGGACATTGAAGCGGTTGCAGAGGCGACTCCCGAGTTGATTTTTAAGGAATCCATTGATCCAGCTGTTGGTTTGCAGGGATTTCAAGCACGCCGTATCGCTTTCAACTTGGGCTTGAGTGGTAAGGCTTTCAAGGAGATGACCAAGTTCGTGGTTTCACTGTATAAAGCCTACGTAGGTTGCGACGCGACCATGTTTGAAATCAATCCAGTCTTAAAGACATCGACTGATACCGTGATTGCTGTGGATGCAAAAGTATCGTTGGATGCCAACGCGCTGTATCGGCACAAGGACTACGCTGAAATGCGGGATACTTCTGAAGAAGACGCAACGGAAGTGGAGGCGGACGCGGCTGGTTTAAACTTTGTAAACCTCGAGGGCAATGTAGGATGCATGGTCAATGGAGCAGGTTTGGCTATGGCGACCATGGACATCATTAAGCTCAGTGGTGGCGAGCCAGCGAACTTTTTGGATGTTGGAGGTACGGCTGACGCTGCGCGGGTTGAAACGGCATTCCGCATCATTTTAAAAGACCCTTCTGTCAAGGCCATTTTGGTCAATATTTTTGGAGGCATCGTTCGTTGTGATCGGGTTGCTCAAGGAGTGGTTGACGCGTATCGCAACATGGGGAACATCGATGTTCCGATCATTGTGCGTTTGCAAGGGACCAATGCCGAGGAAGCGAAGAAACTCATCGATGAGTCTGGGCTGGAAGTGCGCTCTGTAATTCTGTTGCAGGAGGCCGCTGATGCAGTCGCAGACGTGTTGGCCTAAGCCGACAGCGCTCAATTCAACTTTTCGATCATCAAAATACCATCCCGAAGGGGAAGGAGTGTTGTGCGCACGCGCGAATCGTTGGCCAGTGCGGTAGCGAGTCGTTCGAGCATCGCTGCAATGGTGTCTTTTTCTTTGCGGTCGTCCAGCACTTTTCCCCACCACAAGACGTTATCGACCAGGATCCATCCTCCAATCCGAACCCGTTTGAGAGCTTCCTCGATGTATTGCTCGGTTCGCGCCTTGTCGGCATCGATCCAAACCAGATCATAGGGGCCATCGAGTCCCGGTAAAACATGAAGCGCTTCGCCATTGTGCCGGCGTATGGCCGCCTGCAATCCGGCAGCTGCCCAAAACTCATCTTGAATCCCATTGAGCTCGTCGTTGGGCTCAACCGTATCGATGGTTCCGCCAGCTTGCAGGCCCGCTGCCAGGCAAATCGTGGAATAGCCTGTGTACGTGCCCAACTCCAATATGGAATGGGGCTGCATCATCCGGCTGATATTGGCTAAAAACCGACCTTGAATGGAGTCACTCAGCATTTGTGGAGTCAGCACATGTTGCCAGGTTGAACGTCTCAATTGCTTTAAGATGTCCCATTCTTCCGTGCTGTGCGCTTCAGCATAAGCGAGCACGTCATCATTTAGATCATGAATCATGTCGGGAAATTAGCGAGGGGCAATTCGCGTGGATACATGCATTGCATAGAATGACGAGGATTTATTCGCAGAACAATCCAAATTCGGACAGTAAAATCAATAAATCAGATGCTCCTACGACGCCATCGGAGTTAAAGTCTGCAGCATCATAGCAATTCTCACTGCAATCGAATGCTCCTAAGAATATGAGCAAATCTGCTGTTCCAACAATGTTGTCGGCATTTAAATCTGCATTGCAATCAGTCAATTCCGAAAGAGATATCAGCCCATTGCAGTCATTGTCGTACCCTGATCCCGTACCCTCCGCACCCGGAAAAATGGTAGAGTTTGAGTCGTTGCAGTCACATAAGTTGGTCCAGGTGTCGTTGTCATTGTCGACAATTCCAGCGCACTCATTGAATCCAGCCTCGCAGTTTGCCAATGCACATTCTGCACACGCTTCTTCTGTCCCGAAAGCGCAGGCGAAATAACAGTTGGTCACAATGCACGTCACTTGTTCTCCGAAGCATTCAATACAGGGGCTGGTCAAGTCTACCTGCGCTTCCATGCACGCTGTCAGGCATTCTTCTCCTTCGCTCAAACAATCCAGTCCACAAGTGGAAGCGATGCCTTGAACGAATTCGGTGTTTTGGCAGATGTAATCCAAATCAATGGAGGTGCATCCCCCTTGCGCCAATCCAGAATGCCCCATGCCGCATACCCACAAGAAAACAGCGGACAGGAACGATGATCGAAAGAAAATACCCATCTTATGAAAATACGACATTTTATTGATTTTTCCGAATGCCATCGCTTGCTCATGATGGGGGCCTAACTTCGCAGTGTGATGGGTAAAAATAAGCGATCATCCAAGGGGAATCAATCAGGTCATGATGGCTTGGTCTTTTCTACGGATACGGCCTGGAAACAGGAGGTGTCGTCTGATCATGAGCAAGAAGCTGTTGATGCGACGAAACAAACCCTTTACGTGAGTTTGAATCGAAAGCAACGTGCCGGGAAGCCAGTGACTTTTATAGAGGGGTTTCAGGGGCCTGCAATGGACTTGCTTCTTTTGGGGAAGCAACTTAAAAAAGAATGTGGTGTTGGAGGAGCGGTGAAAGAGGGGTGCGTTTTGATTCAAGGAGATCATCGTGATCGCGTTGTGTTGTCGTTGGAAAAACAAGGGTTTCGCGTTAAACGGAAAGGGGGATGATGAATCAAGAAAAACAAGGTGCTGAGCAAACTGATGGTCAGCGAGATGCGACCTCCAGCGGTTTGCCTATTTATTTTGCCAAGACTTTGGCTGGAATGGAGCGGCTCCTGAAGGATGAGCTCGTCGAGCTTGGGGCGACCGACCTGGTGGTTGTCCGAAGAGGCGTTGAGTTCGGAGCAGATATGTCAACGTTGGTTCGAATTTGCCTTTGCACACGTTTTGCCATTCGAGTATTGCGACCCGTCCTGTGGTTTAAAGCAGAAAACACCGACGCGCTCTATGAAGAGGCTACGAAATGGGAGTGGGGCTCTGTCATGAATCCTTCGGCCACATTTGCAATCGATGTTACGGCGCATTCCGAGTATTTCACACATTCCCAGTTTGCAACGCTGCGATTGAAAGACGCCATTGTCGACCACTTCAGGACGTCTTCTGGAATTCGTCCCAATGTCGATCGTGAAAACCCTGATGTACGCATTCACTTGCACATCAACCAGAATCAAGTGACCATTTCACTTGATGCTTCGGGACGACCTCTCGCCCGACGCGGGTATCGTCCCATGGGAGCAAAAGCGCCTTTGAGTGAAGTGCTTGCAGCTGGATTGTTGGCGAAGGCAGGTTGGACGCCGGATATCCCGTTGTATGATCCGATGTGTGGTTCAGGGACCTTTACTGTTGAGGCTGCTTTGTGGGCAGATGGTTATCCAATCCAGTGGCACCGTCGGAAATTTGCCTTCATGGATTGGAGAGGATTTGATGAGGAGGTATGGTGGGATGTGCGCGATGACCTGAAATCAGAACGCCAGTTCGTGGAATCAACAATTCATACTTCTGACAAGGATTATGGAGCCGTTTCGCAGACTCGTGCGGCGCTATCGAATATGGAACTCGATGGTCGTGCGGAATTGGGACGCTCAGATTTCTTCAAGTTGATTCCGCGTGATGACTCCGGAATTGTGGTCATCAATCCGCCGTATGGCGAGCGCATGGAGGTAGATGACTTGGATGCCATGTACTCAGCAATTGGAGACCGTTTGAAGTCGCATTGGGCTGGATTCAGCGCGTGGATTATTTCCTCCGACTTTGACGCGCTGAAGCGTGTAGGATTAAAGCATAGTTCACGTGAAACCATGTACAACGGTCCTTTGGAGTGCCGTTGGGTAGGATTTGAATTGTACGAAGGAAGCCAGGAAAAGAAAGGGAACCCTGCAGAGGAGCTCCCGGCGGTCACAGATGACGTGTCGCCCGTAGTGATTACTGAAGAGGATTCTTCGGTTGTGACGAACGAAACATTACCCGATGCTGCCTCGGACGCTGCAGAAGCCTCTAAAAGCTAAGTGGTGGCGTGGTGCACGTTGAAAGGCCGCGGCATAGAGCCCCTTTCTTGCGAAAGTATCGAACAAAAAAAAGAGCGACACATAAGTGCCGCTCTTTTCGATTTCAGTCCAAATTGCTTAGAGCTTTTGAACAGTAGACTTATAGCGCGTAGAACCGGTCTCTAGTGTGAGGGTGTAGAATCCCGTTCGCAAAGCACTTAGGTCAATTGTAGCAAACGCTTCTTGTGTCGTCTGTTGCAAAACCAATCGGCCAGCCATGTCCACTACGGTGAGCAAACCTGTTTGGTCTGTTCCAAGGCGAATCAGATCCGAAGTTGGATTGGGGTACGTCTTCAAAAACGCTGCAGCATGGGATTGAATGCCATTCACTTCTCCGATGATCACATCGGCTTCAGACCGAACTTCAAGCTTGTACTCCTCAAACGTGTAGTGAATGCATCCGGCAATACTGTATGTTTCTCCCTGAATCCATCCGGCTGCAGGCAAGTACATGTAGTCGTTGGTTTTAAGCTCTCCGCTTCCATCGTCAAAGAAGGCTTCGCCATAATCAGCGTCAGGATTGATGCATGTGGCATTGATGATCTGCACAAAACAACCTTCATAGGCTTCACTTGAGGCCAACTCGCCCGTCGTGACGATGGATGGCGCTGGGACGTCATTGCCAGAAGAAACGACTTCGAAATAGCTCACGTTGCCAAGCTCTGTTACATCATAGTACTCTTGAACTTCCGCTTCGATGATGACCTCGTCTCCGACATTGGGAGCTTGCGTGTTGTCAAAAACAAAAACGCCATTCCAAGGTCCAGAGCCATCTTGAACGAAGTATCCAATGACGCCTGATGTGGATGAGGTTACATTGTTTGCTGACACGATGCCAGTGGTGGTTACGGATTGGCCAACGAGCGGTGAGCTGAACAATTCGCCTTGAATTTCTGCTATGGAGTGGGTGACACCTTGGCTTGAAGCTTCATTAAAAGAGAGCAACAGGGCAAATAATGCAACTCCGGTCATGTAAATGTGTTTCATCTAAGAGAGTGTTTTGTGAATGTACCTTTGAGAAGCAAAGAGAAATGAAAAACAACGAACTGCAAAATAGCGGCCGCATCATGTTGATAACCGGAGCAACTTCCGGATTTGGAGAAGCCATAGCGCATCTCGCGGCATCATCAGGGTATCATCTCATCATTTGTGGTCGCCGGGAAGGGAGGCTCAATGCATTGAGGAAGTCCTTAGGAGCATGTGTGTTGAAGTCTTTGGCATTTGATGTTTGCGATGAACCAGCCACACGGAAGGCTTTGTTTGAGCTTGCAGACACCATGGTGCCTCATGTGTTAATCAACAATGCCGGCTTGGCCGTTGGCACAGGGTCCATCGATGTAGGGGTCTACGATGACTGGAACCGCATGATCGATACCAACATTAAAGGGCTTTTGCACGTCACGCGTGAATTGACCCCACGCATGCAAGCGGGGTCTCGAGTCATTAACATGGGGTCTGTAGCAGGGAAGCAGGCATACCCTGGCGGCGCGGTGTACAATGCAACCAAATTTGCTGTGGATGGATTGACCAAGGCCATGCGCATGGATTTGTTGCCACGTGGGATTCAGGTTGCACAAGTCGCTCCAGGTGCTGCCAATACTGAATTTAGTCTGGTACGATTCAAAGGAGATGAGCAAAAGGCGAAGAATGTCTATACCGGATTTGAGCCGTTATCGGCAGTGGATGTGGCGGAAGCAGTGATGTTCATAGCGGATCGTCCACCTCATGTGAGCATTCAAGACATCTTGATCATGCCAGCCGCTCAAGCCTCCGTTCATCACCTCTTAAGAAACAATTCATGAAGACGAGTATGCTCCTTTTTATCGGTATTCCGAGGTTCGTTGGGCTTTCTGTTTCAATCAGTTTTTTGGCGACGCTGTCTCTCTTGATTTCAGGGTGTGGTTTTCAATCGCTGGATGCGGATTGCATTGTCCACAATGGCAGCATTTTAACCTTGGATTCTGAAAATTCAATGGCCCAAGCATTGGCGATCAAGGATGGTCGCATTGTAGAGATTGGCGCGAACAGGCAAATTCTAAATAAGTACCGCGCGCCTGTGCAAATTGATTTGCGTGGTGGAGTTCTGACTCCTGGCTTGATGGATGCCCATGCCCATTTGATTGGATATGCCGACGGCTTGCTGGAAGCAGACTTGGTAGGTACAGACTCTTGGGGGGAAGTGCTGGAGAAGGTGGTTTCGCATGCGAAGGAACATCCCTCAGCTTGGATTCGCGGCAGAGGCTGGGACCAAAATGATTGGTTAAAGGCAGAGTGGCCCAACAGAAGGACCTTGGATTCTTTGTTCCCGAACGTTCCGGTTGTTTTGGAACGAATTGATGGGCATGCCATTATGGTGAATGGAGAAGGGTTAAGAAGAGTCGGCCTCACCTGTGACATGCAACAAGATGGGGGAGTCATTCTGTGTGACGACAACAATGAGCCTACCGGGGTGCTCATCGATGAGATGGCCAATCGGGTGCTCCGTTTTATGCCTGAATACGATTCGCTGTATCGAGTACAAGCCTTCCTAGAAGCACAAACTACGATGCTGGAACATGGACTGACTCAAATTACAGACGCCGGATTGTCCGCTAAGGAGATTGAAAGATTGCTCGCATTTGAGAAACAGGGCTTGCTGAAACTTCGGATCAATGCCATGGTTAGTGGCAATGATGATGACATTGGCTGGCTCCTTGAGAACGGCCCGATCGCAACCGACCGGTTAACGGTGCAGTCTGTCAAGTTTTACATGGATGGAGCGTTGGGTTCTCGGGGTGCGATGTTGATTGACCCCTATAGTGACTTGAAGGGATGGCGTGGCGTAAGTATGCTGGATAGGGACTGGTTTAAAAATCAGCTCGAACAATTGCATGCTAGTGGAATGCAGGCTGCCACACATTGCATAGGGGATTCCGCAGTGCGTTTGGTTTTGAATGCATATGCTGAGGTACTGGACGGTCCAAATGATCGGCGATGGCGCATTGAACATGCCCAAGTGGTAGCAAAGGATGACATGAACCAATTCGGGACATATCACATTATCCCATCCATTCAGCCAACGCATGCCACAAGTGATATGTACTGGGCTGGGGAGCGACTAGGTCGGAATCGCATTCGAAGGGCTTATGCCTATCAGGAGTTGCTCGCGCAAAATGGCATGGTGGCATTGGGAACAGACTTTCCTGTGGAAGACATTGACCCTCGAAAGACGATGTTTGCTGCGACGGCTAGGAGAGATGCTGCGGGCTATCCTGATGAGGGGTTTCAAATGAAAAATGCATTGACTCCGGATCAAACGCTTCGTGGAATGACTCAGTGGGCGGCTTTGACTCAATTTCAAGAGCAAGATCTAGGGACCATTGAGGTTGGAAAGTTTGCGGACTTCACCTGGATGGACCGAAACTGGTTGAAGGTGAGCCCGAAGGATCTGTTGTCCACTAGAATCATGGGTACGTGCATTGAGGGTGAATGGGTCTATTTGAACGAATAACGATGCGTAGTAAACATTATTCCACGAACTGGATTGGCCTTGCGGGTGTTTTTGTACTTGCCGTTGGAGTGGGGTATTGGATTCTAGCTCCAGAAAAATCGTTGCCGATTATTCAACCGGCAGATCTCAATCCTGCATTAGTAGATCCCAACCGTTGGGCACAAACAAAGCACCAGGTGCTCCCCTTTGAGCTGGTCAACCAAATGGGGGACACGGTGACTGAAGCCGACGTAGAAGGGCAGGTGCGCATTGTCGACTTCTTTTTCACACGGTGCGCGACCCTGTGTCCCATTATGACATCCAATATGAAGGGCATTCAGGACGCGCTGCAAGGAAGAGAGGGCTGGAGGCTCATGAGTCACAGTGTCACTCCTGTGGCAGACAGCGTTCCCATTCTGTCACAATACGCGAACAAGTATGAAGCGGATTCTTTGAGCTGGTGGTTTCTCACGGGCTCGAAGAAACACATATACTCCTTGGCTCGTCAAAGTTATTTTGCCTGTTACGATGAAGATCAAGGGGGGGATGGTGGATGGCAAGATTTCATTCACACAGAGAACATGGTCCTCGTTGATGGGCAAGGAAGACTCCGTGGATTTTATGACGGAACAGACTTGGAGTCTGTGAATCAGTTGATTGGAGATGCGCTCTGGTTGATTGAAAAAAAAGATTGAAAATAAGTGGATTTCGGTTGGGTAATCCAGGGAAGTTAAACGTACATTTGCGCCCGCTTTCGAAGGAAAGTTTGTTGTTTGAGAAGGAGTGGCGAGAAAGATTTTGAAAAAATCTAAATTAAGGTTGGTAGTTTAAAAAAACGACTTATCTTTGCCGCCCCTTACGAGGGTAATGTTCTTTGAAAAGTGTGGCGAAAAGGTGTTGAAAGTTAATTTTTTCAATCCTTTGGTAAGGGTTTAAAACCTATTACATTTGTCGTCCACTTTGATTAAACGAAGCAATTGAAGAAGCCCTCGGGCTGACTCTAAATACGTTCTTTGACTTGATGCAGCAGCCCGGAATCTTTCTTCGGAAGGATTCCACAAAAAATCCACTTCCCCCCCGGGGAGTGGTATTTGATTCAGCAATGGATCAGATGTTAGATTCCCTGAGATTCTCAACAGATTAAACTTTTTACAATGGAGAGTTTGATCCTGGCTCAGGATGAACGCTAGCGGCAGGCCTAACACATGCAAGTCGAGGGGTAACAGGGAAAAGCTTGCTTTTCCGCTGACGACCGGCGCACGGGTGAGTAACGCGTATGCAATCTACCTCTTACTGGGGTATAGCCCAGAGAAATTTGGATTAATCCCCCATAGTACCATTTGATCGCATGATCAGTTGGTTAAAGGTTACGGTAAGAGATGAGCATGCGTCCCATTAGTTAGTTGGCGAGGTAACGGCTCACCAAGACTTCGATGGGTAGGGGTTCTGAGAGGATGACCCCCCACACTGGTACTGAGACACGGACCAGACTCCTACGGGAGGCAGCAGTGAGGAATATTGCGCAATGGACGAAAGTCTGACGCAGCCATGCCGCGTGCAGGAAGACGGCGCTACGCGTTGTAAACTGCTTTTATTTACAAAGAAACCTCAGGACGTGTCCTGAGCTGACGGTAGTATTTGAATAAGCACCGGCTAACTCCGTGCCAGCAGCCGCGGTAATACGGAGGGTGCAAGCGTTATCCGGATTTATTGGGTTTAAAGGGTCCGTAGGTGGACAACTAAGTCAGCGGTGAAATCCCACAGCTCAACTGTGGAACTGCCATTGATACTGGTTGTCTTGAGTACGTTAGAAGTTGGCGGAATAGGTCATGTAGCGGTGAAATGCTTAGATATGACCTAGAACACCGATTGCGAAGGCAGCCAACTATGCCGTTACTGACACTGAGGGACGAAAGCGTGGGGAGCGAACAGGATTAGATACCCTGGTAGTCCACGCCGTAAACGATGATTACTCGGTATTGGCTTCGGTCAGTGCCCAAGCGAAAGTGATAAGTAATCCACCTGGGGAGTACGGCCGCAAGGTTGAAACTCAAAGGAATTGACGGGGGCCCGCACAAGCGGTGGAGCATGTGGTTTAATTCGATGATACGCGAGGAACCTTACCAGGGCTTAAATGCAGGACGACCGGGGTGGAAACACCCCTTTCTTCGGACGGCTTGCAAGGTGCTGCATGGTTGTCGTCAGCTCGTGCTGTGAAGTGTCGGGTTAAGTCCCATAACGAGCGCAACCCCTATTTCTAGTTGCCAGCGGTTCGGCCGGGGACTCTAGAGAAACTGCCAGCGTAAGCTGTGAGGAAGGTGGGGATGACGTCAAATCATCACGGCCCTTACGTCCTGGGCTACACACGTGCTACAATGGTAAGGACAGAGAGTCGCCAACCCGCGAGGGTGAGCTAATCTTCAAACCTTATCTCAGTTCGGATCGGAGTCTGCAACTCGACTCCGTGAAGTTGGAATCGCTAGTAATCGCATATCAGCCATGATGCGGTGAATACGTTCCCGGGCCTTGTACACACCGCCCGTCAAGCCATGGAAGCTGGGGGCGCCTGAAGTCGGTCACCGCAAGGAACTGCCTAGGGCGAAACTAGTAACTGGGGCTAAGTCGTAACAAGGTAGCCGTACCGGAAGGTGCGGCTGGATTATCTCCTTTTTAGAGACAAAAGTCGACGGTTATCTAACGGGCTGCTGCATCATCCTATTTCCGTCTTATATCTAGTCCTTTAGCTCAGTTGGTTAGAGCGCTACACTGATAATGTAGAGGTCCGCAGTTCAAATCTGCGAAGGACTACGGAGTAAGATGGGGAATTAGCTCAGCTGGCTAGAGCGCCTGCTTTGCACGCAGGAGGTCATCGGTTCGACTCCGATATTCTCCACTAGGAAAGTTCTTTGACATATTGGTAGAAAAATAAAACTTTATAAGTAATTAAGAGCAATTGGCGGATGCCTTGGCTCACAACAGCGATGAAGGACGTGATAAGCTGCGATAAGCTACACTGAGACGCAAATAGTCTTTAAGGTGTAGATTTCCGAATGGGGTAACCCGGCATGTTGAAGACATGTCACCGAAAGGAGCAAACCCGGAGAACTGAAACATCTAAGTACCCGGAGGAAAAGAAAACAATTAGTGATTCCCCTAGTAGTGGCGAACGAACGGGGAACAGCCCAAACCAACCTTGTTTCGGCATGGTTGGGGTTGTAGGACGGACATAATTCAATCAAAGGTCTTCAGAAGTCATTGGAAAGTGACACCATAGGGGGTGATAGTCCCGTATGAAGGTTGATGTGCGATGGACCGGATCCTGAGTAGCGCGGAACATGTGAAATTCTGCGTGAATCTGCCAGAACCATCTGGTAAGGCTAAATATGTTGTGAGA
>CAJQIB010000026.1 GCA_905478325.1 uncultured Flavobacteriales bacterium | reverse complement strand
CCATCGCAGTCGCAGTCGCCCTCAGCAATGCCGTCGCCACCACATACACCGCACTCGTCCAATACGTTGCCGTCGCAGTCGCAGTCGCCTTCAGCAATGCCGTCGCCACCACATACACCGCACTCATCTATAACAGCGCAAGAGCCGTCATCATCTGTAGCTGTTGAATCGTAATTACAAGCTTCTGCATCCGTACATCCGCTCGTTTCAAATTCATCACACGTACCATCGCCGTCAGCATCATTCAAGCATACGCCATCACAGTCGTAGCCAGCAGCCGGTCCGTTGCCATCACAATCGCAGTCGCCTTCAGCAATGCCGTCGCCGCCACACACTTCACATTCGTCCAATTCAGCACAAGATCCATTGTCTTCCGTGGCTGCCGCATCGTAGTTGCAAGCCAAAGCATCCGTACAACCAAGAACGGGATCAGGTCCACCCGTATCATCCGAAGGATCATAGAAGGTTCCTATTCCGTCAAAAGAAATGTGCTTACGAATGTCCGTCGTGCCATCTCCATTCTCAAAAATCTGAATGTTGAACGTTCCTGAAACGGTACCCGCAGTCGTGATTTGCATCACCAAAACCTGACTGTTATCATCCGGCAATCCATTGGGAGAACCATTGAGCACATACCATGCGCCACCTGTCTGGTCACTCATGGAAATGTCTTGGCCGTCAATTTCAGAACCAAAAGCGAAAGCACCAACCCAAGGTTGTTCTCCACTCTCTACCGTGCTGATTGGAGCTTCGTCACCCGAAGGAGTCGATTCCAATCCAATCGAAACCCAGCTATCCGCAGCGAGTTCAGGGAAGAACGTCAGGAAGGCCGGGTTGATTCCACCTGCTGTGGTGGAACCAAATTGACTATTAAAAAAGCCTACTCCGCCTGTAGAAAGCGAAAAAGGATCAGATTCATTTCCGTAGACAGAACTAAGGAAGTCATCAGTATTGATCAAATCAACGTGTATTCGGTAGGTAGTTTCATCAGACTCATAGTCTATTGAATACTCCGAAACAGTCAATGAATACTGACCAAAAGTGAGTCCGGAAAACATGATTCCGGCGCAAAGCAGTAGAAAACGACTCATTTTCGTGATGGTTTATGGCATCGTAAATATAGCGAAAAACTCTATACCACTCGACACTAACTAGATTATAATCGATAAATAGCCGCTTTTTAGCGTCTAATTATTTACAGGTGTTAGCGAAATATTCATGCTTTAGCCCTCCACACCTTCCTCTTCGCTCCCTTTTTTGGGCACAAAAAAGGGAGTCCCTAGAGACTCCCTTTTTCATATATGTCAATACAGCTTTCGCCTATTCTTCGTCATCCAAGCCGTCCAGCCAATCTGCATTTTTAGGACGGTCCCGTTTCATCTTTGGCTGGCGGGGGCCATCTTGATAAATATCCCTATTGGGCTTCTTATCTGTTTTCTTTCCCGCACCGACAGACGCTTTTGGTGGCGCATTATCAGGGCGGTCATGCCGGCTAAACTCACCCGGATTGGCGGTTCGATCGGAACGCAAGCCACCTCCTGTAGAAGGGGTTGACGGTCGTCCTGTTGCAGGTCGTCCTGCACCTGAACCTCCCGACCCTCCTGAAGCTGGACGCTCTCCACGAGGACGCTCTTCCGCTTCTTTCACAACCATGTTAAACCGCATAAATTCATTGCCGTTCAATGCGTCAATGGCCTTCTTGCCACCATCAGCATCCCGCATTTGAACAAAGCCAAAACATTTAGATTGACCGGTATCTCGATCTGTGACAACTCGAGCGTATGCTACTTCCCCATGTTGGGAAAACAACTCAACGAGGTCCTCGTCCTGAACATCTCGATTCAGTTTGGCGACGAATAATTTCATCCTTTAATAGAAAAATGTTAGATAAATCTCAAGTAAACTTTCACTCAAGAAAGATTGATTGTAAATCTTCAAATTGGTTAGATCCAACACGAAGATAAGGATTCCTGACGGATTCCAATTCGTTCTGAATCAATTGTGACCATCAAGCATCCTTCCAAACGTACCAAGGGGAGAGTTTTCTCCTTTGGATTTCCCCCGGTTCGAAGGAGCATGTGCCAACACGCGATCCGCCAAACGACTAAACGGCAGTGATTGCAACCAGATGGTCCCCGTTCCACTTAACGAAGCAAGAAACAAGCCTTCACCACCAAAAAACATAGACTTTAAGCCGCCCGCCTGCGCAACGCTGTATTCGATCGCACCTGAGAAACCAACGATGCAACCGCTGTCTACCCGAATGGTTTCCCCATTCAATTGTTTTTTCACGACGGTGCCGCCGGCATGAAGAAACGCCAAACCGTCTCCTTTTAATTTCTGAAGAATAAAGCCTTCACCACCAAAAAACCCAGCTCCCAATTTTCTTGTCAATGCAATGCTGAGCTCAGTCCCCTTTGCCGCGCATAGAAAGGCGTCCTTTTGACAGGTTATCTGCCCTCCCATCTCACCCAAATGAATGGCCATTATTTTTCCTGGATAGGGCGCTGAAAAAGCAACACGTCGTTTGACATGACCCTGGTTCGTGAAATGAGTCATGAAGATTGATTCCCCCGTTAAAACACGCTTGCCGACTTGTAGCAAGCCGTTTAAAAACCCGTTCGAAGCTGATGAACCATCCCCCATTTTCGTGTCAAATTGAATGTCCGACTCCATCCAATTCATGGCGCCAGCCTCCGCTACAACCGTTTCAGATGGATCCAATTCAACTTCAACCGTTTGCATATCATCACCGAAAATTTGATACTCGATATCATGACTTCCCATATCGCTCATTTTTTTGTCAAATGTCGCGGTATTTTTGGAGGAAATAGAATCTCTCTCCCATGCATTTACGCACTTCACTTGTCGGCGTTGCATTTATGTGCATTGCAACAACATCCGCTGTTTGGCAAGGATGTCAATCTTCTCATTCAACCAACATGCCTTCGAATTTTAAGTATCCGACATCCCGCGCAGAACCCGTTGTTGACACCCTTTGGGAAACTGAAGTGGCTGATCCGTATCGCTGGCTCGAAGACGATCGAGCAAGTGAGACTTCAGAATGGGTCGATGCCCAAAATGCGTTGACGCGTAGCCACTTGGATTCCATCCCCTTGCGGGCCGAATTACGCAGCAGATTTGAGGCCTTGTTCAATTATGAGAAAATCGGTGTGCCGCGAAAAATGGGTGGACGGTATTTCATTTCAAAAAATGACGGTCTGCAAAACCAAAGTGTTTGGTATGTCCGCGAAACATTGAATGGAACTGATGCCTTGTTTCTGGATCCAAATCTCCTGAGCAACGACGGCACCGTGACAGCAAGCTTAGGAAGTGCTTCAGAGGACGAACGCTGGGTCACGGTGATTCAGAGTAGCGCAGGCTCTGATTGGCAAGAAATCCACTTGTATGATTTGAATTCAGGAGAATCAACAGGGGAAATTCTGAACTGGGTGAAATTTTCTGGCACGAGCTGGGCAGGAAACGGTTTCTATTACAGCCGATATCCTGAGCCTGACGGAAGTGAATACAGTGCCGAAAACACGTACCACAGCGTTTACTATCATCAAATCGGAACAGATCAATCTGCAGACCGTTTGATTTTTAGAAATGACGAAGAGCCCAACCGGTACCATTTTGCTTATGCAACGGAGGATCAAAAGTTCCTTGTGTTGAGTACATCGACGGGAACTGATGGCAACAGCATCCATGTGCGATCGCTGGAAATAGAGAATGCCCCGTGGGTTGAAGTCATTGGTGGCTTCGATACGCGCAGTTCACTGATCGATCACACCAACGGACAATTTCTAGTCTTGACGGACCAAGACGCCCCGAAATACCGATTGATTGGTATCGATTCTCAAAAAGCAGATCGCTGGACCGAAATAATCCCCGAATCAGAACACCTGCTTGAATCGGTCAATAGTACGGGTGGGCAGTTGTTCGCGACCTATTTGCGCAATGCGTGCAACGCTGTCGTTCGGTACAACATAGATGGAACAAACGCTCGCGAAATCAAACTTCCCGGACTGGCAGGTTCCATTGGAGGCTTTGGAGGAAAAACCGAAGCTACCGAGACCTTCTATGCCTACACGTCCTTTACACAACCGACGTCTATTTATCGGTATGATATGACATCAGAAGAGTCTGAGTTGTTTGCGGCTCCATCGGTTGATTTCAATCCAGAAGACTATACAGCATACCAAGCGTGGTACCCATCGGCAGACGGCACCTCCATCCCCATGTTCATCGTGCACAAAAAAGACCTGGTAAAGGATGGCGAACGTCCAACATACCTTTACGCCTATGGAGGGTTTAATATCAGTTTGACCCCCAGCTTCAGTCCCTCCTTATTGCTTCTTTTAGAGCGAGGCGGGGTGTATGCGATGCCCAACTTGCGCGGTGGTGGAGAATTCGGAGAAGATTGGCACGAGGCCGGCATGTTGCTTCAAAAACAAAACGTTTTTGACGATTTCATTGCTGCCGGTGAATACCTCATATCAGAAGGATACACTTCAACTGAACGACTCGCTATTGCGGGAGGGTCCAACGGTGGACTGCTCGTCGGAGCGACCATGACACAGCGGCCTGAATTGGCCGCCGTTGCCTTCCCCGCAGTGGGCGTTATGGACATGTTGCGTTACCACAAGTTCACCATTGGTTGGGGTTGGATTCCGGAATACGGATGCGCTGATAGCTCCAAAGCTGACTTCTTGAATTTGGCGGGGTATTCGCCGTACCACAACTTGGAGCCGGGAACAGCTTATCCTGCTACCATGGTTTCTACTGCAGATCACGACGACCGTGTCGTACCCGCCCATTCCTTCAAATTCGCAGCGCGGCTTCAAGCATGCCACATTGGTGAACGTCCGGTACTCATCCGGATCGATCGCAATGCCGGCCATGGGGCTGGCAAACCAACCTCAAAAATAATCGACGAACAGGCCGACAAATGGGCCTTCATGTTCGACGCAATGGGACTCGGAACTCCATGAACCTTGGAGCGCCTTTGGCTCACTATACCGTGGCAAACCTTCCGGAAGAGGTGAGGTTGCAAGATGCACTTCCATCATTGGCGGGAGATTGGATTTCGAGCAAGAAGGGCTGTAAAAAAGCCATTGAGCGTGGAAGGGTCTTACTGAATGACGTCGTTGGGAAAACAGGCGACTGGGTCCACAATGGAGACCGGGTCACATTGCTTCAGGCAAGACAAATCCAAGCCGTAAAGATTCCGGTTCCGTTGCACATTGGATTTGAGGATGAAGCCATTCTTGTCGTGTGGAAGCCTGCTGGCCTCCACACCAGCGGAAACCACCAGAATTCCCTTCGCGCGCAAGTGGCAACCTGGGCAACAAGCGGAGTTTTAGCGGATTCCTTAGGACACCCTGAACCGGCTCATCGTCTTGATTTTGCCACAAGTGGATGGGTCATTTTTGGACGCACTGCCAAAGCGCTTCAAGAGCTGAATGCGGCTTTCAAGAATGAACGCATCAAAAAATACTACCTCGCCATCGTCCATGGGACAGTTCCTGCAGCGTTAAAAATCCATCTCTCATTGGAAAGTAAATCTGCCGCCACGGCCGCGTTGTGTTGGGCAACAGGAGGCATCCCTACGCGCGGTGAAGGCAGCTTAATTTGCGTGACGACCGGAAGCGGCCGAACACACCAAATTCGAAAACACTTGTACGCGATTCAGCACGGAATTGTTGGAGATGACCGGTATGGGAATGGGCCTCATTATGCTGGACACGGCTTGCTCTTGACCGCTTATCGCCTCGAATTTATACATCCCATAACGCATCAATTGGTCCAGGTTGAGGCTTCTCCACCCCGAAAATTCAAGCGCTTCGCGTGGGTCAAACATGCGCTCGGGACAGTCGGTCTTCAACCCTTACCTTAGGACGCTTGATGAAAAGCGCAATCCATGATTTTTAGATTTCTTCGATCCACTTACCGAATTCCCGGATTCCTTTTGATCTGTTCCTATTATGGTCTGGGAATGGTTTGGGTGAAATGGAGGACCCAAAAGGATCGCAATGCCATGCATGTATTGTTTCTTCAATTCATTGCAAGTGTTTACCGCCTTATGGGAATCCGTGTCTTCCAAGAAGGTGAATTGCCCGAGCAACCCAGTATTCTTATGGGCAACCACAGAAGTTATGTAGATGCCATTTTAATCCCCGCCAAAAGACCCGTTGCATTTGTAGCCCGCATTGAAAGCAAGTCGTGGCCGATCATTGGCTGGTCAGCCAGTACGCTGCACACCATTTGGGTTCAGCGAAAAAGCAAAGAAAGCCGGAAGGAAACAAGAGAGCAGGTCAAGCTCCGACTTCAAGAAGGATTTGGAATTGTCATCTTCCCAGAGGGTACGACGCACAAAGGTCCCGATTTATTGGAATACCGCCCTTCCATGTTTTACATCAGTGCTGAAGGTGGTTTTCCGATCACCCCTATCGCCATCGAATACCGCGATCCTGATTTCGCCTGGGTCAATAAACAGATGTTCATTCCACATGCTTGGAAGCACTTCGGGAAAAAACACATTGACGTTCGCGTTTCTATCGGCGAGACCATTTCCGGAACCGACGGACAAGTCCTTTTAAATGAGGCACATGCTTGGACTCAAAAAGAGGTGATCCGCTTAAGAGCGCTTTGGGATTCTGAGGCTGCACTCTAGCTCCACTCGTTTCATACTTTACTTTCTTGGCTGTTTTTTTGCCATTGTATCTTCGCCCCAATGTCGCAAAGTCTTTCTCGGATTAAAAATTGGCACCGGTTCTTATCGCCCAAGTGGCAAACTCTACACTTGGACTATCCTATAGACTTCAAGCCGCGGTTTCTTTCTGAGTTGGATCGTGCACATGGTCCATTGGAGAAGATCCTTTCGCAACGATCGGATGTGATCTCAACAGAGGTCAATCAAATTCTGCAATTTGCAGATGACCTAAAGGCCATTCGGAAACGCAATGAGGAAACCAATGCACTGAAACCTGCCTGGAACAACGGTTTTATGAGGGGCTTGGATATGGCGGTACTTTTTAGTGTGGTCTCAACGAGAAAGCCGAAACGGTATCTTGAAGTTGGATCGGGTAATTCCACATTGGTCGCTGCCGCAGCGAAGGCGCAGCACAGTCCACAGACAGAAATCATCAGCATCGATCCTTTTCCGCGCGCTGACATTGACCAAATCTCTCAGACCATCATCCGGTCTCCATTCGAGTCGGTTGATCAGAGCCTTGCGCTTTCGTTGGAAGCCGGCGATATTTTGTTCATCGACAACAGCCACCGAGTACTGCCCAACTCAGACGCAACAGTGGTCTTCTTGGAGTGGTTCCCTCTTCTGAAGCCCGGCGTCATTGTTCAAATACACGATATCTACATTCCTTGGGACTACCCGCAAGAAATGTGTGACCGTGCGTATTCGGAGCAGTACATGTTGGCCATGGCTCTATTGAGCAATCCAGAGCGCTACCAACCCCTTTTTCCGGCATTTTGGGTCAGCGAACACCCCGAGTTTAAGCAGACTTTGAAATCGCTTTGGAATCACCCCAACACGACCGGAGTGGAACCGCATGGCGGATCCTTTTGGTTTGAAGTGGGTACTTCCCCCATCAGCTAGGCAACTCTGTATGGTTCACGCCTGAGCCAACGTCATTAGCGCACCACGACTACCTGGAACGAAGCGCTTGTGGAGCCCGCGGACCCAAACACTTGCGCAGTGTACACTCCCTCAGCCCATCCTGTGCAATCCACTGGCGTGCGCGCTGATTGAATGACGCTATTGTAGACTTCTTTTCCTTGGACGTTGAAGATCACCACAGTCCGAAGCTCCTCGAAGTTTGCATCCCACTCAATCCATAAGGTTTCTGACACCGGATTGGGGTAAGCTGACATGCCGATAGCTTCCAACTCTTGCAAACCATTAACCAATAGATTAATCTGCATATCGACGGTTCCTTCACATCCCGTTGTGTCGGTCTCAGAAACCGAAATTGAGCCATTCATCCCGCCTGCCAAATCGTTCCAAAGAACCTCAACTGCTGTGACGCCAGTCCCTTCAAATGCGCCAACAAATGCACCTTGACTTACGGTCCAAACATATGCGTGTTCTGCGGGGCCATCATAACCATAGGCCTGTGTTGTTCCACTCATTGGATCGGTTGGTCCAGAGATAACACCCTGTCCCACATACGTGCACGAACCATCATCTGAATTTGCTTCCTCAGAATAATTGCACGCTTCATCATCCAAACAGCCCAAAACCTCAGCAACTCCAACGCACAGACAATCTTCCCCGATCACATCCAAAATGGTCAACTCATCGCCGTCATCACAAGCATCTCCTGGAGCAAAGCAAGACCCATCATTTGCGTTCGCTTCGGCATCATAATTACAGGCGCCCTCTTCATTGCAACCCACGACGATTGGCAAACAAAATGGATGTTCGATTTCCGAACCAAAGTCCGGTTCTCCCATGGACACGATAACGGCTCCTTCAACGGTCGTCAACGCATAATTTCCATCAACCTCACACGACCCCCAAACACTCCCATTCAATCCATCTCCATACGCGTCGGTGATGGATAAGGTATGGCAGCCAAGCGGGACGCAGCCTTCCCAAACCTCATCCGTTTCTTCTTCTTCATATGTATCCGGTGCAACGCCAACAAGCTCCTCTCCATTGGAATCAATGATGCTCCAGCCCACCTCTTCAGGCCAACAATCTGTTGTAATTGTGAGCACAATATCCATGCAAGGAAACTCACATGAACCATCGTCAATCGTTGCTTCAGCAGCGTAGTTGTTCGCCAATTCATCCATGCAGCCCGGAATCAATGCAAGACAGTCAGGTGTTTCAATGAAAAGGGTATCACTAACCAATGAGTCCAAAGCAAAATACACTTCATAGGCAGAATTGGCATTCAAGCCTCCCATCGTGACGGTGTTGCCACTGGACAACTCCAATCCCAACATTTCTGTCAAACCACAGGTCCATTCAGTATCAGCGGTATCTCGATAGCACAAGATCTGACCTTCACAGAGGAAGTTGGAAAATGTAGCCGTCAGATCCAGCATGGTATTCACCGCATTCGTTGTGGTATCAAACACACAATATGCTTCTCCTTCAAACGCCTGAATTTCACATTCAATCGGGCCGCAACTCGCCAGCGCCAGTTCAACAGAATTCGCAACGTTCAATCGTCCACCCGTGACCACTTCCGTGACCAAGTTGGAAACCAGATCTGTTCCTTCATACAGATAACCTAGCACAAGATCAGCAGCTCCTTGAGGATTGCTTACCGCCAATTCGGCCAATTCAGGACACGGAACACTGTAAATCAACGCGATGGCTCCAGCAACGCACGGACTCGCAAACGAAGTCCCGCTGGTATTGCCATACCCACTGCTGCCACTTGGCAAATAAACCTGATCGCCAGGAGCCGCCAAGTCGATGGTTGTAACGCCGTATCCACTGAATGTCCGGACATCACTGCTATTCGTTGCCGTAACAGAAACCATGTAATCCGAACTACACGCGGTGGGCATATCACCGACCGCATCGACATTGAGATTTTGGTTGGTGGTCGCTCCACAATTTAGGATGCCCGATGCTCCCAACTCATCGTAGTATGCACACCAAACGGGATAGTTTGCAGGGTTCGCTTGGTCGATTCCCCACGATGCGTTTGTCGCGACAACAAAGGCCCCTTTTGAGCCCTGAGTTTCATTGTAGAAGTCCCGCATCACTTTCGGGTACTCATACGACGCAATCACATTCGCTTCCGACAAGCCGTTGGGCATATCAATCTGCATGATTTCCACATCCCAATTCACACCTGCCCCGCCAATTCCGTTGTCTCCAGTTGCTCCAATCATTCCGCTCACAGACGTACCGTGTCCACCAGCCGCAATGTTATCGTCGTTACTCCCTGAATTCCAACCATCATAATCATCGATATACCCATTTTCATCGTCGTCAATGCCATTGCCTTCAATTTCTAACGTGTTGACCCAATGGTTGTCAATTAAGTCCACATGGTTGTAGTTTGACCCACCACCTTCTAAGACTGCAACCACCACGCGCGCACCGTTCCCGGCCGTTCCTCCAGTCGTAATATCCCAAGCCAAATCGGAATCGATATCATGATCACCCGATTGAACGTGATGCCATTGCTGACCAAAATTGGGGTCATTGGGGACAGTCTCCCGTTCAGCCACCGTGTGATTCAATTGCACTGCTCGCACGTGCGGATGGGCTGCGAATCGATCTAGAGCCAAGGGCCAGTCCGACGCAGCAACGACCAATTGATAGATGCCTGTTGAAGGAGAGGGAATGCTGACAATATCAAATGAGGCCATTTCACTCAATGAGGCCCAGACCTTCTCATGATCTACCTCGAGATCAACCATTACCAAAAGCTCGTTTGGTAAAAATGAGGTTTCATCTGCAGCGACTTGTGCATGAACAGATTGGAGCGATAAACACAGAAAAAGGCTTGCCGCAAAGACGACATGAGCCCTGAGAAGAGGGAATCGATATTTCATAATCAACAGGTTGCAGCAAAAATAGGTCTTTTATGCTGTTTTGCTATGCGCTCTCGATGTCAATTCGTTGCAACTTTTATTTGAATTGAACGTATTCAACGTACCAACCCTTTTAGGATATGTGTTCGATTACAGCCCTCCTCAATCTCCGCAACTCAAGTGAAGCACATCGCTCTCTTGCGTTGACCGTTTCAAAACTACAGCGCCACCGTGGACCGGACTGGTCTGGCGTTTACCAGCATGCTCATGCCATTTTAGCACATGAAAGACTGGCGATTGTAGATGTCAGCAGTGGAGCACAACCACTCATTGACCCCGAACATCAGACGGCACTGGCCGTAAACGGGGAAATCTATAACCACAAGGACGTTCGTCAAAAAACAGCGTCTTACCCCTATCAAACAGGCAGTGATTGCGAGGTCATTCTTGCGTTGTATCGTGAATTCGAATCTGATTTGGTGGACCATCTCGAGGGCATGTTCGCGTTTGTTTTATACGATCCTTTGCAGGATAAGTGGCTCATTGGACGAGACCCCATTGGGATCATCCCACTCTATTTTGGGCACGATGAGGAAGGCACATTGCTTGTGGCATCTGAAATCAAAGCCTTGGCCCCGTTGTGCGATGACGTTTCAGAATTCCCTCCAGGGCATACGTGGTCTTCTGATGACATTGCACCACGCAAGTATTACCACGCGCATTGGATGGATTGGGAAACAGCACCTAAAAAGGCACTTGATTCAAAGGAACTCAATGCGCAGCTCACTGAGGCTGTTCGATCGCATCTGATGGGAGATGTGCCGTATGGCCTGCTCATCAGCGGAGGATTAGACTCCAGTGTCATCGCGGCCATCGCTCAGTCGTTTTCGCAAAAACGCGTAGATGACAACAGCGAAACAGAGGCTTGGTGGCCACGTGCTCATAGCTTTAGCATCGGTCTCGAAGGCAGTCCGGATGTCGCCGCAGCGCAAAAAGTTGCTGATCACATCGGAACAGCACACCACCCTCTAACTTTTACAGTTCAAGAAGGATTAGACGCACTCGAAGATGTCGTAAAACATGTGGAAACGTACGACGTGACAACCATACGATCGTCCACGCCCATGTACCTGATGGCCCGACAGATCAAGGCTATGGGCATAAAAATGGTCTTGTCAGGAGAAGGTGCCGATGAACTTTTCGGTGGTTATTTGTACTTCCACCTTGCTCCAGATGCGAAAGAGTTTCACGAAGAAACTGTTCGGAAGGTATTGGCATTGAACAAATACGATTGTTCTCGCGCAAACAAAGCCATGATGGCCTGGGGCATAGAGACCCGCGTTCCCTTTTTACATAAGCCCTTTGTGGATTATGCCATGTCTTTGGATCCTCAAGTCAAAATGAGTGGTGAAAACCGCATCGAAAAGCACATCATACGAGAGGCTTTTGACGGACTCATTCCGGATGAAATTCTTTGGAGACAAAAGGAACAGTTCTCCGATGGCGTGGGATACGGATGGATCGATGGGCTGAAGGAACATGCGGAGTCCCACATCACTGACGAGGAGTTTTCTCGCGCTTCTGTGCGGTTCCCAATCAATCCGCCTGACACCAAGGAAGGCTATTATTATCGGACCATCTTTGAAAAACACTTCCCTTCAGCGGCATGTGCCGCAACGGTTCCTGGCGGAAAATCTGTCGCTTGCAGCACGGAAAAAGCATTGGAATGGAGCGAAAGCCTTCAGAATGTGGTCGACCCTTCAGGGAGAGCTGTAACTGCAGTTCACAACGCAGGTTACAAGGGAAGCGAGCCAAAAAAAGACTGAGATCATTTGTTTACTGACTCCCTTTTTTGAATTTCCGTTGGTACTTTGATTGTACAACATCCACTACAATCAATACCGTTACAACGAAGTAAAACGTGGTTTTATTCAAGGGTTCGATCGCCCCTCCGAACAACGTTAAGTGCGCCATATGGCCTCCCTCCGAAAGGAGCATGATACCAACTATCAGCAGAATAAAAAGCCCTAGAACCTCATACGCCCGGTTCTTTTTGAGGAATTCAGCGACATGATTGGCCAATAAAATCATGACAACGCCACTGAGGACGATGGCCAAAGACATGATCCAAAGAACATCCGTCAGCGCGATGGCCGTGAGCACGGAGTCAAAGGAAAACACCACGTTCATGATTGCGATTGCACCAATCGCAGCCGCCGGCTTCCGAAGTTGCTTTTGACCCTCACCTAAGGTTTCATCGTGGGCCAACATGTGCCACACTTCACGTACAGCAGTATACACGATAAATCCGCCCCCCAACATGGCGATTAGGCTGTGTCCATTGAAATTGCCTTGAACCGCATGCCCCCAGTCCACTACAAATAACGGCGCTTGAAAGAGCGCAATCAATTGGATCAATAGGAGCAGCAAGAGCAGTCTGAGAAGAACCGCACTTAAAATCCCAATGCGCTGAACCCGTCGCTGGTCCTTCTTCGCTACACGTCCCGACTCAATCGCGATATACAATAAGTTGTCGATGCCCAAAACAGCCTCTAACGCAATGAGCATGAGCAATGTACCAATAGACCCAACCCAATCCATAGCGGTTTAATGTTCGTGAATAAAATGTGAGGAGTCAAAACGAAATCGAGAGCCATACACCCCACCTTCAGCGCGTTTTCCCACCGAAATCGCCATGCTAATTCCTGCGGCACGAGGCAGGCCCAAAAGGCGCTTTACCCGATACGAATCCAACCCTTCCATTGGGCAAGAGTCGAATCCCTCTGCACGCGCTGCTAACATGAAATTTTGTGCAGCCAAAGCCGTCGTTTTGTGCGCCCATATGCGCATTTGGCCGGCATGGATCGGTTCTCGAGGTGTCGGCTTTTTAATTCCACGCAACGTAAACCAGGTCCACTTAAACGGTCTAAACAGACTCCAAGGTCCCTGGGTGTAAACAATACGCGTGATTTGCTTGAAATACTGCAGTGCCTTTCCTGGGGTTTCCGGTGAGGATTGAAGGTGGTCCAACATCCACCTATTGTTGCGCTTCCACAAATCTGGGCGCGCTACGAACACAACCAGCTCCTGCGCTGTCGCAGCTGCAGGCTGACCTAAACAGGCTTCGATGAGCAAGCGCTTTTTTTCCGAACTCCGCACCCAATGAATTTCCCAGGTTTGCAAATTTGAAGAAGTCGGAGCCTTCAATGCCGCTTCCATGCAACGACGCATCGTATCCTCGGGAACGGGGTCCTGTGTGAAAATGCGCACACTGCGGCGTGACTCAAGAACAGCATAAAACGCATTGGCATCCACAACAGGAGCTTCTGCTGCTTTGCGCGGCGAATTATTAGCCTCCTTCGCATCGAACATCTTCACTTTCACCATGACGTAAATCTAAGCCTTCAAATGCTCTAAAAGCATGTGTCTTGGTTGTTTTGAATGTTCCGGATTGAATCCATAGGCCTGCTTAATTCGAGAAGAGGCTTGATCAAAGTTCCGATCATCCCGCGCGTGCACCCAAGCAAGCGGAACTTCAGAATTCACCTGCGCCCCCGGCATCATAAACCCAGAGCAACCGACCGCGTGATCAATGGATTGGTTGGGAGATGTTCTTCCTCCCCCAAGAGCCACGACCGCCATGCCCAATTCCCTCGTATCTATGCGGTCGACACATTGCCCGAAATACTGTTCTTCTGCAAATACAGGACGTTTGGAAGCTATTTTTAAATACGAATGGGGAGCCTCCATCAAATCAATCGGACCTCCCATTGCCGCCACGGAACGACCAAAATATTCTGCTGCTCGGCCCGAAGTAAGCGCTTCTTCCAACATGACATGTGCTCCATCTCGACTCGAAGCCAAGCCAGACTGCTGGAGCAGCATGCCCACCAAAGCCCGCGTGACTTCATCCAATCGTTCAGAATGCACTGCTCCCTTTAAGTAGGAAATGGCTTCCATCACTTCCAAAGCGTTGCCTGCTGTGTGTGCCAATGGCTGATCCATGTTGGTCAACAAGGCTTCAGTCGGCATGCCAGCCTCGGTTCCCACCTGGCATAAGGAATGCGCAAGTGCTCGTGCTGACTCCATATCCTGCATGAATGCTCCATTGCCAACCTTGATATCCATCACAAGGTGATCCACTCCTGCTGCCAATTTCTTCGACAGAATACTCGCTGTGATCAAGCCATATTGCTCCACTGTGGCCGTGACATCACGCGTGGCGTACATCCGCCGATCGGCGGGTGCGAGGTCAGCCGTTTGCCCTGCGATGGCCATTCCTGTGGAAGCGACTACTTTCTGAAAATCCCGCACCGTTGGCTGGGTGTTGTAGCCTGGAATAGACTCTAGCTTGTCGACCGTTCCTCCTGTATGCGCCAACCCGCGGCCCGCAATCATGGGGACGAAGCCGCCACAAGCCGCCAAAATGGGTGCCAACATCAAGGATACCGTGTCCCCAATGCCTCCTGTGGAATGCTTGTCCACGATCGGGCCATTCAATTGAAATTCATTCCAGTGCAATACCTCTCCTGAATCCCGCATAGATCGTGTGATCTCAGTGCGTTCCGCCATAGTGAGGTCTTTGAAAAAAGCCGCCATAGAAAAGGCTGCAATTTGCGCGTCGGTGACTTCTCCGCTTGTCACACCTTCAATAAAACGTCGGATTTCTTTGGCAGAAAGCTCGCCTCCATCTCGCTTACTTCGGATGATCTCAGGTATCAACAATTCCATGGTCGCAGTACTTTATTTCAGCTCACAAAGACAAGAAAAGCCCAGCAATCGTGGCCGACATCAGATTGGATAAGGTCGCAGCCAGAACGGCTTGAAAACCCAATCGAGCGATATCGGCACGCCGCGAAGGAGCCAGAGAACCCAAGCCTCCAAGCAAAATGGCAATGGACGACAAGTTCGCAAATCCGCAAAGAGCGAACGAGACAATCGCCTTGGTCTTTTCGGACAAAATAACCGCAGCTCCTTCCTGCATGTAGGGTGCGAAATCCAAGTAGGCGACAAACTCATTGACCACCAATTTTTGTCCGATAAAGGAACCTGCGATCACCGCTTCTGTCCAAGGAACACCTATGAGGAAAGCCAACGGCGCAAAGAGGTAGCCTAAAATCAATTCCAATGTTAATTCGGGCATACCGAACCAACTACCGACTCCACCGAAAATACCATTGATAAGCGCAATGAGACCGACAAAAGCCAAGAGCATTGCACCCACGTTCAATGCCAATTTCAGACCTGATGAAGCGCCCGTTGCTGCTGCATCGATCACATTGACCGGTCGATCCCCCTCCTCTCCTTTGAGGTCTTCTTCACTCAAACTCTCTAGGGGCTCATCGGTTTCTGGACGAATCAATTTGGCAAATAGCAGTCCGCCAGGCGCGGCCATGAACGAAGCTGCAATCAAGTATTGTACCGGCACCCCCAATGACGCATATCCTGCCAAAACAGATCCAGCAACGGATGCTAAACCGCCGACCATCACCGCAAACAATTCCGATTGAGTCATGCTTTTGATGTAAGGCTTGACGACCAATGGAGCTTCCGTCTGCCCTACAAAAATATTGGCCGTAGCCGAGAGGGATTCCGCTTTCGAGGTTCCGAGTAAACGACGCAATCCGCCACCCAGCGTATTGATGATCAACTGCATAATCCCCACGTAATACAAAACCGCAATGAGGGATGAGAAAAAGACAATGACCGGAAGCACACGCACAGCAAAGACAAATCCACCCGATGGAAAAAGTTCGAACATGGCATCCGAATTCAGGCCTCCGAAAATGAACGTAATGCCATCATTGCCATAGTCGATGACCCGCTGAACGCCTTCCGATACTTTGAGCAATGCTGTCTTCCCAAAAGGAATGTAAAGCACAAGCGCTCCGAAGAAAAGTTGAATCAAAAAAGCACCCACTACTGTGCGGATGCGTATGGCTTTTCGATTGCTAGAAAGGAGAAGTGCCAGCCCTATTAAGACAGGCATTCCCAATAAACTCATGACTATGCTCATAGGAGCGAAGCTACGTTGAAGCAAACAAACCTCTGCCTCCTCCTGAACATGAAACCTCAAAAAAAAACTCAACCCATCAAAAACCGGCTGTAGCCAACATGCCATCGAATCCCGATCACCAGGCTTTGAAAATTCATGTTGTGACGGTTTCCAATCGAGGGGCCTGTGTGATTTGATTGCCTCATAGATCCTGCGCTTTGGGCGAACCAGGACCATCCGCGTTCCGTCGGAATTGCGATATCAAAATTCCAAGCAGTCATGCGATAACGCAGGTTCTGAATCCCTTGTTCTGTCCATGCAAAGCGCCGTTCAAATTGTTGGTGTCTTCGAGAAAGACCCCATTCTAACTTCAGCACGTTCGAATGGCATTGCACCCCGGCACCTGCAGCCAACATATTTCCGCCAAAGTCACCAAGGCTTACGTCTAAACGACGGTTCCATGACGCATCGCAATACACATTCCACCCCTGCTTTGAAGGAGAAACGTAGCGCCCCTGAACTTGCCAATCCACCCAAACCCGATTCGGCATGGAAGACATCGGGTCCACCGACACTTCTCGAATCAATGGGTTTTTCGTCCAGATCACATCCGATCTACTCACCCTCCAATCGTCAAAATTCCGCTGACTGAATTGCATGCGAACGTGGACCGCACCTGCCTCCAACGTGCGCTGTGGATTGACCAAATCGAATCTGCGTAAACCGCGAGCTCGACGGAGCAAAAGCAGTTTCCATGCAGCATGCAAATTGAATGATTCGTTCGAGTAAGCAGGAGACTGCCGATGGTAGGCCGAGCGACGCCATGTTACACCGAGGTCCGACTGAATGCGCGGATTCACTTCAAAATTCATGCAGGCAAACGATTGCACATCCATTCGCCCCATGGAGGACCATTGTTCGTTGTCTTCCCAATGCACCTCCAACTGCTGCTGCTCCACGAGCAGCAGGCCCAGATCACCGCGAACACGATCAGTCAATCGGTGCAATAGCTTGGCACCAAATTCAACACGGTGCGCATTTGCCCCACTTTGGACGGCATGTTTTTTAGCAAATCCCGAAGCATATAGCACCCAATGGTTGACACCGCGAACAGCATCCCGGTTCCATTGGGCTTGAAGCGCTGTAAATCCATCGCTTTGAGAGGCGGAGAATGGATGAGCCGCCTGCACTGGAATTTTCCAAACATTACCATCAAAACCGGCACCCACCTGAACAGTACCCGTGCCTCCCAAAAGCCCGGATTGACTCCACCCTCCTATGGAAGAAAGTCCCATAGCAGCAACCAAGAGCAAGCGAAAAGGCCTCCACTTGAATTGTCGTTTAGAGCGAAAAAAAATCGAATTGGACATGGGGTTCAGGGGTACGGTGTTCCCGTTCAATCCATTACGTTTGGATTGCCCTGAATGTTTCAGTTTCTAGCGGGCTGGCAGCTGAAAAGCCAAAGGAAGAAATCGAATGACATCTGGCGAAACCAACACATTCGAATCTCCTGCCTGCATCAAAAAACGAATGGGTTTCTTTTGACGCAACTCGGATTCAACCATCACCTGTCGGCAGCCCCCGCATGGAGAAAAGTGTTCCAACGGCATGTTGATATCCGTGACGACCGCTGCGGCAACGATATCATCCCCTGGAAACTGAGCTCCTGCACTGAAAAAGGCGACTCTTTCGGCACACAACCCACTCGGATACGCCATGTTCTCTTGGTTACTTCCAATCACCGTTCGACCGGATTTTAGGAGTACCGCCGAACCTACTCGAAAATTTGAATACGGTGCGTAGGCATTTTTACATGCTGCATGGGCCGCATTGAGCAAATCCTGTTCAAGGACCTTCAAGTCTCCAACATTCCACTCCTCGAAGGAGGACACCTGTTGCACTTCTTTTTTCATCAGTTGCAATGTCGCTTCAAAATGCTAAAGTCAGAGCCTCTATATTGCAGATATGCATGATAAACATTCGATCGTCACCAATTGGCTCCCACGATATACAGGACTTGAGCTGAATGAATTTGGGCAATTCATTCTTCTGACAAATTTCAATCATTACCTCGAAAGCTTTGCAGGGTCTCAAGATGTTGAAATCATTGGACGTGATAAAGCCATGCCCAATGCCACAGCCCATGACATCACAATGATCAATTTTGGAATGGGAAGCGCGAATGCGGCAACCATTATGGATTTACTTTCTGCGATCAAGCCCAAAGCAGTTCTGTTCTTGGGTAAATGCGGTTCGTTGAAAGAGCGAAATAAAATTGGCGACTTGATTTTACCGCTAGCCGGAATCCGAGGAGAGGGAACATCGGATGATTACTTTCCTCCTGAGGTTCCTGCACTTCCTAGCTTCGCTTTACAGCGGGCCATTTCATCAACCATCCGCGACTTCAATCGGGATTATGACACCGGTTCTGTGTACACTACCAATCGCCGAGTCTGGGAGCACGATGAAGAATTCAAAGAATATTTGAAAGGAACGCGAGCACAAGCCATTGACATGGAAACCGCTACGCTTTTCTCTGTTGGGTTTGCCAACCGTTTGTCTGTTGGTGCACTGCTGCTTGTGAGTGATGAGCCCATGACACCCTCCGGCGTAAAAACTGAAGAAAGTGATCGGGTAGTCACAAAAAACTTTGCCGAAGAACACATTCAGATAGGTGTAGCATCACTCAAAGAAATTCAGTCTGAAGGACGCTCAATCAAGCACTTAAGATGGAGATGAGCACGGTTTTTTTGCATGCCTCATTGGTCCGGTGTTGCCGGTGAGCCTAGGCTCCTAAAGGCCACATATCATCGTCCCAAGTGTCCTCGTTTCTTCCGATTCTCTTTTCTTCTTCGAATGGGAAGTCTTGAAAATCCATGAATCGCATCACATGCGAATGGCTTTCTTGACGAAGCAGGGTAATCCATCGATCTGGATTGCCTTCTTCGACAATGTCTTTTGGAGAATTCAAAACAATGTCCCAATCACACAATTGTTGCCAGACTTCGCTGGCCTTCCTCAGTGTTTCTTCTCTTGCACCTGTTCTGTTCTGCCAAATGCTCACTGCGACTTCGACATCGGAAAACGGCAACTGGCTTAAGAGCTCCACGATCGGCCCCGTAATACGTGCAAAATAACCTGAATTCGGATGTCGGATGACCACATTGCCTTCGTCGAATTCAAATTGAGAAAAGGGGTTCCAGGTAAATGCCATGGGGCGCTTTTTATAGAGCATACGCGGCATCGCCTCTTTTGGTTTCGTGAATGACATTGAAATCTACACGGGCACACGAAAGACCATGCATTGACATTGTATCTTGACGAAATCCAATTCTTTGAACATGTCTTTTCAAATTCGATCATTTGATGCCTACCAGAAGGCCTTCCAAAAGAGCAAAGACACTCCTGATTCATTTTGGCGGGACATCGCAAATTCCTTCGAGTGGATCCATCCCTTCTCTTCTATTCGAAACGGTACATTCAATGATGCGCATGTCGAGTGGTTTAGAGATGGAAAGGTGAACATCACCGCAAATGCGCTGGACCGGCACCTCCAAAGTAAAGGGGACAAAACAGCCATCATTTGGGAACCCAATGACCCTCAAGAGGCTGTTCGAACATTGACTTATACCGAGCTACATGCTCTCACATGTCAATTTGGAAACGCCCTTAAATCGCTCGGAGTCCAGAAAGGAGACCGCGTTGTGCTTTACATGCCCATGACTCCCGAACTGACCATTGCTGTTTTAGCGTGCGCTCGGATTGGAGCCGTGCATTCGGTTGTTTTTGCCGGGTTTAGTGCCCAAGCATTGCATGATCGAATCGAAGATGCACAAGCAAAAATTGTCATCACCGCGGACGAGGGACGCCGCGGGACCAAAACGATACCGCTAAAAGAAACCGTTGATAAGGCTCTTCTCAACCTGACATGCGTCGAGTCTGTGGTCGTACAAAAAGTCACGGGGATTGCCTGCGAAATGCTACCAAACAGAGATATGTATTGGCATGAGCTGGTGGTGGGCAAACCAACCGTTTGCACTGCGGAACCCATGGATTCTGAAGACATGCTGTTCATCTTGTACACCTCAGGCTCCACAGGAAAACCCAAAGGTGTGGTTCACGTGCATGGCGGTTACATGGTCTATGCGGGGTACACCTTCTCCAATGTTTTTCAATATGAAGGGGACGACGTGTACTGGTGCACTGCAGACGTTGGCTGGATTACAGGACACAGCTACATTATCTATGGGCCCCTTTTGAATGGAGCAACGTCCTTGATGTTTGAAGGCATCCCAACGTATCCGGATGCAGGCCGGTTTTGGGAGGTCTGTGCCAAGCACAAAGTCAATCAATTTTACACAGCTCCAACAGCCATTCGGTCGCTGATGTCGAGCGGATCTGAACCTGTTACACAGCATGACTTGTCTTCGCTTAAAGTTCTTGGAACCGTCGGAGAACCAATCAACGAGGAAGCTTGGTACTGGTACCGGGATGTCGTTGGGCAATCGAAGTGCCCCATTGTGGATACGTGGTGGCAGACAGAAACGGGTGGCATTATGATCAGCGGACTCGGAGGCTTAAGCCCGCAAAAACCAGCCCATGCCGGACTTCCTTTGCCCGGAATCCACCCGGTCTTGTTGGATCCAAATGGACATGATATCTTAGAGAACAACGTCGAAGGACTGCTGTGTATTTCTCAGCCGTGGCCGAGTATGATCCGAACGACATATGGGGACCATACGCGCTGTAGAAACACGTATTTCCATCCATTTCCTGGACACTATTTCACCGGAGATGGCGCCAAACGAGACGATCAAGGGCTCTACCGCATCATTGGACGCGTCGATGATGTCATCAACGTTTCGGGCCATCGATTTGGAACGGCTGAAATTGAATCTGCCATCAACGAAACGTCGGGCGCTGTGGAATCCGCTGTCGTCGGGTTTCCACACGACATCAAAGGACAAGGAATCCATGCCTATGTCATTCTAGATTCCAAAACGGGCTCTTTAGCTGAAGAGGACTTGTGCAACGCGGTGCAGAACGCTGTCATCAAAGGAATTGGTAAAATCGCCAAGCTAGATCGCATTCAATTTGTTTCGGCACTCCCTAAAACGCGCTCCGGAAAGATTATGCGGCGCATCTTACGCAAAGTCGCAGAAGGTGAACAAACATCATTTGGTGACACCTCAACCCTATTGGACCCCGCATGCGTAGATTTGCTTGTAAGCGGAGCTAAACAACTGCAAATATGTTGATTTCGATGAAATCAAAATGATAACGCATATGTGGAACCAACCTGAACCTAGACTCATCACACCCGTGACCTTTCGCATGCTGCTCGTCGGCATTGCTTTGGCATTGGCGCCTTGGGCTGCGTGGGCTCAAGTCGATACTGAATTTTGGTTTGTAGCACCAGAGGTATGGGCCAACCACGGTGATAGCCCAACACTTTTGCGCTTCGCTACGTTTGATGAACCGGCGGTTATAACAGTGGAACAACCCGCCAATTCCAGTTTTCCGACGCAAACATTGACCATCGCTGCAAATGATGTGGCTTCTTTGAACCTCGCTCCTTGGTTGAGCCAGGTCGAAAACAAACCCGCCAACACGGTTCTTAATTTCGGGTTGCACATTTCCTCGACCTCGCTGGTGGAAGCGTATTACGAAGTCAATCCGTCCAACAACCTCAATCCCGATATTTTCGCACTGAAAGGTGCCAATGCCTTGGGTGTTGATTTTGTAGTGCCGTTTCAGATGTACCTCAACAATGCCTATTCACAGTCCACCTCATCTTTTGACATCGTCGCTACAGAGGATAGTACAACGGTCACCATCAATCCGAGAAAAGCCATTATTGGCCATCCTGCCAACAACGCATTTACCATCTTGCTCCACAAAGGACAAACATGGAGCGGACGAGCATCTTCTGTGCTCTCCTCCCAACATCCTTCTGGCACGACCGTAACCTCTGACAAACCGATTGCCATCACCATGAGCGATGACAGCGTTGCAGGCACGCCGTATGGTGGATGCGCCGACATCATGGGAGATCAAATCGTTCCGGTCAACATCGTCGGAACCGAATACATCGCGATCAGAGGGAACCTCAACGGTCCGGACAAGGTCTTTATCGTGCCGACCGTTCCCGGGACCGTCATCAGCCTCAATGGCAACGTTGTCTCCACATTGCCCTCTATTTATTCCATGTACACGCACACCCTCACTGCGGCGGCGGCGTATTACACGACAAGCGAACCTGTCTATGTGCTTCACCTCACTGGATTTGGATGCGAAGTGGGTGGAGCCCTTTTGCCTCCTATTGTATGCACAGGATCTCAGGAAGTGGCCTTCGTTCGGTCTACAAATGAGTTCATTGGTCTGAAAATTTTGGTTCCTGCTGGAGGTGAGGATGATTTTACGTTCAACGGGAATACAACCAATGTCGAGGCAAGTGACTTCAATAATGTCCCGGGAACAGCCGGTGCATGGAAGTATGCCAATATTACAGCAACCTCTTTTGTCCCTCAATTGCAGGCTTCTCGCCTGTCCAACAGCACTTCTCAATTTCACTTAGGCATTGTGCATGGAGGCGCCAGTTCGGGTACACGCTATGGTTATTTCAGCAATTATGCCGCGCAGGCGTATGTCGTTCAGGTGGAAGACAACACCCTCTGTGAAGGCGAATCATTGAGCTTGGAAACCAATGATCTCATCGGAGCGAGCTATGACTGGACAGGTCCCGGAGGCTTCGCAGGACAAGGGAACCCCTTAGACCTGGGTGTTTTGGATGAATCTAACAACGGAATCTATGTTGTTTCGGGATACGTGGGCGCATGTCCCATCGAAAATGACACCCTTCTTTTGACTGTAAGCCCTGTTCCTGATTTGCCTGAAATCGTAGGAGACAACTGGCTCTGCGAAGGAGAGTCCTTCTCTTTGAGCACGGATTCTGTTGGTGCTGTTCAATACGGATGGAGTGGTCCCGAGGGTCCATTGCCCGATGCGACGGAGGTCGAGATCATCAATGCGACTCCTGCTGCTTCGGGAACGTACACCTTGGTCATCAACGACCACGGGTGCTACTCTCCACTGGCTTCCTGGAATGTGAGTGTACAGCCTCAGCTCTCAGGCCAAATCGATGTAGACTCTGCAGCTGTATGCTCGGGTTCCAACGTGCTGGTGAATTCCCTCAATGCATCGGCCACAGCATGGGATTGGACCACTTCTTCTGGAGGGCTTATCAGCAATGGCACGGGAATGCAAATCACCAATGCTCAAACCGACCAAACAGGATGGTATACGCTGAACGGCATGGCCAACAATTGCCCCATGCAATCCGATTCTGTCTGGATTGAAATCACCCCGACACCTGAAGTCATCGCGATCAACGCACCTCCTGTTTGCATCGGTACGGATGCTTCTCTTGACGCAGAAGTCTCGATCGAAGGCTGCACATTCGAGTGGTTTGATGCCGCTGGGAATTCGATTGGTCAGGGCAACCCGTTGATCATTGCCAATGTCTCATTGGCGGATGAACAGACCTATCAAGTCGTCGCTCAACTCAATGGATGCTCCTCTACCCCGATGTCAGCAGTGTTTCAAGTGGAAACGCAAGGAACCATGGACATCGTTGACCTCTTGGGCGACACCATGGACAACCTGAGCATCTGTGAAGGTGCAGACGTGGAATTGTTTGCAGCAGGGCCTCCAAACGCTGCGTGGCAATGGACGCACCCTATGGGTTCGGCAGCGAGCGAGACGTTTGCTATTCAAAATGCTCAAAATGACCAAGAAGGCTGGTATCTCCTAGCCGGTGAAATCGGCAATTGCCCGATGATTTCAGACTCTGTGTTCATTGAAGTCCTCGTCACTCCTTCCCCACCGCAATTGAGTGGTTTTGACCCCATTTGTGAAGGAGGCAGTGCAACCTGGTCTGCAGCCGTGGAAAACGGTGCCACCGTCGTATGGAACCATTCCTTTTTCGGCACAAATGACGCGTCCGTTTGGAGCATGGATTCCATTCCGCTCTCCGGTAATGGTACGTTCACAGCCTATGCGGTAATGAACGGATGCATTTCGTCTTCGACAACGATTGAATTGATTGTCGTGGGACTGCCCTCAACCATTGCTGACGACTTCGCCCCCTTGGCTGTAGCACATTGTCCAGATGCAGAAGCCATCCTTTCCCTCCCCAACCTTGATGGAGCCTATCAGGTAGAGTGGAATTTCATCGACGATCAAGGAAACGAGTCATTCGTGAGCTCAGAAGCAGGAATTCAAGTGGCTATAGATGGGGTGTATCAGGTAAATTTAACGACGGGCCCTCCGTGCTATTTGAATGCATCGGGCTCTTTTGATGTGGAAACGGTGATCTGTGAAATAATCATCCCCAATGTCATTACCCCCAATTCGGATGGCGACAACGAACGCTTTCAAATTTCCGACTTATCCTATTTCCCAGGAAGCACGTGCAGTATTTTTAATCGCTGGGGCAACGCCGTGTATACATCCAATGACTTTGGAAACAGTTCAGGATGGAGACCCACTCAGGATGAAGCATCCGATGGGACCTATTACTATGTCATCCAGATTCTCCGAAACGAGGGCGAGTTATTCATCACAGATCAGTACGGAGTTCACGAAATAACGGAGAGCGGGCCGGTCACGCTAACGGGACCTCTTTCCATTTTACGGTAGCTCTAGGTCACTTCATTTCGTTGACGTCTTTTTTAACAATCCCCCGCATGCAACGAATACGAGAGTAAAGGTGTTTATTCAACACTATCGATGCATTTGCTATCTTCGCTAAACAATGGCCTGCGCTCGCTAACACACATGAGTCAATCATTAATCAAATTTTTCTCTTTTTTTTTACTGCTAGCCTCCGTTGTTAGCACATCACTGTCACAGACAGATACTGAATTTTGGTTCGTAGCTCCTGAGGTCTGGGCCGGTCATGGAGACAATCCGATCGTGCTTCGATTTGCCACATTTGATGAAGCGGCCAACATCACCATTGAACAGCCTGCGAATCCTACATTCCCGACACAAACCTTGAGCATTGCCGCGAATGGCACATCCACGGTCAACCTCACTGCATGGATGGGAATGATAGAGAACAAACCTGTAAACACGCTTTTATCGTACGGATTGCACATCGTTTCTGATGCGTCCATCACTGCATACTACGAAGTCAATCACAACGACAACCCCGACATTTTTACGCTGAAGGGCTCTTCTGCCTTGGGAACGGAATTTTATACGCCATTCCAAAATTATTTGAGCAACAACTACACGCAGTCCAAGGCAGGCATTGATGTGGTGGCGACAGAAGACAATACGGAGATTACCGTTGTCCCAAGTGTTGCGCTCACAGGCCACCCCGCTGATGTCGCTTTTACCATTACACTGAACGCCGGAGAAACGTATTCAATGCGGGCGGCCTCCACAGCGGCAGCGGCTCATCCAGGAGGTACATACATCTCAAGTTCGGCTCCAATCGCTGTCACCATGAGTGATGACTCCATTGTGGGATCTCCCTTTGGCGGAACATGTTTCGATTTATTGGGGGACCAGTTGATTCCCGTGAGTTTGGCCGGTGATGAATACATTGCTGTAAAAGGCGTGCAGCTTGGAGGAGCTGATCGCGTTTTTATCTTGGCGACTGAAGACAACACGGAACTTTTCATCAACGGAACCTCCACTTGGACGCTGAACGCCGGGGAAACGTACACCCATGTTTTAGGCGCGCCGGTTGCGTATTACGAAACTTCAGCGCCGGTGATTGTGCTGCACATGACCGGTGTCGGATGTGAAGTCGGAGGAGCCATCCTCCCTCCCTTGCGCTGTACAGGTTCGCGAGACATTGCGTTTGTTCGCTCAACCAACGCCTCCTTCTCCATCAACATCCTCGTTCAAGCGGGCAGTGAAGGGGATTTTACATTCAATGGGAATCCAGCCTTCATTGGGGCTGGTGACTTCACCGATGTTCCAGGAGCCGCTGGTTTGTGGAAGTATGCGCAAATAACAACCACATCATTTGTGCCAACATTGTCCGCTTCTCGCCTCGAAAATTCCTCGGGGTATTTTCACATGGGCGTCATCAATGGAACGCCCTCAGGCTATTGCCGCTATGGTTATTTCAGCGATTTTGCCCAATATCAATTCCAAACCTACACGGACGACGACAGCCTCTGCTCCGGTGAAATGGTCACGTTGTTTGCTGACCCCATTGAAAACGCGACGTATACATGGACTGGCCCAAGCGGCTTCAGCATCAATGAGAGCGTGCTGACCATCGGTCCCGTGGATGAAACGTATGATGGAATGTACATCGTGACTGGAAATGTGGGCGACTGCGAAATTACCCCAGACACCCTGATCCTGACTGTGCAACCTGCTTTTACGGCTCCCGACTTAATTTGGGATGCTCCCACTTGCGCGGGGGACGACTTGATCTTAACGTGTCCAACAGCGGGAAATAATTGGCAATGGACCGGACCCAATGGGGAGCTTGTAGAATCCGATAGCATTTTGGTCATCTCAAATGCTCAACCTTCCGATGGGGGCCTATTTACAGTACAAGCGGAAGTGGAAGGTTGTTTATCTCTTGCCGCCGAGCTTTCAGTGGACATTACTCCAACGGGCAGTGCAAGTCTAGCCGAAACCACTGCAGAAGCATGCCTAGGTAGTGATTGGTCCACGTCACCTGAAGGAAACACTGCGGGACCCTTGTGGTCATGGGAATTCCCCAACGGGACAGTCCTGAACAATGCCAGCCTGGATCTGACCAATCTTGGAGAGCTGGATGCTGGATGGTATGTGCTGAGCGCCTCAGAACTGGGGTGCCCCTGGTCTGCTGATTCGATTGAACTCGTAGTTGCACTACCTGAAGAACTCGCGTTTGATTTCCCATCGCCCATTTGTAGTGCTGACGCCCCCCTTGCTCTGGTCATCAATGCGTCTTCGGCTGGACTGTGGTCGGCATCTTGCGGGAACTGCATCGATGAAGACTCCGGCGTGTTCAACCCGAATTTAGCAGGAGATGAAACGCTGGAAATCACCTTTGAATCTCAGGGGATTTGCCAGGAGACCCTTTCTTCTAACCTGGATGTCATCACCACGCCAAGCGCTTCCTTTGACTCCCCGTTAACCGCTTGCCTGGGTCAAGGAGACGTTACAATCACAGCTGAAAACACAGGAGGTGTTTGGAGCAGCGACTGTGACAATTGCTTGAATTCAAATGGGGAGTTCAATACCTCATCGGCCGGTGAAGGAACCTGGAACATTGAGTATGCGTTGAATGGCCAATGCCCGTCCGTCTCTTCAGGAGCGTTTATCGTAACCGCCAATTTGAGCAGTTCTTTTGATCTACCTGCTAGCTTCTGCGTCAATGAGCCTTCGTTGGAGCTTGCTGGAGACCTTGTTGGAGGAAGCTGGAGTTCCGATTGTGGGGGATGTTTGAATTCGACTGGAGTACTGAGTCCATCCACCGCCGGATTGGGAACGCATGAGCTGACCTATACCATTGCAGGAAATTGCGGCTCCTCGACCAGTCAAAACACCATCGTACACCCCTTGCCAACAACCGACTTTACGTCAACGCCTTCTTCCGGTTGCGCACCGATGCTGATTGAATTCGAAGGAACGGCAAGTCCTGGTGCGAGTTACAGCGCTTTTGGAATTGTCGATAGCAACGGCTTTACAGCTTGGAGCAATCAAGGAGAAAGTGCTACGATGACCGTTGAAAGCCCGGACTGTTATGACTTGATTTATGCCGTAACGGATGTCAATGGCTGCATCAATTCCACACTGCAAAATTCAGCTTTGTGTGTCTACGCGCCTCCTTCTGCCAATTTCACCTATACCCCTGCCCTTCCTGAATCCTACGGGACACTCCTGGAGTTTACAGCGGCAAACGTCAATGCCTCCGTTGATTTCCAGTGGTTCTTGGGCACCGAGCCCGTCAGCAGTAACATACAATGGAGCATCAATACCAGCGACATTGATGACAACCCCGCATACGTTTGTCTCGAAGTGCAAGACAGCTTGGGCTGTGTGGGCTTAGCGTGCGAGTACATTGTCACAACCTCTAGCCTCACCGTCTACGCACCCACCGCTTTTACTCCTGACTACGACGGCCACAACGATGTATGGAAACTGGTCACGAGTGCAGACGTGACCTCGTTGGATTTAAAAATCTATGATCGGTGGAACAACCTCGTTTTCCAAACGCAAGATCTCGATCATTGGTGGCAAGGAGATGTTCAAGATGGCGATTACTTCGCACCCGATGGCGTCTATACCTGGGCAGCAGTCTTACGTGGTGATCAGTACCAAGTGCGGAGTATCAAAGGGCATATCGTCTTGATTCGCTGAAGACACCGCCAACCATTTTTCTGGATTGACATGCTTGCCTCTGCATGGTCCACCTTTCCGTGGTACCATCTTGAAAATTTGACCGCATTCTCAAAATGGCATGGGAAGACTGAACGCCATTCGATGCCATGTTCATGCAGTTCGGTGCCTAGCGCGGGTGGGAATCGAAAGGCCGCTTCAAAAGCTCCAACCAACGTCAACGTCCAAAAGCCCCTCGCTGTATCTTGCGCCCATGATTCGCATTGCATCCCTGTTGGCTGGCTTCCTTCTTCTTCTTTCTGTGGCATATTGGTGGCAACTTGAGCCTATTGCAAGTGACGTTCGCAGCGGTTCAGAAAAAGCATTCAAGAAATTACAGCCGGCCTTAGCCGACGCTTGGAAATGGAGTTATCCTGAAGAACATTGGGACGTTCAGGAAGCAACGAAAGCATTGGATGACGTTCAACGATGGAGCGATCAAATGCCCGAAGAATCCAGTCGCATGACAGGCAGCCAGTGGCGCCTGGAAGGCCCGACCAATATCGGAGGACGGTTTAACTTCATTCGGCAGCACCCCACCGAAATCAACCGGTTTTTTGCTGGAGCGAGTGCTGGAGGATTGTGGACGGATTCCGGTGATGGCGTGTGGAATCCTTTGACGGATGATCTCCCTCACTTGGCAATGGGCGACTTGGCATTTCACCCGGTCAACCCAGATCGTATTTTCCTAGCGACAGGTGACCCTCAGATCAGCAGTTTCCCTCGGATTGGAGGAGGCGTCTACCGTTCCTTGGACGGTGGAAATTCTTGGGAAAACATAGGGTTAGACACCCTTGGCATTATTAGCCGTTTGCTCATTCTTCCCGAAGCTCCCAGCACAATCTTTGCTGCTTGTATGGGAAACCCTGCGATTCCAGGTCCTGCTCGCGGTTTGTTTCGAAGCACAGAAAATGGTCAAAACTGGGAGCAAGTCCTGTTCCCAAATGACTCTGCCGGCGTGACCGACTTGGCCTATGCACCGTCATCGCAAACGCTTCTTGCCAGCGCTTGGCAGCGGACCCGCACCTCTACTCAAAGCATCGTCAACGGATCCCATTGCAAGATTTGGAAATCCGTTGATGCAGGCTCTACGTGGTCTGCACTTCCCAACCCATGGGGCGAAGGTGTAAAAGGACGCATCGGTTTGGCCGAACAGGGCGGGGTGTTTTGGGCACTGGTGGTAGGGACGGACCAGCAACTTGACAACATCTACCGTTCTGACGATGGTGGAACAACATGGACTGCAATTATTCCCGAAGGTGCAGCGCCAGAAAATGCATTGGGTGGCTTTGGGTGGTATTTCTCGAAAGTCCGGGTCAATCCTTGGAATTCAGATGACATCACCATCCTCGGAGTAGAGTGCTGGAATTCGCTCAATGGAGGAGTAACCTGGCAGCGTATGGGGCCTGAGTGGTGGACTTACGAGGTGCATGCAGACAAACATGATCTGCAATGGATTGGCCCGCAAAGTTTAGTTTTGGCTACGGATGGCGGACTGTATCGCTCCGATGACCACGGTTTGACGTGGGAAGATCTAGAAGACATTCCAGTGACCCAGTTCTATCGCGCAACATGGAATCCGCACAATCTAGGCCAATACACGGCTGGAGCGCAGGACAACGGTACCAGCACAGGATCACAAGAAGATTTGAATGGATGGACGCGTGATCTAGGCGGGGATGGCTTCACCGCCATCTATCATCCGACTGATGCAAATTTGCGATACGCTGGAACCCAATGGGGCAATTGGCGGTATAGCCTGACAGGTGCCAATGAAGAACCGCAATGGAACAACTTCATGGACGGCATCGATGAAGAAGACCGTGTCTGGTGGGATGCTCCCTTGGCATATCATCCGTCAAACCCTGATGAGATGTGGACTGGAACGCAGCGTGTCTATCGCATGTCAAACGCTCCATTCTCTTTTTGGCAAGCGGTGAGCCCGGATCTAACCCACAACGAAGAACCGGGTTTGCAGTACCGATGTGTTACGGTGGTTGCGGGATCTCCATTCAATGAAGATCTGATTGCCGCGGGCACTTCAGATGGCCGGATTTGGGTAACAACGGATCATGGTGACAATTGGAATCCGATGGAAAGTGGCCTGCCGGGACAGTTTGTCACCGACCTCGTCTTCGACCCCTTCCATCCTGACTCCATGTTTTGTACGGTCAGTGGCTTCCGAAATGCGCTGTATACGCCGCATGTATTCCGCGCTGCGATTGGCGAGGAATGGACCTCTGTACAGGGCGATTTGCCTCCGCACCCAATCAACCACGTCGAAGCTTTGAACGACAGCATTTGGGTGGTGGCTTCGGATGCAGGAGTTCATTGGACCGAAAACCGTGGACAACACTGGGAACCGGTGGGCTCTCTGCCGCTGATCCCCGTATATGATCTCGCCGTCGATACGATTTCTGACCGTTTGGTGGCGGGGACATTTGCGCGAAGTCTGTGGACCTTTCCTTTGGACTCCTTACTTCCAGCAGCAGTCATTGATACCGTGCAAAATGCCGTGGCATCCCTTGTCGATTTTAACGACCTCGCCTTCCCCAATCCTTTTAAGAACAGCTTGGAGTTGCGCTCTGAATCTCCGGTTGAGCAGGTTGCCGTCTATGACGCTGCAGGAAAGGTTCAGGTAGCTCTGACTCCCGATCAGCGCCTTACAATCGCCACATCGTCTTGGGCGGCTGGCACGTACATCGTGAAATGGACACACGCCAATGGCCAAACCAACACGAAGGTCGTAATCAAGAGTGGAAATTGATCAGTGAATCACCAAACGACGGGCCTTCCCATGCTCAGGAATTCTGAACACATACGTACCTGAATTCAGGTCATTGGCTTGCAATACGATTGAAGAACCCGTGGCTAAGCCCGACTTCGCTACTCTTCCACTGACATCCAATAATTGCCAGGACCAGGATTGAGCCATTTCGGGTGAGACCGTCACTGTAATTTCATTCCCCTTGGAAGTTGGATTCGGATAAAGCTGAAACAATTCCATTCCATCGGAAGCGACCTCCGTCAAATCCGTTGAGTAATCGTAGACCTCACAAATGGATGCGTAGTCTTCACAAAGCCACGATGAAACTGCACCCGAGATGGTGGACAAGGTGGCGACATACGCCTCAGTATCATAAGCATGTGCGACATGCCCCGCACCGTCCAAGGTGGTAAAGCAATGATCTAAGCCCAGTGATTCCGCTGTTTCATGAATGATACTGCTTCCCTCTACATCTGTAACTGGAAAACCGCTCAGTAAAATTACCCCTGCACCATATGGAACTGTTTCATCATCCGTGCCGTGAACTGAGACAAGCGGCTCATCACCCTCTGAAAGATAGTCCGCTGTTTTGAGCGCTCCTGCAATGTTGATCACACCCAAAATTTCAGAGCTGTATCCAGGATTTCCAGACTCCCCTTCCAATCCCCCTGCCATACCGGGCGTTGATTGATCGATTTGCTCAGGAATCTCTGACTCCTCGTCCACATAGGCCATGTGCAAGGCAATGAAAGCTCCCGCTGAAACTCCGCCCATGAGGATGCGATCTGGATCAATGCCATAGGGATTGCCGTCCTCAGCCACTGTTTTTCTGAAATATCGAACCGATGCCTTTCCATCATGGTATCCCCTCCAAACCGATCGGATCATGGCATTGGAAACATCGAGGAAATTGTCAATACCCAAGCGATACGTTATCGAACCAACCACGTAGCCCATGCGTGCCAAATCCTGACACAAAGAAATCACATCGGCATTGTCATTTTCACCTCCAATAAAAAAACCCCCGTGCGCCATGATAATCAATGGGCGTGATGTTTCTGTATCTCCTACCGGCTGGTAGATATCCACGACAAGCGCTTGGCTCAAGCCTGTAGCATTGATCGCGTTACCGTATGGGACATCATAGGTTACCTGGACATCGGAAAAAGCCGTATTGAATCGGTATCTTTCCCCATCACAATCCAATTGTGAGAAGACGTTTAGCGAAAGGAACAGAGTCGAAAAAGCGCAAATTATTCGAAGCATACTGATGATTTTAATTGACACAACCGGGAGCAAGTTAGGAATTATCAATTACCGTAACACCTTGAATAACACTTCCTTTCTTTTTTTATTTTCTTTTTCCCTTCTTGTGGTGTGCGGCTGTTCGTCTTCTGTTGAAAACATGCCCCAGTCCGTCGAAGTGAAGTGTATGACCGATTTCCACTACTACTTCAACCCCACTATGAATCGGGATTCGCTTTTGAATGTGGATGGTTGGAGTCGTTATGATGCAGGACGCGTGGTCACGCGAAGTTTTATCAAGCCCGAATTTCATCAGCCTCCTGCAATCACTGTGCAAATGACGCTTCGATCGGCAGGAGATCCTTGGGACAAATCTGGCACGGTATTCATGATTCCGCCATCATCTTCGCTGGACCTGAGAGCCTTTGAGGAGGAGACGTATGCACTGGACACGTCCAAACAGACCTATCCTGCCATTCTTCCGTTTGAAACACTGACGGGCCTCACGTACGAGCCCGCTATTGAGTTGTTGCGATTCATAACACCCTTTGGCGTTGGTCATTTCAGTGACAACGACCGGTTAGATGAATACCGCCCCGTGTATGTTCCTGAATGGGCTGACTCCGTTTCGTGGAACACGGACATTTCACATTTATGGGACTCTATGGAGGATAGTCTTACGTTGGGCGTTTACATCGATACCTGGACGGAGACAGGCTACTCTTTAGACCTTACTCTAGAGTTTGCCCCAAAACCCGCGTTGCAACAACTCCCCCCTGTGACGTCTACTGTCTCTCTATTCAACACCACCAAATTAAGTTCGAAGCAACAGCATTTTGATGGCTTTGCAAACGGCAACCTTCAGGTCGATTTTGTCCTACCTGAAGGGGCGTCTGATGTTGCTTTTCACTACCATGCCACTGGACACGGTGGACACGCAACGGGCGATGAATTTGTTCGCTGTGAGCACCGTATTGCGCTCGACAGCACCCGTGTGACCCACTTTACTCCTTGGCGTGATGACTGTGCGAGCTTCAGACGATTCAATCCATCTTCAGGTGTTTGGACCGAACGAACCTATTGGCGGGGAGACAGCATCGATGAACGCATTGCTTCGAGCGACTACTCACGGTCGGGATGGTGTCCTGGCAGTCAAGTTGATGCGCTGACCTTTCCATTAAAAGGGATTTTACCGGGACCGCATACCCTTGACATCTCCGTTCCTACGGCACAAGCTTTTAACGACTCTGAAATGAATTTCTGGAACGTTGCTGGATACCTCAGTTACACGGAAAACCTTCGCGACTAGGGTTGTCCGTTCTTGATTATTTCCGACCTTCGCTGCCACGTGAGATGCCCCTCTACAATAGGGCGTTTTTGAGCGTACGATCAACGTCTGCTTTAGAAGACTCAACACAGTCTGAATACACTATCCACTTCGAAGATGTCAAGCATTATTTACACCCATACTGACGAAGCGCCCGCTTTGGCAACGTATTCCTTCCTCCCTATTGTTCAGGCTTTTGCTGCCCAAGCGGATGTGGAAATTCAAACGCGCGATATTTCACTTTCAGCCAGAATTCTCGCGGCATTTTCCAGCTTACTCCCTGTGGAGCAGCGAGTCAGTGATGCGTTGAGCGAGTTGGGGGCCTTGGCGAAAACGCCAGAAGCCAACATCATTAAACTGCCCAATATCAGTGCTTCAATTCCTCAATTGAAAGCTGCTGTCAGTGAATTGCAAGCCCTTGGCTTTGCGCTTCCAGACTATCCAGAAAATCCTCAAAATGACGTCGAAAAAGATGTAAAGTCTCGCTACGATGGCGTCAAAGGTTCTGCTGTAAACCCCGTTCTACGAGAAGGAAATAGTGACCGAAGAGCACCCGCTGCTGTTAAAGCGTATGCGCGAAAGCATCCGCACCGCATGGGAGCCTGGTCTTCGGATTCAAAATCTCATGTCGCTCATATGGAACGTGGTGACTTCTATGGGTCTGAAAAGTCACTCACACTCCAAGAAGCGACACACGCTTCGATTCAATTCGTTTCTGACTCTGGTACGACCGTTCTCAAAGCAGGCATTGAACTACTCGCTGGCGAAATCATTGATGCCGCGATTTTAAACATACAAGAACTCAAGTCCTTTGCAAAAAAGGAAATGGCCGATGCGAAGGCTCAGGACATCCTGTTTTCCGTGCATTTGAAGGCGACAATGATGAAGGTCAGTGACCCGATTATTTTTGGAGCCTTTGTAGAAGCCTTTTTTGAGACGGTATTTGCAGCGCATGGAAACACTTTTGAGAAACTGGGTGTCGATGTCCGCAATGGCCTAGGTGATGTGTATGCCAAAATTGCTGCGTTGCCTGAGGGTGAGCGTATCGCCATTGAGGAGGCACTCCAGCAAGTGTATGCAGAGCGCCCCGATTTGGCCATGGTCAATTCCGACAAAGGCATCACCAACTTGCATGTTCCTTCTGATGTCATCATTGACGCATCCATGCCGGCCATGATTCGCAACTCCGGGCAAATGTGGGATCACAATGGCCAATCGAAGGATGCCAAAGCCGTCATTCCAGACCGTTCATATGCCGGAGTTTACCAAGCAACGATCGATTTCTGCAAAGAGAATGGCGCTTTAGATCCGCGGACAATGGGCAGCGTTTCCAACATCGGTTTGATGGCTCAAAAAGCAGAGGAATATGGGTCTCACGACAAGACTTTCCAGCTGAAGGAATCCGGAACAGTTCAAGTCGTGGACGCAGCAGGCCATGTACTCTTGGAACAAGCAGGTGAAGCTGGTGATATTTTCCGTATGTGTCAGGTCAAGGATGCCCCGATTCAAAATTGGGTCAAGCTTGGTGTTGAGCGCGCACGCGCTACCGGAAACCCCGCTGTCTTCTGGCTGGATGCTAGCCGTGCACACGATGCCGAAATCATCGAAAAGCTCAAGACCTATTTGCCCGAGCACAATACCCAAGGCCTGACAATTGAAATCTTATCTCCCATCGAGGCGACACGCTACTCATTGGAACGCATTGTAAAAGGTCAAGACACCATTTCAGTTACGGGCAATGTGCTGAGGGATTATCTGACCGATTTGTTTCCCATCTTAGAAGTAGGGACTTCGGCAAAAATGCTTTCCATTGTTCCGCTTATGAATGGTGGCGGTTTGTTCGAGACTGGTGCTGGAGGATCTGCCCCAAAGCACGTACAACAGTTGAACGAAGAAAACTACTTGCGCTGGGACAGCTTAGGTGAATTCCTCGCATTGGCTGTTTCACTTGATCATTTAGCGAAACACGCGAACAATCCACAGGCACGCATTCTTGGTGCTTGTTTGGATGAAGCGACCACCCGGTTTCTAGATGAGGACAAAAGTCCAACACGCAAGATCGGCGGTATCGACAACCGAGGTTCTCATTTCTACTTGGCCCTGTATTGGGCTGAGGCCATGGCAAGCCAAAAGGAAGACGCGTTGTTCAGCGAGGCCTTTGCCACACTCCATGCTTCATTGAGTGACTCAGCCACGACAATCGTGAATGAATTGAATGCGGTACAAGGACAACGGGCAGATACAGGAGGGTATTATCGCTTGAATCAAGAAAAAGCGGAACACATCATGCGCCCCTCTCCGACATTCAACAAGATCATCGGAGACTTCCACTTGTCTTGAGGAGGCAGATCATCAAAACAGATTTAAACAAAAAAGCCAGCTACTGATGTAGTTGGCTTTTCTATGCAATCAAGGTTCTCAACGAATCAATTGAAGTTAAATCCAACAGACAATGTGACCCGATGTCCCGTTCCGCGTTCAATCACATTGGGCGGATCTTCACCCTTAAAATCTTCATGAAAATTGAAGATATCAAATGCCAAGTCACTCGTTCGTGTTGTCACCTTATCCGGTACAATCGAAATATTGACGGGGAAGTTCAAGTCCCCTGAACGTACGTTGTATCCAATCGCAAAAACAAAGCTCAAACCCGAGAGTGAGAGATTGGGACCTGTTCCGAATTCGAAACCGCTCTTTCCTCGAACACCGACCATTGTGGTCAATGAAGGTAAAAACAAACCCTTCTCCATTCCCGCTACCAAAGCAACCCATTCTACCAATCCTACGACGTCGCCTCCGTTGTCAGCGAAACGCTTCTCCCATTGCCACCCGTACTGCGTGGTAATCGTCGAGCCACCAGCATTCAATGGAAACTCAATAGAGTCCATCGAAAATTTTCGCTGTAAAATTTGAGATGTACTTCCGTGCGAAATGTACGAAACACCAAATCGTGGGCCTTCTAGTTGAACCACCTGAGCATGAATTCCTTGCAAACCCAAAACTGCTAACAAGACACATACTACCTTCTTCATTTTTACAGAGTTAATGATTAATAATTCAAAACTACGCAAGTTTTATTCTGAGGGAGCGGCATTCGCTGCGGCGGCCGGAGCTGAATCTGCTGTGGCGTCTGCGGCCGAGTCTGCTTCAGGAGCTGCTTCCGCCGCTGCTTCCTCGGACGCAGCTGGTGCTGCAGCTGGTGCAGTATCTCTCCAGATCTCGACTTTCACTGCTGCCAATCCGCGAGGACCTTGTTCCGTTTCAAAACGGACCTTATTGTTCTCCCGAACTTCTTCTTTGGTATTGTTCACGTGGACAAACACACTTTCCTGCGTTTCCAAATCACGAATAAAACCAAAACCTTTTGATTCATTAAAGAAAGTGACAATTCCAGTGCGGATTGGATCGTACTCCTCCTCCTCTCTCTTTGGAATTCCAATTTCGATATCCTCAAGCTTCACCTCCACTCGGGTGCTCGGGTCTGGCGGGGTCGACGTGACTTGTCCAAATTCATCAACGTAGGCAATCATATCATCAGAATCCAAGGTCATCTTGTTTTCCTGACGTTCTAATTTTTTGATTTCCTTTTCCTTACGTTTCTTTTCCCGCTTGAGTTCGCGCTCGCGCTTACTGAATGATTGTTGAGACCTGGCCAAATGAATTGTATTATAATGAGTTGGCAAGGTACATCAAGAACCGGCCAAAGTCGACCTCCAAAAGATACTTACCCCCACAAGATTGTCGAGGAAATAGCATGTCGGAAAGCACGCAGCACCATGGTTTTGTTAGTCCCAATGCATTGCAAATCCACTACACCGCGCATCTAACTCTGGACAGGCAAAGCTCCCCGCAGCATCAAGAATGCCCTATTGAAATACGCGGATATAGTCGACGGCCATGTAAACCGGAAAACTCGTTGTCTCATCCGGATACCCAGGCCAGTTGCCTCCAACTGCTACGTTAAGGATAAAGAAGAAAGCCTCATTGAAAGGGTAATTCTGACCGTTCATCATCGCCGTATTGACCGTGAAGTACACTTCATCATCCATCAAATAGTTGATTTCATTCGGAGACCAATCAATTGAAAAAACGTGGAACTCTCCATCAAAATGATCCGGATAGATGCTGATATCATTTCCCTGATGCTGCCATTGCGAATAACTATTGCCCCAATGCGCTGTGCCATGCACCGTTCCAGCTTGGTGTCCCAATAGTTCCATGATGTCAATCTCGCCGCACGCTGGCCAGCCCATTTCAGGATAGTTCGCTCCGAGCATCCATATTGCGGGCCAAATGCCCTTGCCTTTTGGAAGGATCGCTCGGACATCAATACGTCCAAACTGAAACTCCTGCAGGCCCAGTGACTTCATGCGTGCTGATGAGTAAGAATTTTCACCCGTTTTCTCTGCCTTGATGATCAATCGTCCATCAGAGAGATAGGAATTTGTGGGGCTATTGGTGTATGTCTGCAATTCATTGTTGCCCCACCCCCCACTGCCGCTTCCCAAGTCGTACCCCCAGTTGTCATAGTTGATATAATCATCATTGAACTCATCAGCCCACGTTAATGTCAGGCCTTCATACGATTCTGCCGATTGATACCCTTCATCAGAAATGTTGATCATGGAATCGTCATTGCGGATACCACCGGTTACGGTCGGCCCTCCAATTTTGATGTACCCGTTGATTGGGTTCGAGAGGGTGACGCTAAAAAGCTCATCCTGCTCCAAATAGTCATCCGCAATGACAGGAATGTCCACCGTCACGTTGACCTCACCTGGCTGAAAGACAGCTGTAGCCGATGTCGCCACGTAGTCTTCTCCGGCAACAGCCGTTCCATCCACGGTTTCAAATTGGACCGACACTTGCTCACTGCTTGCTTCACTAAGTCGCAACTCGAAAGTCAATGAAGACGTCGATGCGGTTTCAAAAACAGTCACGTCATTGGCCCAACGGATTTCGGGAATTACCCCCGGCTCCGGCTCATTGCACGCTTCACAAGAGACCAACGTTAGACAAAGAGCTCCAACAAAAAAATGAGTCAATTTCATACAGAAAATTATTTCGAACCAATCTCAAACCATTCAATTACGGGGCTGCCGTAAATATTATTGTGAACCAACCATCGGTCTGCTCGCAATCACCTGATTGCGTGGGTCCGTGCAAAACCAAACGATCTTCCGTAATCTCAACAATGTCGTAGAAGGGTCCAGAATCCCAAATCCCCATAAAGCCACAGAGCGTTTCACTGAACGAGGCCAAGTTGATTTGATCCTCCCCTGAAGTACCTGAACCCGGAGTCAAGAAATACGTTGAAGGAGGGATTTCCATTTCGGTTTCTACATACCCGTCAAATGGGTTCATCGTACTTCCATTGTTGTTGTACAGATAGGCCCCATCTTCAGTAAACTGGTACCGGTCGTCATCCTGGAATTCCGTTTGTCCGTCAGGTGGAGATGTATACCATTCGGTTGAATACGGTGAAGGCCCTACTGAGACAGCTCCGATTTCAGTAGATAGTTTCCACGATTTCTGGTTATCGCATCCCGTCAGCAATGCGAGTGTTCCCTCGCAAGGAAGTTCCAACGTTTGGGCAATTGACACCATCGCAGATGCTTGTCCCATACCGCCGTTGGTATGCACTGAATAGGATACTTCATACTCTCCTTCGACCGGGTAATACGCCGTGTCCAGAGGCTGATCGGACGTCATGCCATTGCCAAAGTCCCAAAGGTGCAAAAAAGCCCCTTCCACTGCGTCTGCAGAAACTGCAATGCGATTGGAGTCAATTCCAATGACTGCGCCGGTAGAATCCACCGCGTCAATAAAACTCCAGTCTATTGAAGTTACAGGAGCCCCAGGCAATGAGATTCCCTCTTCTTCATAAGGAGCACATTGTGTTAATACCAAAGCACAGATAGCAACGACTGCTACCGAACTGAATTTTATAACCTTTAACATATCAGTATCCATTGTTTTGTGTAATCAATCCTCCAGACAGCGTAATCTCCGCTTCAGGAATGGGGAATACTTCATGAGTTCCAGAAGTAAAACCATCTTCGCCCAATAAAGTTGCAGCACGGCCTTGACGAACAATGTCAAAAAAGCGATGCCCCTCGAGTCCCAATTCAACGCGCCGCTCGTGATAGATCATTTCCAACAAAGCTTCACCCGTGGCAAAGTTCACAGCCGTATTGGGGAGAACACCTGGAAATTGTTGCTCAGCACCGCCTCGAGCACGATCACGAACCATGCGTACCGCAGCCTTCGCCTCATCCTCAATGCCCAAATGATAGGCTGCTTCTGCCTTGAATAAAATAACATCAGCATACCGAATCATGCGGTCATTGGAGTAACCGTTGGGATTCGGGTCACCAAAAGGTGCCTCATCTCCGGCATTGATAAAGTATTTCTTCGTGTAATATGGGTGTGGCATGCCCGTGGCATCCAATGAGAACACTCCTCGATCTCCCATGGCATCCCCTTCTTGAAAGACGGTTGCTGTCAATCGGGGATCATTCGCTTCAAATTCATCTACAAAATTTTGCTCTGGAATGTTGAATCCATATCCACCAAACTGACCACGAGCACGTGTAAATACATTCGTAAATGTTCCTTCCAACTGATTGCCCCAGTTGCCACCAGAAGCATTCATGTATTGAATCTCCCAGATAGAACCTGGTCCATTTTCACCGCTTTCGGTGAAGATGTTGCTGTAATTGGGATCCAAAAAGTATTCTCCAGAGGCCATGACTTCGTTTGCCATGTCATAGCATGCCTGCCATTCACTTTGGTATGCGTGAGCCTTTGCGAGCAAAGACGTTGCTGCTCCTCGGGTCACTCGACCAATCTGAGAAACAGACATGCCACTGCGATTTGGCAATCCTTGACGAGCCACCTCGAGATCAAGCTCAATCTGAGCCCAAATAACCGATGCAGGTGAACGCTCTTGCTGGTATTCACTTGGGGCGAGGTTATCCAAAACCAAGGGCACATCGCCAAACATTGTAACGAGATTGAAATACCACAATGCCCGAAGAAAGGCAGCCTCACCGATATAACGCGCCTTGTCTGTTGGGTCCATGTCAATCTCCGGAATCCGGTTAATTGACAGGTTGCAATACGCGATACCACGGTACGCTGCTTGCCATTCCGCAAGAATCAACTTAGACGTCGAATTGCCTTGGAAATTTTCAAACAATAGCAATTCTGGCTCGTCACCATCGCCCGATCCACCCTTAAAGGAGTCGTCAGAAACGATGTCGCCGAAGTACCAGCGAAAGTGCGGTGCTAACTGGCCAAAACCTTGAAGGTTGGTCACCTCTTGCTGCAACGGATTGTAACAAGCAATGATGCTTGCCTCTGCGTCCGCAGCGTTCAAAAAGAAATTGGCTTCTGAAGCGCCCACGAGAGGCTTGATCTCCAAGAAGTCTTGCTTGCAGGCCATCAATGAGATCGCCACAATGCATGCTGAAAATAGAGTTTTCTGATTCATGTTACTCAGCTTAGAATGTGATGTTTACACCCGCCATAAAGGAACGAGCCGAAGGATAAAACCCACGATCGATTCCGATCTCCAAGGTTCCACGTGATCCAATTTCCGGATCCAATCCACTGTAATTCGTGAACGTAAAGAGATTGCTCGCCGCAACGTAGACACGGAACTTCGAGATTTTCATCTGCTCGAGCACGGAAGCCGGCAGCGTGTATCCCAATTGTAAGTTTTTGACTCGCATGTATGAACCGTCTTCAATGAAACGATCAGAAACGCGGTTGTTCTGGTTGGGATCAGAATGGGAGATGCGAGGATGGATATCGCTCGTGCCCTCTCCGGTCCAACGCTCCAATGCAGATACCGGCAAATTCGTTGTATTCAGGTCGTAACGGAATACACCGTTGTAGAGATCGTTGCCATGAGAACCTTGCAAGAACAAGCTCAAATCAAATCCTTTGTGCTTCACTTCCATGTTGAGTCCATAGGTGAAATCCGGATGCGGATTTCCGATCTGAACCTTGTCATCACCGTCAACCACACCATCGCCATTTTGATCGACAAATCGAACATCTCCCGCTTGTGCGTCAGGCTGAATTCGAACAAATTCTTGATCGACGTAAACTCTGTACGCATCTGCTTCCGCATCTGTCTGGAAAATACCGTCGGTTTCGAAGCCATAGAAATAAGCAATTGGCATGCCGATCTCCGTGTAAGAAACGAAGTCGCCCGCACCAAAGACATTACCCGTAGAGATCGGTTGTCCACCTTCACCAAGACCAGTCACCTCATTCTTAATGAATGCGATGTTACCTCCAATGCTATAGTTCCAATCACCCACTTGATTGCGGTGATTCAATGCCAATTCCACTCCGCTATTCTTCGCAGAAGCCACGTTGGTAGCAGAAGGGCTGAATCCAACAATACCGGGCAATGGAACAACAGCTAGCATATCATTCGTGCTCTTCACAAAGTAATCCAACACGATGTTGAGTTTCCCTTTATAGAGGTCTGCATCCAAACCAAAGTTGGTCTGAACCACCGTTTCCCATTTCAAGTCAGGATTCGATGTATTGACAGGACCGGCTCCATTGACTTGCTGTTGGTCTGGACCGAACGTGTAGTTCAAGCCGTTGTAGACCAACGAGGTATAATCAAAGTTTCCAATGCCGTCTGCATTTCCATTCTGACCCCAGCTTCCACGAAGCTTGAGGAAATCAATCCAATCTTTCTCCGCTACCCATGGCAATTCTGTCAGGTTGTATGCTGCTGAAAGTGATGGGAAAACACCGTAGCGATTGTTTGCTCCAAAACGAGACGAACCGTCCCGGCGAACTGTACCTGAGAATGACCACGCATTGCCCAAGCTATAGTTGATTCGCATGAATTGCGCCACAAAAGACGATTCACTTACACCACCATTCGCTGAAGGAGCCTGCTCGGCTGAATTCAAACTGTTGTTGAGATACGCATACTCAACTTCGTTGGAGACCAAGCTGTCGCGTGAGCCATAAAAGTTCGTGTAGTGACTTCGCAAGGCTGAGTAACCTGCTGTGACTTGGATGTCATCCCCGTTTTGGAATTCCTTCGTGTAGTCCAACGTGTTCTCCCACTGCCATGTGCTCCACTTGTTTTCGCCCCGAACCAATGAATTGGTTTCACGCCACTCATAGGCTGGACGATTCGGGTCATTTGGCCCAATGCCCAGATCGTACGTCGGGTTGAAAATCGTTTGTGATCCTAAGCTCAAATCCACGGACATCGTCGAACGGAATTTGAGGTTGGAAAGAATGTCATACTCACCGAAAGTGGACCCAACAAAACGGTTGGTAACCCACTGGTCATTGGTGAGTGCAATTTGATTGGCCGGATTGGCAATGTCTGAATCAATGAATTCCGAGTAAGCGAACGAACCATCTGGTCGTCTAGCGGCTGTCGTAGGATCCATATTCAAGGCGCGTCCTACAGGCGTTGCAAATTCATTGTTCTCGGCCAATGCTGATCGGTCGAGGTAGGTGAAGTTGACATTTTGTCCTGTTCGGAATTTCTCTCCCGCTTCTTGTCGTGTGTTGACACGGAAGGTATACCGCTCAAAGCGTCCTTTCTCACCGCCAATAATACCATCTTGAGTGAAGTAACTGCCTCCAATGGCCGTAGACGACTTCGCCGTACCGTTGGTGAAACTAAACGAATGGTTCATCATGGGTGCGCGCTCGAAAATCTCATCCTGCCAATCGAACCCTTCGCCTAAAGCCGTTGGGTTGGACAACGCAGCCAATGGAGTCAACCCTCCTGCTGAACGGCTTTCGTTCATCAGAATGGCATACTCCTCTGCGTTCAAAAGCGCCATGTACTTCCAAGGCTCTTGAATGCCGTAATAGCTCTCATACGTAATTTGAGCTTTCTGATTTTTTGAACCGGATTTGGTGGTGATCAAAACGACACCGTTACCGCCTCGGGCTCCATAGATGGCAGCCGATGCCGCATCCTTCAAAATTGAAATGGACTCGATGTCCGATGGATTCAGGTAATCGATGCCTCCACTTGGGATGCCATCCACCACAAACAACGGCTCGGCGTTGTTCAACGAACCTGTACCCCGAATTCGAATCGACTGGGTTGAACCCGGCTGACCGGAGTTCTGAGTGACTTGGACACCCGCAGCCCGACCTTGCAAAGCCTGCTCTGTTCTCAAAACAGGCAACGAAGTGATTTCCTTCGTGCTGATCGTTCCTACGGCGCCTGAAATCTTGCTCCGCTTTTGGTTACCGTATCCCATGACAATGGCTTCATCCAAGCTTTCAATGTCTGGAATAAGCGTAACGTCAATGGAGGCCTCGGAACCAACGACTTTGTCTTGGTTCACATAGCCAATGAAAGAAAACGTCAAGACAGCATTATCCGAGGCTACACTTAACGTGTAACGGCCATCGATGTCTGTGAACGTGGCGTTTTGGGTCCCTTTTTCGACGACAGTAACGCCGGGGATCCCTGAGTTTTCATCGGCCGATGTCACCACGCCCGTAACCGACCTTCCTTGAGAGAAGGCGGTTACGAGACAGGTGGCAATCAGACCAAATGCTAAGAGCAATTTTTTCATAAGAAATTCAAGTCATTTGATCAATCAAGTAGCAAAAAAGCAAGGCTTATTGAATCACAACAAGCTTACGCGTAGCATTCAATCCAGAAGCTTGAGCATTGACAAAGTAGATGCCCGGGGCATAGCCTGTCAAATTCAAAGTCCATACTTCCGTTCCAGCAGGGATGCGGAATTGCTCAACCAAGGCTCCAGAGAAACCGACAATGTTCAGCGTGCGTGATGTCGCCAAAGCAACAGGGAATCGCAACGTAGCTGATTCGCTTGCCATCGAAGGCGTCAATTCAAACGCGGCCGCATCCAATTCTGAAACGCCATTGCTTGTTTCACATTCAATGCAAGCATTGAAGCAGAAAGCGGTTGTAGTCAAGTCTTCTGCTCCTTCTACCATCACGTAGCGATTCGTATAAATCGAATCGGCCGTTGTGACAGTGCAAGCACCATGTACGATGGGGTCAAAAATCTCTTCTGATCCGTTGTGGATGAACTTGTACTCGTGTCCACCAGCAGCCAACTCAACGGTCACTTCATAAATACCGTCTCCATCCTCGTCTGTCATCGGTGTGGCCGTGTTGTTCCATCCATTGACTGAGCCTCCGAAGATATTCACTGTATTCACAACCGCTGCTTCTGACAGATCAACTCGGAACGTTACAGCTGCAATATCAACCTGCTCGCAAGAACCGTCGGTAGAGCATTGTCCGAAGCATGTGCTAATCGTTGTCGCGCCGTTGATTGGGCCGACCGTACGGTCATTGTAGTTTTCTGGATCGCCACAAGGAAGACCTGCGAGGTTTTCTTTGCACGACCAATCTCCACAAGCACCGTTGGTAAATGCGTAGTAGCCCGTGTATCCAGACGCCAAGCTCATGGTGATGCTGTAAATGCCATCGCCATCTTCGTCAGTCATCATGTTGTCTCCAGGAACGCCAAAGTCAGCACCTCCTGCCAAGTAAACTCCAGTAGGATCCACTTCTTCATTGGCCATGTTGACGTTGAACGTGACATTGTAGGGACCATCGCCACCCGTGGTGTCTTGACATGCACCGCAAGAATTGAAGCAAAAAGCATCTGTGACAAACGCGTCCGCTGTTTCAAGATTCAAAATTCGGTTTGTGTAGGCTCCACTCGTGAGGGTGCATTCTACATACGTCGAATCAAACGCTTCATTGCCACCTGGTCCGTTTTGAAACAAGTACTCATATACGGAGCCAGACTCCAAAGATGCTGTGTGCTCAAAGACATTGTCTCCGTCCTCATCCGTCATCGGAATGGAACCCCAGCCATCAAACCCAGCGTGAAGAAAAACACCAGCTGTCACGATCTGCTCGGCCATGTTCACACGGAAGGTCACATCTGCATTAGAAACTGATGCACAAGAACCGTCTGTTGAGCATTGAGAAAAGCAAGTAGAATACGTTGCGTCGCCCGTAACAGTAGGCAATTCACGATCACTCCACGTTCCAAACGCACAGCTTTGACCTACGATATTCTCTTTGCAAGAATAATCTAAGCAAGCTCCGTTGGTGAAGGTGTATGCTCCGGTGTAGTCCAATGGCATGGCCATGGTAATCGTCCAGACGCCATCTCCATCATCGTCCGTCAAGGGATTGTCACCAGGAAGACCAAAGTAATCGCCACCAGCGATGTACACGCCCTCAGGAGAGACTGTTTCGTTGGCCATGTTCACCTCCCAGGTGATTAGACCAACTTGGGCCATCATGGCCATAGATGCGGCCATAAAGGCCAGGGTAAAAATGTGCTTCATTTTGAAGGGTTTAGTTGTTATCGATGTGAATGTACGTAAATGCCTATGACTTCATCCTTGATTCGAATTCCGAAAGAACCCGGCTCAACGATGCGCTCTAAATCTCGGTTGACAAAAGCGAGTTCCTCAACAGCCACTTCAAAACGAACTTCTTTCGTTTCGTTGGGATTCAAGGTGACCCGTTGAAATGCGCGCAATCGATCCACACTTGGTGTAATCGTAGCCACACTGTCTTGACTGAATAAATGGACCACCTCCGCAGTGGATTGATCACTGTTGTTGGTGAGCGTGACGGTAAATGCCATCACATCGTCCATCGCGTATTCAGATTGATCCGATTGCAGGTTGGAATACGTTACCTCACTGTAGCTCAGACCATGGCCAAAACGGAACTGCGGGTTGAACGCATTGGTTCCAAATTTCGTGTCTATTTGCTCTGTGTATTTGTGATCATACGTCATGTGCGATGATGCGTGGCGCGGCCAAGTGAATGGCAGACGTCCACTGGGATTGAAAGAACCATCCAATACCTGAGCAATCGCATCTGCACCATAATCTCCTGGCAAATAAGCCATCACGATGGCATCCATAAGTGGCTCCACATCCGCAAATGGACGAGGACGCCCTTCAATGAACACGGCTACTATTGGCACGCCCGTGGCATGGACCGCTCGGACCAACGCTTTTTGGTTGGCAAAGAGCGAGATGTCCTCAACATTCCCGACAATCTCTGTGTACGGCATTTCACCTAAGGCCAAAACGACGCAATGCGGCTGAGCTCGTTGGATGGACCTTACCACGCGATCGATGTCCACGTCCGTGAATTCCATCGACAGATCTTCACGCTTTGTTCGACTGGATCCCCACCGCGTTTCCAACGCTTCCACCAAAGTTGGACGTCCTGGGGTATTGTAGGTGGGGTCTACCCCCTGCCAAGTCCCTGTCCATCCACCGTTCAACGCATTCAAACTATGAGCCGTAGGCCCTGTTACAAAAACAACGCCTTCACCACCAATGGGCAAAATGGGTTGATCGGCATACACCGCATGATGTCCTTCGTTCTTCAAAAGCGTGATGGACTCCAAGGCTGCGCGTGCCGCGGCACCTTCGAGTGATTCCTTCGCCGGATAGGTCGCAAGCGATGGAGGGAAACCGCCATTCTCAAACAAACCCAATCGGTATTTCATGGTCAATATTCGACGCACCGATACGTCCAATCGCTGCTCCGATATCGTGCCTTCGTTGACCAGTTCAATCAACGCATCACTGAACTCCAAGTCCAATGGCACCATGGCCATATCAATGCCCGCTTCAACGGCCATCCGCGTGGCTTCTTTGTAGTCATGTGCAATCCGATGGCGGGTAACGAGGTATTTTACATCTTCCCAATCCGTCACCGCGACTCCTTCAAAACCCATCTCATCACGCAACAGGTCGGTCAAAATGACTTTATTGGAGTGCACTGGGATTCCATTCATTTCCCCACTGTTGACCATAATGGACATGGCCCCCGCATCAACGCATGCCTGAAAGGAGGGCACGAAGTACTCACGAAGCTGGCGTTCTGGAATCCATCCCGGCGTGCGGTCTTTGCCGCTCAGTGTCAACCCGTATCCCAAGAAATGCTTCAACGTCGCCGCAATAGGGGACGGTCCTTCCTGGTATCCTTTGACTAAAGCGACACCCATTTCACTCGCCAAAAGTGGGTCCTCACCAAACGTTTCCCAAAATCGAGGCCAACGCGGATCGCGTCCCAGATCCACAACAGGAGAGAAATTCCAAGGAATGCCCGATGCCAAAACTTCTCTTGCGGTGTTCTCGGCTCCTTTCCGCACCAACTCCGTATTCCACGTTGCAGCCAATCCAATTTGTTGAGGTCCAAGAACGGCACCTGCAGTGTACGTTGCCCCGTGAATGGCATCGACGCCATACAAAACGGGAATACCCGATGCTTTGCTTGCTGCTGCCGACTGAATGCCTGTGATGAACTCATGCCATTTTTCAGGCGAGTGTTCGTGGTTGCCACAATTCAAAATACTGCCAACTCGATAATCCAACAAAGCCCGTCGAACCTTGGCTGTGTCCAAATGCTGCGGCTCCGCGAGATCATATGGTGAACCGATTGCGATGGCGCCCAAGGTCAATTGCGTCATCTCCCCCACTTTGTCCTGAATGCTCAGGGTCGCTAAAATAGAATCGACAAATGCGCCTTCCCTTGATTGGGTTTCTGAAGACGGTTGTTCACCGCACCCCACAGACATGAGCAGCGCTATCGCCGTCACAGTCCCCAATCCAATGGACTTCATTCTTTCAATTAACGACCTGTTCATTCGCACCATGCTTCATTCTAATCAATCACAAATGTCTTATAAAAGTGTTGAAAATACAATTACTCTAAAAATCTATATCCCAATCGGGATTTGAACTTTGCAACATTCCGGTAAAACCAAGCCTCTTAGCAACCATTTAAAGGTGCAAAGATGCGGGAAAGCAGCAAAAGAAATGCTGCGGATTTTTACTCGTTTCATGTAGTTTTGACACTCCACCCATGGCTTCTCCTTCCTCATACCTCATCAAGACATACCGCTGGTCTGTTTATGTGCTCACCCTTTGCATTCTGAGCGCTTGCGGCACGGATCACCCCATTCCATTTTCACCGGACTCTTGTTCCTTGGATGGTGCATGGGAGTTTAGAGAATCAACGGATTCCATTTGGCAACCCGCTGCCGTCCCAGGGGATGTCATCACCGACCTGATGAACGCGGGGTTGCGGGATTCTCCATATCAACAAACCAACGAGCGGTTGAGCGCACCTTTGGAAACCAAAGAATGGATCTACCAAACAGAATTTGACCTCCCAAATCCATTGGATGCATCTTTTGAATTGATCTTTGAAGGAATCGATACCTACTCCACCATTCTTCTCAATGATGAAATCCTTGGTGAGACAGACAATGCGCACCGGGCCTATCGCTTTCCAGCCACCAACCTTCGAGTTGGCATCAATACCCTGCAAGTCCGATTGCATTCAGCGGTTGTTGAAGGCCAACAAAAGCTAGACGCCTCTCCGTGGCTCATTCCGGTCAGCAATGAAGATCGACCTCAAGGAAAACAAACGAGCAGCGTTTCCCGCAAGGCGTACTATCAATTTGGATGGGATTGGGGACCGCGATTGGTTTCTGCGGGTATTTGGAAAAGTGTTTCACTTGTGAAAACGAGGAGCTCGGCCCCTCAGAACATGCGCTTGGACCTCTTCGAGCTTGACGAAGAGAATGCGACTTACCACGTGCGTCTTGACGCAACGGATTCACTGGAATGGCAATTGGACGGACCGAGCGGATCCCCAGTTCAATACGAGATGACGCCCGTTCATGATTCATTGTGGCAATTGACCATTGCTGCGCCCCAACTCTGGTGGCCGCGGGACATGGGAGACCAACCGCTCTACACCCTGCGCTGCAGCAATACCGGGGGAAGCCAATCGCTTCGATTCGGGATCCGTTTTATTGAGTGGATTCGTGAACGCGACGATCTAGGCCGAAGTTTTGCTTGCCACGTCAATGGACACAAGGTGTTCGCGCGCGGTGCCAACATCGTTCCGGCCGATTTTTTTCCGGTTCGTGCACGGGAACGGATTGAGGAGACCCTGCAACAGGCGATCGCCGGCAACATGAACATGCTTCGTGTGTGGGGTGGCGCTGTATACGGAGAAGACTCCTTCTATGATCGATGCGACGAACTGGGACTGCTTGTGTGGCAAGATTTTATGTTCGCCTGTTGCATGGTTCCAGGGGACTCCGGCTATGCTGCTTCTGTGGAAGCCGAGGCACGACACAACGTCCAACGCCTGCGACATCATCCCAGTTTGGCGATTTGGTGTGGCAACAATGAATCCGAAAAAGCTTGGAAAACTTGGGGATGGCCAAATCTATATGGACTATCCTCCCAAGATTCGGTGGCGGTTCAACGGGCATACGACTCGGTATTTGGTGCCTTGCTCCCGCAAATCGTCGCTGAGGAGTCGGACCAATTTTATTGGGCCTCTTCCCCTATGAAAGATCCGCTGCATCAAAAAGACCACGGCATCTCAGGTGACGAACATGCCTGGCGGGTTTGGTTTGACACGTTGGACTTTGACTACTATTCAGACCATGGGGGGCGTTTCGCTAGTGAATATGGACTTCAGAGCCTTCCCAATCGCCACACGCTTGAAGCCGTTGGAATCCATGCCTTTGACGATGAAGCCCTTCAATTCCGCCAACGCTCTAAAATGGAGTGGCTCAAACCTGGTTTGGATGGCTGGGGCATGATGCGGATTTATGCGAAACGCTATGCAGCTGATCCTGGAGTAGAAACCGGGAATGCAGACGCTTTGGACCGTTGGATTTATCTAACGCAGCTGACCCAGGCAGAAGGACTGCGCGAAGCGCTAGAACGCCACCGATTTAGCAGAGGAAAGACAAGCGGCTCTCTTTATTGGCAACTCAACGATGTGTGGCCGACGGTTTCGTGGTCTACCGTTGATCACGCAGGGCGTTGGAAACTCGCCCACCATGCCGTGCAGCATGCGAACCAGCCGCAACGCCTCTTAATCGATCGTACCGACACCGATTCACTTCGGACTTTGCTTTCCAATGCGACGAATCGCCGTATCTCGGGGACTGTCACGATTCGCCGTTTGAATTGGTCAGGGCAAGTCATCGGAGAAGAACAACGCGCGTTGGAATCCCTTCCGTTTTCGGAAACAGAATGGAATTGGGGAGCCTTTGATGACTGGGAATTGAATTCCACTCATGAAATCCTTCAATGGACGTGGGAAGTCCAAGGGGAAACGATTGACACGGGAATACAGCGCTTTGCCAAGCCTTCTGAATTGCGATTGCCTCAAGCTGAAGTCACACAGACGACGCATCGAAACAGCATCGTACTCTCCACCGACTCGCTCGCCTACGGTGTGCAACTAACATCCAGCATCCCTGGGCATTTTTCTTCAAACGGGATGACGTTGATTCCTCATCAACAAGCTCGTATCGAGTTCTATCCAGAACAAGCCGGAGCAGGAATGGGAGAGGTCACCGTGCGCCATTTGGCACAATTCCAACTTCATTGAATCGAGAGAAGCTGGTATTCTCGCCCCTGAAAACTGACATGATCGCCCTCTTTTCGCCCCATAAGAGCCTGGCCAAGAGGAGACCCCCCAGAAAGGGCAAAGCACATCTCTGAATCGACTTCAATCTTTCCCAAGCCGACCGACATCAAGAATTCTCCATGATTCGTTTGAATCAAAGCTCCTGGCCCCGCCAAATTCTGGATTGACCACGGTAGATTCTTCAACTCATTTCGAAGCACTTTTGCCTTTTGCAATTGCTGCTCCGCACGTCCAATTTCTGCCTCCATCATCGCCCTGCCCGTTTCATGCTTATCCCCTGCTGTACTTTTCGAAGCTGTATTCCGAGACTCCGTTAATCCCTGCAGCGTCGACACAGAAGCATCAATCTTTTGCGACAACAAGCGATGAATCGCATCCACCACGGCCATTTTTCGAGAAACATTCATGCGCCGCAAAGAAATGCGATAATTCCGTGCAGACAGCCCACTCGAGCAATCTGAGTCAACTTGGACCTGAAGGTGGTGGCCACTGGCCTCGATTGCAATTTCTAACGAAGCCAAAGCTTCAATTGAATTCACCCGATCCTCTTCTCTGGCATATAAAAGCAACTATAATTGTACCTCTAGAGGTTTAGCTATTAAATTGCCTCACCATGCCAAGCAAAGGAAAAACCCGTCAGTTGATTCAATCTGCAGTTTTTTTGTGTCTTATTGGGTACGGTTGCAAGCCTGAAGTGGTTGTTTTCACGGACAACGCCATTCCACATTACGATGAGATTTCAACCATCTTGGTTCAGAATTATGTCAATCGTTTTTACATTGACTTGATAGGCAGAGAGCCCAATGATTTTGAAATGGAACGGGATGTCCTGATTCTTGAAGAAGGTGACTTAGCAGCGTCCGTTCGTCTGCAAGTCATTCAAGTCCTCATGACCAGCACAGATTCTACGGACGAGTCGACATACACCACCCAATACCACCGCAAACTTTACACGGATTTAAAAGCGCGGTTTTTAGAGGGTGCTTCCGACGCCATCTTGAATGCACGCTATGGTCTTTTGAGAAGCATGGCGATACAGGACAGTCTCAATGGAAACTTCACGGGCTACACCATTAATCATGCCTCCGCTGAACGACTGCTGCTTGTTTTGGATAGTGATGAAGCGTTGGAATCGGGTGCCATCGATGTGCGCGAGGCCTGCGGGCGCATGTTGTGGAATACCATCTACGACCAAATCAACATGAACAGCTTCAACTTCATACAAGCTTCGTTTGATGATTTGTACCAGCGTTTCCCAACGCAAGCTGAATTTGACGTAGCATATGGAGTGATCGAAAACAACCAACCTGGAATACTCTTTGGCACATCGGCGCATGACAAAGCTTCGTATGTGGATGCGCTTATTTGGAATACCGAATGGGATGAAGGCATGGTACGCTGGCAATACAGAACGATGCTGGCACGAGACCCTTCAGACTCCGAGATTTTAGAAAGTCTGAACGCATTCACCCTTTCAGTAGCAGTCGCAGACATCCAACATGTCGTTCTTATCTCAGACGAATATGCAGGGTTTTAAGCACCTCCACATGGCAACCCGCATGTGCGGACTGCGCTCCATTGGAATGCTCCTTGTCGTATGCGCCATGGCCAGCAGTGGGTGCCGACCTGAACCCGAGGTGTCTTTTGAACTCCAAGGCCTTGAGGTCACGCCCGGCTTTGCCGATAAAGACCGCCTCAAAACCAATGAACAATGGGTGGCCATCGTTCACACCAACCTGTTTCAAACAGGCATGCCGGCCAATGACCTGTACAACGTTGCCCGCGTTTTCGAATCCATCGGAGATCAAAGCATTGCACGTGAGGTCCTTTTAAGTAACTTCTTCAACCAGCCCGATTTGACCTTGACACCGACAGATGAGATGTTGGCCGATCCGGATGCCTTCATAGACGCCACCTATCTGCGGTTTTACACGCGATTCCCCACGCAAGCCGAACGCACTTTCGTGCGGGAGTTCATCCTCAACAATCCGGGCATGACGCCCGAGTTGGTTTTCATGTCCTTTGGACTGTCCGAAGAATACCGCTACTACTGATGAAAAAGATCTTTCACGCTTCCAATCGTCGGGCCTTCATCAAAAAGGCAGGATTGGCGGCAGCCGGAATTTCGGTCGCTCCTTACATTCTACCGAGTGGTCGATTGTTTGCCCCCACGGGCATGCGTTCATCCGAACATGTTGTGATGGTGGCCTTCGCTGGCGGCGTGCGGCAACAAGAGTCCGTATTGCAGCGCTACTTAGACGATAGCCAAGGGGAACCGTACCCTGGAAACATCATGTACAATATATTCGATGGGACTCCCCCGGAGAACAAGATTGTATTTGGAACCGGAACAGGTGGACTCAATCCCATCCCTTCAATTTTATCGCAGACGATTGAATCGCAGGGCACGATTTTTCGTGAAATCAGCGCCCTGAGTGCGGGACATTTTGGTGGACTGAACAGCCTGGTACAAGGGAGCACCGTAACTACGCAAGGCCTCAAACAACGCCCCATCAATCCCACCATTTTTGAATACCTCCGCCGACATGGGGGCTATTCAGCAACCGATGTTTGGTTTGTTGGCAACGGCATTGGAAATTCCACGCCATTGCTCAACCACAGTGCTCACCCCGATTACGGTGCAGCATATGCCGGTAATTTTTTCGCTCCGACGGTCACGTTTGGTTCAACAGGCAACCAGTTCATGGCCGATGCCAAGATTTACCATCCAGAGAACGAGTTGACCCCGATGTACAAGCTCAAGACGTTCTTGGACTTGCAGTTTCAATCTTTGACCACCGCAGGTGGCGGCTTGGGCAACACCGAAGACGAGAAACAAAACATCAAGGCCTTCATGAAAGCCATGTACGCCAAAGTCTCCGATGGAACATTGGATCTACCTCCGGTTACGGACAACGGAGACCTCTATACCATGGGCTTTGCCGTGGAGGTGCTCAAATGGTTCAAGCCCGCATTCATGATGGTCAATTTAAGCGCCGTCGACTCCTGCCATTCCAATTTTTCGAATTACCTCGCTGCGCTGCACCGCGCTGACCATGCTGTTGGCCATCTGTGGAACAGCATCCAAACAAGCATCCCCGAATTATCAGGACAGACGTCCATCATCTGCACCCCAGAGTGCGGTCGAAATTTGCAACCCAACAACATCCTCGATCAAAACGAATGGTTGGCTTTTGACCACAGTGACTCGAACTCGTTGCGCGCTTGGACCGCTATGGCAGGAAGTGGAATTCCGGCGGGGCTCTCTGTCGGAAGCGAAGCAAATCCAGTAGGTCGTGTCAGCGACTCCATGATGACTGTTGCCGATTTGTTGGGGGTGAAACCAGAAGTTCAAGCAGCCGGCATGATCGCTCCAGGCACCATGAGTTTATTGGATCAAATCTAACCCCATGCCTTCACCCCACTCCTTTTGGCCTCTGTTGGTGATCCTCCTGGGGGTTGGATTGGTTCAATGCCATACAGATCCTCCTGCGAATCCATACGAAACGGTGGAAGAGGTGGTCATCGATTTGGATGCAACGGCTCCGATTCCCGAAGGGTCCTTTGCTTGGCTACATGACCGAATTTTTCAGCCTACATGTGCCAATTCCGGATGCCACGATGGATCATTTGAACCGGACTACCGGACCATCGGTTCGGCTTGGAACACCCTCGTCTGGCACCCTGTGATTTCCAACGATGCCGCCGGCAGCTTTTCATATCGCGTCGTTCCAGGCAATAGCAGCGAAAGCTTGCTGATGAAACGTTTGACTGATTTCATCCCCAACACCTCGGGAACCATGCCGCTTGTCGTGGATTCCGATTCCGATTGGAATCAATACAAAACAACGTACATCACGGCCTTGGAAACGTGGATAGAAGCAGGCGCAGCCGATATCAATGGCAACCTTCCCGAGACGGGCGATTTAGCGCCTCAAATCACGGGGTTCGGCGGATTTCCTGCGGGCGACATTGAAAATCCGTACCCCAGAGATCCGGAGGCGAATTACCACTTGGTGGTGGATGCCGCACCGATTGATTTGTGGTTTGCCGTATCGGATGATTCCACTCCATTGCCCGCTCTTTTGGCAGCATTGCGCACAGCATCGACTCCTGACAGTCTCGAATTCGCGACTCCCCTCGCCATGGAACAGCCGTTCACGTTCGTAGCTCCTGATTTTTCGGGAAACACGAGTACGTATGGGCACCGCGTTTCATTGGATTTATCGGGCACACCATCAGGAAGCACCCTCTACGTTCAAGCCACGCTGGATGACGGCATCAATAGCGTGACCATTCCAAGTGCAGGAAGCCAACCGTATTTGATCCCACTCTATTCTCTCTTTATCCCATGAAGGCCATTCCGCTTCGCCGTACTTCCAACTACCTCGCTGGTGTAGCATCGATCGTGTGGTTGACGTTCTTGGTCGGAACTGCGTCCGGTTGCAGACCTGATGAAGTGGCGCTTGAAGCCCCGCAACTATTCATCACCTCCATCGACCCTGTTTTGGTGGTTGCTTTTGAGAACCCCATTGAGGTTATGTTGCATTACAGCGACGAACAAGGTGATTTGGGTGAAGCAGATCCCGACGCCCCTTCTTTGCGTGTCAGGGACTCCCGTCTCGAAGGAGATGACTGGTACCACATTCCGCCACTAACCCCTGACAATTTAGAGCTGCGTATCGAAGGCGATTTTCTGGTTCAAATCCCTCCACTTTTCCTTCTTGGAAATGGAAGTCAAGAATCCACTACGTTGAGCTTTCAGTTGTTTGATCGCGCCGGACATGGTTCCAATGTGGTCACATCAGAAACCATTCTAATCCTCGACACACTGCGATGAAACTACGCCCGTGTCTTCTCTCGATTTTGGCTTTAATGCTCGGAATTTCGGGCTGGGGACAGGTTGAATACGTCATGTCCGACTTGACCGTATCCGATTGTTCAGGTGCACTCGTAGACAGCGGAGAGGGGCAAGAGTATAGTTCCAACGAAAACTACACCTTCACAGTGCAAATGGCCGATGTCATCCCCATTTTGGTGACTTTCCATGGCTCCTTTTGTCTTGAAGATGGCTTTGATTTTTTGACGATTTGGGACGGAGTGCCCGATGCGAGTAATTTGCTCGCGACCTATACCGGTACTGACTTTCTTCCAGAAGATGTCGTATCCAATTCAGGCATAATCTCCTTTGTTTTCACCTCGGACAATAGCCTCAATCTTTGTGGATTCGCCCTAGGATGGGAAGGCATCGCTCCAACCCCCATTCCACCCAACGTTCAGCCCATCGAAACCTTTGCTTGCGGAGCCACAGGGTTGGAGTTTGAGCTCCTTCCCCCCGTTGGCTGTTCTGATCTTTGGCTGGACTCATTGGCTATCTTATCCGGGCCTCCAGACGCGTGGGATTTGGCCAATGCCTCCCTCATCTGTGCGGGAGATAGCGCGACGGGTTTTTTCATCCCGCTCTTGGACACCCTAAACGGGAATTGCGCTTGGTCGTTTGTGTTGCCGGTAGATGTCAGAGACGCCTGTGATTCACTCCATCGTTTTCAAGCTGTATTTGACGCTTCCACTGAAACATGTCCCATCAGCGGGACGTGGGCAGCGTCCACGCCGGCCGCTTGCATTGGCAATTGCATGAGTGTTTACTGGATGAACGATGGATGTTCCGACCACGTAACGGAGTGGACTCAATCTGGTGGAGGAACACCGATTGCCTTGGAAGACTTGCCTTCAGGCGTTGCAGCAGGGTTAATTGTTTGCGTAGAGAATGCAGACACCTTGGAATTGGAACTTTCTGTTGTGCAGCCGGCAACACAGTTGGACACGGTATTTACGTATACGTTGATTCCACAAGTGATTGCATTTAGTATGAGCAATGCTCAACCCATTTGCAGCACTTCCGAAGATGTCATTTTACTCATTGAACCCGCGGGAGGCGGTTGGAGTGACCCGGTCTATTTTGCGAACAACTCCTGGTGGCTCAACGCCGAAACCGCCGCCCTCACCGCCACAACAAATGGATCGACTCCCCCTGAAATCACACTGACTTACACCACTATTGAAGGGTGCGCGCTCGACACGACTTTGGGTATGCAGTACGTCAACGCAGGCCTTGACATGACCACCTGTTTAGGAGCGGAGCCCTTTGATTTAGAAGGAACCTCCAACCTCCCTGCAGAATGGTTCGGAGATCTCGCTACAGAGGGACTTTTCACTCCCGATTCTATGGGCGTTTTTATGCTGACTTTGACCGCGACGGGCTGCACCGACACCCTGGAAATCGAGGTAATTCCTGACGCTCCCCCCATCGACCTTGGAGACATCTGTCAATCCGCAGACTGGCAAGAACTCCCCCTCATGGATGCCGTTGGATTCTGGACGGGACCGGGGCTCAATAACGCAGGCTTTGATCCAGAAGAGTTGTCCGCCGGCAGTTCTACCTGGTACTACAATTTGACTGGATGTGCTCAACTGGCACAGGCGACCATATTGCCAATCAATCTGGGAGTGGATCTGTTTTCAAGCTGTCCTGCTGAGAGCGCTTTCATTCCGTACCCCAATTTCTCACCGACCGGCGGGGAATGGACTGGACCGGGGATTGTCAATGCAACATCCGGCCTCTTCGACCCTGGAGTCGCTCCAGAAGGTTGGGGACAGGCGTTGTATTATGTCGCACCGAATGGATGTGAGGATGTTGTCATGGTGAATAACATCACAACGGCCATTGTAGCCACGTCATTTGAGACCTGTTCCGAAGGAGCTGAATATGATTTGCACAACAACGCCATTGGAGCTGTCCCTTGGTGCGGAACGTGGAGCGGCAACTGGGCAGGGGCAGGAGCGACCACCGTAGTGGCGGGGTCGGGAAGCAGTGTTGGATTGTCTGTTGAATCCTGGTGCGATTGGGACTTGCTTCCAAATGAGATCACCCCAGGTTTATACGAACTAATTTTCACAGCGAATACCTGTTCGGACACCCTATCGCTCCATGTATATCCTTCCGAATTGAATTTAGAACCGGTGATTGCATGCAGCGATGAAGACCCAATTGCATTGGCGGATTCCGACTGGCCTTTAGGAGGCGTCTGGGATGGAAGTGGCGTGGAGGAATCAACCGGTTGGCTCACCCCTGGAGCGGCAGAGACCGGATGGCAAGATGTGACCTGGACAGCACCTGGGGGTTGCGCAGATGTCGTCGCCGTGCAGGTTGAGGCTTGGGAGCAAGCCGCTATTTTGAATGTGGATACACTGTGGTGCTTTCAAGAGGCCCAATGGCTGCCTGAACTGTATCCTGCTTCGAATTGCACTTGGACCTTGGACGGATCGAGTCCAGAGTCCATTGAAATCGCATGGCTCGACACGGGATACCATACCATGACCGTGGAATGGAATGGAATCGCTTGTGCTTCAATGGACTCGATCAGCTTCTACATGTTAAGTCCATTGTCCGTAGAATTATCCGTTTCGGATACGGTCCTATGCCCGGGACAAGCGACGCAAGGCAACGCCGAGGTGACCGGGGGACTTCCAGGTGCAATACCCGACTGGAATTGGTCGCATGGCGGTTTTGCAATCTCCAACACAGTACTTCAGACAGACTCCTCCCAATTTTTGGTTATCACCGCCTCTGACGGGTGTTCTGACGCTGTCCAAGACTCTGTTTTCATCACCGCCCTCCCCTCACCTATTTGGGAACTCGTGCTGGGTGACACCCTATGCTATGGCGCGTCATCAAGTGTGCTTTTTGCGTGTCAAACACCCGGTTATTCCCTCTGGTGGGATGGCAATTTGACCTCGCCAGAATACACCAATGAAGATGCGACAACCTGGATTGAATCCGCATCGGCAGGAGCTCCGGTCGAATGGCACCTCACAGAATCTGCATACGGATGCTCGACCAGTGGAGAGGCTGTTGCACCAGCCTATTCACCTGTAAGTGCCGGATTTTCTGTCAATCCTGGCCTAGAGTGTATTCCTTGGGACTTCCTCCCGATTCAAATGATTGATTTCAGTCAATTTGCGGTTTCAGGCTGGTGGAGAGCACGCGCTTTGGATGGAGATGGTGGGGCTACGACGGTTTGGAGCATCCCGTATTCGCAGTCTGAATCACCGGTATGGCAACCCGACCAACCGGGCCAGTATGAGGTCCTTCTGCAACTTGAAAACGAAGGTGGATGCCTCTCATCAGACACGGCGCACGTCTGCATATTCGCTCCTGTCAATTGGTTTTTGGCCGATCAATTCTCACCCAATAGTGATGGACTCAACGATATTCTCCTGGTACGTTCTGAGCCCTTGAATGCCTTTGAGATGCGTGTTTACAATCGCTGGGGCGAACAGGTATACACGGCCAATGACCCCGCAGAAGGATGGGATGGGAATCAGCGAAATACGCAGGCACCCTCCGGAGTTTATGCCATTCAGTTAATTCTTGATTTCGCAGATGGCACGCACCTTGAAACACTTCGCCATGTCACCTTGGTTCGATAACATCTTGAGACGTCGCAGCGGCCTTTTGTTAGGAGTCTTGATCCTGGGCTCTCCACGCGTTCAATCCCAGGACGCCCTTTCTTGTCTCATCCCTGCGAGGTTTGGTTCTGGACAGGCGATTTGGACAGCGCAAGGTCAAACCATTCGGCTGCAACAAGCGCCTTCTCTCACCTTTGATTTGTATCACCGCAATGTTGATCAAGGTGTGCCCAATAGCCAGTTTAAGAATTCGCGTCTTCAAGTCAATTGGACCGTACCCTCTAAGCGGGGATTCAAGGGGACAGCCTCTGGTATTACAGGACTGTTGGAGGATGATCGTGAAGGACAAGCTTTGCAGCGATTTCGATTGCTCGTTGGCGGGTTTAAAAAGGTCAGAGTCGGCCAAGCGTCGCACCTCACCGGCGCCATTCAACTTGGATATGGCTTGCGCACGTGGCGAAATCAAGGGCTCTGGGACAGCCAATACATGAGCAACCCCGTAGAGCCCGCTTTGGCAGAGTCCGGTGAATCGATCCTTCAAAACAATCAACACTACCTGGAAGCCGGGACAGAGCTCACATTTCAAACCACAGCATGGAGTGCAGCGTATCGCGTGTTGCATGCACCCGTTGACCAAGGATTCTTCAAATACTCCAAGGATCCCTATGCCCTCCGGCACAGTGCCCTGGTCGCTTGGCGACCGGCCATACCATTGCGAAATACCGTCATGCAAGGATTGGTTTGGTCCGAGATCGAACGCCATGGAGGCGCTATGGCCCTCTCCACAGGCGCCATGGTCGAGCAGACCTTTGGCCAAGATTCCAGACTCACCGATTTAAAGTCTGCGACGGCTGTTGCCCTCGGCTTGGTCTATCGGCATACCGGGCAGTTGGCTCCCATCGTAAGTGTACGCTTCCAGCGCCGTTGGACCTGTTGGTTGGCCCCCGATTGGCGGGTCGGTTCTGCTGGAATCTCGACCGGTTGGTCTGCGGGGTTCCGGAGTCAAATTAGCTTGTAATTCAAACCTTCCAAGACGTTCTGTACCCCCTCCCGTTTACACTGCGCTTCGAAGGCCACACCCTCGTATCTTTTTGTGTCTTTCCGTTGTAATTTCCGGCAATGAAAAGGATTCTAATCTTCATCGGAGTCTGTTCAACCTTGGCGATGAACGGTCAAGATACCCTTTGGATTCTGCCGGGTACTTGGATTCAGGGGCTCGACACCATGCCTGCGCTGCGATCAGAAGTGCAGCCTACTTGGACCGGGTTCAATGCCGTCATTGACCGGCCTGCAAACACCTCGAATTCAATTGTTATTGTCAATACGGACACCATTGAACATACGTGGTCAACGAATGCTCCTGACGCTGCAATCACAAGCTTGCCGCCGGAAATGGCAACGGAGGTCAGTCTTCCCAGCCTACCTCAAGGCAGTTACCACTATTCGCTCATTGATGAACCGGGAAAGGTGCTTGGAGCGGGCGGTTTGCTTCGCATTGGCTGGACCGATGAAACGATGTTCTATTGGAACCTCTCCGAATGGCAACCATCGATGATGGAATTGGCCGCAGCTGGCGAATCCATCGATTGGACGCTGCCATATGTTCCGCGGCATTTTACGATCAACGAAAGGGCATATCCTTCCACGGCAGATGACCCCAATGCACTGGTTGCTGTCAATTTAAATGACACGTGCTTCATTTCCATTTCCAACCTGGGCCACATGAATCACGTGCTCCATTTCCATGGGTTTCATGTGGACATCATGACATCAACAGATCATCCAGAACGTGTTGGCTGGAACAAGGACACCGTCCCGATCCGAAAGGGAGAGTCGATGACCGTTCGGCTTGTAGCCTTTCAAGAAGGGATGTACCCCGTGCACAACCACAACCTCATCGCCGTAACGAACGCTGGTTTTTATCCTGGCGGCATGATCACCACCATACACGTTATGCCATGAAGCGCATTCCTATCATCCTTTTGGCCTGGGGACTCATCACATCCAATGCCTGGAGTCAAATGCCTCCTCCGCAGATGTTTTCGGAAATGGACGGCTTTCATTTTTTAGCCGACGGAACCCCGCTCCCCATTTGGGGATACGGTTGGGTAACCGACGGGTACATCACACTTCCTGGCCCTCTATTAACCTACACAGAAGGCGAACAAGTGGATCTCAACTTCACCAACCCGAGCCCTGAGAGCCATACGATTCACTTGCACGGTTTGGACGTCGACCAAGCGAATGACGGCGTGCCAACCACTTCCTTTTTTGTGGTAACAGGTCAGTCAACGACCTACAGTTTCATCGCCGATCGCCCTGGAACCTTTTTGTACCATTGCCATGTGACGACCACGCTGCACCTGACCATGGGCATGTACGGCATGATCTTGGTCACGCGTCCAGACATGACCTTGTTTGAAGGAGGTCCCAGCTACACGGAGGATGTACCACTCCTCTTTAGCGACTTGGAGATTGCGACAAACCTCGACCCTGTCGGTAGCTTTCCATTCCACACCATACGACCGGATGTCTTCATGGTCAATGGACGGGCGGACAACCAACTCGAATTGGCCTCCCAAATCGTGAGCTACGAGCCGGGACAAACCCTTGCCCTGCGACTTGGCTCCATGGCGTACAGCCGGATGATGTGCGCGTTCCCCCCGGAACTGCATGCGGTCTGCCACATGAGTGATGGGCGAGCCATTCCAGAGCCCTTCGAAGTGGACTCCTTGGAAATCTATCCGGGAGAACGTTTTACCGTGCTAATCACACCCGACGCTGGTTGGAACGGCACCATCGCAGCAGACTACTGGAACATGGCTGACGGATTCGTGGAAGACACCCAGTTTATTCGCGTTCGTGATGCGGCCCTTGACATTGATGAGTCCACAGCAACGCCGTGGAGCGGCTATCCAAATCCTACTCAGAGCATCATTCAGTATCCGCCCGCCTTGGATGTCACCGTATGGGACGCTTGGGGACGCGAGGTATTTCACGGTGATTTACTCGACGGCCAATTGCATGTGAGTGACTGGAGTGTTGGCACCTATGTCGTGCGCGCTGGTGAAGGGCCGATCAGCCGGTTCGTAGTCGTCGACTGAAGCCCGTCATACAGAACACCTCAAGGAAGATGAAATGGGCACGCGCCCGCTGTCTTTGACGCTGTACTCTTTCCAGAATTGCCCTCGCTCAGTGGACTTTTTTGATAGAAAAAATTCGTGTGACCCACCACGTCATTGTTGAATTCCCGGTGAAACTGAGGCGTTTGAGAAGCCGCCATGGGTGCATTGAGCCAAGACCAATCCCCCGTCATCTCCCGTCCCAACTTCGATTCAGCTTGGCAGAACGCCTCAAATTGCGCTCCCAATTGATGGTGGTCACCTAAGACCACCCCGGCTGCGTCAAAACTGTGGATCACCGCTCGATTCAATTCAACCAACGCACGATCACGCCAGAGTGTCCGGTTGCTCGTCACATCGAGCCCGAAGAGAGTCGCAACATCTGGCAGGACATTGTATCGATGTTGATCCGCTAGGTTGCGCGCACCAATCTCAGTGCCCATATAAAATCCATTGAACGGAGCAAACGGATACACAATACCTCCAATTTTCATGGCCATATCTGCCAACAACGGCACGGCGTACCACCGCAGTTTGAGCGACGAAAATCCATCTAAATCCGGATGACTGAGAACCACTTCGTGCAGTCGATCGGGATGGGTTGCAAACACATCGATCAATGGAGAAGTTGATCCATCCAAAACAAATTGCCACGGCAATGGTGTAAACGCATCCCTTCTCGTAGGGTGCCACCCTGCATCCAAACAGGCTGCAGTCATCTGTTCAGAGTCCGGGTCTCCAAGCAGTTTGCCATTTTGCAATCGAAAGCCCGCATACCGCGTCAACTGGTGATTTTTCATGCGAACGGGGTCCGTTCCATCGGGTTTTCGCGGAGCAAAGACACTGACAATACTGCGAATCCGTCCACCATTGAAGGCGTCATCAAGGTGATCTGTCAAGGTCTGCTGCACCGCATCCACCGCATTGTCTTGGTCATGAACAGAACGGCAATCTCGAACCTCTAGCGAGCGCCAAAAGTGCCGTCCAATGCAACGATTGCTATTGCGCCAAGCCAAACGGGCTCCAAATTCCAATTCTGACTTGCTATGGACATACGTGCCTGTTGACTGAATTTCAGCAGCAATTTCAATCAGTCTCCTTTGCAAAACCCCTGGCTTACGTAGCGACTTCCCTGCGCGACTATCAGCCGCCATTGCCTCGAGGAATAGACTGGCCTCTAGCTGCAGCTCGTTTTGTTCAATTGTATTCGACATTCAGGACACAAATCTACACGTTTCAAACGTCCAATCATCGATTATTGAGCAACCCTTCTACCTCTTTCCAGTTGGGCATGTGATTGGACAAGATGGCCTTAAACCGGGCATTGTGCGAGGGCTCAATCAGATGTGCCAACTCATGAAGCACGACGTATTCAATTGCAATCTCAGGATACTTAATCAGCTCAAGATTGAAAACGATGTCGCCTGAATGTGGCCGACAGGCTCCCCATTTCCTTTTCATCTGACGAATTCGAATCCGGGTGCTTTCCACTCCCATTCGCTGTTGCCACTTGGGAACAAGCTCATCGAGGCGCGTTTGCAACTCCTGACGGTAAGCCCGCCTCAGTGCGCGAGCAACCGTCTCCTTTTCAGTAGGATTTCGCAGCTTGATGCGCAGTGTTTCGTCTGATGCAAACATGACGTTTGAACGACCTGTGACCTGCTCCAGTTGGAGTACGTATGAACTCCCCAAGAATGCATGCTTTTCACCGGAGCAGAAGGTACGCTCCGGTTGGGCGGGACGGGACGCAATCCGCGCCTGTTGTTTCTGAATCCAAGTTCTTTTCGCCTCAACAAAGCCCGCAATGGAAGCCGATGACATGCGCATTGGAGCAGAAATACGTACGATGCCATCCGGAGGATAAATCCGCAAGTGCATGTGCTTGATGCGTTTCCGAAAAAGCTCGCATTCAACACCTGCAATGTTCAGCAGTTGGCTATTCTGTCTCTTCAACATCGCTAATTCAACACATTGAATAGGGTACCATCGCAACTCCGACACATTCTTTTCATAAGCGAAATATAAAACGCGAGCCTTCCATATTCGGATAAAACAACCCGCTATGAATGGTCTTTTTTAATTCACCTACATTTGTTTCGAAATAACAATTTACATGATGAATATCAAATCCATTGGCACAGTCGTTTTGTTTGCCGCAACACTTATCTGGAATGGCTGTACAACACCAGGCTGCACTGACCCGAACGCTGAGAATTACGAATCCGTAGCGGACTCGGATGATGGTTCTTGCGAGTATTCTGGTGACGTCGTGTTTTGGTATGGCGAAGCCGTTTCTGAAGAAATGGAATACATCTATACAAACTCGCTTTCGTTTTACGTGGACGGTCAGATCGTCGGATCTACCGCTGCAAATCAATTCTGGAATGGAGCCCCAAATTGCGGAGACAATGCCTCCATCACCGTTTCCAAAAACTTGGGCGGAGCAACGAGTTTAGCCTTTGACTATGAAGTGATTGATGACTACGGAGACACCTGGTGGACCGGAACCATTAATTTTGTTGCCAACACATGCACTTCATTGGAGCTCACGCTCTGAAGACACCGATCTGCCCAACACTTTTTGGGCCATCACACATTCAATTTAACAGGCAGCTTCGGCTGCCTGTTTTGTTTTAGACAATCAACGGAACAGGGTCACATGCCCCTTCCATTCTCTTGAAAAGCCCACCAATGTGTTGGACTTGATTTGCAGCACCCAAGTGTACACATCATCTCCCGCAAAGTAACTGCCATTGGGCTGTGCCGATCCGAGCCAATATGCCTCAGGATCCTGTGTTTGCCATACCAACTGTCCCCATCGGTTGAACACCTTTAAATCGTATTGATCAATCAAAGAAACGTCTGAAACCTCCGGACGCCATCCGTCATTGACCCCATCGGAGTACCCCCCTGATGGAGGCGTGAACGCATTGGGAATGAAGACTTGCAAATTCTCAAGAATCTCTACCGATTGGGTGAGCTCCTGGAAACAACCAAATTCATTGTAGACGGTTAGAGTCACAGGGTACGTCCCCGCAACATCGTAAGAGTGCGATGCATTCCATTGTGATGAACTCGCTCCATCCCCAAATTCCCAGAAACTCGCTGTCCCCGTCTCTGTCTCATTTTCAAAATTCCATGTTGAATTCAAGGGATGCGGTTCCGACGCGGTTCCAGCATAGGGGTCTGTTGAGAAGTCCACGTCGGGCGTGGGCCAAACCTCCACCGTCTGAGGAATGGCCATCGTCTGCACGCACCCTTCACTGGAAACCACTTCCAAGGTCAATGTGTGAACACCAACTTCTGTCAACGCAATCTCCTCCGTAGGGACTTGACCTGAATACACGGTGAGACCGTCAAGGTCAATATGAAGTGTCGAAGTCACCGCTCCCGTACTTTGATCATTCAGCCAAAGCATCAAAGGCTGGCATCCTGCATCAGGATCAACAGCAAGCGCTGGCAATGGATTGGCATACACTTCAAAAGTCTGTTCCATCATAGATTCACACCCGTAAGCATTGCTCGCAGCGAGCTGTATGGTGTGTACCCCAACTCCTGCCACTTCGAGGTTAGGCGCAAACATGCTACTACCGATATTGCCATCCAATGACCAAGCGAAATTGATCGCCTCCTGGGATGAATTCAACGTTTGTACTTGAGCCGGGTTTCCACATGCGCTATTGGCATCCAATGCGAACTCCACAAGTGGCAGCGGTAAAACCGTGATCTGAATGACTTCAGAAGCCACGCAAGATTCAGACGATTCTCCCTCTACAAGCACGTCGAAATGGACCACGTCCAAGCCTTCATTGGTGAACATATGGTCTGGGGAAGCGACGTCTGAACTTGCGCTAGAATCGGCAAAGTCCCACAACCACACAGCGGCATCCACAGTCGTATTGGTGAATGCTACCGTCAAGGGAGAGCAACCCTCTAAATCCGATGCTGTCACCTCCAATTCCGGGGTTGGATGCACCGTCATTTCTAAGCTATCCACATGGCTACAGGCCATCAAAGCCGTACCCAACTCGACATAAACCCAATGCGTACCCGTGGCCTCCCACGCATGTGTGGCCTCCGGACCGGTGGCGGTATTGTCGTCCCCAAAGGACCATTGCACCGAGCCCATGTCGTTGGATTCTATCCCAAACACACCGATTTCGCCTGCACAGAGTGTCGTAGCATCAACCACCCACTGAAAGTCTGGGGCATCCACCACTTCAATGACAACGGAAGCCGTATCGTACGAGCATCCATTGGAGATGTATTGGGTAACGAGATAACTGCCCTCATCCTCAAACAGGGCTGTTGCAGTTGAATCGGATGATACTTGGCCATTGCCAAAGTCAAATGTCATCTGTGTCGCATCGACACTCAAGTCCGTAACTGTCAACTCCATTGGAGCACATCCAGATACCGCGCTCAAGTCAAACATCGCCACGGTGCTATTGGGCTCCACCCAGATGACCGTGGTGGCTGTATCGATACCGCAAGCATTGCTGCCAAAAAGCGACACATCATAGGCCACCGGTAGATCATTGACTGAATAGGTTGGCCATTCAGGATTCCATCCGGAACCCAATTGACCATTGCCGAAATCCCAATTGAGTACCTCTGGGTTTCCGACACTTGCATTGATAAATTCAGCGGTATAGGGAGAGCATACGCTGTCTTCACTCATTGCGATGGCCATTTGAGGGTGAGGCAATACTGCAATCTCCGAGGAATCTTGGCTCGATCCGCAGGCGTTGGTTACAGTCAAAAGGGCACCGTAGTTTACGACGTCATCTCCTTGCTGGAATGTCTGAAGTGGCGGAACTGTGTCTGCATACAATTGTCCATTGATCGACCAAGCATAGGAGGCCCGTGATGCCGTTGACTGATTTTCGAAGGCAACGTCCAAAGGAGCGCAACCGCTCAGCACAGAGGGTTCCATCAAGGCGACTGGAGCCGAAACGACCTCCACTTCCATCAGAGCGCTGTCGACGCATCCCCACTCGTTGGCCACGAACAACTGAACGATAGACCAACCAGCATCCGTCAACAGGATTTCGAGGGCATCATCTTCCACCGGTGATCCATTGACCATCCAAGTGGTCTCTGAAGCATCTATGGAGCTAGACGCCGCAGCCCAAGGCACGGTATTGCATGCTACATCAGCAGCTTCAATTTGTGCTATAGGCAACGGCTGAATGACAACCTGATGTGGTACTGTATCGGAACAGCCTGTCAACGCATCCGTGAAGGTGTAAGCGAGTTCAAAGGGTCCGGGGGTTTGATCTGTGTCAAACATACCCAAGAGTGGATCCTCAACTCCTTCTCCAATCCACAGGCCTCCATTCGGCGCGGGACCACTTAATTCTACAAGTCCCATGGAAGCGCAGAAAGACTCATCAGAAGCGATTTCAATCACAGGAAGAGGTTGAATCTCGATGGAGCGCTCGTCTGTTACTAGGCACGTTTCCACTCCTGTAGAAGCCTGAAAAACATGTATTCCAACTGACAACAATTGAGGATTTACGACTCCATTTACGGCATCAACCAGAGCTGCATTCGCTGCATCTGTTTGGCCAGACCAAACCACATCCAGAGAAGAATCAAAACCCTCAAATTGCACGAGCGTTGCATTGGCACATACCACCGTATCAGGTCCAGCTGTGAACGCATCCGGAGTATTCACGATGACGATCAACGTATCCGTTTGGGTACAAGTAGTCGCCGCATTTTCGAAGGCGTAGACGACTTCAAACGTTCCTGCTGATGCCACAGAGGGGTCAAACACCCCGTCCGCACTAACCGCAAGCAAAGCTGCTCCCAATCCGTAAAAAGATCCTTGTCCTCCTTCGAGTATTTCCGGGCTATTGCCCGTGAGTTGAGTCAATACAGGTTGATCACAAAACACCCGGTCCGGGCCGGCATAAACAACCGGAAGCTCCAAGACTTCGAAGGTCCATGACACGCTGGCCATGCATCCATTCAGATCCGACAGTTCGGCCTCAAGCCATGCCTCGCCAGAATCACCCGCAAGTACTGATGCGCTCATTCCATCTTCAGAAACCGAGTCGACCGCGGTCAACCAGTTCACCAGATAAGGTGCCTCTCCACCCGTAACCTCCAAAGAAACGTCGAGAGCCGAATTCAAACAAGTCGTAGCTGCTGAAATACCATTGACTTCGGGCACTTCTAGGATCGTCAAACTCAACGTGTCTTCCACAGCACAAGAACCCAAGCCTGTTTGGTAAACCAATGCATAAGTCGCTGGCGTAAGTTCGGCAATATCCACCGAGCCCGTTGAGGTATCGAGCACTCCCGTGCCACTCCAAGTTCCCCCAATCGCGGGAGAGAACCCTCCCAATTGAATGACCTCATCGGACGCGCAAATCGCCAAATCATCTCCTGCAACGACCGTTTCAGGTTCGATAATTTCAATCGTGGTGCCGGCGTTGGCCGAGCAACCCGATGCGTTGGTATAGCTATAGGTCAACTCCCAAAACCCTGCTTCGAAAGAACCGGGGTTGAAAAGTCCGAGCGATGCATCGACAACACCTGGACCTGACCACATTCCGCCAAGCGGAATCGCCGCAGGCAGCAACACTTCTATGGATTGTGCGCACTCTTGAATGTTTTGAGGAAGCTCCAAAATCGGCAACGACTCGACGGCTATTGATTGAGCGATTTCAACTTGGCAGCCTAAGGTATCCGTGACCAGCACTTGCACTATCGTCTCTGGAGAGATGGCGATCCACCAAGCCTGAGCGGGATTGTCCAAATCCGGGGTAGCCGATCCGGTCCAATCAAACTGGTAATCTGAAGAACTCGAGACATTTCCACCTAAAGCTTGAGCCGTCCAAATCACAGAATCACCTGCGCAAGCAAGATTATCCGCTTCACTCGAAACGATGACCACTTCGGGATTCCCCACAACATGCACGATGCGATTGTCCGAATGCAAACAAGAGCCTGAGCCCGTTGAATACGTCAAAATCGTTGTGCCAAATGACAATTGAGCGACATCGACAAGACCCGCTATGGAATCGATCACGCCCGGTCCAGACCACGTCCCTCCTGCTGGCGACGCCCCTTCAAGGGTGATTACCCCCTCTGTCTCACAGACGAACATATCCTCTCCAGCTTCCGCTAATTCAACTTCAATCAATTCAACTTGCACAGAGTCCGTTTGAGAACACCCGAAAACATTGGTCGCTGAGTAGTTCAACATGGTCGTTCCCAAGCCGACTAGAGACGGGTTGAACATTCCTGTTGCACTCTCCACGACTCCCGGTCCAGACCACAGGCCTCCTATTGGATTGACTTCAGGCAATGAAACCTCAATATCCTGCATGCATTCTTCAAAGTTCTCTGGCATAAGAATAATCGGCTGTGGAAAAGGTAGAATGATCAACTCGTCGGTCACGCTGCAACCCATATTATCTGTGACCGTTAAAACGATCTCGGTTATGGCTTCCACGGATAAGAAGGCATGAGAAGAATCCGTGGATGAAACATCCACATTGGTTGACCAATTGTATGCATACCCTCCACCTGCTCCACCTACTGTCAGGGCCTCAATTTCCAATGAGTCTCCCATGCAAGGCAATCCGCCAATGGGGTGAACCCACAGTTGAGGTGATTCAAGAATGGTGAGTTCTAGTGTATCGGTGACATAACAGGTGCCCTCTCCTAAAGCATAAACCAAATTATACGAACCAGCGCTAAGAACACTGATATTCAATGAATCGGACAAGGCTCCAAAGACACCTTCACCACTCCATGTCCCTCCTTCAGGAGAAGCCAGGGACCCCAATCCGATCATCTCCTCGGACTCACAGACTGTGCTGTCAGACACGACATTGATGGCTTGAGGTGATCCCACAGCAACGTTCAATGTGTCTTCGCTCGCACACCCAAAGGCATCCGCATAGGTATACGTCAAAGAAGAATCGCCCACTTCCAAGAACTCCGGGTTGAACAAACCTTCAGGAGAAACAACTCCCGGTCCCGTCCAGGTTCCTCCGGCAGGAAAACCGGAATCCAACAGCACTTCAATCGATTGGTTGCACACTTCGATGGCTGCTCCCGCTTCAACTTCAGGAAGTTGTTGAACGTGAACCGTCCACGAGGCTGTGTCCGTGCAACCGCCTCCATAGGACGTCACAATCGCTTCGATTTCAAACGGCCCCTCTTCGCCAGGATCAATGGAAAGTGTGAATTCATTGCCCTCCACAGCTGTATCATGCCCAATCCAGTTCACAAAGTAAGATCCCCAAAGAGAAACCGAAGCATTCAAATCCAACGTTCCTCCATCGCAAATCATGGATTCCCCGACAATCTCCAAAGAAGGCACTGGAGAGGCATTAACACTGAAATTCTCTGTTGATGAACAGGAAAACGAGCCATATGCCTGCGTCCCGACAACCGAACCGAGTAAATAGCCATTCATGATGTACGTAACGCTCGAGTCCGAATCGAAACCATCATCCAAAGCTTGCTCAGTAGCAGACCAGAAATAAGAATTTCCACCGGAAGCGGTGATCTCAACAGGAAACCCATTGCATGAGGCATAAGGGGCATTGAACGTTATTTCCGGAATTGGAGCGGCAAACACAGCATACTGCTGAACGGCCGTGCCACAGCTGTTGGATGCGGAAACCTCGACAGTGTGCAATCCCACAGTTTCGATGACTTGGTTCAAGGGGCCGGGAGACGTGGGACCAACTTCCAACCCATCCAGCGTCCAACCAAAATCAGTTAGCACGGTGTTACCAGGGTTGATGAGCACTTGCCCGTTCCAGGTTGCGCCTACGCACAGAGAGTCTGATGCTGCGTTGATAAAAACCTCAGGTGCTGCTGTGCTTGCAAGAATCGCCTGGCTTGACGCTGCACCACACACGCCGTTCAGCCCAGAAGCGACAGAAAGGGAGACGGTATAATTCGCAGCTTCCAAGAAAATCAACTCGGGATTTTCGTCGTTGGCTCCACTGCCAATAGCCCATTCATACGCCCCTCCTTGAACCGTCCATGAAAAGATGGATTCACCGCAGGGAGGTTCGGGGGTGTCATTGGACAACTGCACTTCCATTGGAATGCAGACCGAAGTGGATTCCCATGACCATTCGGGTTCAACAGACGCCATGACACACACCTCCAAAGATGCTGTTGCGTCATATTCGCACGGTGCGGCAGCTTGAATCAACGCGTCATCCACGTAATCGATTTGGTAGAGTCCAGGTTCCGTGAAAGTCGGTTCAAACTCGGACCCTGAAGCCATGTTCAGTACCGGCGGTGTTTGCCCTTGCAATGCAATGACCTCCCAATTCCCCGATAGAGAGGACAGTTCACAACCGGTCTCAGTAAAGCTTTGAAATCCTCCGAAGACTTGATAATCACCTGTAGACCCAACGCACACAGTCGCTGGCCCCGAAAGGGTTGGCGGCACAACTTCCAAAACTTCAATGAAGATCGCGTTGGTCGCTGTCGTGAGGCATTCATTGCTTGCCTCAATTGAAAAATGAAATGCATTTGCAGGGAACTCGCCTGAGGCTCCGCAAGATGAAGAGGCATAAATATGCTCAACAGTCGACGGCGGTGGGTGATTGAATGTAGCAGCCGTACCATCACCAAAGTCAACCGTATACACGGTCGCGGGATCATTGTTTTCATAGCTCGTGAGGGGGAAAACCAGCAATTCCGGAGCGCACAGACCTGCTGTCATCCCCGGACTTGCTGTTTCTATCTCCGGGTTGCTGCCGACAAACAACTGATCTTGTGCCACTGACGCACATCCATTTGTTCCCAATGCGGTGAACGAAATGGTGTATGTACCATAGCCAAAATATTCGGTAGTGAACGGAATTTCCATTGCCGTCAGCACATCCACGTCCCCATTGCCCCAATCGATGGTCAACTGAGTTAGACCGTTGTCTTCAAAGTAATTCGAATTGGAATTCAACAAACTAAACGGTATCGGCCAGCTTTCGTTATTCGTACAGATTGGTTCAGCTTCGACAAACCAAGGGTCCGGGGTTTGTAGCACCGGAATTTCTTCGGTCCACGTATCCGTGCAGCCATTTTCGTCGACAACCGATAACGTCACAGGCACCTGGGAAACGCCGCCTCCAGGAATATTGAACGTCACGATGGGATTGAATTCACTCGACACCCCATAGTTCCCGTCTTCACCAAAAGTCCACGCATAATCTAAACCCGCACCTGCAGAGGCATTTTCAAAGGACAACACGCCGCCGCATTGACCCAACCCTGTAAAATCAAAATCTGCAACCGGACCATCGCCGGGCAAACATGAACAAGGCCAATTGAAATCGAACAAAGCCACGTCGAGATCGATGTCCAAGGAACACACGCACGGCGCTTCAGTTCCTATTGGCGTCAGCCCTGCCTCTAGCGTCACGACCTCACTACTTTGAGTCGCTTCATAGGACAACGTCATTGCATTGCTCGTGGCGGATTCTATGCCATCTAACGACCAGGTCCACTGCACATCCGATTCATAGCCTACTGGCGTATCTCCCGCTTGTTCAGCGGTGAATGTGATGATGCACTGGTCAGCATTCGAAATACTGTAACTGATATCCAAAGCAGCACAAGCAGCACTGCAGCTCTGGGCCGCAACAAACGATGTGCTTAAATAAAGGCTAACAAGAAAAAGGCCAAGTGTCCTCAATAATTGTCTGCCCAATGGATTCGAAACGATCATGTCCTCGCATTTACGGGGATTGGGACGGGAACGTTTCGTCTTTGGCTAGAGATTTCGACAGATCCCCCCATTCAATCGACCACTGTAGCGTTGAAAAGGCTCAGGCTATGAACAATTGTTGAAAACCTCTGTGAATACCGTGTGTCTTACTCCCTGCTTCGAAGAATCAGAGCAATGCCTTTTTGCCCTTTGTTTGTATCGCAATGCTCGGGGAACGAAAGGCAGATTGGCTTGTCCAAACTGCAGATCACCTGAAAAGGGTTCCTGCCAAGAAGCTCTGAAAAGAGACAAAAGGTGCGGAAGGATTCGAGCCAAGTGCGAAGAAAGACGATGTTGGGTGCAAGCCCAGGTCATCAATCCGAGCAGGATGGATTTCATTCAAGGAAATCGTTGCACGTTGATTCGCAAAGGCGGGTCGACAGATCAACCTGAAAATCTTGAGGCCTGAGAATGGTCGCATTCCGAAAGGGGTGCCAAAAGGACGCAAGTCCTGATGGTAAGATGAAAAGGCATACTGACGTAGTCGTTCGCTGATGTTTCGGCAAAAGTGAACGACACACTTTCCGCAAGGAGAGTGAAATTCTGCGCTGGCTGCGTGGAAGGCCTCCAGGCTTGCCTGAGGCATGAGAAAGCCAGTCACTTCGGTGATGAAGCTCCGCCGGTGAGGTGACACCAACACCACAAGGATAGCATTCGTGCTTGAAATGCGGTGGTCATTTGGTCAGTTCGAAGAGTGGAAACGCTTTAAGAACAACATCCCCGCTGCCTTCGGGCAGATGGAGATGAGCCAAAGGCGCGAGGGTTGGATGGAGCCGAGAGGCAGCTTCAGCAATGAAGTGGTTGCAAAACAAAGTCCAACATCTCCTTCCAGAGGTCCTTAAGCCTGACCGAAAGGAAAGGCACGCTTGGAGCTCGCTCTAAGCGTGATTCCCTCCACCACCATGAAGGGAGTCTATGGAGAGTCCGCATCTGATTGCAAAAACGAATTGACGCAAGTTGAGTCGAATGCGCATCGGATGCGGATTTTTAATTTCCACAAAAGAAAAGAAACGGAGGACATCCGCAGCGCTCAATTCAGCGCATCATGGTCACGTTACCACGATAGCTCCGAGGGAAACGCGACTGGTCTTCCAGTCGCACCGTCCAATGGTACACCCCATTGGGAGCAAAGTGCCCTCCATTTTGAAACTGCCCCAACCAGGGAAGCTCGGGATCATGGGTACTCCATACCTCTTCGCCCCAGCGATTAAAAATCTGCAACGCATAGTCGGTCACTCCTGTTACCTGCGGCAACCACACATCGTTCAAGCCATCTTGGTCTGGCGTAAAGGCCGTTGGCGCGTAAAACAATGTGCCATTTACTGTCACTTCTCCCAAAGTAGTGGCGCTGCAACCATCCGAATCCGTCACTGTTTGTACAATCTGAAAAACACCGGACTCCAAAAAAGTATGCATGCCGTCGTGCCCTGTGATGAAACCACCATCTGCCATCTGATAGGTGCAATTCAACGTTGGTGAAGCCAAGGAAACAATAGACACCTCGCCATCCAAGATATCCACGACCACAGGAGAAATAGAAAACCCGCCCTCTGGCCCGCTATATGTTTGAATGATTCCCGGTAAATCCACAGAGATTACTGAAACACATGCCGTCATCGAACTCGCAACGACGGAAACATCGAAGCTACCCAATTCACCGTATACGTGGACTGGGTCTGGATCTGAGCTGAATCCACCATCACCGAATTCCCAAGAATAAGACAACGCTGGGTTGGTGCTGTTATCGTCAAAGTGAACCAAAATCGGCGGGCATCCCGATGACGGACTCCAGCTGATCTCCAAAGGACTCAACACCGGCGCCGCATCAATCCAAATAGAATCGATGAATGTGTTTTCACAGCCGTTTTCTTGCAACACGAGCGCAACATCATGCCATCCGGCATTGTCAAAAACTACGTCGGAAGGCGTTGGACCAATTGACTCAGACGGATCTGCATTGGACATCGACCACGTGTAAACAGCCGTCGTCTCAGTTGCTCCTTCGGCAATAAAGTCAAAGGAATTGCCTTCTAAGCATTGAGAAACAGGAGCTTCGAACAAAGGACTTGGGTCATGCACCTCTAAAGTCCAAGCGGCTGTATTCAAAATGCATTCCAGACCTTCGAACGTCAATTCTAACGAATACACGCCATTATCGATCGGAGAAACATTTTCAATTTCAGCGACCGAATTGAGCGAAGCATACCCATTGGGTCCGCTCCACACATAGTGTGCAAGCGATTCAGCAATGGGATTGTTCTGAAAGCTCGGTACATACAGTGCTACATCCTCACCGAGACAACTGGTTGACGACTGAACCACTTGCACGGACGGACAGGTCCCCGTCTCAACAACCAATTGATTCACACTTCCGAGCGGACAGCCATTGGCATCCACCAGGCTGCTCAACCCGCCGTTGTCCAGGGAATTCCCCGAAATATCTCCTGCACCAAATATGTACGCCACCCCATCCAATGTGCCGTTGCATTGCAGGATCATGCAATCGTTGGTCAAACTTCCTTGAAATTTGAATGACGTGCTATCCTGCCCGGTTGGATTGTTGTCCAACTCACCCCCCATTGCTGCTGTGGCTCCTGTACCAACACGGACGGTTACGGTATGGTTGATGGCATCATACTCTCCTGCGTCATCACCAGCACCATCACTCAGAGCTCCAGCGTCAGGCCCCGTCAACATGACCAATGAGCCGGGAACATAGTCCACGCGGAGGTCCAAAGAATCTGTCATGAACGTGCCCACAGAAACATCCGATCCGAGGTTTTTCCCCACGACCGTAAATTCAAGAACATCTCCGGGACTCACAATGCCTCCGTTGAGATCTTCAATGAACACCGTCGCTTTCAAATCAGGTTCGAATACATCAATCGCTGATGTCGCTGTTTGAAGCATGATGGACTCCTCTCCGGTGAGGACTCGAATGGTCGCTTGCGTGCTGCTGTTACTTAAAAACTGCCCTCCGGTGTTGTCTGGTATGAAAACATTCGCGTCATGGCCCAACGTGTTGTTATACGCCGGAAGGCGATAAGGCGTCATCTGACCGTCACGGGAATGCGTGCTGTTGAAGACATTGTTGGCTTCATGCAAGGCGTCTTCAATTTCAACAAAGGTGCCGGCTCCATTGAACAGCATCTGATCGCCGGAGGAATTGCGATCACCATCATAAGTGATGGCACCCAATTCAAAATTCACAGGACCATTGGGCGGTGTCACAAACCCATCGATTTCAATGTCCACTTGGTTGTTGCCCGAATTGATAAAGGCAAAGCCGTCAAAGACCGTTAGGTTCTTCATGGACTGCAAAGCGTCAGCGTACACTACAACGAGGGTCCACCCTCCCCAGCTGCTGTCGTCTTCCCGCGTCACCATGTTTGCGATGGCATACCGTGAGTTCACCGGATTCGACTGAATGAAATCCGTCATGTCCTTAAAACAGAAGTAGGCGTTGAAATATCCCCCGTCAAAATCATACAACTCATCTGCCGATACATCCTCATAACCTCCGGTATTTGCCTGGATTTTGAGTTGATTTCGGAGGGCGTAATTGGGGGTGAATGTGGTGATTCGGCTGGCCCAATACAGCCCAGCCCAAAGGATTTCACCACAATCACTCAAATTCAAACTATCCGAAGTTGACATCCAGGTATCCGGGTCGTTGTCCAAATCAACATAGGTCATGTTGAAATCGTTGTTGTCTCCTCCCGTTCCAGACATGGGCAGCGAAGCTTGAGCGTTCGAACAATTGAAGCCCGAGTTGCAGGAAACACTGATGTTGGACAGCAATGCGATGCCTCCCTTTTCTTGGGTTTGGAAACGCACTTCAAAGGGGTCTTCAACTTGAGCACGGGTGGCTATAGAAACGACCAGCGCTAAAAAAAGAAGTCCGCAGCTGCGCAACTCGTTCAGTCGAAAATTGTTGAAGCACCCTGATGTCATGGGATGGAAACACATGAAAACCCGAAAGGGTTCGCTCGTTGTTGAGAAAAGTGATTCACTTGTTTAGTGCTGCACCATGAAGGGGACTGTCATCAGCGCACCATCGTGCAGAGACTGGACCCAGAACACACCATTCGACCAGGAGGACACATCGATCCGAATCGATTCAGATCGCTCCAACGAACACATTTCGCGCCCCATGGAATCCACTACCCGCAAACCGGATGCCAAGGGATGCGAGACAACCGTCACCTCATGCGATGCTGGATTGGGAAAGACCAACGTGGTCTCGGCCGCAAAATCAAGAACATCGCTGGAAGGCGTGCAATCCAATTGTTGATCCATATAAGCCACGCGGTCCTCAACAAATGGTTTTAAACCATAGAGCGATCCGCCCATTCCACCTTGATCCACGTTGAAATTGTTTTGAAACTGGTTGTTCGAATACATCTTATTGTCATCGGCGAGCACCGCATCCTCGATGAGCGCTTTCAAGGCATCCATCCGAGGCTCCAAGAATTCAGGATTGAACCACTGCGTCCTCAATTCGCACATTTCAGCGTAGTATGCGTTCAGTAGTGTTTCATTCTGAAGGATGCGCTGAAGCAATGGCCGGTTTTCATTGCCCCCATCAAAATCAAGATCCAACGTGGTCATGCTGCCTCCGACTCCCATGGCATAGCTACCAAACACCTCATTGGCATCCCACTTGATCCACTCCCATAGCCCCGTTGTGGTGTTGTGGTAGATGTAATAATTGCGCGCTGACAGCGTGTACGTATCCAGATTGGAAAACAGGTTGTCCAACGCCGCGGACCGCAAATAAGCGGTCAAGTCCAACCAATCGCCCAGTTCCGACTCGAATACAGCATCGCTCGAGTTGTTGATGAAGTCCACGAAGTCAATGAGGTCACCCCAGTCGTCCTCTTCTTCGTTGTTTTTCAAAACGTACGAAGACGTGTAGCTCGCTTGGCTGGACCCGAGGTATTCCAAGCTGGCCTCGCCATCTCCGCCTCCAAAGTTGGAACCGGCCTTGAACAAATTGCCGTCGTCATCGCCGATGCTCCGGTCCAGAAACTGGTCATCAATTTGCTCGATAATGGTATAGAACCCCCACGACTCACCATTGAAAGTGACTTCGGCAAAATTGGCTCGTGGGGACAGGATACCCGCTTCTTGGCAGACATCGAAAAATATTTTTTCGCGAATGAATGTGGGGTCTTTGAATCCATTGCTAAAATTCAACTTTTTCAAACCGTCATACGCTTGGCCTGGGACGAACTCATTGAAATCAATTTTGAATGATTTCTTGTCTCCGGGGTGGAACATGCTGGAGTTGCCTTTGAGCCGAATACCCACTTGATCGATCACTTCCGTTCCATTCACTCCGGATAGACTCACTTGGGCTTCCACATACTCTTGATCTCCATCGTACTCGGCTTCCAACTCATTCCAAAAATTGTCGCTTGCGAAAACAACATCGACCTGAAGGATCTGATCTACTCCGAACACTTCGTTGCCTTCTGTTTGTGCTGCAGCCCCGATTGAAACGAGCAAACAAATGAGCACCAATGAACGTTGAAACAACGTGTTGCAGGTAGAGCGATATCGTAAAATGGCCATGCTTCTGTTCTTATTTTCGCGGGGTACTGAACGTACACACTTCTATTGACTGCGAAATTGCTCAAGGGTTTAATGTCCCTAGCGTAAATATTCCATACGCTCAATTTAACAAGAAAAATAAGGTGCAAATCTACTGTCACACCTAGTTTTGCGCGTGCATACCCTCAATTTCAATAACCAGAGCATCTGATGTTTTTACCCATTACGCTTAGACATTGCATGGCCTCTGCTCTCATCATTTGCTCAGCCGGAGTCCAACTTTCTTTTGCTCAGACGTATACCATTAGCGGACACATTGCAGATGAGTCCAGCGGAGAACAGTTGATGGGCGCTACCGTCTGGTGTGCCGACCAGGCGGTTGGAGCAGGGACCAATACGTATGGCTTTTATTCACTCACGTTAGAAGAAGGAGTCTATGACCTCGTGGTCTCCTTTATCGGATACGCGCCACGCAAATTTGAAATCAACCTGAACCAAGACATTCGGTTCGACATTGCGCTGAGCCCTGGTGTCGCCATTAGCGAAGCGGTGGTAACGGGAGAAACGTTTAACCGCATCGAGGACCAAGTCCAGATGTCCAAAATGGAAATCCCCATTGATCAAATTAAGCGACTGCCTGCCATTGGAGGCGAAGTGGACTTGATGAAAAGTCTACAATTGCTCCCTGGTGTGCAATCCGGTGGTGAAGGCACATCCGGCTTGTACGTGCGCGGCGGCAGCCCTGACCAAAACTTGATGCTCTTGGACGGTGTTCCGCTCTATAGCGTCAGCCACTTGTTTGGGTTCTTTTCTGTGTTCAATGCAGATGCCGTGCGGAACATGACCATCACCAAGGGCGGCTATCCGGCACGTTACGGTGGGCGGCTATCCTCCATTGTCGATATCAGCATGAAGGACGGCAACATGAAATCATTTCATGGCACCAGCACGGTGTCCATCCTTTCATCAAAGCTGACACTTGAAGGGCCCTTGGTCAAGGACAAGGCCTCATTCATGATCAGTGGACGGCGCACGTATATCGATCTGCTGTTGAACCCCATCATCAATTCCATCAACACCAGCGACAGCGATGTCACCACAGACCCGCGCTATTTCTTCTATGACTTCAATGGGAAAGTCAACTGGAAAGTGGGAGATCGTGACCGTCTCTACTTCAGCATCTTCAATGGCCGAGATGATTTCGGTCTGGCCTCAACGGAAACCTTTGGGACCTCAAGCTCTTCGATCGACTTCGGGCTGGCTTGGAGCAATTCCGTTGCTGCGGCGCGGTGGAATCACGAGTGGGGACCTCGTATGTTTTCCAATGTGATGCTCACCCGAAGTCAATACAATTTTCGAACCGGTGTGGAATTCAGTGAACGCGAACTCAACGCAGATTCCGCTGCATCGAATTTTCAATTCGCCTCGATTTACCAATCAGGCATTGAAGACTATACGGCACGCATAGATTTTGACTTTACTCCCAATCCGCAAAACTTCATTCGATTTGGAGCGAGTACAATCCGGCATCAGTTCAACCCCGGAGCGACCACATTGCAACTTGATTTCGGAGCCGAATTTCCTCCACTCGACACGGTGTTGGGTTCTGCCGGAGTCTCCTCCTTTGAAAGCGCCGCATATATAGAGGACGAATTCCAACCCTACGAGCGCCTCAAACTCAACATCGGACTTCACGGATCCATTCTGGACGTACAAGACAGAGTCTACACGTCACTCCAACCCCGCTTGGCTCTGAATTACCAATTGCCTTATGGCACAGCCGTAAAAGCTTCGTTCGCAACCATGACCCAGTTTGTAAACTTGCTTACCAACGAAGGCCTTGCTTTACCGACAGATTTGTGGGTTCCGTCTACCGCTGCAATCACGCCCCAACAAAGTTGGCAGGTTGCCGCTGGATTGGCGCAATCCTTTGATGGATTAGAAATCAGCTTAGAGGGCTACTATAAAAAAATGGACGGCCTTTTGAGTTACCGCGAAGGAGCCGGATTCACCTCAGGACTCAATGAGAATTGGGAGGATCAAGTGACTCAAGGTGAAGGCAACTCGTATGGAGGTGAATTTTTAATTCAGAAGAAAACCGGTCGGACTACGGGATGGATTGGGTATACCCTGAGCTGGTCCAACCGCCGCTTTGACGAGATCAACAGCGGACAATGGTTTCCATTCACATACGACCGACGTCATGACGTTTCCATTGTGATCTTGCACCGCCTGAGCGACCAATGGGACCTCTCGGCCACATGGGTCTATGGAACCGGTCGGGCATTAACGCTTTCTGAATCTGTATTCAAAACATTCATCCCCTCCAATTTTGGAGGAACGGGAACAGATTTACAAGGATTTAACCTTCAGGTTCCAAGCACAAAAAATGGATACCGCACAAGCCCTTATCATCGCGGAGATATCTCTATTACCAAATCGAAGAAAAGAGAGCACACTGAGCGGTCATGGATATTTAGCTGCTATAATGTGTACAACAACCTAAACCCATTCTTCTCGCTAGTAGATAACAGTGGTAATGGAACCCGGGTCATTCGAGAGTATGGGATCTTCCCAATCATTCCTTCCGTTGCATGGCGCATAGACTTCTAATCAACATGAAAAATAACATTTCACTTTGGGTTGGCCTTTATGGATTGATCATCCTAAGCACAGGGTGCGAGCGTTTATCCGAAGGCGTCGTGCAGGAGATTGAATTTCCCGAGCATGAACCGCGACTCGCCGTTTCCATGCTGTGCAATTGGGATTCCGACACCCTTGTGGCTCGAGCTCAGAGCACTGCAGGCATCTTGGATGCCGATGGAAGTCAAAAGCAAAAAGAAGCGCTCTTCACCCTGAGTCAGTCCAACGGCTCTTCTTATACATGGGGAGGAACGGACGATTGGCAGAATGGAGTCGGACACGTCTTTGAAAACCCGGGCCTTGAGGAGGGCGAATGGACACTAACGGTTGAAGCTCCTGGATTCGAATCGGTTACCGGGTTGCAATCCACCCCTCCCCGAATTGACACGCTCAACGGGGCAGCTTATCCTGTTGCATTCGTATTCACTCCGCTCGAGCCCGAGGTGGATGAATGGCCCGAAGAAAACAAAATCTTCGTTCGTCAAATCATCGAAGTTGAACTCACCCTTCCGACACGCGATAACGCACAAGACTTTTTCTTGCTACAACCCACCATTGACAGCGACGCAGTGAGCATAGAAGAATATGCTGAAATTCGAGTAGACTGGGAATTAGACCAAGACCCTCGTGCTGAGCGGTTGAGTCTTATTGATGGGCTCTTAGTTCAAGAAGTCGCTGGTTCAATTGGACTTGAATCCATCACACTTGAATTGGAAGTCGAGTATTATGGTGAAAACCTCGAAGGATATGAGGCACTCTCCAAGTCATTGCAGGTTGTTGCTATCACTCCTGAAATGGCAGCCTACTACGTTTCACTCGAAAACATTCAAAATCCATCTGGGTTTTCATTGTTTTCTGAACCGTTGCTAGCCTATACCAATATGAGCAGTGGCTATGGTTGTTTTGGCGTGTATCGGAGCATCGCGTTGCCGCTGTAAGCATGAAGTCTGTACCAAGTACATTCAGGTATTAGACATACCTCATGACCATTTAATTTTCTCAACATCACATTATCAATGATTTGAGAAAATCGAAGTAATTAACACTTCGACGTTCATTTCAAAAGCGTGTACTCATTACACGCTTACTTAAACGGCGGATGTTTGTGGCAGTCCTAACCCAAAACCCTTTACATCATGGACAATGTTTTCAAATTCATGGGTGGCTTTTTTACAAGCCTCACCCAGCTATTAATCGGATTTGCTGCCTTGGCAGTAGTGACAGAAGTCGTGTTTGGAGCAGAAATGTTTCCAGGAATGACGGTTGTCGACAATCTCACTGCTCTCATATCCCAACTGGGCAATGGAGGCTTTGTTGGATTGGTGGCGTTGTTAATCCTTTGGAATATCCTTCAGAAGAAGTAATTCAGCTGATTTCAGTTGAATTGTGAATACGGTGGTCCGATTCAGATCGGACCACCAAATTCTCACTATCCATGGAACGCATCATCACCATTGTCGCACTCGTGATTAGCGCAGCTGGATTGGGGTATTTAAAGATGGCTCAACTTGAACGAAGCGCCGCAGCAGAAGCTGCCACAGCTGTTCAAGCAGAAGCGGTTGCTGAAGCAGCCGCAGCGGCAGCTTTAGAAGCTGCCAAATACCATTTCACAATTCCTCATGATAGCCAAGCAGAGACTAACGACTTGCAAATATTCATGAACGGTCGAGCATCGGGAGATGCTGACGCAGATTCCATTTCTTTCCAATGGGAACAAATGGAAGGAACATCCGTTGATTTAGAAGCGACAGATGGACAGATCACATCGTTTGCCGCCCAGCCCGGGGAATACACTTTTCGACTCACTGTAACCGACAGCTATGGCGACCAAGCCACAGAAGAAGCAACGGTTGCAGTCAAGCCGGAACCGAATCAAAAGCCCGCGGCTAATATTGAAATTTTCGCCGAAGATTGAAACCTTCTATTCTCCGATTGAAACGCGCATCCTAAACGGTGCGCGTTTTTTTTTATTCAAAGCGAATGAAATCCACCTCAAGCCAAAACGCACCGGGTTGACCGTCATTCTTCATCAAGCCGATTCGACCAACATCCCCCGCATCGCCCGCATCAAACTTCGAACCGGTTGATCTTCCCATCACCGTTGTCTCGAATTCATCAAGAGACCACGTCAATGTCTTCCATTCGACCTCATCCACATCAAATCCCACCTGATGAATGGGCTCATAATAGACTCCACTGGTCGCCAATCTCAAAGCAAACGTCCCTTGTGATCCCCGCACCCGCATGGTCACCTTTTTTGCCTGACGAAGTTGTCCTCGCTCCCAAGGGCTACGCACACTCACAAATCCACCGTTGCTTTCCAATGACATCATGCCCTCCCAGCGCATGCATGAATCCGCAGCTACCACCCTGGACAGGGACACGCCTCCCATGACCCGGTCATCGACGGTACTCCACTCTTCCAACCCGCCCTCTTGGGAGCCAAACGAAAACATACAGACCATGAGCCAAGGGAGGTTTAATCGATTCATGTCGTTTCAACACCGAAATTGAACCGATGTTCAATCCCGGCGAATAGCATGTACCGCCTCCGCTTGCTTGGCTTCAATTGCAAGATTACTTTTGACACACGGCAATTACCCGCACCCCCTTTATTTCTTGGTTGTTTTCTCATGAGTAGAAAAATGAATTTTCTGTCGCTGACCCTTTTGGTGCTCGCGACGCTCTTTTTTGGTTCACCCTATTCTTCCGGCACCGACCCCCAGTCTCTCGACGACATCGATACCGGCGACACCGCCTGGATGATCGTAGCCAGTGCATTCGTCCTCCTGATGACTCCGGGGCTCGCTTTCTTTTATGGCGGCATGGTCAACAAGAAGAATGTGATCTCCACCATGTTACAGAGCTTTGTCGCCTTGGGCGTCATCAGTGTCTTGTGGGTCTTCGTTGGATTCAGTCTGTGCTTCGGCGAATCCGTTGGCGGGATCATCGGCCATCCCGGAACGTATTTCGCCTTCAACGGCGTGGGGCTTTCCCCGAACAGCGATTTTGCGGGCACAATTCCCTTCCTGCTATTTGCCTTGTTCCAACTGAAGTTCGCGGTGATTACGCCCGCGCTCATCACAGGAAGTTTCGCTGGCCGCATTCGATTTCGAAGCTACATCCTGTTCATGGTATTCTTTTCATTGGTCATTTACCCGCCTCTCGCGCACATGACTTGGCATCCCGATGGGCTGTTGCGCAATTGGGGCGTTTTGGACTTTGCTGGAGGAACTGTCGTGCACATGTCCGCTGGCATGGCCGCACTTGCGGGTGCTCTTTTTCTTGGGAAACGTGAAGAACAAAACAACGAACCCGCCAACATTCCATTTGTCATTTTAGGAACCGGACTTTTGTGGTTTGGCTGGTTTGGATTCAATGCCGGATCGGCTTTTCAGGCAAACACCGATGCCGTTATCGCCTTTGCCAATACCAATCTAGCCTCAGCAACCGCTATGATCACCTGGGTGTTTTACGAACGATTCAGAAACCGCAAGATGTCCGCCCTAGGCGCCTGCATTGGAGCCATTGTTGGTCTTGTAGCCATCACTCCTGCCGCCGGATTCGTCACCATGGGCCAGAGCATCTTCATTGGGTTCTCCGCAGCACTCATAAGCAACTGGGCAATCCAGTGGCAGCGAAAATGGTCCATTGACGACACCCTCGATGTCTTTCCCAGCCATGGCGTGGGCGGAATGGTCGGTATGATCATGACGGGCTTGCTCGCCAACGAAGTGGGACTCATTCACGGCACCACGGAAGTTTTCCTTCACCACATTGGCGCCCTTCTCATCGTGGCAGTCTTCACCTTTTTCGCCAGCTACGGCCTTTACGCATTGGTCAATCAACTCATCCCCTTACGCGTTCGAAGCGATCAAGAGCAACGTGGCTTGGACCATTCGCAACACGGAGAAAAACTGTCCTAAAAAGTACTTTCAATCGCACTTTTTCTTGCGAAAAAAGAACGTTCTTGAACAATCAGCAAAGCACGTTGAATTGTTCATTTAGAACATCTTATCTTGCCATAAATCATTTCAACATGACGCCGTTGCGCCCTCTAGTCCTTGCGTTTGTTTTGGCAGCATGCTTCTTCAGCCAAAATGCCTTTGGCCAAATCACGACCACCTTCTCTTACACAGGTGAAGTTGAGACGTACATCGTGCCTTCTTGTGTCTACCAATTGAACGTGGTGTTAGAAGGGGGTGAAGGTGGAGGGCCCAACGGAGGAGGCGGAGCTACTGTCTCCGGTATACTGGATGTCGTGGAAGGGCAAGTCATCGAGATTCGAGTGGGCAATTCAGGCGGATGTCCCGATGGCGGCTACAACGGCGGCGGTGAAGGTGCGAACGCCAACAACAATGCCAATGGAGGGTGCGGAGGTGGTGGAGGATCGGACATCCGATTCGCTCCTTTTGATTTAGCTGACCGGGTAGCCGTCGCTGCAGGCGGAGGCGGAATGGGAGGAGGAAACACCGATGCTTTCGGCGGCGGAGGCGGATGCGTCTCCGGCTCCATCGGCGAGAGTCCATTTGGTGACGGAGGAAACGGCGGAACAACCAATTCTGGCGGAAATGGTGGGCCCCCTTGGATCACCTCTGGCAACCAAGGAGGCAACGGATCGATTGCTCAAGGCGGCATCGGCGCGATTGACCCCTGTTACAACGTAGGTCCCGGCGGAGGCGGAGGCGGCGGTCTGTATGGCGGAGGTGGAGGCGGGAGTGATTGCTTCGCATCAGGGACCCTTGGAGGAGGCGGCGGCGGCGGCGGATCAAGCTTGACCCCGGTTGGCTTTACCTGCGTTGCAGGAAATGTCAGCAGTGCAGGTTCGATTAGCATCACCCCCGTCGGCGGCTTGGCTCTTCAAGTCACACCTGCTGACCCCTTGTATTGCCAAGGCGACTCGATGTTCTTGACCATGGAAGGCGCGGATGTTTATTCGTGGAGTCCAGGTTACGGTATCGACACGCTCAGCGGACCTGAAGTGTGGGCTACTCCTGACACGACGACTGTGTACAGTGTCATTGGTTCAACGGAAGAGTGCACAGATACCATTGACATTCAAGTTACGGTGGTACCCTACCCCGTCATGACGCTGACGGCCTCAGACTCCATTTCTTGCAACGATGATCCAGTGAGTTTAAATGTATCCGGTGCAGACCAATTCTCGTGGTCTCCGATTGAATCTCTGAGCAATGGATACGGCCCTGTGAACACCGCCACCCCAACTGAAACGACCACATACACGGTAACAGGAACGACTTCAGGCTGCAGCTCAGATACCAGCATTACAATCGCTTACCAGATCAATGCAGAATCAACCGAGTTTTTCTGCGAAAACGGAACCTACCAAATGCCCGACGGCAGCGAGGTCAACGAGGAAGGAACTTATGTCGCCCAATACGTTAGCCTAGCGGGCTGCGACAGCATTGTGACGCTCAATCTCTTGGAGCAATCCACCTACGACTTTCAAATGCCCGTCGCTTTATGTGCAGGGGAAACATTCATTCTACCTGACGGCGTTGAAGTCGATTCACCAGGGACCTACCCGGTTGTCATGGAAACTGCCAATGCTCAATGCGATAGTTCGATTACCACCGTGGTAAGCATTCTACAACCTGCTACGGTTCAAATTGCGCTAGGACTATGTGAAGGTGAGCCGGTGGAGCTTGCGGACGGCACCATTGTCTCTGAAGAAGGGATTTACACGGTGTTCCTGACAGCTCAAAATGGATGTGATAGCACCATCACTGCTGCAGTGAGTATCGCACCAAGCTACGATCTCGATGTGGCGATCACTACTTGCGATGATGGGTCGTATTTATTTCCTGACGGAAGCCTACCGACCTCATCAGGTTCATTTGATTTTGAACTGCAAACGGTCTTGGGATGCGATAGTAGCGTTACGATTGACTTGCAATTGAATCAGGCCTATAACCTGGCTTATCCTGCGACAATCTGTGACGGAGACGTGTTTAGCATGCCCGACGGAGTGGATATCGGAACAGAAGGAGACTATGTTTCTCAGCTTCAAACCACCGCCGGTTGCGACAGCATCGTCACGGTGCAACTGGTTGTTCAGCCACTGCCAACAGTGGACCTTGGAGCCACCGATAGTTACTGCCTCTATGACGGAAACATCCCCTTGAATCCAGCTCCAAACGGAGGTACGCTGTCAGGTGATTTATTGAACGGAAGTGAACTCGTCCACGAAGGCGCTGAACCTGGTGAATATGTGGTGAGTTACAGCTACACCGATGCCAACGGTTGCACGTTTACGGAGGTGCAGCCATATGTTTTGGCAACTCCACTAGAACCCACATTTGATTTTCAAATGATTTGCAATGAGTTGCAACTTCAAAGCACAACGCTAGTCCCCGATACAGTCCTTGAATATGTCTGGTTCTTGGACAATGAGGCCATCGCCATTTTTGCGGAACCTGTCTTTTACTTTGATCAAACCGGAACGTTTGATTTAGGCTTGACCGTAACGGATATTTACGGCTGCAGCTTCAGCACCAACGAATCGGTTGTGCTTCAAAACGCCCTTGATCTCACCGGGTTTTTCGTGCCGAATGTGATCACACCCAATGGCGACGACCAGAATGAGCGCTTTGAGCTTCCTGCCGCGGTCGCTTCCTGCCTAATCTACACCATCGATATCTACAACCGTTGGGGACAACTCATTTACACCATGACTCCTGAAACCACGGGCTTTTCAGGGCGAAAGCAAGATGGCAACGAAGTTCCAGACGGGGTGTATTACTACACGTTGGAGATTCAGAATTACCCCTGTCTTGAAACCCCGGGACTTTCCGAGTGGTGCGCTGGGACCCTTTCCATTTTTAGAGACTGATCATTCCCCGATACTATGAAAAACATTCTTCTTACCGCTTTGATCTGCCTCCCAGCTATGGCATTCAGTCAATCCAACACCCCGCCAGCTGCACCCGACATCAGTCAAGTCATCGCTGAAGCCTACACGGCGTTTGGCCTGGAATCAGACATGATCCATGATCTCATCATGCGGGTGACGGAACTGGATGCAACCCAAGCACAGGAAGCCATGATGCCCTACCTGCGCGTGATGTCACAAGCACGTGAATCCCAAGGCGCCATTGTTATGGACGAGCTCATGCAAGTTCATTTTATGGAAACGTGGGGCATTACGGAATTGCAAATTCAGGACCTGCAAAAAGTGGCTGCTCGTTTTGCTGCTGAAAACGGCGCTTCTCGACGTCAGTGAGTCTCTTTACTTCCTGGAAAAACCAACGAGCTGAAGCGCCCTGAAGTCGGGTCATTTGCTCCGTAGGTTTGCTTCATTAGAATGCCGATCGTTCCTGTCGATGGATCCGCTGCATAGGTTGTATTGAAATACCCCCCCCAGAAGAACGTGCCTGCGGGACTGCCCCCAGCTGCCTCGCCCAATGCGTTCTGAACCCCGAACGCCAAACCTTGGTGCCAGCCACTTCCTTCCCGAATTTCAATCTCTTGATTGGACATGATCGAATCCACTGTGGCTTCTTTTAGAATGCGTTGGCCGTTGAAAGCACCGCGGTTCAAATACATCTGTAGAAATTTGGCATAGTCCACCGCTGTGCTGGAGAGACCAGCGCCACCGCCAAAGAACGTTCGCGCACCTGCCACGGGATAATCCGTAGTGTACTGGCGGTGTTCATGCAGCTTCCACCCTTCTTCAGCAGGCTCACACACGGGGACCAAACGGTCCACCATAGCCTCCGGTAAGTAAAAGTGCGTATCGGCCATGCCCAGTGGCTCCAGCAATTCCGTTTTCAAGAAAACATCAAACGGCTGTCCAGACACCACTTCTACCACCCGAACAACCACTTCCAGCCCCAAACTATAATTCCAGCGCTCCCCAGGTGCATGGATCAATGCCGTTGTGGCCAATCGCTCGCAATTCTGGGCAGCCGTAAGCGGCTCCGTCGTAAACAAGTCTACCACGCCGGCCTTTACATAAATCTGATCAAATCGCGGATCTCCAATCTCCCCATAAGACAAGCCCGATTGGTGCGTGAGGAGATGTCGAATGGTCATCGTTCGGTCGTGAGGAATGGTCGTAAATGTGGTGTCATCAGAAAGGCTATCAAGCAATTCCAGATTGGCAAATGAGGGAATGTATTGCTCCACAGGATCATCTAAATCCAGTAAACCGCGCTCCCACAAGATCAACGCCGCCGTGGAAGTCAACGCCTTGGTCTGCGAACAAATGCGGTAAATGGAATGCTTTTGCAACGTGACTGAATCCATTGGATTGCTCCAACCATGCACTTGGTGGTGAACGACCTCACCCTCTCGAACGATCAAAACCTCTGCGCCAGGAATACCCCCTGCCTCGACCGCACTGTCGAGCATAGCATCCAACGCACCAAAGGATTCAAGCGTCTCACCTGCCTCCACTTGAGGATTCCATGTAAACGAATCGGTTCTCTCTACAGGAGCGCTTGCACATCCACAAAAAGCAAGACAGACGACTCCGACAAGCGACCATTGCATTTTAATCATGGCCGAATATACCGGTCACAAGCACAACATGAAAGCGATGCTACTCAACGCTCCAAACCAACACGCTTTTCGACCGTTCCGTCGGAATACACATACAACCTCAGTTCACCCGATTTTGGACTGGCCTTGCGCCCTAGTAAATCCAACACATCAATCAATTCGCGATCGGCAGCAACCTGGACGGCTCCCACTCCTGTTGATGCGTCGCATATCTCCTGGAAGAACAACCACGCCTCACGACTGGAATCGATGTCCATGTTTCCATAGGCGCCGGGCCAATCGTGCCCGCCTCCATTGACCGTATACAGCCAGACTTGTGCGCAACTGCCCACAGCTCCGTATTTGTCTGCGGAAACCGAGCTGCCATCACCTGTGTTGACATTCTCAAATTCAAAGGACTCTTGCAACTGAATACCAAAGAGATCGGTAAAGAAGTCGATGGTTTGAGGAATGCTCGGATAAGCTCCCCAATTGTCTTGATTGGTTGGATCCCCATCAAAATAAGTCACGTTGTCCTGTGTCCCATGAATTTCCAAAATCGAAACAGCTTCAGAGGGGTTGCACGTATCCATGATGTCTTGCATGATCATCCCTGCCACAGGAGCGACCGCTCGAAAATGGCTCGATGCTTCGCAGGCTAGCAAGTAACTGAAGTCAGCCCCATTGGACATTCCCGTGCAAAAAACAAGCTCCGGGTCGAGCGAATTCGTGGTTTGCAAATACTCCGTGAGGTGAATCAAGTACGCCGCGTCATCGACCGTCTCGTTGTTTTGAAAGTCATATCCCACATTCCAAAAGGCATTGCCATACGAATCATCAATTCCTTGAGGATAACAGACGGCGAAGCCAAATTCATCCGCAAGCGCATTGAATTCTGAATAGTCCATGATTCCTTGCGCACTGCCGGTGTAACCATGGCAAACGAATACCAAAGGACACGCCGCAGGCGCGTCTCCCGGATGGTAGTAGATGTATTCTCGATTGATTCCTCCGTCTTCGAACGTTCCATACTCGAGCGCTGAAATGGAATGCACCAAGGTGTTATTCGATGCCACATCATCTTCCACACCATTGACATTGGAAACACTCACCGTCAGTTGAGCACTGCCAGATTGCTCCATATTGAAAGCATCTTGATGTTCAAAAGCCATGGACTCGCCTGAGGATAAAGTCAACCCCTCAAACAATTGAACGTGATTCTCCAATCCATCGGACCACGTAATATCAAATGACACAATGGTATCAGCACCCACGTTACTCACGGCACCGGCAACGATAATTTCAGCAGGAACATCCACATTCGAGGGAAGATCCAATGAGCTCATTGCAGCATCCAATCCCGTTGGCTCGAACACCCTCACATCGTCAAGCGCCCAACCAAACATCCACCCTCCATCATCATTGTATCGAAAAGCCAACAACACATTCGAATTCCCCGTCAAAGAACCCAAGCCAATGGCATGTGAACTCCATGCTCCATCGTTCGACCCCTCAAGCGTTTCATAAACCGTCCACGAACTGCCCGCATCCAAAGAGTATTCAACGGTCGCGACTTCGGTAGACCCCTCAAATGTCTCACCATCGTAATAGGATTCAAATTCGAGAATGGCATTGCTCACGGAAGTGAAATCAAATGGAGGTAAGATCAAATAGTCTTCGCTTTTATCGCAATCACATGCATCATCATTGGTGCCGATGATATTGCCATGCGAAGCGATGCTCCACCACTCACTCTCTAAACTTCCAGCAGTTCCGTTCTCCCAACCTCCGTCGGACGCGGCCGTTTGCTGTGACCAATTATCCGGGAAAACTCCGGACTCAAAATCCTCAGAGAGAAGTATGTTTTGAGCGGACATCGCGCTGCTCGACAACAAAAAAATAAATCCAAAAATTCTCCTCATCATACGTATTTAAAAATCAAATGTAACCACGCAATCAACAACCTAACGAAGTTAACACCCACAAAACCCGCAGGTTACATCCAGCTGCCCACGTGTGACTCAATACGATACGCCGCGAAATCCATTATTCGCCTCGCATCGGTCTCTTTAACGAATCGTATGGACCGACTTCCCGCAGCCGAATGCAGCACAATGTGCGCCAAACCTCGCGGTTCAATCATTCTGTTTTGATGGAAGCTGACGCGTTGCAACTGATGCCATTGAAGCAATGTTCTGCGCTTGAACCACCACCCACTTTCAATCATCACCCCGACCCCATCGGTTGTCACCCGATACCCCTCGAATTTACGCTGCGTAGTCACCCATCGAAAAGCCACCCAGAACGGGGCGAAAATCCAAAATAACCAGCCCATGCCCAGAACCAGCCCAATCGGAAGCAAAGGAAGCAAAGCGAATAGAAACAAGCGGTAGCGGAAGTAAGAATCTGGCCGGAAATGCTCAACAACTGACGGATTCCATTTTGGGAAAACAGACTGAATGATGAGATTGCTCTGTTCAATTTCAAGACCCGGGATAGTAATCCCCAATCCTTGAGAGCCCCCACTCGCCTGCGCTCGTGCCTGGTGTATTTGGAGTGTTTCCAAACTCAACTTCCGCCGGAGCCACGTGCTCTTCCAATCCAACAACTGGACTTTGGACAGCGGAATTCGAAACTCATTGCGCCGAAACAAACCGGACTCGATGGAGAGATCTGCTCCCTGGATGTCTGCACGGAATCGGTAGTACTTAATGAATGCGGAAACGACAGAAACCAGCACAGCCAGAAACACGAATAGGATGATGGCAGGGATAATCAGCAAAACCCATGCAAAAGCAAACAACAATAGCGTCCATTCGGGCAATGATTCGATCCACGTGCCCCACCAGCGCTCGAGCGGTTCAAGGACAGTGAAGAATGCTCCAACAGCTATTAGACCATTGCGCAAGTGATTCTGGGTAAGCCCTACTTTGAACAGCTTACGCGTGTCCAACTGCATCAACGGTTCCGGTTCTTCCTGCTCAACGCTTTCAGCGAGGGGCTGTTCTGGATTGACACCCTCCCGGGCACCGCCAGTCAAAAGAGCACGCAAATCCAAGGCTTCTTGCTTGTTGAGCGCCGCAAAATCCAACTCACTTCCTCCACTGCCCGCGGTATCCACCTTCAACCCACACAAGCCCAAAGCCTGATGCCAAGCGCTCTGGTGCAAGTGCACCGCTTGGATGCGCTCAAAGGGAATAACCATACGTTCCTTTTGGATCCAACCACTGTGCACCACCAAGGCCTCTTTTGTCAAATGGAATTTAAAATATCGGTACTCAATGAAGGCCGATACACCCACCAAAAGAAGAAGTCCCAAACCTACCCAACTGGCGTAATTGAAAACTTCAGAACTTAGGGCTAAACCCGCGGCGATAGGCCAAAATGACTTGACCAAACCGTAAAGGTTCTTGACAAAATATCCCGCCAATCCCATGGGATGCTGGCGCTGTGGGTCTGCAAAAGATTCAGGATTCATTGCGTTCTTCAATCAGTTGACGCAACTGCTTGGCGACTTCTTCATCCAGTCCAGGAATCTGCAAGTTGGCCCCTGAACTCCCCGCGGTATATAGTTTTAAAGTGCAAATTTTGAATCGCTTTGCGATAGGTCCTTGAGTCACCTCACTGTGCTGGATTCGATTGAATGGTACGGTCGTGATGCTATGAAACAACCATCCCGCGCGGTAACTTAAATCACGGCTGCGTGTCAAATACCCCCGGCGATCAAACCCAAACCACTCGCTAAGCCCCCAAGCTCCAAATCCAATCACCCACAGGGTAGTCGGAAACACAAATAACTTTAAGTCCATCGCCTCCGGCTCCAAAATACTTCCCGCCACCATGAGCGCGACAAAAATCAAGAGCACGCCTAACGCAACCAATCCACATGTAGCCCATCGAATGTTGCGATATCGAAGAGGCAATTTCTCAAATTCCTCCGCATGAATTTGAGGCAAATGCTCCGTCCGCAACACGTTGTTTTCAAATTCTTCCATCATCATTCAAAAATGCATCAAAAAACCCCACGGCTCAAATGCCGCAGGGTTCTTTCTAGTCAAAACCGCGAGAGATTCGAAAGAATCAGGACGCACTGTCCGTTTTGCCATTGAGTTCGTCAATCTTTTCTTGGGAAGCGCTGTAGCTTGGGTCAATCTCCAACGCCTTCTCGAAGCACTTAATCGCTTCTTCTTTGTTGTCAACCGCAACATAATAATCACCGAGTGAGTCCCATGGATTGGCAGCGTCACCCATCAATCGGGTTTGCAATACCAAGTGTCTTTTCGCCGCTTCCATGTTATCCAAATCCATCATGCGGTAGCCCATGAGGTTGTGAAACGCACCCATCTTAGGCCATCGCTTCAGGCCACGTTCCAAAAGAGCCACAGACTCCTCTACGCTGTCCAACCAGTAAGCTGTATACGCGATAGAGAGAGGATCCTGAGGAGCCAAAGCCAAGGATTTCATCGCTGCTTCGATGCGTTCATCACCGGTCGAGGTAAAAGCCGTCATAAAATACTTCTCGACCATACTTTCGTTATCAAGCGCTGCCAGACCAGCTTCTCGAGCCGCCTTGAAAGCATCGGCATCTCCGTCGACCCAACCCGCCTTCATCATTTTAGCAACATACGCCATGGCCACACCCGAGTCCTCCTGCAAAACAGTGTCTGCATGAGCCGCCGCTACTACAAAATCATTTCGCATCAAAGAACGGTACATGTTCCAATACGCATCCTCTGCTGCTTCACTGTCCGTTGTTGGATCCATCATTGTAGTCGCCATCCGGCTAACATCGACGTGCATCCATCGCTTCCAAACCAACTTACCATCCTCTCGTGCAACTGTTCCCGAAAACTTGGCGCGATCTTCCAATTCGTCATAAACGTCGACACTGACCCCGTATACCTGAGCAACAGCTCCAGTGATCTGGATCATTTGAATCTCTGAATACGTTGTGTCTTGATCAAACCAATCGGCCTTAACCCAATCGGCATCAAACATCCTCGCTGAATCATTTCGGGCATTGAAGAAAGAAAAGTCAGATGCCAAGCCGCTTATAAACGGTTCAACACTCGATTCTCCCATGTTCTTTTGCGCATCAAAAGCATCAACAAAAGAACGAACCTCTGATTCCGTCAGAGAGGCCGGCTGACACCCTACCACGATGAGCGACACCAAAGTCGCTAGGTGAAAATAATTTTTCATAGTGTATAATTAATTAGCCGCAAACCTATGCAAAAAGCGCATACCGTCAGAAACCAGAAACAAACCATAAATGAACGCTCCTGTCTCCGGATCAAATCTTTATGCTATCAATAAATGACCAGCGTTTGCTTTGCCTGACCTTCTCCAGACTGCATCGTTGCGTGATATACACCTGCTGCCAAACTCGGCAAGACAACAGCTTTTGTTCCCTGGCATTGCTCTTCAAAAACAATGCGACCAACACCATCCATCACTTTGAATACAACGGATTGATCCACGCCTGACTCCAATGTCAGGACTTGACCGTTGGCCAACAAACTCGGATACATCCTCATCGATGAAACCGAAACATTTGTGATGTCCGATGACCAATCTCCAAACGCTACATCATCAAAGTAGAAAATCTGATCCCCCACATCGCCACCTGCAGTGCCGAAATCGAAGAAAATGGTGATCAGGTCATAGGTGTTGTTGATATTCAACGGCTGTGTGCCGACAACTTGCTGTGACAAATCAAACGTCAGCGTTTCCCATTCACCTGCTTGCGTCGTGTAGACCTCCGTCTCCACACTGATTGCAGGGTTCAAACGGTCCTCCGCTTTAAAACGCACGGGCACTCCAGCCAATTGCGACCACACTTTGGCGGTGACCGTTGTCGCATCCGTTGTGAATGGAACAGGATTGGCTAGGCCTGCAGGTGTACTGATGGTCGTTCCCGAATAATTCAGCGACTGAAAAGTCTTGAACACCTCAACCACCGTGTTGGAAGGATCCATAGGATCGGTCACCAAAGACGAGAAGTTCCCAGCAAACGACGTGGTTTGGTAATTGACCTCATCCCCTTCGAAGTCAATGGGCAAATCAATCTGAGCCAAGCCATTCGTCGCATCAAACAATTCCACATCATCGATGTAAAGCGTGGACCATTCGGATCCATCACCCATGTTGCCAAAATCAGGCATGAACACGACTTCATTGAAGGTCCCTGAAGGAAGGCCTGTGAAGTCCCAAACCAGCGTTTCCCATGCCCCTGTCACCGTGGTGATCGCATCCAAATCCGCTACGCCCAAACCTTCCAACTTCAGCTTGACCACTGTATTGGTCAGGGGAACCCAGACTTTCATTTTGAAGCCCCCGATCGTTTGCAGATCCAAATAGTCCGCCAAAATGATCTTGCTGCCCGCCCAGGGATCACCGGGATTCCGAACAATTTGCGCCACCATGCCACTTTCATTGATCCCTGAAGGATCGGGATTGGCCATTACCGTGGCCACACCACCTGCAAAATCAACAAAATCTGCAGTCGTCGGACTCGTTTCAAAGTCAAACGGCAGCGATTGTTGCGCCGTTGCATACAGTGCGCAAAGGGAAAGAATGAGGGCGGAAAAATGACGCATGTTTTTTTTTGGAAAGTTAGTGTAAATGCTACACTTTTTGCAAAGTGTAAAATCCGTTCGATTTCGGGTAGATTTGGTCTCATGAATCGATGCTTATGGATGCTTGTAGCACTGACGGGGCTGGCGCTCATTGAAGGATGTCAGAAGAATGAAAACCCTGCCGACGCTGCTTTGCTCCCACCAACCGATTTGACCCAATGGGTCAACCCCATGATCGGTACGGCTCAAATGGGACACACCTACCCGGGCGCAACACGTCCTTATGGCATGGTGCAAGTCACCCCACAAACGCGTTACGAACCGTTGCTTCAAGAGGACGGCTCGTACAACGGAGAGACTTATCGATACTGCGCCGGCTATCAACATGCCGACACGACGGTACTGGGGTTCGCTCACACCTCCTTCAGCGGAACGGGCCACAGTGACCTCGGAGACCTGTTGCTCATGCCCACGGTGGACGCTCCTGATTTGACGCGAGACTTACAGGGCGCTACGCGATTTGGCAGCGTCTTTCAAAAAGAAAACGAACACGCCGAGCCGGGATTTTACCGAACGCATTTTGATCGGTATGACATCGCCGCCGAAGTGACGGCCACCGACCGGGTGGGATTGCACCAGTATACTTATGCGTCCGGGGGACACGCGCACGTCGTGCTGGATTTGACCTACAACATCTACCACCACCCGGACAAGAACGTCTGGACCTTTGTGCGCGTCGAAAACGACAGCACCGTGGTTGGCTATCGGCAAACTACGGGATGGGGCCGTACGCGGTTGGTGCATTTTGCGCTGCGCTTTGACCGTCCTATACTCGACTTTGGCTATGAACGCGGACAGGAACTGGCGTACAATGGTTTCTACAGGCGCTTTGACGAGACCCATGGCTTTCCGGAAATGGCCGGAAGGGACTTGCAAGCCTGGTTTGATTTTGGAACCCTCGACGCGGGAGAGGCTTTGGGCATTCGGGTGGCACTCTCCGGTGTGAGCACCGCCGGAGCGCTGGACAACCTGAAGGAAGAAACGCCGTCGATGCAGTTTGATCGCCTGCGCGCAGATGCGGATGCGGCATGGGAACAAGCACTGTCGCTCGTGAACATTGAACCGTTGCGCACAGAAGACGCTACGACATTCTACACGGCGTTGTATCACAGCATGCTGAGTCCCGTTTTGTATGAAGATGTGGACGGCCAATACCGCGGGTTGGACCAGAACATTCACACGTCGGATGGCTTCAGCAACTACACGGTCTTTTCGCTTTGGGATACGTATCGCGCGCTGCATCCTTGGATGAACTTGACGCAGCCGGAGCGGGCTTCCGACATGGTCCAGAGCATGCTCGCCCATGCCCGGGAAAGCGTGCACGGCATGCTGCCCATCTGGAGCCACCAAGCCAATGAGAACTGGTGCATGATCGGGTACCACGCTGTATCGGTCTTGGCCGATGCCGTGGCCACTGATGTTCCGGGAATCGACGTGAATGAAGCCTTGCATGCCGCCGTACAAACCGCCCAAGTCCCCTACTTCGACGGATTGGGGGAGTACATGGAATACGGCTATGTACCGGACGATTTGAGCCATTCCTCTGTATCCAAAACACTGGAGTACGCCTATGACGACTGGTGCATCGCACGGCTTGCAGAAGCCGCAGGAAATGCGGACGTCATGGCTGAGTTTGACAGACGCGCCGGGAGCTACGGAGCCGTTTGGGATGCCTCGAGTGGATTTATGCGCGCCCGGCTTGCCGACGGCACCTTCCGAAAGGAATTCGATCCGCTGGACACCCACGGCCAAGGCTTCATCGAAGGCAATGCTTGGAATTATGGGCTGTATGTTCCGCACGCCAACGACTCCTTGATCGCCTGGCACGGGGGACCCGAAGCGTTCATCGCCCATCTGGATTCTCTGTTCACCATGGAGTTGGACGATCGCTACTTCGCCCATACCGAGGACATCTCTCGCGATGGAATCATCGGCAACTACGTCCACGGCAACGAACCCGGACACCACATCGCCTACCTCTACAACGCGGCAGGTGCACCCGAAAAAACACAGGAGCGCGTGCGCATGATTTGCGACCGCATGTACGGACCGGATGTCAATGGGCTTTGCGGCAATGACGATGCGGGGCAAATGTCTGCGTGGTATTTGTTTAGCGCTTTGGGGTTCTACCCGGTCGCTCCAGGATCGGGATGGTATGAATTGGGAAGTCCCTCCGTTGCCAGAGCCACGGTACAACTGGGTGACGACCGCATCTTGAACATTGAAACGGTCGGAAACGCGGTCGATCGATTTGCCGTGGAAGCCGTTTACTGGAATGGTGTTCGCATCGCGGGCACACGCATTCACGCGAAAGAACTGACCCAAGGAGGAACGTTGAAATTCGTCTTCAAAGATGAGTCCAAGACAGCTGCATTGAAAGCACCCGCACGGCCTGCATTACCTCCTGATGGATGCGCTTTGAACTTAAGCTTAAAAGACTCTCGTAGTACCGGTTGGAGTATTTCATCTCACCTTAATTTTAACAGAGGAAGCTACGTGATTTCGCCGAATGACCCCCAAAATATGTTGGGCCGATTCCAACTTTTTGTCGAAGACACCCCCTTCATTCAGTTGGCTGAAACCATCACGGAATGGCCTTCGCCCAGCCTCATCGAGGAGCCATTTGGACACCCCGATATTTCCGTAGCACAACTCCCAACGTTGTATAGCCAATCGTTTGAAGTGCAATCACAAGCGGACTTCGAAGTGCAAGGACACGCAACATTCGTTTTGGAACCCTCTTGCATCTTTTACCGCATGGATTTTGAGCTAATCCAAGCCGATAGGGTTCTTGAAATTCAAACACACACATTGCACCCGGCCTCTCCTCCAAGCAACATTTAAATACCATGGCCCTCACTCCCACCACTGATCTCCCCCTTGGCTTCGACGCTCCAAACTTCCAACTTCCCAATGCCTTGGATGGCGCGATGCTTTCGTCACAAGAATTGATGCAAGACGGGCCGACCGTCGTGATGTTCATCTGCAACCACTGCCCTTTTGTGGTGCACTTGTTGGACGGCTTGGTCGCTTTCGGAAACGACATGCGAGCACTTGGCGTCAACGTCATTGCTATTTCGAGCAACGATGTCAGCACCCATCCGCAAGACGGATTCTCTTTCATGAAGGCATTGGCCATGGAAAAGAACTTCCCCTTTCCCTATCTCTACGATGAAAGCCAAGCGATTGCGAAGGCGTATGATGCCGCATGCACACCGGACTTCAGCGTCTTTGATGCCGATCAAAAGTGCGTATACCGGGGCCAATTTGATGCTTCGCGTCCCGGTAACAGCATTCCCGTGACAGGCCAAGACCTGCGCGCTGTCGTCAGTCTGATGGTGGAAGGCCTGGAGGTTCCAGCAGCCGGCCAAGTCCCTTCCATGGGATGCAACATCAAGTGGAAATAAAGACCTCAGCTTTTAGGAGCCGTGGCCGTCTTCTGCTCGCGCCACTCCTTGCGCTCTTCTTTCGATAGGAACGTCCACGCTACAATGCGTGTGGACTTGTTGCCGGTTCCCATGGGAATCGTTTTGATTTCGACGGGCTTGATCGCTTTCAATTCGTGGTACAGCGCCTTGAGGTGGGACTGCTTCGAAACGAGGGAGGAAAACCAAAATACGTTTTTGGAGAAACTCCGGCTTTCCCGCATCATCGTTTGGATGAACTTCACTTCCCCTCCTTCGAAGATCAATTCCTTTGAAATTCCGGAGAAATTCAACATCGGACTTTGCCGTTGGCCACCCGTAAGATTTCGTGTCTTGCGCAGGGTTCCTTGGATGGCATCTTCTGCACTGGAGTGAAAGGGCGGATTGCACAGCACCGCGTCGATGCGGTCCGTAGGCTTGAGCATTCCGTGGAAAATCCGCTTCCCATCCGGTTGGATTCTCAAGTCCAAGTTGTTTAGCACACCTGGATTGCCTGCCTTGATGGCCTCCGCAGAGGTCAAGGATTCCTCCGAGACATCCGACCCAATGAAGGACCAACCGTATTCCACGATGCCGACAATCGGATAGATGGCACTCGCTCCTACCCCGACGTCCAAACAGGTTGTCTGAAGTCCTTCGGGGATGGTGCCGAAGTGATTTTCTCGCAGCACATCGGCGATGTAGTGGACATAATCCGCCCTTCCAGGAACCGGAGGGCACAGATTTTTGTCGGGGAAATCCCACGTTTCCAATCCATAATTATGCAGGATCAGGGCGCGGTTGAGCAGCTTGACCGCCTCGGGCTTGGTGAAGTCAACCGTGTCGTCACCCGACTTGCTTTTTTTGACAAATGCCGCCAATGCGGGAAGACAAGCGACCAACGCAGCTACGTCATAACGATCGCGGTTGCGGTTGCGCGGATGCAGTCGGGGACTGTCTGGTTTCGATTTTACAGGAGGCACAGGGCAAGGTACGCACGTTGCCCGGAAGGGTTATCATCGTGCAATGTGTCGGCTTGAATAACTCACATCGCCACTTGAATAAATAATCCATTCAACCATTTCTTTTTCACTTTCAAGTTTGGAACTTTCTCATTTATAAACCTTTATTTATTTTTATGAAACATCTTATTCCAACGCTCGCCGGCTTAGTAACAATGGTCTTGTTAAGTGGAATTTATTACGAGGGCATTATGGGCGGCGTCCCCACCGGAGACTGCATGAACGCTGAACCCAATATAGCCGTCGGTTTGCTCGCCAACGTCCTGTACGTTGCGCTCATGGCTTACATCATCAGCCTCACAAACACCACCTCTGCAAAAACAGGTGCCCTGCACGGAGCGGTCGTTGCTCTCACAGCCAATGGTTTTTTGAATCTATTGATTCTCGCGATGTTCGACATACCAATGGCCGATACCGCTATGGTCCTCCAAGATATCGTGGTTAATCTCCCTATCGGAGCAGCAGCAGGAGCTACCATTGCCTGGGTCTACGGACGGCGTCAATAATCCGAACGCCAAGCGTCATTGCGAACACGAGCGAGCTGTCCGTTTCGCGCATCCACATAAAAGACTACACTATCCGCATTGTCCCAGTGAATGGCCCATGCGGGCAACGCTTGTTCTCGGAATTCGTGATACGGCCCCGTTTGCTCAACGCGCTCAATCCAAGACAGTTCTGGAGATCCGACAGCTCTTTGCTGCGCAACAGTCAATGCCTCTTCTTGACTCAACTGCCCACGTGTCAATCCTGTTCGCGCCGATACCAAAAGGCTGTCATTGACCCACCAGTAAGGCACGTCCAACACATCCAATAGCTCCGCGCTTTCAATGCTTCGAATGCCTGAATTCACAGCGCTATCGATCGGTAAGAATTGCAAATCGGGGTAAGTCCAGGAAGGAGGCCTCCCTTCCTTCACCCAGGGATCACCGTGCACCACATCGAGGTCCCGCCAACTGAAATACAGTCCGCTAATAGTCCATGCAAGGAATTGCACTCCAATGACAACGCCCAGTATTCGGTGGGTTTTCCGTAACAAACGGATGCGCTCGAACAGTTTCATACCAGCCAATTTAAACCTTGCGCACGAATGACGATTGTTCCTGGCGGGTTGGCTTCACAGAGAACCCAACCACCACTTCTCCGGATTGTTCTTCTAGTAAAGCATCCAGAATCGGGAAGGCCGATAGAGAATGACCACGATGACGCGACCCTTGAGGATATCCAATGAGACGACGCGTCCCCTTTTTTCGATGTTCATCGAGCGAAAACATCCAATAGATCATCCTCTCGTTTCACGTGCATGGACAATGTGTGAACGCAACCAATCGAGATTCTCTTCACCATTTCACTTTTTGACCCTCGCGATCAGAATTCCACCTCAATCGGATCTACACCACATCTCTTTTGGTGTTTTTGTCCGCTAACGCCCTTGCTTTCTTCCCAGCTCTATTTAGTCACACTGCGAGGCAAACACCGTCAGGAACGTCAGCATGTCCAATACTGTGACCACACCGTCGCAATCACAATCCGCTGTCTCGAAGTCCAAGTTCGCAGCACCGTTGTTGCCGGGAAGGCCTGCCAACAAGAACAACAGGTCGATGATGTCGCGCTCGCCGTTCAGGTTGAAGTCACCCAAACACGCGGCGTTTACCTCCACCTCAATTTCATTGGCACACACTAAACTCGGCAAGGCATACATGAACGTGTATTCGCCATTGGCTAATTCATACGGCATGCCCTCGCCTGATGCAGAACCGTCGTCCGATGACCATGTCAACGACCACGCGTCCCACTCGCCTTCAAGCTCAGTGACGTCCAAGCCATCGCAAACTGTGCTCGTCAACGCCATGCTCGGCATCGCATTGAAATGCAACACAAAACGCTCTTCGTACAACGTATTGGCCGGGAGGTTGACCACAAAGGGATCCATGCCCAGTTGCGCGCGTGCTCCGGTCTCGGTGTCTTCAATCACAGCACACACATTCGCCGGCATCACTTCTTGTTCTAACAGAGAGAACACGACATCACCACCTACACCAGATGTCACGTGTAGCGGCATAAACGGCGTGTTTTCCAAAGAACCGGCTGATTGGATCGACAAGTGCTCTCCATTCTCGGCCTCCATCCAAACACGCAAATCGCTGTGGACTTCTGTGTTCAAGTGCAATGCGTCTTCGCTTGGAATAAAGGCTGTCGTGGCTGCTTCATCGAATCGAACAAATGCGTGTGCCCATTGCTCCGAATAGTTGGCGATCCCCACTCCGATAGAGCCTTGGAACGAAGGGTCAAACTCTCGCACAAACGTGCCGCTCGTGCCCACGACCTTATCCGATTCTTTAAACGTAATCGATGTGTTCTGATTGACTTTCACCCAAATGGATTGGCCGACATCCAATGTCGAAGGAGCATCACCTGTGCCATTGGCCAACGTTTCCACATAACTTCCTGCTCCTGTGTTATCGAATAAGTAGTAGGAGGTCACATCCGCATTCTCTGCGTGAGCCAACACCGAGATCATATTCACTGGAGCTGGATATGGATTGGAGACCATGTTCCATCCGTCGACGGTCTCATTGCTCTGGTTTGGATCATCGGTAAACGTCAAAGGAAGGGTCACATCTCCCATTTCAAACTTGCCCGTTACACTGATTGTGCCCGAAACGCCTGCGGGGATTAATGCCATGTATCCGTTGCCAGGAGTCAATTCGTCCGCGCCATTCCACAAGTAGTTCCAGCCCGCTGACTGCGAACCATAGGACGTCTCATTGTATTCGAAGAGCAACATGCCCGAAACGCCCGTAGTCCAGTCCGCAACCGTTGTGCCCGTTACATAAGCGCCGATATTAATCCACGAGTTGTCCGTGTCCGCTGGGATGAAGCGCTCGAAGGTGAAGACTTGATCCGATCCAAGTCCAAAGTTATTCACCGTGCAAGAACCAATGGATGCCGTCCCCGTGGCATTGGATTGCAACGTCAGGGACGAACTGAATTCAGTATTCATTTCGATTTTCTGACCCGGCACATTGTCCTCAAATTCCAAAGATCCTCCCGACTTCATCTTCACGTGCCCCTTCACGCCCACTTTTTTCCCTTCTTTGATTTTGAGATTTTTGAAAGCGAAATCGCCATCCGGAGCAGTTGAATTACCCGCATCAATCTCCTGGTCTTCTGTCCCATCCAACTCCATCGTCCCCTGCCCACCATTGAAGGTAGCTGAAGCACTGTATCGTGAGATGTCTCCTTTGACTTTGAGTGTTCTGCTTTGCCCATCACAAGAATAGAAGTTTCCATGGTAGAGCTTGATGTCATCGCAATCACTCTCTTCAGCAATAAAGACTGAGCTGTTGCTATTGATTACAACAATGTCCGAAGTGGTCGAACCACCATTGGAGATGGTAATTGTGTTTGCGGCGTTCGACACTTCAAAATCAATGTAGTCGCTGATGTTTTTAATCTTGTTGGGGTCGTTATGAAAATCATACTGACTCTCGTCATTCATTTCTTCAAAAAAGCCAAGTGCACCCGAAGCACTTTCTGCTGTGCGAGATTCTTGTTTCAAGACAAATTGTGACGTGTTGCTCGGGGTGTATTCGAATGAAAACACTTCGTCCAATTCATCTTCTCCTAAATCATCCCCAATCAACGTGCCAACTCCTGTATTGCCGTTGCTTCCCAAGTCATCTCCAAAGACATATAGATGCTGCGGGACATCATTCTCTTCTTGATAGATCCAAACCGCTCCATCGCTCCAAAAATCCACTCCACCGCCATAAAACGTCAGCGTTCCTGCTCCTACATTGGTTCCGCCTCGTATGTAATCCGCATCCGAGACACCGCCGCTTTCAAAATTCGTGGCACACCCCAATATGAGACACTCCGCATAGGAGTCATTGTCATCGATGCGGTTCAGGATCACCTGCTGCCCTGCGGACAATGATTGATTGGCCGTCCACGTAACTCTTTCATCGTGCTCCGTTCTCCAATCCGTCCCATTCCATTCATTCGATGTAAAGTGAATGACAGTGCCTTTTCCAATATCACGCAAAAGAACAAAGCCTAACATGGATTCGTTTTTGTTATTCCCACGGTCATCAGCTAACGCTGTAATGGCGATGTCTCCGGCAATTAAAGCGGTCGGATCATCGACTTCATCGGCATCGTACGTCCCATTGATCCCACCGCAAATGCCGCAAGCATCCACCATCTGACAAGCTTCATTGGCTATCGCGTCATAGTTGCAAGCATTCGTGTCTGTGCAGAGGTCGCTGTCATCACACACACCATCTCCATCGGAGTCACCTGTGTTGCAAGGCTCAGAGCTCCCATCCACGCAACCGTTGATGTAAATGTCATCGAGGTAGATAAAATCGTTGTTGTTAGAACCATCATTACGGAACCGAAATTGAGTCACATCTGTAAATTCAGCTGAGATGCTCTCATTCCACCCTTCATATGCGACGTTGTTCGAGAAATCTACTCCCTGAACATACGTCGCTGTCGTGGAGAAAGATTCTCCACCGTCAGTCGAGTATTCCAAGTGGAATGACTCCCCACTCTCCATGGATTGAGCTTGAAAATTAAAGGTGATCGCAATGACTTCGAAATTCGAAAATGCCAAATCATCCGTGGTCATATTGGAGGTCGAACTGCCATCACGCAAACGCACGCAACGTGTGCCACTCGTGGCAAAACTCGCATCAGCTCCCGCTAAACGGCAATCAGAGCCACCCTCATTCCAGATGCTCCAGAACACCGTACTTGTTCCGTATCCATTGGTGTACCCGTTGCTACCACCTGAAGCGCCGTTGTTATCGTCGTCGTCATCGTCGTCGTCGTCGTCACTATTTCCATTGCCACCTTCCGTGTGTTCAAAATCACTAAAAATCATTGCAGATTGGAACACACAAGAGCTGTTATCACAACCCGCGTTGGTATCAAAATTACACGCACCGCTGTTCATACAACCCGGATAGGTGCAAGAACCGTCGTCCTGATTCGCTGAGGAATCGTAGTTGCATGCGGATTCATCCTGGCAGCCCGGTGTCACATTCGAGTCGCAGATTCCGTCGTTGTTTGAGTCATTGTCCACGATGGTGCCCGTACCGTCAGTCTCGCCAGAGCACGTTTCACAGACCCCGTCTACAAACACGCAAGTCGCACCATCGTCCGTGGCGGAAGCCTTGTAGTTGCAAGCCGTGTCGTCTTGGCAACCGGTCACTTCATCACTGTTGCAAACGCCGTCATTGTCCGTGTCGTTGTCAACGATCGTGCCC
>CAJQIB010000025.1 GCA_905478325.1 uncultured Flavobacteriales bacterium | reverse complement strand
GAAGACCCCGAGTGGGTTGGGCGACTTGGAACAGCTTATGCATTGGGCATGCAGGATGCTGGTGTGTTGGCAACAGCCAAACACTTCCCCGGTCACGGGGACTCCGATTCGGATTCTCACTTGACCCTACCTTCTATTCTGCATGACACCGTTAGGCTCAACAAGATTGAGCTAGCCCCTTTCCGTCAGCTCACAAATGCAGGTGTAGGCGCTATGATGGCAGCCCATCTGTACATCCCTGCTTTGGACTCGACTTTAGGTCAACCGTCCACCCTCTCTCCGCGCATCATTGACACCTTGCTCCGTCAGGACATCGGATTTCAAGGTCTTGTGTTTACGGATGCAATGACCATGAAAGGGTTCACTTCATTTGCGACCACGTCTAGCCCACATGCCGACGCGTTGTTAGCGGGAAATGATATTTTACTATTTCCCGGAGATCCGCAACGTGTTTTGGCTGAACTGCAGCAAGCGATCAATGACGGCAGGATTGACTCACTCTTTATTGCAGAGAAGTGCAAACGGGTCTTGCAAGCCAAATCGTGGTGTCGTGTAGACGAAAAACCCACGGGTTATGTCGATACACCCGAAGCCGAAATCAATCACCGTTCCATTCTCTCATCGAGCCTGACAGCTGTCAAAAATGTAGAAAATGGATTGCCCTTCAAGGCAGGTATTCAATCGCTATCATCCCTATTTATCGGATGGGACGGGCATCCTGATGCGACGTTCAATGCGGTCATAGAGAACATCATGGGAACGTCCATGGACATTTCTAGCCAAGCCGTCAGTGCGGGCCGATTCATTTCCGAAGGTGCGGCTATTTTTCGTTCGCTCATCGCTCCGAAACCTCAGTGGATGGCCATCCACATCGGAGGAACGAGCCACTCAGCCAGTAAGCAACACGGTATCGACAACGACGTCATTCGTCAATTGGAACGCTGTGCAGCGCGTGCATCCGAAGCACACATCCCTTTGGTCGTCATTGTTTACGGGAGCCCCTATTTACTGGAACGGTTGGAAACGGTTGCCGCATTGTCGGACGCGCTTATTGTTGCGTATCAGGATGATTACAGAACGATTGAACAGGTCGCTGAGGCCTTGACCGGTGCCGGTGCTGCCGGCGGCGTTCTCCCGGTCTCATCGGGCGTTTTCCCCGCTGGAACGGGTCACCCTTGGATGGGACGACAGCGTCTGAGCTTTTCTCCCGTTGATTTCAATCGCAAAGCCCTACTTGACAGTGTTGTTTTGAACGCCATCGAAGGGGGAGCTATGCCCGGCTGCCGTTTGGTCGTTGCGCACAAGGGAAAGGTCATTCATGACGGCGCATATGGCACTATTGACGGCACCGAGCCTGTGACAAAAGCAACCGTTTATGATCTTGCCAGTATCACGAAAATTGCAGCGACAACGCTGGCTTTGATGCATCTTGAAGAGCAGGGGCTTTTTGACCGGTCCAAACCGCTCAGCCATTACTTGCCAGAATTGGACACCCTGCCCATTGGTGATCGGCTCATCGAGGACATCTTATCGCATCGTTCAGGCTTAAAAGCATGGATTCCATTTTATCTGTATGCTTTGGAGGATTCAACCGCTTTCTCGCCTGCGGCTACGGCTGAGCATTCCGTTTTTCTTTCTGAGCAATGCTTTATGCGCCCTGCTTGGCAAGATTCGGTGTGGAGACGTGTTACGGAAGAGCCGCTTGACCCTGTTGGAACGCACCGCTACAGTGACATGGGATACTACGCGCTTGCACGCATCATCGAAAAGCTCACCGACGCGCCGGTAGACCGCTGGTTGCAAACGACATTTTATGGCCCGCTAGGCTTGTCAAGTATGGGCTATCATCCGCTTTCACGAAGTCCTTTGAATCTCATTGCACCTACTGAATTGGATACCGTTTTTCGAAAAACGACTGTCCACGGACACGTCCATGACCCAGGAGCCGCTATGCTTGGTGAAGTCGCAGGGCACGCTGGTTTGTTTAGCAATGCCTATGACCTCGCCCGCTTGATGTATTGCTTCCGCATGGGAGGCATCTACGGACGCTCTGAACTTTTGCGATCAGAGACGGTTCACCAATGGACGAGTCGGTTTGCTGACGACCCCAAATACAGGAAAGCGTTGGGATTTGACCGGCCTGATTCGGAGAGTGGAGAAGGCCCGACATGCGACCAAGCCAGTTGGTCAAGTTTCGGACATTCTGGATTCACAGGGACACTAGCGTGGGCTGATCCAGACCACGATTTGGTCTTTGTCTTTTTGAGCAACCGAATCCACCCGGATGCGGAAAATCGAAAACTCATTCAATGGAATGTTAGGACCGAACTCCAGCAGATCGTCTACCAATCATTTGGCATCTCCGATCGATTTAGAACGGATAGAGACTGAACATAAAACTTTGACTCCATGCGCATAGGATTTGTTTGTTACCCAACATTTGGAGGTTCAGGAGTTGTTGCAACGGAATTGGGGAAGGCGCTCGCGGCTAAAGGCCATGAGCTGCACTTCATCACGTATAGTGAGCCTGCAAGAATGGGAAGCCTGAAAAGCAATGTGTATTATCACGAGGTTCGGCTTTCAAATTACCCCTTGTTTGATTTTCAACCCTACGAACTGATTTTGACGAGTAAAATGGTGGAAATCGCGATGCAACACCGGCTGGACTTGTTGCATGTCCACTATGCCATACCTCACGCAAGTGCAGCAGTTATGGCTCGGGGCATTCTGGCTACCAAAGGATTGAATCTCCCAATCGTGACCACATTGCATGGTACAGACATCACGCTGCTGGGCAAGGACCCTGCATTCGAGCCGGTCATTTCGTATGCGATCAATGAATCGGATGCGGTTACCACGGTCTCCAATAGTTTGAAATCCGATACACTTAAATTGTTTGGCTGCGACGGCAAATCGATTGAGTGCATTCCCAACTTCATCTGCCCCAAGCAATATACAGGCTCTCCGGATGAAGAATTGCGCAAGCACATTGCTCCAGAAGGACAGCCCATCCTCACGCACATTTCAAATTTTCGACCAGTCAAACGAGTGGATGATGTCCTCGCCACATTCATTGAGGTCCGAAAAAAAATCCCGGCAAAACTGCTCCTAGTTGGAGACGGTCCAGACCGGTCTCGCATTGAAAAAAGAGCCGAAGAATTGGGCTACCGGAACGACGTAATCTGCATTGGGAAGATCAAGAACCCCATTGAGCCATTGCGAATCAGCGACCTCTTTCTTCTTCCATCGGAAACGGAAAGCTTCGGATTGGCAGCTTTGGAAGCTATGGCCAGCGGCGTGCCGGTCATTGCATCCAATACAGGAGGTCTGCCAGAAGTCATCGAACATGGAGTCAGTGGATTTCTTCACGAAGTTGGAGATACGCAAGCGATGGCGAAGAGTGCTTTGGACATACTCGGTTCTCCTTTGCGATTGGAGGCTTTTCGGAAACAAGCCAAAGCACGCTCTGAAGTATTTCACATCGACGCCGTATTGCCGAAATACGAAGGTTTATACAACCGATTGGTCTCAGAAGAGGGTGCACTGCCAACATGAAAAAAAAAACACCCCCCATCCAGACCATTGGAAAGCGCATCACATTCGCCTGGCACGATGACGCGCTGACTGTTGTCATCGATCAAAAAATCCCAAGAAGTCAGCAGATGGCACTGGAGGCTTGGATGATTGCCTGGATTGCCGTAGGTGTCGTATTCTTCTGGAGTCTAACGCATGCTACAGGAGAAGAGCGCATGTTTTATAGCATCTCATCAGCGTTTTGGACCTTCTTTGCCTTTCGCGTCGGTAAAGTGATTCTTTGGCGCAGAAAAGGAAGCGAAACCATCCGCATTCACACGGAAGGGATGTCGGTCAAAAATGCATTTGGCACGCTTGGGAAAGCCCAAATATTCCATTTATCGCACATTCAAAAAATGGAAATTCGGAGAAGAGAGCCTACTGCATTTCTAGCCAATTTGGATCAGAGCTTTTGGATCATGGGCGGTGAATCCATTCATTTTACCTACGACAACAAGTCTTTCGTTCTCGGTAAACAGCTGAGCGAGAAAGACGCACAAGCCTTGGCTAAGCTCCTCGATAAGGGCATCAGGAAATTTAGCTAACGTCCTCAAAGCAAGGCTATTCATCCATGCATTGCTGCTCCAACGCAGCTTTTGCGTGTCGAGTTTAGCACCATGGGACGGTCAGGAAGAAGAAGATTATTGAGGATTGTAGGCATTGTGTGGGCCATTTTTATCGCGTCTTGTAAACCGGATGCATCGCCGACAAGCTGGTCCATTCAAGTCAATTACATCGAAGGAACCCCTGTGGATTTGGCTTGGCTTGTGCTTCTCAAGGAATCCCAACATTCGGGCAATTGGCAAGATGGATATACCCTGGAAGCAGTCAGTGACACCCTTTACACAGATCCTTTTGGTCATAGCTGGATACCAATTAGCGGTTTAGAAGGGCCACACCAATTGCATATTGGAACGCACAATGAGCAAACCGGAGAAGCCAACCTCCTGTACCAAGACACTTGGGACTTCCCCATTCATGATGCCGCTTCAATTACACTTCCAACTCCCTTCTGGATCAGATGCATTGGGGGGCGGAACGAAATGGACGTCGCCGATTACGAAAGAATTCTCCTTTGGAGCAGTTACGATCCCGGCCCATCTCTCCCCGCTTCATTGCACTCTTTCACGCCCGGCTCTAGCCCCACCCCCTCTCTGCTTCTCTCCTCATTCGTCCACCCCTATGAAACGCTTCCTGCAATCCGACAATGGCATGCAGCTGCAGTCACCTCTTCTGGTCAAATCGACACGCTGCCTTCCTTTTCGGTTTCCATTGAGCAAACAAACCTCATCGACACCGTAATCGTCGAACAATTCTGGTAATCCTTTTTTCATGAAAAACATGCTGTTAGCGGCCCTCGTTTGGGGGGTCGCAGGTCATTCCAATGCCCTATTCTCTCAATCCCTATCGCCTTACGAAAGCAGACAAACCCACTTCATCTGGGAAAAGTTAGGCGTTTCATTTGAAGGCCTCCACCGCGATTCGATTCGCCGTGTCTTTGAGCAAGCATCGCATGCACAACACGCCATTTGCCTTGCCCTAATTCACAGGACAGAGCCGATGCAAAATGACCTACTCCCGACAGGTCTCGATTCCCTGAGCCAAGAAACATTACTCGTCGCCAGCAGACGAGATCTTCCGCGGGGGCTGAATTCAATTGTTTTGCCATCACTTGCCGTGGCTGAAGAGCATTTACAGGGTGACTGGACCCTTATTCACGATGGACTGTCGTACAACCTCACGTTAGACGAACCGATATCCATTGAGATTCCGCAGAATACCACGTTGACATCCATCGGGCTGAAACTGACTATCAATGGTGAATCACGGGAACAACACATCGTGTTTCCAACCTTCATTATGGATGAATGCCCCGAACCTGACTTACCACCCTGGATCGATACAGAAAACACCGATCCATGGTGGATTGGATGCTTCCACCAAGGGCAAGCCGTCACGGGTCAAGCACTCATTAAAAAAAGTGATGACGGGATTTTCGATCAACCGGTGATCCTCTGTGAAGGCTTTGACCCGTCAATTGGAGGACAAATACCTCTGTACGGTCACGGTGACATGAACTGGGAAACCCTTTGGAATTGCAGCGCGAATCCTTCTGAGGCCTTTGAGGCCATGCCGGCATTTATCGATTCCTTGACTTCCATGGGCATGGATTTTGTCTTTCTCGATTTTACCGATGGCACCCAATCTGTTGCAAAAAGTGCCGCTTTGTTGGAACACCTCATTGGCTTGTGCAACACCTACCAAGAGCCCGAATTGAAATCTCCATTAGTGGTAGTGGGCGCAAGCATGGGCGGGCTCATAGCACGTCATGCATTGAGGAAAATGGAATTAGAAGGCACCGATCACTGCACCCGACTATTTCTTTCAATCGACAGTCCATTTCGCGGTGCCTGGCTTCCCTTTGCCCTGCACCATGCCATTGACTTTTTGTCTGAAGTCTCAGTGGATGCCGCAAACCTCAATGAGGCGTTGAATTCTATTGCAGCGGACCAAATGCTTTTTGACAAGCCAGATGGACCAAGTAGTGACTTTATGGCTCTCCAGGCGTTGCAATCAGAATGGGGGCTCCCTCAGATTCCCTTCTGCGCAGCGATTTCCAATGGGAATCCGGAAATCGCATTTCCTTCTCCAAACTCCCCCCTTTTGTATGCTGTCTCGAGTTTTCTTGGGTGGGAATATGTTCATTTGTGGTTGCATGCGGCACCTGGAGATTCTCAATATCCGGCCTCAGATTCTGACAACTGGTGTGTCTTTGATGGAGAACTCATCAACACCGACTGGGAATGGGGCGAGGACATCTTCATAGAGACTCAGGGACATTGCTCCCCTGCATTTCAAGCTTGGGGAGAAATTCCAGGCAGCTCGTCAGCACATCTGACCCTGTTGCGAGATGCTTTAGAAACGGCCGGAATTGAGGTTGAATCATACCAGAACAACTCCATGTTCATCCCCGTTCATTCGGCGTTCGACCTTCCCTTGTTGGCTGACTGGTCCATGGAGGCCATTCCTTTTGATCAAATCTCAACCCAACCCTTGACACATCCGATTGCCATGCATGCCGATATCGGAGATCATGTCGAAAAATTACTCAACTGGATCATCGGTGGACAGCCGGTGGACACCATCGCATATGCGCATCATTTCGGGTGGAATCAGGCCGACTCCCATTGGCTTGGCTCCTGTACCATTCCACCTGCTGGCAAAGTCACCATCGGAACAACGGACGGCAATGGCAACACATGGCAACCGCCGTTTTTTGTTGAGAGTGCTCCGTGCATTGATCTGATTGAACTCCCTCAATTTGGAACCTTGATTGTTGGTGACACACTCGGACCTGGAATAGGCATTCTAAGCATCCGCAACGGCACTGTATTGACCTTAGGACCCGGTTCGGTCATTCACATCGGACCTTTGAGTGAACTCAACATTGAGAAAGGAGCTCAATTGATGCTCAACGGTGGCGAGGTCATTGTTCATCCTGGCGGCGCACTGAACATTCATGAGAATGGACAGATCATGGTCAATGAAACCAGCACCATTGTATGCAACGGACCGGATGGAGAGCTCCACCTTGATGGAGACCTCATTATTTCCAGCGGAAAAACCCTCCTGATTGCTGCTTCTGAGAATCACATCGCTGGGGCGATCAAAACTGAGGGTCTTACTGGGTATGTCCACATCGGCAGCCAAGGAATTTGGCAAGTCCAAGGCTCTCCTGACGCTTTCCTTTCGCTCAGTATAGAAAACCAGTCGGGTTTGAGCGTCCATGGCACGGGGATGTTTAAACTATCCCATGCTCAATTGGAGTTGGCCCCATTCAGCACACTTCAGGTGAATTCCAAGTCAGCTTTTCATCAGGTCAATCTGCAAAGCATCAACGAAACTTCTGTATGCTCCTTCTTCAATCGACTTCAATGGGACCAAGGCACCCTTCACAACGCTTCCATTTCACATCAACACCCGAGTGCAGCAGCCATGAAACTGAGCAGGCTACAAGCCTTCAATACGCGCTGGAATGCCGCGACTTCAGGGCTGCATATGGAGAACTGCTATTGGAACGCAAGCACCTTTTCTCTGGATGAGAGCCCCATGCACTCCTGGATTCGCAAAACTTCCTTTGAGGAAGGCATCACTGAGCTGCCCCAACTTCAAATTATTTCTGGACAACATCCGTTGCGTATTGAAACAACGGAGTTTTTGAATCATTCGACTGGCTTAAAGTTGCACCAACAGGAAGCCAACCTCACGTGCAACAACTTTGAAAACCTCAACAACGCAATCCATCTTGATTCCATGAGTAGCGTGAACATGGCTCCTCCCTTTGGAAAAAACCGGTTCTTTCACAACCACATCCACGTGAAATTTTCAAACGGGATTTGGCCAGAATTACTTCAAGGAGGAAATGAATTTTCAGAGCCGGAATACCGTTATTTTAAAGGAACCGTTGCGGGCTTGGACTCCTTTGATGAGAACTCACTCCTCATCCCTTGCAATGGGAATGACTGGGGCCATTGCACCGGGGCAACCCCCTGCATGATCACCCCAACACTCTTGGAAACCAGCAACGGTGCCATGCCCATCTTTTTGAAAGACTCCACTCCATTATTACTGGCTTGCGACGAGCCCTCTGTAGATGAAATTGAACCCTATCAAGACGAATCGAAAGGCTTAAGAGAAAATCATCCTGAACCCACATCTCCTTGGATGGTTTATCCCAATCCTGTTTTGAACGACCTGAATATCTATTGGATTTCCAATGAAATTCGCCCAGATTACGTGTATCTCAAGATCTTTGATTCCAAAGGACGCATGGTCTATTCGCAGTATGAAGCCGTTCAGGCGGATGGAACATTCTCTTGTGCCGTTCGCACTTTAAGCACGGGTCGATACACTCTCCAGTTAGAGACCAATGATGGCGTCGCTCATGCACTCCACATCATGGTTGCTTCTCCATAAAGAAGCGGAGGGCAGCGATGTAGCTCTCGGCTCCTAAACCACTGATACTTCCAAAACAGGCCTCGCGAAGCAATGATGGTTTTCGGAAATCCTCTCGTGCGTCCGGATGGGAAAGGTGAACCTCAATAACAGGAGAAGCTATGGCAGAGACCGCATCGCGTAAAGCGACACTCGTATGGGTGTATCCGCCAG
>CAJQIB010000024.1 GCA_905478325.1 uncultured Flavobacteriales bacterium | reverse complement strand
AACTACACGAGCGCTGCAACTGACGACGACGGATCTTGCACATTCGCGCAATCCGGTGAGGACTGCAACGGCAACTGCCTGTTTGATACCGATTTCGATGGCGTTTGCGATCAACTCGAGGTGGTGGGGTGTCTGGATGGGACCGCGTGCAATTACGACGGTCTAGCGACAGAGTCTGGCTACTGTGATTATCCAGAGAGCGGATTGGACTGCGAGGGCAGCTGTTTGCTGGACTCGGACAGTGATGGTATTTGTGATTCCGACGAAGTCAACGGGTGCACGGATCCAACAGCCTGCAACTACACGAGTGCTGCGAGCGATGACGACGGATCTTGCGTCTTCGCGCAATCCGGTCAAGACTGCAACGGCAACTGCCTGTTTGACACCGATTCCGATGGCATTTGCGATGAACTCGAGGTGGTGGGGTGTCTGGATGGGACCGCGTGCAATTACGACAGTCTAGCGACAGAGTCTGGCTACTGTGATTATCCAGAGAGCGGATTGGACTGCGAGGGCAACTGTTTGCTGGACTCTGACAACGATGGTGTTTGTGATGGGGATGAGTTACTTGGTTGTATGGATCCTGAAGCTTTGAACTACGACCCGTTGTCTACTGAATCAGACGGCTCATGCTCCTTCCAAATTGTTGGTTGCACGTATGAGACGGCTTGTAATTTTCACAATGTGGCTAGCATTGATGACGGCTCATGTTTTTGGACCTGCTTTGGATGTATGGATGCTACGGCCGAAAACTTTTCAAGTGAGGCTACGATTGACGATGGCACATGTTACTATTCCTGTGATAACCCGGTCGGAAACTCCAGTGGGTGTTTTGCTGATCTCGATTTTGATGGCGTCCGAGGAACTCCGGATTTGTTGTTGCTGTTGAGTGTCTTTGGAATCGCTTGCGAGGACTGAGGGGGAGTCTTTGGAAGCAGTTAATCGCGCGTATTAAGTATTTTCATTTCGTTTTATTGATTTATTGGGCACAAAAAAAGGGAGCCTAAGCTCCCTTTTTCAATTATATCAATCAAAGATCAGCGACGTTCCCGTGCTTCGCTTTCATTGCAACGAATCTCTCGACCCATCAAATCTTTTCCTTCCATGTTTTCGAGAGCTGCAGTAGCTTCCTCATGGTTAGGCATTTCTACAAATCCAAAACCCCGGCTTCGGCCAGTTTCGCGGTCATGGACAACTTTAGCGCGTTCAACAACACCATGTGCTTCAAACGCTTCACGCAAGGCAACGTCGTCGACGCCCCAAGCTAAATTTCCTACAAAAATATTCACAATAGATGGACTTAAGGGCACAAATGTAATGTGTACAAGCTATTGAATCACAAAATTGTCCGTTTTTGATTGTCTAGGGTGCTGATATCCGGTTGTTTTGATGTTTAAAATCAATGATTTAGTCAGTTTTTGACGAGCCAAAAGCGCAGTTGGTGTAGATTAATTTCACTCTCGGCACCTTTTTTCGAACATTCATCGTAAAAGTTTCGTATCTTTATTAAGAATTATCACATCACATCATGCGTGCTATCACTTTCCTCCTGTTCCTTGCCCCTACACTCTTGTGGGGTCAAATCTGTAATGAACCTTCACCTGTGTCCTACACAGGCTTTGGCGCACAGCAAACTGAATCTGACTATTTCGCGGGTTCAGATTTCCTTGATGGCCTGAACAACTCATCGTATTGGTCTCTCGGTACAGGGATTTCTGATAACAACTTGGCCATTTGGTCCAATGCTGATGTTCACACGTTTTTAGGTGTGAAGGCACGGAACACCACGGCGCCGAATGACAATGTCTCAGCTGACGGTAATACGTATCTTGTAGAACCAGGATACTCTCTAGCCAGTCAGAACGGTTCAGTAGGAACTGGTCCAGAATCAAATTGGAACATTTTGATGTACGCCGGTTTGGATGCAGGCGCATTTGATAGCGTAGACGTGATTATGCACATCGACTTTGATCCATGCTTCGATTACACTTTAGAGGACATGTATTCGATTAACATCGGTTCTGCCTTTGATGGCAATCCGTTGACTGCGGCATCCAGTTTCTCGTCATTTGGTATCAACACCAATATGGGATCTTCTGAGATTGCGGCATTGAACCCTGCAGGAACTGGCTTCGATGCTACCATAGAGGGGTACTACACATTTGCTATTCAAGTTTTGGATAATTGTGGCAATCAAAAATTATGGAATGAGATCACGGTCTATGTTCAATCAACGACTACTTCAGGTGGTGATGCTGTAGCTGATGCCAATGGTAACAATGTATATGACGACAACGAAGTCGTGGGTTGTGCAAATGCCGCGGCATGCAATTATGATTGTGCAGCGACCACAAACGAGGGATGTGAATACACTTCATGCTCAGGCTGCACGGTTGAAGATGCTTGCAACTACAACAGTGAAGCAACAATTGAAGACACGGAAAGCTGCGATTATCCACTGGACTTGTATGGAGCTTCTCACTTCGATTGTGCGGGAGCCTGCTTAAATGATGCAGACGGTGATGACGTTTGTGATGAGGATGAAGTGGTCGGCTGCCAGGACAACACCGGTTGCAACTACAACGCAGCAGCGACTGACGCTGGGAGTTGCACTTACCCAGCAACGCATTACGATTGTGCAGGTGATTGCTTGAACGATGCTGATGGAGACGGGATATGTGATGAGTTGGAAGTCGACGGATGTACTTCTTCTTCTGCTTGCAATTATGATTCATCTGCTACGGATGACGACGGATCTTGTGAAACAGCTTCTTGCGCTGGTTGCACCGTTGTAAACGCTTGTAATTACGATGATTCGAAGTCCATTTCTGATCTGAGTTCTTGTGTCTACGCTGCAGGCTGTGATTCTTGCAGTGGTGCCACTGATGGAACCGGAACGGTTGTAGACGGCGACACGGACAACGATGGAGTATGTAACGCTAACGAAGTGGCCGGTTGCACAACTTCTTCAGCTTGTAACTACAATTCCGCTGCGACGGATGACGATGGTTCTTGTGCTACCAACGATGCTTTGGGCGTATGCGGTGGGTCATGTTCAGCTGATGCGGACGGTGACGGTATCTGCGACGATGCCGCTGACAACTGTGTTGATACAGCAGCTTGTAACTACGATGACGCAGCGAACGAAGTGTGTGAAAGCGTTTCGTGTGCAGGTTGTACTGTAGATACCGCATGTAATTATGACGACTCAGCAACGATCAGTTCTGATATATGTAACTTTGCAACAGGATGTGACTCGTGCAGTGGTGCTCAGGATGGAAGCGGAACAATTGTAGATGGCGACACGGACAACGACGGTGTATGTAACGCTAACGAGGTGGTCGGTTGCACATCGTCTTCAGCTTGTAATTACAGCTCTGCAGCTACGGATGACGATGGTTCTTGCGCCACCAATGATGCTTTGGGCGTATGCGGCGGAACTTGTTCGGCTGACGCAGACAATGACGGCATTTGTGATGATGCAGACAACTGTGTGGATACATCAGCGTGTAACTACAATGACTCAGCGAATGAGGCGTGTGAAAGCCTTTCGTGTGCAGGTTGTACTGTCGACTCTGCTTGCAACTATGATGATGCAGCGACGATCAGTCTTGATACGTGCACATATGCCACAGGCTGTGACTCGTGCAGTGGTGCGCAGGATGGAAGCGGAACGATTGTTGACGGCGATACGGACAACGACGGTGTTTGTAACGACAACGAAGTGAGCGGTTGCACAACCTCTTCAGCTGCAAACTTCAATCCTCTTGCAACGGATGATGATGGCTCTTGTCAATCGCTATATGGCTGTATGATCGGTACTGATTGCAACTACAACGACCTAGCCGTTTATTTTCAGTTAAGTGATTGTTCACCAGCTAATGGAGGAAGCACAGCCTGCTCTGGAGATATGATGGGTAGCCCAACTCCACTTGGTTTAATCGTGGACTGCACTATCCCATCAGCATGTAATTACAACGAAGAAGGCCCATGTGAGTGGAGCTCATGTATTGGTTGTACGAACGAAGCAGGTTGCGATTACGACGTCGATAATCTCTATTCGGCTCCTTGTGATTACACATGCTATGGCTGTACCAATGTAAACGCAGACAACTATGATGCGACTTCTACGATTGACGATAACTCGTGTGTGGTCTCGGGTTGCACCACAGTTGGAGCTTGCAATTATGATTCTACGGCTACGACGGATGATGGTTCGTGTGAAGTGACTTCTTGTGTCGGTTGCAATACGGTAACGGCTTGCAATTATGATTCGAGCGTCACGCTGAATGAGCCTATTTCTTGTGTTTATGCAACAGGGTGTGATTCTTGTTCTGGTGCTTCAGACGGAACTGGCACTGTGATTGACGGCGATGCCGACAACGATGGTGTATGTGATACGGACGAGGTGACCGGTTGTTCCGACGCTTCAGCTTGCAACTACAACAGCGCTGCCACAGATGACGATGGCTCATGCCAGACGTTGGATGCTTGCGGTGTTTGTGGAGGGACAGGAGTGGACACCGACAATGATGGTGTTTGCGATGCCAATGAGATTGATGGTTGTACGATTAGTAGTGCTTGTAACTACAACAGTGCTGCCACTGAGAATGCGGGATGTGACTTTACGTCATGTGTCGGTTGTATGGTTTCTTCCGCTTGTAACTACGACGCCTCGGCGACTTTGAACGAACCGATCTCGTGTGTTTATGCAACAGGTTGTGATTCTTGCTCTGGTGCTACCGACGGATCAGGTACTGTTGTTGATGGTGATACCGACAACGATGGCGTTTGTGATGTTAACGAGGTGAATGGATGTACGGATTCAAGTGCTTGTAACTATGACAACGCAGCGACGAACGACGATGGCTCTTGCCTCGCTCTGGACGCATGTGGTGTTTGTGGAGGGGCTGGTGTTGATACGGACAGTGACGGAGTATGTGATGCCAACGAGGTTGAAGGCTGCATGAACTCCGGAGCATGTAACTATGATGCAACAGCTACGGACAATGCTGGGTGTGACTTCGTGTCATGTGTAGGATGCATGGATACGGCTGCTTGCAACTTCGATTCCACCGCAACGCTCAACCAATTGTTGGATTGTGTCTATGCCGTTTCCGGCTATGATTGTTCCGGTTCGTGCAACACAGATACAGACAGTGATGGTGTGTGTGATGAATTCGAAGTCGCTGGTTGTACGGATGGAGATGCCTGTAATTATGCTTCTAGCGCAACCGATGACGATGGTTCTTGTACGTACCCCGTTTCTAGCTATGTGGATTGCTCAGGCAACTGCTTGGTAGACGATGACGAAGACGGTGTCTGTGACCAGGAAGAGGTGTATGGTTGTACCATTACTTCAGCATGTAACTATGCTTTGGGTTCTACAGAGAATGATGGTTCTTGTGAATTCTCATCATGTGCTGGTTGTACGATTGAATCAGCTTGTAACTATGACGCTACAGCGACATTGAGCAACAATATCTCATGCACGTATATTCCTGCTGGATGGGATGATTGTGATCAAACAATCTGCACAGATAGTGACAACGATGGCAACTGTGACTTCGATGAAGTTGCGGGATGTGTCGGTGAATTCGGAGCTCCTCACATTTTGATGACCGGTATGCTTGAATTGGCAACTCCGGTTGCTGACTGGGCTGCCAACGATTACTCTACGAGTACGTCGGATGCAACAGGAGTTGAGGGCATCACGTGGGTAGACTATGCCGGTCGTTTGAATGACGGACGCTACAGCGTAACACGGATCTACACGGCTACCGACGTTTGTGGAAACTCAAGCGAAGCGGGACAGTTGTTGATTGCGAACGAGAACAGTGCGAGTGGTTGTACCAACGCGAGCGCCACGAACTATGACGCATCGGCTGTCAATGACAACGGCTTGTGTGATTACTCACCAGCTTGCTTGGGTGACTTGAACTTGGACAGCATCGTTGGAACTTCCGACTTGTTGATCTTGCTCTCTTCATTCGGATTGCCTTGCTCTGAGTAATGCTCTGATAGAATTGATTTTCGAGCAAAGCCGCCTTTCTTATGGAAGGGCGGCTTTGTTGTTTTCAAGGCTGGCATTCCGTAAAAACGAGGACAGCTTAAACCCATGTTCCCCTTCGGAAGTAATCAAGCCTTCACCCAACAATTCGCGTAGAAACGCGTACGATTTTCTCCGAGAATAGGAATTCATACTTCCTACAAGCACCTCATGCACCAAGTTGGGATCGTTGATCACATGAATCGTTCGACAAAAATTTTGAACGAATACAGCGATCCCATGATAGCGCTATTGCGCTGGAAGAATAACACTGGATTCTTGCGGAATACCCAAGCGTGTCCTAGCAATGGCCAGCCTCCTGGGGCTTCCTCGATGTGCTTCTTTGATGTCAATGCGGATTGTTTCTGTGACGAATGACTCAAGCCGTTGTTTCAACCTGTCCTTCTGTTCGGTAATGTAAATAAAAACAGTTGGTCCTTAGGAAAATCAGGAAAACATCAGGAACAAAAAAGCCCAGAATGAACTGGGCTTCTTATGCGTAAATACGCACTTTGCGGAGGCTGAGGGATTCGAACCCCCGGTACCTTGCGGTACGCCGGTTTTCAAGACCGGTGCGATCGACCAACTCTGCCAAACCTCCAAACAGGTTGCAAATTTAGATAATTTTTTCCTTTCCCTTATGTTTGGGGTTACATATATATTGTTCCGAACGAATCAAACGCGATAGTGGGTAAATTAATCAGTGGTATTCAGCAAGTTGGTATAGGCGTTCCTGATGTTCATCGGGCTTGGTCGTGGTATCGGAAGGCTTTTGGTATCGATGTCAGAATGTTTGAAGAAAAGGCTGAGGCTGCTTTGATGAAATCGTATACCGGAAAGGAGGTGCAAACAAGACATGCTGCTTTGGCACTGCACATGGCAGGAGGTGGTGGGCTCGAAATATGGCAATTCACAAGTAGAAAGCCTCAGCCGGCTTCGTTTATCCCAAAACTGGGAGATACGGGGGTCTTTGTATTGAAGGTGAAGTGTCAGGATGCCAAGGAGATGCTGGAAATGCAGAAGGCGCGAGGGCTAGATGTAAAGGGACAAGTGAAGCAGCGCAGTGACGGTTCTTCACACTATTACATGAATGACCCGCATGGCTTTTGGTTTGAAGTGGTCGAAAGCAATGAGTGGTTCGGCCCCACAAACTTTGGGGGCGGAGTAGGGGGAGCCGTGCTCGGCGTTAGCGATATCGATCGGGCAATCAAATTGTACGGAGGTGTGTTGGGATACGACCGGGTTGTCCAAGACGACACCAAGATCTTTGAGGAATGGAGCGATTTACCAGGAGGCTCTGAACGGTATCGCAGGGTGATTTTAAAACGATTAGAGCCCTCAAAGGGCCCATTTAGTGAATTGCTCGGTTCGGGAGAATTGGAATTGGTTCAAGCTTTAGATCGTGAGCCAAAAGCGATTTATTCGGATCGGTTTTGGGGTGATCTCGGGTTCATTCACCTTTGCTTTGATGTGCGGAACATGAAAGACTTAGAGGTGGAGCTGACAGCTGCGGGGTATCCCTTTACGGTGGATAGCAGCAATAGCTTTGACATGGGTGAAGCAAGTGGTCAATTCAGTTATATCGAGGATCCGGATGGAACATTGATAGAATTTGTAGAAACCCATAAGATTCCAATCGTGAAGAAAATCGGATGGTTCGTCGATGTTCGAAAACGCGCCCAGGAAAAGCCTTTGCCCAAATGGATGTTGCGCTTGTTAGCGATCAATCGCATAAAAGATTGAGGGAATGTCCTTGTAACACGCGATGCCACTGCCTCACTTAACGCAGCAGACTTTGTAAACTAGCTAAAAACAAGCGTTCCATATCTGATTGGCTTAAATATCCAGCGCCCAATACACGAGTGAATTCATCCTCTAGGCGAACAACCCGATTTTCGTCAAATGCGGACATAAGATCATTGATCTTGATGGATTTTAAATCTTCGATGGTGCCGTCTTGTCGGAAAGCCGTTAGCGTTATTTCAGCATTCACTTTCAATGAAGCTTCGCGTTGCTTGTTCATGACGACAAGTGTGCCGCTTGAACGTCCTTTTAACGCGATCTCGCATTGAATGTATGTGTCTGAAGGATTTCGTTTGATTGCTTTTTTCAAGCTGGCCTTTGGAAAGCCATCCATACGACTTGGATGAACTGTCATGGACAATGCGCCAGGATACATAATGTGAACGTCTTCATACCCATAAACGTCAATCAAAGCGGCTGTCAACGTTTCACATATCGATTCCACGTAGCGGGAATTCAATGTTTCCCGTGTGGTTTCTGGAACCCATTCACCACGTACATAGTTGCCTTTAGCTCGGCCAGCTCCGTCATACTTTGGGAGTTCTTGCCTTAAAGCTGGAGTGACATCGAACGTAAAGTCGTAAAGTACAGCCGTCTGGGACTGTATTTGAGCGGATGTAACTAACGTTATGACGACCGCTACGGATCTGAGGATAGATGATGCCATGCCATGAATTTACGCATTAGTTGTTATGCCATCTCGTTTCCTTTGGCTTCTATTGAGTGATAATTAATATTATGTTAAATAGATTAGAGATCCGTAAAAAAAGGAGCGACGAGCTCCCTTTTCTATTGCCGTGAAGAAAACCGCGGTCTATTTGAGTAATTCGGTCATCTTCAACATCAAATCATCTTGTCCTGTTCGCGCGTAAATATCACGCAATGAACGTATTGTATCGAGGTCTTCTGTATTGGCAGCGTGTGCGGCTTCCAAATAAGGTCGGCCGGATAAAAACTTAGCCTTGGCGAGCTCTTCAATGGACAACTGTTCTGCTGTTTCCGCTTTTGACATGCGAGGTTTCCACATATCGTTCGCAGCGTTGATTCCTTCAACAGCCTGATTGAAGTACATCGCGCCCAAGTTGTAATTGGCATCAAAGTAATCTCCTTTGATGGAAATTGCCTTTAAATAAGCCTCAGCAGCCATTTCGGTTTTATCGAGGTTGTCATAGACACTTCCCAAGCTAAACCATAGGATTTCATTGTTGGGATCGCCTTCAGCAGCCAATTTCAAATTGTTCTCTGCTCGCTCGTAATCTTCGGCTTCCAAATAGATGTTGAGTTCCTCAATGATCAAGCTTTGCTCCCGTGGAAACTGAACACGTGCAGCTTGCAACTCTTTAAGAGCATCCTCTGTGCGACCGGCTTCACGTAATATGTTCGCAGCAAATAAATAGACATTTGGGACTTGATATCCACTCGCACCGCATGTTTTATACCGCGCTACTGCGATGTCAATTTCATTCGATTTCTCATAGCACAAAGCCGCATTGAATATGGCCATGGTGTCAAGCACATCAAACATTCCTGCCACTTCTGCACTCAAGTCAAACTTGCGTGCCGCAGGTCCAAATGACTCAAGAGAGTAATCTGAAATGCCTTGATTGCCAGCTGTGGTTTGAACCAAGCCGAGACCGATGATGATTTCGCGTTTGTACGATTCTTTCACATCAAGCTCTTGCGCCTTTTTATATGAATCGCGTGCAGTCCAAAGCGCTTGAGGATAGGCCAATGACAATGCACTGTCTTGCGCAATATTCAAGTAGATCTCTCCACGATAGCGCCACGTTTTGTTTTTAAGTGCAGCTTTTTCGATAGTGATAGCCTCATCAATGTAGCTAGCAGCGGATGCGAAATCCCCTGTTTTGTTGGCATTGAAAGCAGATACAACCTGCTTTTGTCCGAGCATGGTGCCGGCTGAGAGTAGAAATAAAAAAGTGATTACGTTCTTCATGAATCGAATGATTTTACTTGCAGGCTTTGGTAATGTTTGAATGGGTAATCCAAAACAATGCCAAAGTTTATTTAATCTTCAGATGTTTCTGGTGGAGCTTGATTTTCAGCTGACGCATCTGGAACAGTTCCATCAGCGCCTTCATCCAATCCTTCTTCTTCTTCTTCTTCGCTCTTGGGCACACGACATACAGAAGCGATCTGGTCATTTCCTCTGAGTGAAATCAGTCGAACACCTTGGGTTGCGCGGCCCATGACACGCAATTCTTCGACCCCTGTTCGAATCGTAATTCCAGACTTGTTGATGATCATCAAGTCCTCTTCGTCGGTAACGTTGAGGATGCTGATCAATTCACCGGTCTTTTCAGTGACACTGATGGTCTTCACACCCTTCCCTCCTCTATTGGTGATGCGGTAGTCTTCAACTGCTGATCGTTTTCCATATCCTTTTGAGGAAACTACCAAGATGTCTGAATCGGCAGACCGCACGCAAACCATTCCGATGACTTCATCATTAGGTCCTCCCAAAGTCACTCCTTTGACACCCATTGCGGTTCTTCCAACTGCTCTGGTCTTGCTTTCGTGGAAACGTATGGCCTTACCAGATTTTAATCCAATGATAATCTCATTGTCTCCATTGGTCAATCGCGCAGTCAGCAACTCATCACCTTCTCGAATGGTAATGGCGTTAATTCCATTGGTCCGAGGACGAGAATAGGCTTCCAAAGTGGTCTTTTTGATCAATCCTTGACGCGTTGCCAAAACAACAAAGTTGTCCTTCACGTATTCAGGATCCTTCAAATTAGATACCGGAATGTAGGCAAGTACTTTGTCATCTGACTCGATGTGAATCAAATTTTGGATGGCACGGCCCTTCGATACTTTCGACCCCTCAGGAACCTCATAGATTCGCATCCAGAAGCATTTTCCATTGGCCGTGAAGATCAATAACCAATTGTGATTCGTTGCTGTAAATATGTGCTCGACGAAGTCCGCATCCCGGGTCGTAGCACCTTTAGAACCTACGCCTCCCCTGCTTTGGGATCGGTAATCCGAGAGGCGTGTTCGCTTGATGTATCCTGCATGGCTGATGCTGATGACGACTTGTTCATCGGCAATTAAGTCCTCCATGCTCACATCGGCACTGCTGAATTCAATGAGGCTTCTACGGTCATCACCAAAGCGTTCCTTGATATCGATCAACTCGGCGGTGATGATCTCCATGCGACGTTCAAAACGTGCAAGAATATCCTCGAGATCGGCAATGGTAGCCATCAACTCGTCAAACTCTGCGCGTAATTTATCTCGCTCGAGCCCGGTGAGTTTCTGCAAACGCATGTCCAAAATGGCTCTCGCTTGCAACTCTGACAATTCAAATCGCTCCATCAGCCCGTTTCGAGCTTCTTCGGGATTCGCACTGGCGCGAATGAGCTTAATGACCTCATCGAGGTTCTCAAGAGCAATAATAAGGCCTTGCAAAATGTGCGCCCGCTCCTGTGCTTTACGCAACTCAAACTGTGTTCGACGTGTGACCACGTCGTGACGGTGATCAACGAAGTTTGAAATAAGCCCTTTCAAATTCAATAGCTGCGGTCGCCCGTGCACCAAACAGATGTTATTGACTGAGAATGAGCTTTGTAGCGCGGTATATTTGTAGAGCTTATTTAAGACCACAGTCGCCATAGCGTCACGTTTGATCTCATAAACCACCCGCATGCCCTTTCGATCCGACTCATCTCGAATTTCAGAGATACCCTCGATGCGTTTGTCGTTGACCAATTCGGCCGTTTTGCGGACCATTTCTGCTTTGTTGACCATGTAAGGGATTTCCTCTACGATGATCACTTCGCGCCCAGACTTGGTTTCCTCGATGCGGGCCTTTCCGCGAACAACAATGCGCCCTCGTCCTGTATGGAATGCCTCATTCACTCCTTCTACACCGTGAATGATGCCGCCGGTTGGGAAGTCAGGAGCTTTGACATACTCCATCAATCCCTCGATTGTGATGTCGTTGTCCTGGATGTATGCGATGGTACCATCGATTACTTCCGTCAAGTTGTGCGGTGGCATGTTAGTCGCCATACCAACGGCAATTCCAGAAGCTCCGTTGACAAGGAGGTTGGGAAGTTTTGCGGGAAGAACCGTGGGCTCTTGGAGGCTCTCGTCAAAGTTCGGTCTGAAATCAACCGTTTCTTTTTCCAAATCACCGAGCATCTCTTCGGCAACTTTGCGCAAGCGTGCCTCTGTGTAACGCATAGCGGCTGGGTTGTCTCCGTCTATTGAGCCGAAGTTACCTTGCCCGTCCACCATGGGATAACGCAATGACCAATGTTGGGCCATTCGAACCATGGTGTCGTAAACAGAACTATCGCCGTGCGGGTGGTATTTCCCCAAGACTTCTCCGACGATTCTAGCACTCTTTTTGTAGGCTCTATTCGACAGTACGCCCAAATCAAGCATCCCGTAGAGAACACGACGGTGCACAGGTTTTAGGCCATCACGTGCGTCTGGAAGTGCACGGGATACAATGACCGACATCGAATAATCGATATAGGCTGATTTCATTTCATCAGCTATGTTGATCTGTATGATCTTCTCTCCTTCTGCCATCGTGTCAGCTTGTTAGAAACACCATAGAACATGATGTTTAAGTCGACAACGAAAATACGTTCATAACCCTTGGAGGCGCTGAAAAAGGGCTTGCAATTACTCACAAATCTCCCCAATGAGATGTGAATAAACCCTCAGGTTGGCAAGATGTTTGCACAGGTCGAGTTGTAGTTTTAGCCAAGCGGTCGACATGAAGGTTTACAGCAATTCAATTGTTGCTTTCTAGTCCCCTCGTGTTGAGTCATAATCTTGAAAGATCCTAGAACAAGAATAGCATGGACGCAAAATTTTCCCCGAGAGTGAAGGATGTCATTACGTACAGTCGAGAAGAGGCTTTGCGCCTAGGACACAATTACATTGGCGTTGAGCATTTGCTGCTTGGAATCATACGTGAAGGTGAAGGAACTGCTGTTCGTATCCTAGAAGGGCTGAACGTGGATTTGCAGAAACTGCGTAAAGTGGTGGAGAGCAGCATTCGTCCAACAGCAGGCAAGTCAGTAGGTGCGGGCAACATCCCTTTGATCAAGCAGGCTGAGAAGATCTTGAAGATCACATACCTCGAAGCAAAGATTTTCAAATCGAGTTTGATTGGAACGGAGCATTTGTTGTTGAGCATCCTCAAGGATGAAGACAATGTAGCTACGAAGGCACTCAGTGCCTTTAACATCGATTACGATGTAGCGAAGGAAGAATACGAGAGCATTATCCAAGAAGAAGGTGGCGCGACTTCAACTCCTCGCGCTGAGAGCCCCGAGTTCTCAGATGATGGCTCCAATGAGATGGGCGGTGAAGGCATGGGAGGAGCTTCGACGAGAAAGGCTGACCCAAAAAGCAAAACGCCTGTTTTGGACAATTTCGGAAGAGATTTAACCAAAATGGCTGAAGAAGGTCGTTTGGACGCCATCGTTGGTCGTCAAAAGGAAATTGAGCGGGTCTCGCAGATATTATCCCGTCGCAAGAAAAACAACCCCATTCTTATCGGAGAGCCTGGCGTCGGCAAAAGCGCGATCGCAGAGGGACTCGCATTGCGCATTATCGAAAAGAAGGTGAGCCGCGTTTTGTTCAATAAACGCATTGTAACCCTGGACATCGCTTCTTTGGTTGCAGGGACAAAGTACCGCGGTCAATTTGAAGAACGCATGAAGGCGGTTATGAACGAGTTGGAGAAATCACCCGATGTGATTCTCTTCATTGATGAAATTCACACCATCGTAGGAGCAGGCGGAGCGAGTGGCTCTTTGGATGCTTCCAACATGTTTAAGCCCGCTTTAGCAAGAGGCGAAATTCAATGCATTGGTGCGACAACATTGGATGAATACCGGCAGCACATCGAAAAGGACGGAGCATTGGAACGGCGCTTCCAGAAAGTGCTTGTTGAGCCGACCTCCATCGATGAGACCGTACAAATCTTGAACAATATCAAGGACAAGTACGAGGAGCACCACAGTGTCACATATACCGACGAGGCCATTTTAGCGTGTGTGAATTTAACAGCACGGTATATTACGGACCGCCATTTGCCTGACAAGGCGATTGATGCGATGGATGAAGTAGGTTCCAAGGTCCACCTGAATAACATTCACGTGCCCGAAGAGATCTTGAAGATTGAAGCCGAAATTGAAGCGATTAAAGAAGAGAAGGTACGCGTTGTGCGCAGTCAACGTTATGAAGAGGCAGCGCGTTTACGCGATACGGAACGCACTTTGAACGATTCGCTTGAAAAAGCAAAAAAGCAATGGGAGGAAGACAGTAAAAACAAGCGCGTTACTGTAACAGTCGACCATGTCGGTGATGTGGTTGGCATGATGACGGGAATTCCTGTTCATCGAATCGCAGAAAAGGAATCAGGTCGCCTTGCCAGAATGACGGATGATTTGCAGGGGAAAGTTGTTGGACAAGAGGATGCGATTTTACGCGTCTCTCGCGCAATCAAGCGTAACCGTGCTGGATTGAAGGATCCCAATAAGCCCATTGGCTCGTTTATTTTTCTTGGCCCTACCGGAGTAGGAAAAACTCAGTTAGCGAAAGTGTTGTCCAAGTTTATGTTTGATTCTGATGAGTCGCTGATTCGAATCGACATGTCTGAGTACATGGAGAAGTTTTCTATTTCCCGTCTGGTTGGAGCACCTCCGGGATACGTCGGTTATGAGGAAGGTGGTCAACTGACCGAAAAAGTCAGACGACACCCCTACTCCATTGTCCTGTTGGATGAAATTGAAAAGGCCCACCCGGATGTTTTCAATCTCTTATTACAAGCGTTGGACGACGGTCAAATGACAGATAGTCTCGGACGAAAGATTGATTTCCGAAATACGGTGATCATCATGACATCCAATATTGGAGCCCGTCAATTGGCTGAATTCGGAACGGGCGTTGGCTTTGGTACGACAGCAAGGGTAGACAATGAACACGCCAACCGTGATTCTGTGATTCAAACTGCTTTGAAACGCGCCTTCAGTCCTGAATTCTTGAATCGTATTGATGATGTCGTTCTGTTCAAGAGTTTGCTTCGTGAGCATATCCACGAAATCATTGACCTTGAATTGGAGTCTCTCATAAAGCGAGTTCATGCGCTTGGATATGGAATTGAAGTAACTGAGTTAGCCAAGGATTTCTTGGTGGAGCAGGGATACGACGAGAAGTTTGGCGCAAGACCGTTGAAGCGAGCCATTCAGAAGTATTTGGAAGATCCTTTTGCTGAAGAGATCATCAATGCTCAAATTCAGGAAGGTGATCTGCTGATGGCGACTTACAAGAAGGACGATACGATATTGACCATTGAGGTGATGAAAGGAGGCTTCTTGAAGCTTCCCGCAGGTACCGCAGAAGCCTTGGATTCGGAGGTCAATAGCGTCCCTGACAGTCAGATCGATACAGAAGACGCGCCTGCAGATGAAACGGAAGCTTAATTCCAGTTCATCCGTCTGGCTTTACGTGCAGAACCGCTATTTCATTACGGGACTCTTCGGATTGTTATGGGTCAGCTTTATCAGTGATATTGACCTCTTCTTTTTGATGAAGAGTCAACGGCAACTCAATGCGTATAACAAGGAGGTCAAGCATTTTGAGGAGCGCATTGAGGCCATGCGTTTGGATTTAAATGACCTGTCATCGGACCCTTTGAAACTGGAGCGATTCGCTAGAGAGCGTTATTTCATGAAAAGACCGGATGAAGACCTCTTTCGTATTATCCCGGCAAAAGACGGCAGTGCTTCTTAAAAAAGCAGGCTAAACGCACGGATCATTCTGGGGAGCGTGTCAGCATCTAGAAGAAGGACATAGACGACACCGAAGATCGCTCCCATTAAATGGGCATCGTGTGCGATGCCTGTAGCGCCTCTTTTATTCATGTAACGCTCGTAAGCGAAGAAAAGAATCCCTGCGACAAATGCGGGCATCGGGATGACGAAGAATAACAGAAGCTTATTCGTTGGAAATAGAAGGATATAGGCCATCATAACAGCGCTAACACCCCCACTTGCGCCAAGGCTCGCATAGTTCGGATTGTCACGTTGTTTCCATAACGAAGGCAATCCTGCAGCCAACATGCCGCCGAAGTAGAGAACTAAAAAGGACGGTTCTAGACTGGCAATAAGAGATGAACCGGACCAAGCCTGTTGCATTTGATATTCGACGGAAGTTCCGAATTGCCACAAGACAAACATATTGAATGCGAGGTGCGTGAAATCGGCATGAATGAAGCCGTGAGAGATCAAACGATACCATTGGCCTTTGTGAATGACATCAAATGGCCTCAATAGCAATTTTGCCTTAAGAAGTGGACGGTCCTGGACCCACCATGAGATACCAATGGTTAGAACAATGACGCCGAATAAGAGGCTCATGATTTGTTCAACTTGAATGGTCTGCGATGATCAGCCATTCACCTGCGATTCGCTCCCAAATCAGGCTGTAAGAACCCGCAAGGTCCTCCAAAGAATCTCCACGTGTCAAAAGCCAGTGCCCTACGAGCATACCATGGTCTGAACCGAGCGCTCTCCAATGCTTGTTTTCAAAGGTCAAGATGCCCATAGCCTCAGGATTCGGGTAGCTTTTGATGTAGTTCTGCAATGTGGCGTCAAAGCCCCATGTCATTCCAGATTTCCCAATAAACAACATCGAATCATCCGCCCAATAGGCACCGTTCATAAAGGAAGGAATGTCCCCTTGATTCCAGGCATCCTCTTGCGTTTGCATGCGTTCGGTGATTTCGCCAGGCCACTGGTGTGGGGTGACGCTTACCACCTCTTGTGCGGTTTCGTTTGGGGTATTGCATCCCCATATCAGAGCAATCCCAATGAATACAAGACTGGAGTATGCCGATTTATACATTGAATCGAAAGTGCATGATGTCTCCGTCACGTACGATGTATTCCTTGCCTTCAATCGATAGCTTACCAGCTTCCTTAACAGCTGCTTCCGAACCGAAGGATAAAAAATCATCATAGGCCATAACTTCTGCTCGGATAAACCCTTTTTGGAAATCGGTGTGGATGACTCCTGCTGCTTGAGGAGCCGTCGCTCCCATAGGGAAGGTCCATGCCCGAACTTCTTTGACTCCAGCGGTGAAGTAAGTTTGCAGTTGAAGCAAGTCATAGGCTTTTCGAATGAGCTGAGCTACCCCCGGTTCATTCAATCCTAGATCTTCTAGAAACAACGTGCGTTCTTCTGGGTCTTCCAATTCAGCAATGTCAGCTTCAATGGCAGCACCTATGATCATGACCGTTGCACCTTCCGCAGCAGCAGCAGTCTTTACGCTTTCAACGTGATTGTTTCCATTGACAACAGCGGTCTCTTCTACGTTGCAAACGTACAGAACGGGTTTTGCTGTGAGCAACTGCAATTCCTTCATCATCGGCACTTCGTGCTCTTCCAACTCCATGGAACGAGCAGATTCACCTGCGGATAAGGTGGTTTGTACGCGTTCGTAGAATGCGTACGCTTTGGTGGCTTCTTTGTCCCCTGTTGCAGCGATTTTTTTGATTTTTGTGGCCCGACTCTCTACGGTTTCCAGATCCTTGAGCTGGAGCTCCATATCAATGACCTCCTTATCTCGAATGGGATCTACACTGCCGTCCACATGAACGACGTTGCCATCTTCGAAACAACGTAAAACGTGCAAAATCGCATCGGTTTCTCGAATGTTCCCTAGAAATTTATTTCCGAGTCCCTCCCCCTTGCTCGCCCCCTTCACCAACCCGGCGATGTCCACGATTTCGACGGTAGTGGGAACAACATTTTGAGGCTCGACGATGCGAGCCAACGTTTCCAAACGGGGATCAGGAACCGTGATTACGCCAATGTTCGGTTCGATCGTGCAGAACGGAAAGTTGGCACTTTGTGCCTTTGCATTCGAAAGACAATTGAAAAGGGTTGATTTGCCAACGTTGGGCAGACCGACAATACCGCATTTGAGTGCCATGTAAAATCTTATTTAAAGACGTGCGCGAAGATAAGCCTCAGAAGACAAAATTGCTTCTGAACACTTTGTTCACAATATCTCGCGTTCCGAAAGATCAAGAGGTAATTTCGCTCTGGGCTTTTTTCAAAATAAACACGCATGGTTTCCACTGATTTATCTTCTGTTGCTTCTCAGGTCCGAAGGGACATCGTTCGAATGGTTCATGGCGCTTCATCAGGTCATCCAGGTGGAAGTTTAGGATGTGCTGACTTGATCACCCTGCTCTATTTTGAAGCCATGCAGTTGGACCCGGCGCTGTTCAGTATGGATGGAAAAGATGAAGACTTGTTTTTTCTGTCCAACGGTCACATCAGCCCGGTTTGGTATAGTGTACTGGCCCGACGCGGCTTTTTTCCTATTGAGGAATTGGCAACATTTCGAAAATTAAACTCTCGATTGCAAGGACACCCCGCTACTGAAGAGGGGCTTCCAGGAATCCGTATTGCATCTGGATCCCTTGGACAAGGGCTCAGTGTTGCTTTGGGGGCCGCCCAATCCAAACTATTGAACGGTGACGACCGCACTGTATTTACCCTTCACGGCGACGGTGAATTGCAGGAGGGACAAATTTGGGAAGCAGCGATGTATGCCGCTCACAAGGGGATTGACAATATTATCAGCTTTGTGGATTGCAATGGACAACAAATCGACGGCTCAACCGAGGATGTGATGAGTTTGGGCGATTTGGCTGGCAAATGGAGTGCCTTTGGTTGGCATGTTCTCACATGTGACGGGCACAACATGGATTCTTTAAGAGAAGCCGTTGTTTCTGGAAAAGCAAATCGGGGTAGTGGGAAGCCCACAGTTGTCTTGATGACAACGAGCATGGGGAAAGGTGTTGATTTCATGGAAGGAACGCACAAATGGCATGGTATTGCACCCAATGATGCCCAACTAGAATCTGCATTGAGTCAGTTGGAGCAAACATTGGGTGACTATTGATTCGCTTTAGTCCTCAACAGAACTGTCTCTAGACTTCCATGATCAATTTGAGTCGATACCTCGCAACGTCCCTCCTTATCGTGGGACTGTTTTCTTCCTCGCCTCTTAGGGCGCAGGAGGCAATCGAGGACGACACACAGATTCTGTTTGTTTTTGACGCTTCCAATAGCATGAACGCCTTTTGGGAGGGCAACCGAAAAATCACAGTAGCTACACGACTTCTTTCAGAATCGCTGGACGAGCTATACGGTGTTCCTGGATTGCAATTGGGCTTGCGTGTCTATGGACACCAAACAAAATTCATCCACGGTGAGCAGGATTGTGATGACACCGAGTTGGTTGTTCCTTTTTCAACGGGGAATAATTTGGTGGTTAAGCGCGCCTTGTCCCGGATACAAGCACGCGGCACAACTCCCATTGCTCGGTCTTTGGAACGGGCAGCTGAAGACTTCAAACCAGGAGATGGCCGCAAGGTGATTGTGCTCATTACCGATGGCATTGAGGCCTGTGATGAAGACCCTTGCGCCGTTTCGACCATGCTTCAGGCACGTGGAATCATAGTCAAACCATTCATCATCGGGATCGGTCTCGAAGAGCAATTCAAAGAAACGTTTCGATGCGTTGGAAATTTCTTTGATGCAACAGATTCAGAAACGTTTCGAGAGGTGCTTGATATTGTCATTGAACAGGCAATGCATGACACAACGTATGAGATTGACTTGTTGGACCCGTCAGGGGCGCATGAATCCAATGTTGCGGTCACTTTGCGAGACCGTCATTCAGGTGAGGTGATGCAGCAATTCATCCACACCTTGAACCAAAACATAGTTCCGGACACCCTGCACATCGATCCTGTACCCACGTATGATGTCACCATTCATACGCTCCCTCCTCTTGTTCGTGACTCCATACGTTTCAATGCACGAAGTCACAATTCGTTGGTTTTTGAGGGTGTTGAGCAGGGCACTATTCGGGCTGAATTTGCCCGCAATGAAAGAAATGAATACGGCGACCTTCATGTCCTGGTGTCCGAATCGAAGTCTCAAATTCCGGTGCATTCTTTTGAGATCAATGCGGCAGTGAAGTTTCTTACGGGAACATATGACGTGTATTTTCCCACAGCGCCTCCGACGTGGATTCGGAATGTTGTTGTTCGGAATGGACAAATTGCACCGGTGATTATTCCTCAGCCAGGACATCTTCAACTGGATGCTTCGGCAGCCGGATATGGCACCATTCTCTCAGCAAATGGAGAAGTCGTTTATAAATTTGACGTAGGCAATCCTTCGGGAAGGCTGATTCTACAGCCTGGAAAATACACGTTATTGTTCCGTGCGCGATCAGCAAACTCTTCTGAATATACAGTTACCAAGCAATTCTCGATCGTTTCGGGAAAAACTCATCATCTATCCATCCATGGTTAATTCACGCTACATCCTCACCACCGAACCCAGTGAAAAGAAGGACACTCGAAGTGGCTTCGGTGCGGGGCTTCTCGAAGCAGGCAAGCACAATGAACACGTTGTTGCATTGTGCGCAGACCTGACGGGCTCATTGAAGATGGGCGATTTTCAAAAGGCATTTCCTGATCGATTCTATCAAGTCGGAATTGCAGAAGCGAACATGATGGGTTTGGCTGCGGGCATGACCATTGGCGGAAAGATTCCATTTACAGGGACGTTCGCTAATTTCTCGACCGGCCGGGTTTACGATCAAATTCGACAGTCCATCGCATATTCGGAGAAGAACGTCAAGATTTGTGCTTCTCATGCAGGTTTGACGCTTGGAGAAGATGGTGCCACACATCAAATTCTTGAAGACATGGGGATGATGACCATGTTGCCCAACATGACCGTCATTTGTCCCGCAGACTATGCCCAAACGAAATTAGCAACTGAGGCCATTGCCAATCATAAAGGTCCAGTATACCTTCGGTTTGGTCGTCCTGCAGTTCCTATGTTTTTACGTTCGGACGTCCCATTTGAAATCGGTAAAGCACAGAAGTTGACAGAGGGGAATGATGTAACCATTGCGGCTACAGGACACTTGGTTTGGGAAGCTATGGTGGCAGCCATGGCGTTAGAGAGCAGAGGAATTCGAGCCGAGGTCATCAACGTTCATACCATCAAGCCACTAGATGGCAGGACCTTGCTGGAGTCTGTATCCCGCACAGGATGTATGGTAACGGCTGAGGAACACCAACGTCTTGGAGGATTGGGGGCCCAAGTCGCTCAGTTACTCGCGGAGCACTACCCGGTTCCTATGGAGCAGGTTGCGGTCAATGATTCATTTGGAGAAAGTGGCACTCCTGCTCAATTGATGGAGAAGTATGGGCTGACACCAGAGGCCATCATTCAAAAGGTGGAGACGGTTATTGGACGACTCGCTACAGCAGTCATTTAGACCCTAGGAAAGAGCTTCTTGTCTGACCAAAGCTTCCTGAGGCAGTTCTGCAATTGCTCTATAAAGGGCCAGCTTCGTGCTTTCAGTCACAGGGGTGTTCGGTAGCCTGACCCGTGCATCGCAGAGGCTTAAATGTGCCAAAATCGTTTTGATTCCAGTCGGCTCTCCTTCCACTTCTAAGATGCGCATCAATGGTGCGAACGCATGGTGCGTAACACGAGCTTCGTTCACTGATCCAAAAAGCATCTGGTGGGTCATGGCTCCCCAGGATTTACAAAAGGCGTTTCCCAAACTAGTAACGGCTCCGTCGACTCCTAACGCGAGCAGCGGCAAGGCCATGACATCTCTTCCGCACACAACCGAGAAATTAACAGGCCGATTTCGGAGCAGTTCACCATTCAATGCAACATCACCTGAACATTCAATCACTCCTGCCACATTGGGTTCTTTGGCAAGTGTGAGAATCGTTTCTGCAGTCATAGAGTGGCCTGACTTGGTCCCAGGACTTTGGATCAAAATGGGCTTCTTAGATGCTTCTGCTATGGAGCGAAAATGTCCAATATGACCTGATTGAGAGGAAGCTACGGGATTGGATGCCGCACAATAGACTCCCATTGTACCTTCAAGATGCATGGACGCTATTCGTTGCACTGCTGACCGTGTGTCAGAGCTGGCAATTCCCGCAAAAATCGGCTTGATCCCACCATTGATTTCAACGACAAAGTCGAGGATTCGATTTTGCTCTTCATAATTCAAAAGCGAACATTCTGAAGCTGGGCCCAATGCGAGGATGTAATCGGCATCTTCCGTCACACAAAGATTCACGAGTTTTTCCAAAGACGGAAAATCTACCTCTCCAGCAGCATTGAATGGTGTGACGAGTGATACGCCCTGCCCTCGAAGGGTCGATGTCATTTCAGTATTCATGAAAGTGGGGACTCAGCTAAAAATTGAATGATGCGATGATTTCGCTGTTTCCAGTTAT
>CAJQIB010000023.1 GCA_905478325.1 uncultured Flavobacteriales bacterium | reverse complement strand
AAGTTGGACGCTATCGAGGCTTCGGCTGACGTAACGGACGCAACGAATGTTGAAGCTGCTGGAGCTTTGATGGATTCAGAGTTAGCTGACCTAGCTGGAGTTAAGGCCGTGACAATCTCTACTCTTCAGGTGAAGCCTTCAGAGGGAGCTTTTGCTGACGGAGACAAAACGAAGTTGGACGCTATCGAGGCTTCGGCTGACGTAACGGACGCAACGAATGTTGAAGCTGCTGGAGCTTTGATGGATTCAGAGTTAGCTGACCTAGCTGGAGTTAAGGCCGTGACAATCTCTACTCTTCAGGTGAAGCCTTCAGAGGGAGCTTTTGCTGACGGAGACAAAACGAAGTTGGACGGTCTTGAAGCTGGTGCGACTGCAGACATGACAGACGCTGAGATTAAGACTGCATATGAGAACAACGCGAATACAAACGCGTTCGAAGATGCAGACGAGACGAAGTTGGACGGTGTCGAGGCATCTGCTGACGTAACCGACGCGACAAACGTTACAGCTGCTGGAGCTTTAATGGATTCAGAGTTAACTGATCTAGCTGGAGTTAAGGCCGTGACAATCTCTACTCTTCAGGTGAAGCCTTCAGAGGGAGCTTTTGTTGACGGAGACAAAACCAAGTTGGACGGTATCGAAACTGCTGCGACAGCAGACCAGACGGACGCTGAGATCAAGACTGCATATGAGAACAACGCGAATACAAACGCGTTCGAAGATGCAGACGAGACGAAGTTGGATGGCATTGAAGCTTTGGCTGACGTAACCGACGCGACAAACGTTGCAGCTGCGGGAGCAGTCATGAATACTGGAGATGAAACCATCGCCGGTACCAAGACATTCTCTTCTGCTATTGCTTCAACGGTTACGACTGGAACTGCGCCATTCACCGTAGCATCTACTACAATGGTTGCGAACTTGAATGCTGACCAGTTGGACGGCCAAGAGGGTTCTTACTACACAGACTTCTCCAACCAAGTTGTAGACGCCAGTGAAGTGACTAACACCATGGTTGCTGACGACTTGACGATCTCAGGTGGAACAATCAACAGCACGCCAATCGGGCAAACGACCGCAGCTGCTGGTGACTTCACTGCGGTGAATGTTGAGGGCGCTGCAGTAGTCAACGAGCTACGAGGTACAGGAACCGTGTTTGAAGTCTATGACTCAAACGCTGGTTCAGCTTTGACGGTGAACGCAGACGGTACGACGACGATCCAAGACTTGAGCTTGACGAATAGCTTCAACCTAACGGGATCAATGACGGCGTCGGTATTCACGACTACAACCGCGAATCCAACGGCGAACAACCACTTGACTCATAAGGCATATGTTGATGCTGCTGATGCAACATTGCAAGCCAATATTGATGCGGTAACTGGTGCTGCTGAAGCGTTCTCTGTTGATGCAACTCTTTCAGCTTACTCTACTGGTTTGACGTACTATTTGAACGGTAGTGTTCTCATGTACGGTACTACTTCTACAGAGGGTGCTGAAGAGTATACATTTACGGTATACGGTTCTGATTTGGATCATGCGACTCCAGGAAAGCTTTATTTCCGTGGATCTTACATTGATTTAGCTGGTCATGATTGGGCAGTAGCTGGTGGTACAACTGGACCACAGGCTACATTCACCTTATCATGGGCTGAGATCAATGCGTGGACTACGGCCACGTTGGGCTACGCTGCTCCTGGAATCGAGTCAGGTTCTATGTCCTTCGACTTGATTATCGATGGTAAGAATACAGGCTTGAATCTAGACGTTGAGTTGGACAACACAACAGTTGCGGTCCCTGTTTCAGCTTCATTCAACTAATCAACTAACCCCCAAAAAAAGAACGCTATGAAAAAGCTCTTTTACATCTTGTTCCTGCTCGGGGGTCTCTCAATGATCTCTCAGGATGCAACGGCGCAAGTCTCTATGGAGCGCCAAGCGATTACCTCAGGTTATCATACGGGAGAAGTTGACGCAATTGGAGACGTACTTGGAGAAATCGATGGAAGCATCGGCCAGGTATTCACTACGACCCTTGATGATGGAAACATCTTCTTGACTCAAGGATTTCACCAAATGGCATTCCGCGAATGCCCTGGTGATGTCACCGGTGACAACGCAGTTGGAACCAATGACCTCCTCGCGATTTTGAGCCTCTATGGGGTTCAAGATCCAGTTGAGATCGCAAACTCCCCGAACGGTGGAGCTGAAGATCTCAATGAAGACGGTATCATTGGAACAGCCGACTTGTTGATTCTCCTCGCTTACTACGGTGAGTTGTGTAACTAACACCCAGAGCGACTTTTAAAGGAGGGCTCCCCATATTGGGGAGCCCTTTTTTTATGTCCAAAAATGGGAGTCTGGGGGATTCATGGCTTTCGCCAAGACAGGACAGCACTCGTCTAGGACAAGGATCCATCCTTGCAACGTGTTCTAAGGCCGATACAAAGGGTTATCCCTGGTCGTCCTCACCACGCAACAACCGGAAGCGGCGACGGGCTTCAACGGCGTGCAAACTCCCTGGAAACTCAAACAAGAGTTGTTCGTAGAGGGGCAAGGCGACTTCAGGCTCTTTGAACCATTCTTCACGCAACAAGGCAAGTCGGAACAAAGCGTCGTCTGCGAGGATATCGTCGAAATGTAGGTCTACAATTTCTTGCAAGAGCACCACCGCGGTATCCACTTGGTTTTCGGCCAACGCCATTTCAGCAAGCTGCATCAACACCTCGTCTTCCAAAGCATGGCCTGGCCATGTGGTTATGAGAGAGTCCAGCTTAACCCGCGCGTCGTCATAGCGATGTTGAGAAGCCAGAAGATCAGCTTGTGCATAAAGCCACATGGGTTCGACGATGGTGTCCATGGCGTAGTTGTCCGTGATCAACAGGGACAAATCAATGGCATCGTTGGAGATGAGTTTTGATGTGGATGCTTTCAGGGCGTCCAATTGGGACTGCGCCCAATCAAAGTCGCCGGCGAAATAACTAATCCGGGCATTCCGGAATTTGGCTTCATGCCCCAACGGGTCGTCCTTGAAGTCGAGCTCTACTTGAGAGAAAAGCAAGGACGCGTCCCAGATGGCGTCGGTAAATACCAAGACATCACCCAACTCTAACTTGCACATTGCAGCGGTTCGGTTGTACAAGCCGGGAATCGCCAAGACGGATTCTAAACGTTCTACAGCGGCCTCAGGTTCTTGCAAGTAGAACGCTTCTACATGGGCCAATTCTTTGGCCAGTGTTGCGGTTTCCGTTCGGATTCCGAGTTCGCGCAACGTGGATCGATAGCGTTCTGCCAATTCCGCAATGGCCTCCATCGGAGGGGGCGTAGCATTGAGCAAGGGATCCATGAGCACGCGCAGTGATTGGCAACGCGCCGTAAAGAAATACGGATTGTCCGAACCCTTGGAGGCGACGAACTGATAGCATGCTGCTGCGGTTGATGCATCACCGTTTTTGCTCGCCGTTTGAGCGAGTTCTACTAGCCGCTCTCCAGATTCTTTGTAGCGCAAATCCAAGGACTTGGCATGAATGAATGCATTGGCAAAATCCTTGCTCTGGTTGAAATACCACACGAGCAATTCGGCAAAAATGGTATCCTCCGGAAATGCACGCGCTGCACCAAGGAGTTTCGTTCGAAGCAACTCTCCCAATTCGGGATTGTCCTGAATCCTCAAATTCCGGCTGAAGCTGTTTTGGATGTTGCGGAGGTAAGTCGGCTTCAAATGAAGCAAGGCAACCGCTGCATCAATCATTCCCGGATAGTCTCCTCTACGCCCTTGCAAATCGACCAGTTGGTATTCCAGGTCACGGGTCCCCATCGCTTGCGCCTTGACATACACCTCAAGGGCCAAATCAAGCTCATTCAATCCCAAGAAGGCATTGGCGAGCGCAAGGGCTTTGTTTTTCCCGGGCTCCAAGCGGCTCAATGCCTCATCAAAAGCAAGGCGAGCTTCGGATTCGCGATCAAAGTGCAGGTAAAGCTGGCCCAATTCCACGTACGCAGTTGCGCGCGTGTTTTTGTTGCGCATGCGACTCTTGACGAGTTTTTCGGCGCGTTCGAAATCATTGATTGCCAACAACGACGCGTAGTACATGTCGTAGACCTTTTTGGTCTTGTTCTTTTTCCAAAGTTGCTCGAGGTAGAGCTTGGCCTGTTCGTAAGAGCCTTCGTTGTAGTAGAACTCCGCCAGTTCAAAATCCGATTGAGCCGCAGTTCCCAACGGGAGGGCCAATACCATAGCAAGCATCCAGGTCTTGTTCATGAATCTTCAGGAATGGACGTGTTTACTCCTTCAAGGATATAACGAGCAAGGCGTGCACGTAAAATGACCTGCAGGCTATCATTGTCGGCGCGGGCTCCTTGAGCCACTACAACACCGCGTTGCGCCAAATCGATTGTCTCCTCTAACGCTTCGATCAATTCGCGAGCGATGCGTGTTTCAATTGCGACTTGCTGCTCAATGTAGCTGGAGTCTATGGGGGTGCCCGAACCGTCTACTGTCGCATTCTGAGCGATGGCTTCAGCCAGCAAGTTGAGTTGCAATTGGGTGCGTTCGGTATTTTGAGTGAGGCGATTGCGCCGACTCTCGTGATCCTTGAGGAGTCGTCTAGCCCGAGACACTTCAGAGACGATGGCTCCTTCAGCTTTGGTGATCTCAATGTGGCCATCGGACATGAGCAGCTCCAACTCATGAAGGTTCACACTTGCCCAGCGTGCCGAGGCGAGAACGGAGTCCGCGGGCAAGGCCCGCAGTTGCTCGTAGGCCACCGAAACCGATTTGTGGAGCTCATGGAGTTGATCAAGCGCGGCTTGATGCGGATGGGGTGACTGGCAACCGAAGAGAGCCAGACCTAAGAAACAAGCGATGGGACCGAACACGTTAAAAACGGAGTGCCGAGTGGTCAGGGCTTCATTCATGGGATGAAGATAGCAACGACCGTCAGTCAATTCGTTCAAATCCACAATATCCCTGTAGCGCTTTTGGAATGCGAATGCCATTTTCGTCTTGATGATTCTCAAGCATGGCGGCAACAATGCGTGGTAAAGCCAGCGCAGAGCCATTTAAGGTGTGCACGAGTTGCGTTTTGCCGTCACTTCCCTTGAAGCGACATTTCAGTCGATTCGCTTGATACGTTTCGAAATTGGAAACGGAAGAGACCTCCAACCAAAGTTCTTGAGCCGCAGAATACACCTCGAAATCATATGTGATGGCTGAAGTAAAGCCCATATCTCCGCCGCACAAGCGTAAAATTCGATACGGCAATTCCAATGCTTCGAGCAACCCTTTGATGTGGTCAACCATTGTGTCGAGCGTGGCATACGAGCGCTCAGGATGATCGATTTGAACGATTTCCACTTTGTCGAATTGGTGCAAACGGTTCAACCCGCGAACATCCTTTCCATAACTGCCCGCTTCACGACGAAAACACGGCGAATAACCACAGAGTTTGATGGGCAGTTCTTGCTCTTTTACCAGGACATCGCGATAGATATTGGTCAAGGGCACCTCTCCCGTGGGGATGAGAAACAAATCGTCGGCGACGGCGTGGTACATCTGGCCTTCTTTGTCAGGCAATTGCCCCGTGCCAAACCCACTCTCCGCATTGATCATGAAAGGCGGAATGAACTCTTCGTAGCCCGCTTGGTCAGCGTAGTCCAGGAACATTTGGATGAGGCCCCTTTGTAGTTTGGCCCCTTTGCCTCGATAGAAAGGAAATCCCGCACCGGTGACTTTGGAACCGAGTTCGAAATCAATCAGTTTGTAACGGTCTGCCAACTCCCAGTGGGGAACAGCTCCGTCGTGCAACTTCGGAATGTCTCCCACGCGAGCTGTCTCCACATTGTCTTCGGCGCTTTTTCCAGCAACGACATCCGAGTGGGGGGCGTTGGGTATGGTACAAAGCAAATCATGAATGGACGCTTCCAATTCGTGCATCCGATTTTTGAGATCGCTCGACTGTTCTTTTAATGCTGCAGTCTTTCCTTTGACCGCTTCTGCAGCCTCTTTTTTCCCCTCGCGCATGAGCCCGCCAATTTCTCGACTCAGCGCGTTGCTCTTGGCGAGTAAATCATCTAGAGAAGCCTGTGTTTGACGTCGCTCTGCATCCCAAGCGAGAATACGATCGATGTCCGCCGAGGCGTCAACATGCCGTTTTTTCAGCGCTTGGATTACACGGTCTTTGTCTTCGCGAAGGGATTGTAGAGTCAGCATAGAGGGAACATTGCTTCGAAATAGGAACAAATGGAGTGACGCATCGACACCCCAAGTTGGTGGGGTAAAAATACAGAACTCCCGAACCCTTTGCAGAGTCGGGAGTTAATATTTCAACCGTACAGGGCTCAGAATTCGAGCCCGCTGAGATTCCTCAGGCGTCGCCCATGGGCACCACCGATACAAATGACCGATTGTTGGCCTTTTTGCGGAATTCAACGACACCGTCTGTTAGAGCAAACAAGGTGTGATCCTTGCCAATTCCAACATTGGTTCCTGGGTGATGCTTGGTGCCCCGCTGCCGCACAATAATGTTGCCAGCGATGCATCCTTGTCCACCGTATATTTTTACGCCCAGTCGTTTCGACTCGGACTCCCGTCCGTTTTTCGAGCTACCTACACCTTTCTTGTGAGCCATGGTTCAGGGTTCTATTCAAGCGTCTTTCGAAGCAGTCTTCGCGACCTTGATGTTCGTAATCTTAATCTCCGTCAAAGAAGCACGGAAACCATTCAATTTTTGATATCCTTTCCTCCGCTTCTTTTTGAAGATGAGGACTTTGTCGCCTTTAAGGTGGCGTTCAACCTGAGCTGACACTTTCGCGCCGCTTATCGCTGGGGCGCCAACTGTTACTTTGCCGTTGTCGTCAACAAGAAGGACGCGGTCAAATGTGACCTTTTTGCCTTCTTCAACGTCCAAACGGTTTACGTAAACCTGTTGGTCTTTCTGTACCTTGAACTGGTGCCCTGCGATCTCTACGATTGCATACATGATGAAAGAATATTATTCCCAAAAGATGGGGTGCAAAGGTAGCGGAAAGAATGGAACTTTTCAACACCTATGACATGGAATGTGCAAGTCTTGAGTTTTTGCATCAAACCAGCGAGCAATCAGGCCTTGGAGTCAGTCTCTGCTAGCCCACTGAAATCTCGCTTCGCTGCTCGGCCAGCGCGGTGTGTGTTCCAGACTCCAATGAGGATGAGTGACCCACCAATGAGGTGGCTAGCGCGCAAAGACTCACCGTCCATCCATCCCCAAAATGTAGCAAAAACTGGGATAATGTACGTGACGGAAGCGGCGAAGACAGAGTTGGTCCAGGCAATGACTTGGTTGAAAAGAACCAAAGCGCCGGCGGTTCCGACAGCGGCCAACGCAACGATTGCGAGTAAACCGCGCATACCATCAGGATGTGTTGCAATCAGCGAAGGGATGTCTCCCGTTAGAAACCAAAGGGCAGCGGGCACCGATACCAATCCGAGGGAACACGAGGCGATGACGGGGCCCTTGAGAGCCTGCAACTTCTCCCGGGTGATATTGACACTCGTTCCGTAACAAATGGTTGCAAGCACGAGAAGCGCTCCGGGTCCCCAAGCGGCTTCAAAGGATGCGTCAGGGTTCCAAATCAAGCCGATGGTGCCAAGCAGCCCAAACCCCAATCCCAACAATTGTCCTCGATGAAAATGCACGCCAAAGACGGCGATGGCAATGAGCAAGGTCCAAAGTGGCGTCAGGGCATTGAGCATGCCAGCGACGGCGCTTGGAAGTTGGGTTTGAGCGATGGCAAACAAAAGTGCTGGGATGAAACTCCCTACGATTCCGACCGTCGCTACCCACTTCCATTGCTCGGGAGTGAGTTTTCGAAAGTGCCGCAAACCAATGGGTAAAAGGGTAAATCCCGCAATGGCCATGCGCAAGGCCGCCAATTGAGTAGGTGGAAATAGGGCAGAACCGTCTTGAGCGAAGAGGCCCATTTTCATGAGAATGAAGCTGCTGCCCCAGACAAATCCAAGAAGTAGGAGGATCAGCGGAGCGGCCCATCGATTTGGAGCAACGCTCAAAGGCGAATTCATAGGAGGATGATTCATGGGCATGTGGGAGCTCGAAATTAGAATATGTTGTCTTCTCTGCGGTTGACGACACCTTATCTTTGTCAAATGTTCATTTCGACACACTTGATTCAAACCAATATTGCGCGTATCGGCTTGATCTGCATGATTTTATTGGGCTGCAGCGAGGCGTGTGATTATGAACTGACCGAACTCCACCAGGCGGGAACAGCAGTGAGAACGACTGCTCGCATTGATGTGACAGGGATGATGTGCGCTCATGCGTGCGGTGGAAAAATCAAAAAAGAACTGCTCGAGGTGCAGGGAGTTGCCAATGCGGTAATTGATTTTGAACTGGATCGGGACTTAAACTATGCGGAAGTTGAGTTTGACCCTGCCCAAGTGCAATTGGATGAGCTCGTGGCTGCAGTGACGGGAATTGCAGAAGGTAAACTTTATGGTGTAGAATCCGTTCAACTTACACATTTTGCCAAAGCAGCAAACATTCCTTGATCTGACGCCTCGACTACTGGGACGGCTCGCTATCGCTACGCTTGTTTTGGCGTCAATGGTCGTTCTCGCAGGGAGCATTGTGCGCATGACAGGTTCAGGTATGGGATGTCCGGATTGGCCAAAATGTTTTGGGTTGGCGATTCCTCCGACATCCGTGGATGAAGTGACCTGGACTCAGGGGACGGAATACGCACCGGGTCGGATGTTACTAGCGAATGACACCTTGTGGGTTGCACAAGAAACGGTGCTTGCTGAAGACTTTCAAAAGGAACAATCACGTGGTGTTTGGGAGCCATACACCCGGCATGACTATGCCATTTTCAACCCGATGCACACTTGGGTGGAATTCATCAACCGGTTGATCGGTGCGTTGACTGGAATTCCGGCGTTGCTGTTGGCATTGGGTACTTTTCTTTGGGGTTGGAGGCGTAAAAACTGGCGTCCCTTCTTGTGGTCTTTGGCCAATCTGTTTCTTTTGGGATTGGTGGCGTGGATGGGAAAGAAAGTGGTCGATGGAAATTTGATTCCTTTTTCAATCACACTGCACATGCTGGGTGCTGTAGCCATCCTTTTGGTGCTGACGGCAGCTTGGGTATCCCTTGCAAATCCGTGGACTGGAGGAAGGTTGAAGCGGCGCAATTGGTTGATTCTGGCGGTCGTGTTGACAGGCATGCAATTGATTGGAGGTACGCAGGTGCGTGAACAAGTGGATTTGCTGTCTCACGCAGGGGTGCTCCGGTCAGATTGGCTTGACGGACTTCCGGCTTGGTGGAAGTGGCATAGAACCGGTTCGTGGCTGATTCTAGCGGTGCAATTATTTTGGGCGTGGCCGAATCGAAAGTTGGCCCCGGTAGTGCGCTGGTCGATGGCCTTTGTTCTCCTTCAGATGGGGACTGGCATTCTTTTCGTATTTGCTTCCATGCCGGCGTGGACACAGCCGCTGCACCTGGCATTGGCCATGGGGCTCCTCGTGAGCAACGGGTGGTCGCTGATGCGATTCAGCGGTGAGAGGGACTAGGAATCAAAGGCGCGCTCCACAGCGAGCCATACCTCCCATTCGGAAGGCTCTGAAGCCACTTCAATGCGACTACAGTTCCCATTCGCTTTTACGGCAGCAGCGGTCGAAGTCCCCAGGGTGACAATGCGAGAAGCGCAATGGTTACCAGCGGCATAGGCTTCCCATTGCGATGGACTGGTGATGACAGCAACGTCGTGTTGTGTCAAGATCGATGGGTGTAACGTGGTTTCGTAAGCGCACCAGGCAATGATTCGCTCTGGCTGGGTTAAACCGGCCCATCGATTCATTGACCGATCGCTGTGAGGGACAAATACTCGGCTGTCGTTCACGTTTAGAATGGCAGCGAAATCGACATGGGTTTTTTCGGGTGTCCCTGTACCAACCCAAGCTGCAGGCTGGTCGCTGATACGTGCCAATGCGGCAGCGGTTCCCTTGCCGGCACAGGCAATGTCACCCGGAAAAGTTGGAATCAATGACTTCATTGCTTCAACGGCAGAAGGGGAGTGCAGCCACAGCCAATCGGTAGTGACCGCAGCAACGGGCCACGGGGCTTCCGTGGCCTCCATGTGGATCAAGGATTGCCCGACCGTCTTTAAACCGGCTGCATGTGCCAAGGATTCAAAAATGGGCCAAGTGCCTGAGGATTTCGAAAGAAACACGGTGCCTTGAAGCGGATTCGTTAAGCGAGACAGCGCATGGACTGTGCCCTCTCCAATGGAAGCATGACGGTCAAGGTGAACTTCAGACAGCCGCGGGCCATCGGGCGTTTCGAGAAAGCAACGCAGACGTTCTTGCATGACATGTGCTCCAAAGGGAAGCATGCATCCACCTTCAAGTTCCCGCAAAACGCCGCGTTCGCGCTCTATGTTATCGCGTGTTGCCTCATCGTTTAGGACGGAGCTGATCCAGGCCAAACGAGAATCGCTGTCACGCATTTGAATCCCGAGCGCCCCTTGAGCAGGAGCTGGAACAAACTGGTTGGCCGGAAGCACATGAACGTACAGGTCGGATAAATCAAGTTCTAAGCGCTCAATTCCGGCGCGTGCCAAGACAATAGCGTCGTAGGCTCCTGTTCGAAGTTTCTCAACTCGAGTAGGAACATTGCCTCTCAACGGAACAATGTCTAAATCCGACTGGAGCGTTTGCAGTTGAGCGCGCCTGCGATGAGAACTTGTTCCTACAATGGCTTTGCGCGAGATGCACAACGGCGTGCGATCATCGCGTTTGGATGGGTGCATGATGAGGACATCCTCGACAGGCCCTCGGGCCGGGACGGCAGCGATGCACAGTCCTTCGGGGGAGGTCGTCTCGAGATCTTTGTGACTGTGCACGGCAATATCGATGCGGTCTTCAAGTAGAGCTGATTCAATTTCTTTTGTGAAGAATCCTTTGCCCTCCATCTTGTCAAAGGCAACATTTTGAATGCGGTCGCCTTGGGTAGAGATGACAATGAGCTCCACGGTTCCGCCGTGTTGTTCAATCTGTCTTTTCGTGAAATGGGCTTGCCACATAGCCAAGTGGCTTCCTCGCGTTCCGATGCGAAAATGGATCGGTTGAGAAGCCTGTGGATCGTGCAACGGATTGTCCATGACAGGAGCTGGAGGGTCAGCTTACGATTGGCGGAGTTGATCGAGAACCGCTTTGCGAGCCAATTTCATAGGCACACCCACGTACTTCTTCTCCATGTATCCAACGATGCGTCCAATCAATTCCCGTGTTTCATCATCCAATCGGGACAAGTCTTGCGCGAAAATCTCTCCCAATGCGGTTTCGCGAATGGCTGAAATTGACGCTGGTAACTCCCGCATCGCTATTTCAACTTGGCGCTGTTGCAAGCGGCTTTGATACGCGGTGAGCGCTTCTTGAATGTGTTCTTCGCAGCTCGCGATAGCAGATTTTCGTACGGCGAGATTCGCGTCGATTTGAGTGTTCAAAACGGACAAGTCCACGACGTGTGTGTCAGGGCGCATCCGGAATGCAGCGTCGGTGTCTGACGGCAACCCAAGGTCGAGGACATGGAGTGACCCGGACGGAATGATACGCGCCTCTTCGCCACTGAGAATAGGAGTTGTACTGCTCGTACAAATGACAATCGCCCGAGGACCGCGTTTCAAATGGTGTGGCAAAGTTTCGAGCGTATCCCATTTCCATTGGAATTCGGATGCGAGCTGGTGCGCAGGCGATTCGGAACGATTCAGAATAGTCACATTGTGAAACCCAGACTCCTTCATGAATCGGGCGACATTGCGGTTGGTTTGACCGGCACCAATCATCAAAATCGGAGCTTCTTTTTCAAGCCCCCATTCGGCCATACTCAACCAACCCAATGAATTCACGGAAACGGGTTTGGACCCAATGGCCGTATCCGTAAAAATACGTTTGGCCGTTTCGATGAGTAGGCGTCCGGTAATCCTTAAGTGGTCTCCTGCAATCCGAATCTCCGTACTGCAATCAAAAGCCTCTCGCAGTTGCGTGATGATTTCGCGTTCACCCAATACCATGGATTCTAATCCACAGGCGACGCGTAGCAAATGGGTCATGGCCTCTTCTCCACGGTAACTTTTCACAGAGGAGATCAGTTGACCCAATTGTTGAGCATTCAAATGAAAAGCCTGGAGCAATCGGTGCATCCTGCCCGTGCAAAAGTACGTGGCATCAGAAAAAATAAATTCTACCCGATTGCACGTTGAGAGGTAGACCAACCCTTCCAATTCGAGCGCTGCTTTCCAATCGATGAGTTGCGCTTGCTTGACAGCGGGGTCTAGATGCAATGTACCAATCAATTCCAGAGGAGCTGATCGGAAGTCGATTGAGAGCACTTGAAGTGAAGAAGGCTTCATGCCGCAAAGGTGCGTTGAAATGACAGAGAAATGTGTCACTTTTCGGTCAATATTCGAATTTGAGGACACAAAAAAGGCCCACGAGGGGCCTTTTTAATTGCAGTTGTTTGAGTTCAACTACCGCACATCTCACAATCTTCACCATTCTCGATAGAACAGGCCATTGCAGCTTGTTCTTCGTCAGTCATTTCAAGGACAGACTTTTGAGGGGCTTCAGGTGCAACCACAGGCGCATCTTTGTACTTCTTGTCTACGGTAAACTTGATTGCGTCAGTAGCGGCTTTCGTGCGCAGGTAATACATGCCTGTTTTCAATCCTTTTTTCCAAGAATAGAAGTGCATGGAGGTCAACTTCGCTGTATTGACATTTTCCATGAAGACGTTGAGCGATTGCGATTGGCAAATGAAGGCTCCTCGGTCTGCGGACATGTCAACAATAGCGCGCTGTGAGATTTCCCAGGCTGTACGATACAGCGCTTTGAGGTTCTCAGGAATCTCCTTGATGTTTTGAATCGAACCGTTGGCTGAAATGATCCGGTTCTTCATGTCGTCATCCCACATTCCCAACTTGGTCAAATCGCGCAACAGGTGCTTGTTGACGATGATGAACTCACCCGAGAGTACACGTCGCGTGTAAATGTTGGATGTGTAAGGCTCGAAACACTCGTTGTTTCCAAGAATCTGTGCCGTTGAGGCCGTTGGCATTGGAGCAAGGAGGAGTGAATTGCGTAAGCCATGCTCTTTGATTTCCTCCTTGAGGACATCCCACTCCCAACGATCCGTTGGTTTAACATCCCACATATCGAACTGAAGTCGTCCTTCGGAAGCAGGTGAACCTTGGAAGGTTTCGTAAGCGCCTTCTTCTTTAGCTAAATCTTTAGAGGCTGTGCAAGCGGCGTAATAGATCGTCTCAAAGATCTCCCGGTTCAAAGTGCGGGCTTCGTCTGAATCGAATGGAAAACGCATCAAGATGAAGGCATCAGCCAAACCCTGGACACCGATTCCGATTGGACGGTGCCGCATATTGGAGTTGCGCGCTTCTTGAATTGGGTAGTAATTCCGATCGATGATTCGATTCAAGTTCTTCGTGACCTGGTAGGTGACTTCAAAGAGCTTGTCATGATCAAAAGTACCGTTCTTGACATACTTCGGAAGTGCTACAGAAGCGAGATTGCAAACAGCTACTTCATCAGGGGCCGTGTACTCGATAATTTCAGTGCATAGATTGGACGACTTGATCGTACCGAGATTTTGCTGGTTGGACTTGCTATTTGCAGCGTCCTTGTAGAGCATGTATGGAGTCCCCGTTTCAATTTGAGATTCCAAAATCTTGAACCAGAGATCTTGCGCTTTGATGGTCTTTCGTCCTTTTCCAGAGGCTTCATATGACGTGTAAAGCGCTTCAAATTCGGCGCTGTGGGTATCGGCCAGGCCTGGACATTCATTTGGACACATCAAGGTCCAATCTCCATTTTCTTCGACGCGCTTCATGAACAAATCTGGAATCCACATGGCATAGAACAGGTCGCGTGCGCGTTGTTCTTCCTTTCCGTGGTTCTTTTTCAAGTCCAAGAAATCGAAAACATCGGCATGCCAAGGTTCCATGTAAATCGCGAAAGATCCCTTGCGCTTTCCTCCTCCCTGATCGACATAGCGGGCGGTGTCATTGAAGACACGCAACATAGGCACGATACCATTGGACGTGCCGTTGGTGCCTTTGATGTACGAGCCAGTAGCACGAACATTGTGGATGGCCAAACCGATACCCCCGGCATTTTGAGAAATCTTAGCACACTGCTGCAGGGTGTCATAAATACCGCTGATGCTATCTTCTTTCATGGTCAAAAGAAAGCAGCTGGACATTTGTGGCTTCGGAGTACCGGCGTTGAACAACGTCGGAGTAGCGTGGGTAAACCACCCTTCACTCATCAGGTTGTATGTGGCAACGGCGGCCTCGAGGTCTTCTTTGTGAATACCAATTGAGACCCGCATGAGCATATGTTGTGGTCGTTCAACGATTTCACCGTTGATTTTCAAGAGGTAGCTGCGCTCAAGCGTCTTGAATCCGAAGTAATCGTAATTGAAATCACGATCGTAGATAATCTGAGAGTCAAGATATTCAGCGTTATCACGGATGATTTCAATGACATCTTTAGCGACTAGTGAAGCCACCGCTCCAGTGACTGGATCTAAATAGGTGTGCAGATCCTCCATGGTCTCAGTAAAAGACTTTTTGGTGGCCTTGTGCAAGTTGGATACCGCAATGCGACTGGCGAGACTAGCGTAATCGGGGTGAGTCACAGCATTCGTGGCAGCAACTTCAGCAGCAAGATTGTCCAATTCGGTGGTCGTGACACCGTCGTAAACGCCCTCAATGACGCGCATAGCAATGCGAACAGGGTCAACAGCGGTGTGCAACTCGTAGCACAGTTTTTTAATGCGGGCAGTAATCTTATCGAACTGTACAAGCTCTTTTCGGCCGTCTCTTTTTATAACATACATGGGCAAGAATAATCGTGTGATGGGGGTGGGTGGATAAAAAGAAAAGAGTGCGGGATCAGAAGTCGGCGTCTAAACTGAAAGACTTAGAGCCTTCGTCTGACGTGTTGAGGACTCCGGCTTTTTGGTATTCACCAACACGTTTTTCAAAAAAGTTGGTTTTGCCTTGGAGTGATATCATGTCCATGAAGTCGAATGGGTTGGTCACATTGTACTCCTTTTCAGTCCCCAATTCAACCAACAAGCGGTCCGCAACGAACTCGATGTATTGAGACATCAAATCTGAATTCATGCCAATGAGACGTACGGGAAGTGATTCACAGATGAACTCTTTTTCGATGTCTACCGCATCAATGATGATTTTGCGCAGAGTTTTGACCGGAAGCTTATTGACGATGTGTTCGTTATACAGCAGACATGCGAAATCGCAATGCATGCCTTCGTCTCGGGAGATGAGCTCATTGGAAAAGCTCAGGCCCGGCATCAGGCCTCGTTTCTTCAACCAAAAGATCGAGCAGAAACTTCCGCTAAAGAAAATCCCTTCAACAGCAGCGAAAGCGACAATGCGTTCTGCGAACGAACCGTTGTCAATCCAGTCGAGGGCCCATTCTGCTTTTTTCTTGACGCAATCCATTGTGTCAATGGCGTTGAAAAGCTGGCCTTTTTCATCGTCGTCTTTGATGTAGGTATCAATGAGAAGAGAGTACGTTTCAGAATGGATGTTTTCCATCATGATCTGAAAGCCGTAGAAAAACTTGGCTTCTGTGTATTGTACTTCCGAAAGGAAATTCTCGGCGAGATTTTCATTCACGATGCCGTCGGATGCCGCAAAAAAGGCAAGGATGTGTTTGACAAAATAGCGCTCGTCATCATTGAGCTTGTCATTCCAATCAACAAGGTCGGCTGCAAGGTCAATTTCTTCAGCAGTCCAAAAGCTGGCTTCCGACTTTTTATAAAAACTCCAAATGTCATCGTGTTGTATTGGAAACAACACAAATCGATTGGGATTGTCCTCAAGAATAGGTTCCGTGACAACGGTGTTTTGAGGCAATACCTCAGCAATGGTAGTTTGCTCTGCAGCTTTAGTAGACGATTCGCTCATGTTAGCGTTTAGATAGAATGCGTCAAAAGACGCGATTGAACAAATATGCTGGAAGAGCTTCTCAGTCGCCTTTTACAAGGTTATCACGTGATCCCCTGGGTCGTTGTGTGCCGTTTTTAGAGGGTCAAAAGCCAGTTCCCTGGAGGCCAAGGAAGACCATAATTGCCTCGTATTAGAAGCAGCACATTCGATTTAGTAAGGGGACAATGTGAGCTTCGAGAAGCGGAGTCGTCCAACAGTTCCCCAAAGAAATCTAAGGAAGTGGTTAACGCCAAAACAAAAGAATTCACAATGGAGGTGAGTTGTTAACAGAGGTGTTCGGGATGTGGATTCAACTGAAACAGACACAGTTGTTTAGGGGTGTTTTTTGATGCGTTGGGGAAAACTGATTGCGTCAATGGAGTGGTTTTTCTGGCATGATTTTGTATGCAGCAAGTCGGATAAAAAGAAGATTATGCGACTCCTATTGGACTTCAGCGCAGTCGATCACAAATTGTGCGCTGTCAGACTAGATTGAGTCCGTACTTTTGCGTCATGCTGAAACAGCTTTTGAAGAAATTAATCGGCGATAAGGCCGAAGGAGATATGAAAGACATCCGTCCGGTTGTCGATGCAGTTCACGCTGTAGAATCGGAATTGTTGGGTCTGTCTGATGATGCGTTAAGGGCGCGTACGGCCGTGCTGAAAAGCCGGATTGCGACGCACATTTCGTCGCAGACTGAGGAAGCGGATGCCTTGCGAGACAAAGCTTCTAAAATGGGAGAGGCCGACCTCGAAGCCAAGGAGGCCGTGTATGAATCACTCGATGCTCTTGAGTTGCAGATCAATGCTTCCATCGAGGAAGTGTTGGAAGTCATCATGCCAGAGGCCTTTGCGGTCATTAAGGAAACAGCGCGCAGGTTGTCTGAAAATCATCAATTGGAAGTGGAAGCCTCCCAATGGGACCGAGATATTGCCGCAAGACGTGGAGGTGTGAAGATCACTGGAGACCGTGCTGTTTGGAGCAACAAATGGATGGCAGCAGGGTCGGAGGTTGAGTGGAATATGGTACACTATGATGTGCAATTGGTCGGTGGTGCAGCACTTCACCGAGGGAAGGTAGCGGAGATGCAAACGGGAGAGGGAAAGACCTTGGTTGCAACACTCCCGATGTTCCTCAATGCACTTTCCGGAAAAGGAGTACACCTCGTCACTGTCAATGATTATTTGGCGCGTCGTGACTCAGAATGGATGGCGCCAATTTTCGAGTTTCATGGCATGCGCGTTGACTGCATTGACAAGCATCAACCAAACAGTGAGCAACGAAGAGAAGCGTATCGCGCTGACATCACGTACGGCACGAACAACGAATTCGGATTTGATTATCTCCGAGACAACATGGCGCAGCGCCCTGAACAATTGGTTCAACGCAAGCACCATTATGGTATCGTCGATGAGGTGGATTCTGTCTTGATCGATGAGGCGCGAACACCTCTGATTATCAGTGGCCCGACTCCCAAAGGCGACCAGCAGGAATTTGATGCCTTGAAACCCAAAGTGGTTCAATTGGTTGGGATTCAGCAGAAAGCTGCCCAGGGGTTTTTGGCTGATGCGAAGCGTTTGTTGGGCAAGGAAGGAGCTTCAAAGGATGAAACATCTGAAGGGGGGCTAGCGTTGTTTCGCGCTTACCGCGCACTGCCCAAATCCAAGCCGCTCATCAAGCTTTTGAGTGGAGAAGGGATGAAGCAGCAGTTGTTGAAGACGGAGGGAATCTATCTTCAGGACAACAAACGAGAGATGCCGAAGGCAGATGAGGAGTTGTACTTCGTTATTGACGAAAAGCAAAACCAGGTGGAGCTGACCGAGCGCGGTATTGAATACCTGACGGCCAACATGGATGACGACCAATTCTTCACGATGCCTGATTTGGCAACGGAATTGGTGACCATTGATAACGGCCCAGGTGACGAAGAAGCGAAGCTCGAGATGAAGAGCAAGTTGATGTCCGATTATGGTGTGAAAAGCGCTCGTGTGCACACGATGAATCAGCTGCTCAAGGCGTATGCGTTGTTTGAAAAGGACGTGGATTACGTTCTGATGGACAACAAAGTAAAGATTGTCGACGAGCAAACAGGGCGGATCATGGATGGCCGCCGGTTCTCGGATGGACTCCATCAGGCGATTGAAGCCAAGGAGAGTGTGAAGATTGAAGCGGCGACCCAAACATATGCGACCGTCACCCTGCAGAACTATTTCAGGATGTACCACAAGCTGTCAGGTATGACAGGAACGGCTGAAACGGAAGCTGGAGAGTTGTGGGATATCTATGAATTGGATGTGATGGCCATTCCGACCAATCGTCCGATCTCACGGGATGACCGAGAGGATTTGGTGTACAAAACGAAGCGTGAAAAGTACAATGCCATCATCGATGATGTTGTGGTATTGCGGGATGCGGGACGCCCTATTTTGGTGGGAACGACGACCGTTGAAGTCAGCGAGCTGCTCTCGCGCATGATGGACATTCGTCAAATCAAGCACCAGGTGCTGAATGCCAAGTTGCACCAGCGTGAAGCCGAGATTGTCAGTGAGGCAGGAAAGCCGGGAACCGTAACGATTGCTACCAACATGGCAGGGCGTGGAACGGACATCAAACTGACGGAAGCGACCAAGCAATCTGGAGGATTGGCCATCATTGGAACGGAGCGCCATGACAGCCGACGTGTCGACCGTCAATTGCGCGGAAGAGCAGGGCGTCAAGGAGACCCGGGGTCATCACAATTCTACGTGTCGCTGGAAGACGATTTGATGCGCTTGTTCTCGTCGGATCGGGTTTCGAAGATGATGGACCGCATGGGACATCAGGATGGAGATGTGATCCAGCATTCGATGATCACCAAATCGATCGAAAGGGCGCAAAAGAAGGTCGAGGAAAACAACTTTGGTGTTCGGAAGCGTTTGTTGGAATACGATGATGTCATGAACGCACAGCGGGAGGTGATCTACAAGCGTCGCCGCCACGCATTACACGGAGACCGCATTCGAACGGACATCGCGAATATGTTCTTTGAACTGGTTGAGTCCTCTGTAATCGCCTTTCATCCTGAGAAAGAATATGAAGGATTTCGCTTGGCATTGCTCCGTGATTTTGGAATAGAGCCTCCGGTGGATGAGCCTGGTTTTGCATCGGGAAATGCAGAAGACATCGCTTACGCGACTTACCAAAGTGCTGAAACGGTTTATCGGATGAAACTCAAAGACCTGGCGGCTCGAGCGCATCCGGTCATCCAACGTGTCAACGACGACCCGGCCAACGATTTCAAACAAATATTGGTTCCTTTTACGGATGGCCGCAAGACGATTCAAGTTGCAGCTGACATTGATCAAAGTGTTATTTCGGAAGGCGTTAGCGTCATGGAAGGCCTGGAGAAGGCGGTTGTTTTGGCCATTATCGATCAGTATTGGAAAGAGCATTTGAGGGACATGGATGACCTCCGCTCCAACGTACAGTTGGCTCGTTTTGAGCAGAAGGATCCGCTGTTGATTTACAAGTTTGAATCGTACGAATTGTTCAAGGGAATGGTTCAACGCATGAATGCAGAGGTCGCATCATTTCTACTCAAGTGCACGATTCCTACAGGTCCTGGACAACAGCCGGTTAAACAAGCTCCTGTTGCGCGTCCATTGGCCCCCGGTCGCATGGACATTAGAAAGGAGGGCGTTCAGAACATCCAGCAACAAGCCATGGCTGCAGCACGTCAAAATGCTATGGGTAAAGGCAGCAATGCCGATGCACCTCCGCCGCGCAAAGCAGAACCCATCCGTGTAGAGAAGAAAGTGCTTCCAAACGAACCGTGTCCTTGCGGTTCTGGGAAGAAATTTAAAAAGTGCCACGGCGTTTGATCACCAGGAATTACAGGCTTTGAGCCGTCTATTGTGGCGCGTCAAAAAGCGGTAGTGATGGGTTCATGAGTTTTGGCGATCGGCAGCTCAATCCACTCACTTGTTCCAAGTGCTCACTGAATCGAATGCACGTTTGCGGCGTCAGAACGCTATCCGGTTCGTGCACTAGAAAATCAAACGACTTTAGGCCGCTGTTTTTCCATTGGTCGACCCACTGAGCCCATTGCCGGATTCGAAAATCGTCTAGGGGATGCCCTTCATATCCGCCGAACCGAACGATGACATGGGGAGAAGTGATCCGCATGTGCAACGCGTCTCGCCGGCCTGCGGTATCGCAGATGACTGCGCCAATCCCACGGTCGGTCATGAGCTGCCATAGGGCCGATGCTTCGGGGCTTTCTTCGAACCATTCTGGATGACGAAACTCAATGGATAAGGTCAATTCCTCTGGCCATTTTTTGAGGTATTCCACCAAATAAGCCGCGTGTTTGGGGGCGTAATGCGGGGGGAGTTGAATGAAGGTGGTTCCCAGCCGATTTCCCAAAGCGAGAATACCATCGATGAAGTCATCAGTAGGGCCTTCGCATCGATTGAAGCGGCGATAATGCGAGATGATTTGCGGAAATTTTGGGCAAAAGCGGAAATCCTCAGGCATGGCCGCCGCCCATTCTGCCATTTTCTCAGGGGGATAGATGCGGTAATGCGTTGCGTTGAATTCGAGACTCGAAAACTGTTTTCCGTACCATTCGGGCCAACTCCGCTGGACCGCCTTTTGGGGGTAGACCACGCCGCGCCAAGGCCGAATGGTCCACATGGTTCCTCCCGTCCGAACTTCAACCTGAGTGGATTGCGGCTCTGACGTCAGCGCGCAAAAGCGGGGTTCCAGAGGAGGCAACCGAAAAAAATCTTCGGTGCAGGCATCGATGGAGGGGAGTTTTCCGAATTTCATGGAGACCACAAATTTAGACGTGACAAGCATGAAGCGTGCTTAAAACGAAAAGAAAGCAGCTGCACATTCGGGCATGTTGATCCTCCAAAGTCTCAGTGACGTTCTCTTTCCTCAGCATTGTGTGAGTTGCGGGTCTTGGATGCTCTCGCAGTCCACCCGGTTTTCTTGTTGTAGCATTTGTTCCACGCGATGGCCTGATTTGCGTGGTAGGATCGGCCGGATTTTGATGCAAGAACGGCTAGCGACGAAGTGGGGTCAAGTGGGGTTTCGATTGAGGGAATGTGACTTTCTGGAACGGCAAATTCGAGACATCAAATACCGTGGAGATCGAAAGTTGGCTTGGCACTGGGGTCGGTGGTTGGCCAGCGGGGCTGAAGAGGTTCCCTTTCCCCTCGAATCACTTGTGCTAGTCCCCATCCCTCTCCATTGGCGTAGACAGCTGAACCGAGGATTCAATCAAGCGGAGTGGGTCGCCAAGGGGATTGCATCGGTGTGGAATGTCCCCATCGAACCCAAGCTACTTGGAAGGGCAAAGCACGGAGCATCGTTAACCGGTATGAACAGGAGAGAGCGGCGGGAAAAATTGGACATGACCTACTTCTACCGGGAGGGTGTTTTAGAGACTTCAAGAAAAGTGTTACTCGTTGATGACGTCCTGACAACGGGCACCACGTTTCGGGTGTGCGCCTCCGCGTTGGATGATTCTCCCCATCGGGTAGTTGGAACTTTGGCCCTTGCGCTGGCATGAATGGATGTCATGATGCAGTAGGTATCTTTGCACGGATGCCCAGTTCAACGAAATCCTCAAACGGGAACAACCGCATGGCCGTATACCACGCGATGCAACCACAATGGATTGCGTTGTTGGAAGGTGAAGTAAATCGCACAGCGAATCTGGCGAATCTCTCGGCGGCGATTTATGCGGCCTTTGACTGGCATTGGGTTGGGTTTTACGTGGTAGATCAACAACGGGATGAACTCGTTTTAGCGCCTTTTCAAGGGCCTGTGGCGTGCACACGATTGCACCGCGGTAAGGGAGTTTGTGCGGCGGCATGGGATTCGAAATCAGTGCAAGTTGTCGATGATGTAGAGGCGTTTCCAGGTCACATTGCCTGCAGTGCTTTGTCGATTGCGGAATTGGTTCTACCGGTAGTGGTGGAAGGCGAAGTCGTGGCGGTTCTGGACATTGACTCCACCAAGCCAGCAGACTTTTCTCAAGTCGATGTCGAAGGATTTGCATCGATCATCGATCACCTTGAATCACGATGGAATCAATGGGAATGAAGCAAGGAAACTGGAGGATTCGCATGGGGTGGTTTCTAGGAATCACTCTGGTTATCGGATGCGCTCAAGTGTCATCTCCCGTGGGAGGCCCACTGGATGAAACGGCTCCGCAAGTGCTTGAGATGACGCCGCCCAATGGGTCTTCTGATCTCCAGCTTGAGTCGCTGACACTGCGGTTTGACGAGTACGTTGTCTCCCGGAATGCCGTGCAACAAATGTTGATTTCTCCTCCCATCGCAGGAACCCCGCAATTCAAAACCAAAGGGAAGGAGGTACATGTTCTCTTTGAATCGGATTGGTTTGAAGCCGAGACGACCTACGTCTTAAATTTTGGAGACGCATTGGTGGATTTGCACGAATCCAACCCTGCGGAAGCGTTGTTCTTTGCCTTTTCGACCGGGAGTGAATTGGATACCTTGACGTTGGAGGGTCAAGTTGTCGATCATCTCACCGGAAGCGGAGTCGGTGCGTTGCGCACTTTGTTTTTCAAAGATTCAACACCTTGGGATAGTATTTGGGGCGGAGAACGGCCAGTGGCTGTCGCCATCACAGATGAAGAAGGATTTTTTCAGGGATCTTTTTTAGCCGCAGGTCTTTACAAAGCACTCGCGGTGGAGGATGTCAATCGGGACTACCGTTGGAATCCTGGCGAGTCGTTGGCATTCAGTAACATGTCTATCGCAGCGGGAGAAAGGTGGGCTGCACCTTGGTTGTTCGCGCCAACAGCGCCCCCATTGTCACCTACTTATATTGCATCGGCCTCTGTCGATTCTTCCGGATTTATGCGGGTTTTAGCCCCTAAAAATGAAGAAGAGATGGAGGAGGAGTGGTCGGTGCTTATGGATGATAAGGCCTTGGACATCCTCTGGTTCAGAACCGGGGATAGTGTCAAATTGTGGACCCAAGAGCCTCAATTTTTAGAAAGCCCACTCGTGATTTGGACATGGACGGATGGCGCCGATTCTTTGCAAGCGCGGTTGACGCGATCTCCAATTGGAAGCGCGCTGAATATGGCGCCTCAGTGGTCAGCAAAAACAGATGTAAGAAGTGAACGAACGTGGGAGTTTGGGCGTGTTTTGCGTTCGGTTGATCCTGCGCTTTGGAGCTTGCGCGTGGACACCATCAATCAACTGATTTCACCGAATGATGTGACGCTATCGGCATCCAGTACAGGGGGCCACTCAGTGGAAATCCGAACAGAGGAAGTCCCGGGTCAGCAGTATGAGTTGACCATTTTTCCCGGCGGTGTGACGAGCCGAGAAGGGGCAAGTGTTCAAGACACCTTGATGTGGAAATGGAAAACGTGGCCCGAGGATCATTTTGGAAGTTTTACGTTGGCTGTCAGTGACCTTCCAGGCCCGGGATGGTTAAGATGTTCTCCAAAAGGCAAAGCGAAGGTGGGATTGTCGCGGATTCGGTGCGAGTCGGACACGATTGTGGGTTGGCCAAAGTTGCACCCAGGTCAATATGAAGTGGGATTCGAGTTGGATGCCAACAACGATTCCATCTGGCAGGCCATAGCCCCGTTGCGCCAACAAACGCCTGAGCCGTATTTTTACCTCCCGGAAGCGTTGGAGGTTCGATCGAATTGGGAAATGGAATGGACTTGGAGTTTGAAACGTGAAGACGAAGAATTGGAACAGTAAAAGTTTAGTTAACGTGAGAAAATTGCAACAATTGAGCAACCAAAATCGATGCGACATCCATCGCGTTCTGATAGGCCTTACGGTGCTGTTTGGCGGCGGTTTTCTAACGCAAATCGCGGCGCAGCCATACATCGCGACATCGCAGAATTTCTTTTGTGCCGGTCAGCTCGATCCGGTTTCCTTGTATTGCAACGTGCTCGCTTTTGACCCCACGACCAATGTCGCTGATTGGACGTTTGAATGGACTCCAGCAGGGGAAGTGAGTGATCCCTATGCCCAGTCTGTAACCGTAAACCCAATTGCCACCACGGTCTACTCCGCGGTGATGACCTCGCCTACAGGGGACGTTTTTTTGGACGACATCAGCATCACTGTTTATCCCGATTTTGAGGTGGACGGAGGTCCGGATTTGTTGTTGTGCTCAACCTTGGGAGCGAGCCTGGTTGCCAGTGTGGACATTTCGAATCCAGTCACGTGGCAGTGGCAACCGGCAGTGGGACTGAGTAACGCCCTGGCTTCCAATCCACAGATGATGGAGGAATTGAGTCAAGTCTACACGGTGACAGCCACAATCGATGGGCTCGGCGCAACTGGGTGCTTTGCTAGTGATGTTGTTGAAGTGGTTTCAATTTTTCCGGATATGGAGTTGGGTGCAGATATTGTGGCGTGTGCTGGGGACGTGGTCACCATAGATCCTGAATTGCCATCGGATTACGTGTTCGAATGGTCTGAAGCGGACGCTGTTCTTCCCGTGCTTGAAGTAACAGCGAGCGGAACGTATGGACTGACCGCTACGTCTCCAGAAGGATGTTCCCACTCGGATGTGCTTGATGTGATTTTTACAGATGGGCCTTTATTGACCTTGCCAGACTCCACAACAACATGCGCTTCACCCGGTGTGGTTTTGGATGCATCGCCTACGAATCTCGAAACTGGCCCATTTCAGTTCAATTGGTCCCATGGACCCAATGAAGCTGAGGTGTTGATCAACGAATCGGGAGTTTATCAAGTTTTAGTGACGGACGCCGGAGGCTGCACAAACAGTGCATTGGTGGAGGTGTTGGCGTTGCCTAGCCCAGAATTTTACTTGACGGGAGACACCTCACTTTGTTTCGATGATTTCCCGGGAGTAGAGTATGTTTTGGGTGTGCCTGCGGGGTTTGCTGGGTACCAATGGGAAAATGGAGCAACGAGCAATTCGATTGCGATCAGTGGCCCTGGATCGTTTGGTGTGGTGGTTACGAATGACATTGGCTGCGAAAGTGAGCAGGCTACTTTTGTCCAGGGGTTTTGCTCTGAGCCGACCCTTTTCATTCCAACGGCGTTTACCCCCGACGGGGATGGATTGAATGAAGTCTTGCGCATTGAAGGTCGAAACCTGGTTGAACTGAACTTCCAGCTTTACAACCGTTGGGGCAATCTCGTTTGGCAAGCGAATTCAATCGGAGATTATTGGCATGCACAATCGCCTTCCCTGACACATTACGTGCAGGATGAGCTCTATATCTGGAAAGCGAAATACCGCCACTACACCGACCCTTCTGGTTCGTTGAGTACGTGGTTCGAAGCAGAAGGGGCTGTGCGTGTTTTGCGATAAAACGCGATTACTGAATCAGGAGTTGATTTCCAAAAACCGCTTCACAGCGGTTAAGGTGCCGAACACAACGAGTGTATCAGTGGCTTCGATTTCCATTTCAGGCTTTGGCACTCCGATGATGTGCTCAGTTTTTGACAACCCTTCCTCATCCGTTTCAAAAACCCGTCTGATCGTAATCAGGCGCAATTCGTATCGGTTGGTCAAGTCGATGCTGCCAAGTGGGCGCCCGATGCAGTTCTTGGGTGCATGAATTTCGGCGATTTCATAGTCATCGGGAAGCTCAAGAAACCCGCCAATGTTCGGGTGAATCAGTCGCTCTGAGATCACACTGGCAACCTCGCTTTCGGGAGTCAAAATTTCTTTCACTCCGAGACTGGACAATATGCGCTGCTGGTGCTCACCATTGGATCGGACAATCACACGAGGGACGCCGAGATCAAGCAAATTCAACGCTGTCAACACAGTGGCCTCGAAGTTCTCTCCGATGGCAACGACGGCGGCATCCATGTCTTGAACCCGCTGTGTTTTGAGGGCTCGAATGTCCGTTGCGTCCAACGTTACAGCGAGGGCTACGCTGTCTTTGATGTTTTCTGATCGGACAGAATTGCTGTCAAAAGTGAATACTTCAGCACCTTTGGAAGCCAAGGCTAAGGCAATCTGTGTGCCATAGCGGCCGATGCCGAAAACGGCGAAGCGAGAGGATTGAGGCATGGGGCTAATTTCGGTTGTTTCCCTTTACGATGCGGTTGCTTCCAAGAAGATGGCGTGGAATCGGGCAATATCTTCAAAAGAATTGTACAGAGGAACGGGAGCCATGCGGATGGCATTGGGCTCTCTCCAATCTGCTACGACTCCTTTTTCACTCAATTGATCAAACAGCGATTTTCCGTATCCGTGAGCAATGACTGAGACTTGAGAGCCTCTTCGTTGAGAGTCTGCTGGAGTAATGACTTCCAAAGCGATGTCGTTTTTGAGTGCGACATCATGAATGGCTTGTTCAAGGTAAGCGGTGAGTCGATCGCCACGTTCACGCAAGGCAGGTAGACCGGCTTCAAGAAATAGATCCAATGCAACAGCATGAACGGCCATATTGAGAACGGGAGCGTTGGACATTTGCCACGCTTCGGCAGTCCCCATACTTTCGAACGTAGGCTCCATCAAGAACCGTTTCTTGGCGTCGTGTCCCCACCAACCTTCGAGTCTTGGGATGTCTTCACGGCCGGTGTGCTGCTCATTGATGAATGCTCCGGCGACAGCACCTGGACCAGAGTTGAGGTATTTGTAGCTGCACCAGCAGGCGAAATCGACATTCCAATCATGCAGGTTTAAAACAACATTGCCGATGGCATGAGCCAAATCGAATCCGCAATAAGCGCCGGCGGCATGAGCAGCGCGTGCAATGCGTTCCATGTCCAACAATTGCCCGCTGAAATAATGGACACCTCCCATGAGGACCAAGGCGATTTCGTCTCCAGATTTCGTTAATACGGCTTCGATATCGGCTTCGTCAATGACGTGGGTACCCGGTCGTGGCTGAATTTCGATCAAATCCGTTTCAGGATTTCCGCCGTGGAATCTGATTTGACTGGCTAAAGCATATTGATCCGAAGGAAAGGCCTTCGCCTCGCAAAGGATTTTGGTTCGCTTTCCTGATGGCTGATAAAAACTGACCAAAAGCAAATGCAAATTGACCGTGAGGGCATTCATGGCAACCACTTCGTGTGGTTTTGCGCCTGTCACATGACACAACCCTTCCGTAAAGCGCTCATGGTAGTCTACCCATGGATTCGTGGCGTGAAAGTGACCTTCGACGCCCCATTTGGCCCAGTCCTCAAGTTCAGTTTCCAACGCCTGCTTTGCAGACTTTGGTTGCAAGCCCAAGGAGTTCCCTGTGAAATAGATGGCCTCTTCCCCACCGATCAAGGGAATGTGAAATCGCTCTCGAAATCCGCTTAAGGAATCGTTCGAATCCATGTTGCGCGCGTGCTCGATGCTGAATGTGTCGGCTTGCGAATTGGAGAATGAAGAGTTCTTTGTCATGGTCTTGTCAAATGCCGGGACTTGTTTCGACGAACCGATGCAATCGCACCGCATAAAACGCAAGCCCAACTTTGGAGTGGCTAATTTCGCAGGAAAATTGTCGAATCCATGAATTCAAAGACGCATTCTATTCAGCGGGTCCAATCGAAGGACTTGTTCGAACGGTCAAAAGTCCTGTTTCCGGGTGGTGTTAACAGCCCAGTTCGGGCCTTCGGGTCTGTGGGAGGAACCCCTCTTTTTATGGAAAAAGGCCAAGGGGCGTATATCTGGGATGCGGATGGGAATCGATTCATTGATTTCTGCTGCTCTTGGGGGCCTTTGATCTTGGGACATGCGCATCCTCGGGTAGAGGAGCGCATCATAGAAGCCGTGCGCAATGGCACGACATTTGGGACCCCCACCCGATTGGAAAATGAACTCGGATCGTTGATCGTGGACCACCATCCATATGTCGAACAAATACGATTCGTCTCTTCTGGCACGGAAGCCGCTATGTCGGCCATTCGTCTGGCTCGTGGCGTAACAGGGCGATCGAAAATTATCAAGTTTGATGGGTGTTACCATGGTCACGTGGATTCCCTTTTGGTCAAGGCCGGAAGTGGTCTAGCGACCCTCGGAACATCTTCCTCTGCAGGTGTTCCAGAGTCGTATGCTCAAGAAACCCTGGTGCTTCCTTTGAATGATCTCGATGCTTTAGAGCAATGCGTTTTAGAGTACAAAGATGAAATTGCGGTGATAGCAATCGAGCCCATTCCAGCCAATAACGGACTGCTTATTCAAGATGAGAGTTTCTTGCATGGCCTCCGGAGTATTTGCGACCGGGAGGGGATTTTGCTGTTGTTCGATGAGGTTATTTCTGGGTTTCGGGTTGCGTTTGATGGTGCGGCAGGATACTATGGGATCCGCCCGGATGTGCTGGCTTTCGGAAAAATAATCGGGGGAGGAATGCCTGTTGGGGCGTATGCATCTTCGGCGGAAGTCATGGCACACATCGCGCCTTCGGGTCCGGTTTACCAAGCAGGAACGCTCAGTGGAAACCCGGTGGCGATGGCAGCAGGTGCGGCACAGCTGACCGAGCTTTTGCGACCGGGGTTTTACGAAGACCAAGAGCGCCGCACAAAACGGCTCATCACGGGAATTTTAAGGCACTCTGAAACGGCTGGCTACCCCTTGCAGATTTTCAATCGTGGGAGCATTTTTTGGCTTGCATTCAGCGACCGCGTGTGGATTCGTAAATCCAGCGAAATTGATCCAGACAGCATGGCCTATTTCAGTAAGTTGCACAGTGCGTTGCTGAATCGAGGGATCTATTTGGGCCCTTCCGGTTATGAGGTCGGATTTGTTTCAGCTGCGCACTCAGATGCGATTATTGACGAAGCCATCCATGCGTTTTGTTCAGCCTTGGATGAGGTCTTTGAGTCGAGGTGATCAGTGCATAGAGCTGAACCAAAAGACGGCGCTTCCTTGTAGGATGAGAAGTCCGTCGAGAAGAAGACTGTAGACGGCTTCTTTTCGGGGTCTTACGGTCCATGCTACGATTGGCAATGCAGCAATAGCAACGGCGGCTCGGCCCCAATTGAGGTCGAATACAACAAACCCCGAAGCGCTGATTGCAAGCAAGAAAAGTGCAATTCGGATGGAGCTCGATGCTCCCCAGCGCTGAGGCCATGTTCGAAACTCGCTGGGGTCAAGGTTGACGTCACGCACATCGAATGGCACCGTGATACCTGCAACAAAGAGCACTTGACTTATCGCAATCCCCCAAATGTGTGCGTTTTCCGGTTCCCACCACGTGATCCCGAGGTGGGATGCTGGAAAAATGACGGTAGCTAGGGTCCAACTCAAGGCGATGGCCGGTAATTTCAAATGGGGTCTTTCACGCCATCCACGCCCACTGCCGATTGGATTGAAAGCATATCCGATGCTCATCACAGCAGCCAAGAGAAACAAGGGCCATTGAGTTGCGAGTTGAGGTGCAAACGGAATGCCTGCTGCGAATAGCCACTGCAACGTAGCCCAAATGGAGAGTAAGGTCCAAAATACACCCAGTCGACCGCCTTGTTTTTGCATGAACTCCAGCCGAGATGCTGGCATTTGTTCGGGCTTTCGGGTGCTTTTCATCCACCGTTGAAAGGTGTAGACCCAACCGGTACAGGCGCTGATCGCCCATAAAAAAGACCAATCGGCACTTTGCACGCTTCCGTGGTCCGAAAAGGCAATCAGTGACCCCGCTGCACTCGATCCAGCAGCAATAGCAATCCAAAAGTGGGTAAAACCAAGACGTTTGACCATGCCGCTAAGTTCGCACATCCCAGCATGAATACGATGTTCAAAGATGGGTTACAAGTGGTAAAAAAAGAGGGATGAGATTTGATCGTTGGGTGATGCAAAACAACCAAGTCAAAACTACATTTGTACCCTTATAACACGTTGCGCTATGCGTCTAGCTCATTTTGCTTCCCGTCACATTGGACCTCGATTGGAGGACCAACAGACCATGCTTCGTGCCATCGGTGCGAACACCATGGATGACCTGATTGAACAAACAGTTCCGGGCGGTATTCGGCTGCGGGAGCGGCTCGATTTGTCACCGGCGCTGACGGAGAGTCAGTACCTCGAACACATTGATCACATAGCGTCGAAAAACAGTGTCTATCGGAATTACATCGGTATGGGGTACAATCCTACTGAAGTCCCGAGTGTGATCCGCCGAAATGTTCTAGAAAACCCAGGATGGTACACGGCATACACGCCCTACCAGGCGGAAATTGCACAGGGCAGGTTGGAAGCGTTGCTAAATTTCCAGACCATGGTCTGCGATTTGACGGGCATGGAACTGGCCAACGCGTCTTTATTGGATGAGTCTACGGCCGCGGCAGAAGCGATGGCCATGGTGTTTGCAGCCCGACCCAAGGCGCTCGTTAAGGAAGGAGCAAATCGATTTTTGGTCGATGCAGCGGTGTATCCACAAACGTTGGATTTATTGCGAACACGTTCGAAATATTTGGGCGTAAAATTGGAATGCGTGAAGCGTTCAGAGATGGAGTTTATTGGAGGAGAAGGTGTTTTCGGGGTGTTTTTCCAATACCCCGATGGAAATGGATTGGCAGAGAATCTTACCGCGATAATTGACCAGGCAAAAGCCGTCCATGCGCAAGTCGTCGTTGCTACAGATTTAATGGCTTTAGCCTTGTTGCGCCAGCCGGGCCTGATGGGTGCTGATGTAGCCGTCGGAACCAGTCAACGATTTGGCGTGCCGATGGGGTATGGCGGTCCACACGCGGCATTTTTTGCAGCGAGCGTGTCCTACAAACGTCACTTCCCCGGCAGAATTATTGGAGTTTCAAAAGACCGGTTAGGATCTCCTGCATTGCGCATGGCTCTGCAGACAAGGGAGCAGCACATTCGAAGAGATAAAGCGACGTCCAATATTTGCACGGCTCAATCCTTGCTTGCCGTTATGGCGAGTATGTACGCCGTTTATCACGGTCCGCATGGTTTGAGATACATTGCTGAAAACATTCACTCGTCTGCACGGACGTTGGATGCTGCATTGAAGGGCAATGATGATTACGACCAAGTCAACGCGTGCTTTTTTGACACATTGAAAATCCGAGTGATTGGAGGCCTCGATGCGATGCATTCACTGCAGGCCCGCGCAGAGGCGCTGCGCGTCAATTTGCGGTATTTCCAAGACGGAGAGCACGTGGGTGTTTCATTGCATGAACGCGTGACGGAAAAGGAGTTGGTAGATCTGTGCACCGTCTTTGGTGTAAGTCAAGTCCACGGCATTGAAGCCGAAAGAACTTTCTTGGGAGACCTTTGGAGAGAGCTAGACTATTTGCATCATCCGGTATTCAATCGATACCGTTCGGAAACGGAGATGATGCGGTACATCAAGCATTTGGAAAATAAAGACCTCTCTTTGGTCCATGCCATGATGCCCCTCGGCTCGTGCACCATGAAATTGAATGCAGCCACCGAGTTGATTCCCATTACGTGGTCCGCCTTTGCGGAACTCCATCCTTTTTGTCCTTCAGACCAAGCCAAGGGAATGCGGCAGATGCTAGAAGAATTGGAAGCTGACCTTTCTGAAATTACAGGGTTTGCAGGCGTCTCACTCCAGCCCAATTCAGGGGCGCAAGGAGAGTTTGCTGGATTGATGGTCATCCGTGCGTACCATGAAAGTCGTGGAGACACGCAACGCAATGTGTGTTTAATCCCCTCCTCAGCACACGGAACAAATCCTGCGAGCTCGGTGATGGCAGGCATGCGGGTGGTGGTCGTTGGATGCGACGATCAAGGCAACATTGACTTCGCCGATTTGCAAGCCAAAGCAGAGCAACACTCGAACGAATTGGGCGCTCTCATGATCACCTACCCTTCGACCCATGGAGTCTATGAGGAAGGAATTCTTGACATTACCGGATTGATCCACGGTCACGGGGGGCAGGTGTATATGGACGGAGCAAACATGAATGCTCAAGTTGGTTTGACCAGTCCTGGTTTGATTGGTGCAGATGTCTGTCACCTGAACTTGCACAAGACGTTTGCCATCCCGCATGGAGGCGGAGGGCCGGGAGTCGGTCCGATTGGAGTGGCAGAACATCTCGTCCCTTTCTTACCCGGTCATACCGTGGTGAAAACAGGCGGAGATCAAGCGATTCATGCTATCAGTGGGGCACCATTTGGAAGCGCCCTGATTTGTCAGATTCCTTACGCTTACATCAAAATGTTGGGTGAAAGGGGCTTAACGGCGTCCACTGAGGTGGCGATCTTGAATGCGAATTACTTGAGAAAGAAGCTTGAAGGGGCTTATGATATCTTGTATAAAGGCATGAATGATACCGTAGCGCATGAAATGATCTTGGATTGCCGCTCGTTCAAGGCATCGGCTGGCGTTGAGGTGATGGACATTGCAAAGCGGTTGATCGATTATGGTTTTCATGCTCCGACGGTCTCATGGCCTGTGGCAGGAACATTGATGGTCGAGCCTACGGAGAGCGAATCTTTAGAGGAGTTGGATCGTTTTGTAGAAGCTATGTTGTCCATTCGTGAGGAAATCCGCGCCATTGAAAGCGGCGAGGTTGATCGCGACGACAATGTGGTAAAAATGGCACCGCACACTGCACGAGAGGCGACTTCATCCGAATGGGACCATCCGTATTCAAGAGAAGTTGCATGTTACCCTTCTCCAGATTTAATTGCTCGGAAATTTTGGAGCCCTGTTGCCCGAGTTGACAATGCCTTTGGAGACCGAAATCTGGTTTGTAGCTGTCCACCGCTCTCAGCATTTGAAGAATTGTTGGGTTGAATCCTGCCGATTTCAAAGGAAATTATGCAAGACTAAAAACCTCGATATATATTTGTCCAAATCTAATCCACCAAACTGCTCAAATATGAAGCACATCTACATCGCAGCTTTTGCTGCACTTTTCTCTGTAACACTTGCGGCCCAGGGCTTACTCCCGGACGCTGACTCAAAATCTACTCAAGCCCGACGGGTTGAGTCTGCAGATGCAATCCAAGCGGTAGACCGTGAGGTGATTTGGTCTCATGACTGCAATGTTGAAGATTGCGGCGATTGGGTGTTCGGAAATGGAGCTGATGAAGTCGGATCTCCTTGGGAGGACGTTGATTTGAATTTTGAATGCAGCACCGACGGCCCTGCTGGACCATACAACCAGTGGGCAGGAGGAACAGGCGACTTTACTGCAGCAAGCGCAATGAATTCAACGACAGCGGCCAATGGCTTGCTCATTGTTGATTCAGATCTATTTGGAGCTGACGCGAATTATGATGCAGCTTGGATTGAGAATAGCTGGGTTCAAACTGGCGAAGCAATCGATTGCAGCTCGTTGGACTATGTGAGCATATCGCTTGAGACACGTTACCGATGTTGGGACAATGGGGCTTCTGACGACAGTGAGAAGTGCTTGATTGAGATTTCTCGTGACGGTGTGAACTGGCCGGACATCAGCACATTTGCTGAAGTTGACGGAACCGTAGACTACGGTGATGGCGTACTCGTACCAAGTCGTTGGGAGGTATTCCCAGGATATGAGACAGGCAGTGGATCTGACAACCCATCGTTGGTTGAGTTTGACATCACTTCTGCAGCTGGCGGAGAGAGCATGGTCTATGTTCGATTCCGTTGGTCTGGAACGTGGGGTTATAGCTGGGAGATTGATGACATTAGCGTCTACGAGACTCCAGCGAATGACATCCGCATTGACAACTACTTGTCTTACACGGACTACTTCACCACAGGTATTTGGGAAGCCGGTGTCTTTGCCGAAGGCCAGCTCTCTTCTCTTGAAGCCGCTGCGAAAGTGTATAACGTAGGTTATTTGGAGCAAGCGGGAACCATGTTGACATTGGATGTCGACGGAACCGTAGCGTCATCTGATCCGATGCTCTTGGCCTACCAAGCAGTGGACACGTTGCGTGTTCCTTTTGATATGGCTGCAGTAGGCACGTACAACCTCACTTACACGGTGAGCACTGACAACGAAGATGAGAACCCTGCGAACAATGAAGCGACCCAGTCTTTCGAAGTGAGCTCACTGCACTATGGCCGTGATAACGGAACAATGACTGGGATTTTCCCAGCGGAAGGGACAGACGATTTCATTGCATTGAACCCATATGACATCTTCGAAGATGTGACTGTTTATGCGATTGATGTTGCTATCGTAGCTGGATCAGAGAACGGCACGCCGGTTGTGGCGCACTTGTTTGATGGAGCGGACGACAACTACATCACGGAGCAGTATGGAGGTTTGATTTCAAGCACGTCAGAATTGGACTTGGCGGCGAACTATTCTAACGACGGAACGGAGGATGACATCGTATGGTACACACTCGTTCTTGAAGAGCCGTATGAAGCTGCCGGAGGTTCTGTACTCGCTGCTGGTTTTGAGCACTACGGTGGATCATCTGTCCAGATTTGGGAGTCACAGTACACGTATGACAATACATCATTTGTATACGGACCTTTCGGATCAGGAAGCGCTTATGATTGGTACTACACCAATGAAGTGCCAATGGTTCGCTTGAACTTGGATCCAAATGCGACCAATACCGTTGCTGTTGTTGCTGTTGAGGAAATCGCAGAAGGGCCATTCCAGTTGTATCCTGCATTCCCGAACCCAGCAGCGGAGTCAACGCGTATCCAATACCGTTTGGATCAAGTGGCTGATGTTGCATTGGAAGTGCGTGACATTACAGGCAAAGTGGTTAACCAGATTGTTCGTGGAACGCAACCTGCTGGATATCACAGCATCACGTTGGACGTTGCCAACATGGCTTCAGGTGTTTACACGTATACTTTGAATGTAAATGACGCACGTTCAACGCAGCGTTTGATCATCAAATAAGATATGAGCGCAGCGCTTTGAGCGCTTCGAGATTGATGAAGAGGGGAATTCCGAAAGGGGTTCCCCTCTCTTTATTTTCACTTTCTGCAAATAATTGCGCGATATTGACTTTCTTTAGGCCGTTAAAACCTGATTCACACAATATGAAGCATTTTACTTTTCTTTTGGCCGCAATGCTGGTCCTTGCAACTTCTTTGCAAGCACAACGATTGACGGACGTACACACTTTTGCTCAGATCCCATCTGAGCTTTCTGACGCCGAAGCGCAAATGATGCGCAATGCGGGTCATGAGTCTGCATTGGAAGTTGCACAACGAGGTGGTGGAACCATTTTGTTTTATGAAGACTTCGCCAATGGATTTGAGGGAAATAACACGGTAGGAGCTTGGTCTGCTGAGGACACCGGAAACGGCTTGATCTGGCAGCATGTAGATGTTGCTGGCAATGGTTATTATGCCGACGGAACGACTTCGGGAGTTCAGCCACCAGCTGGAGAGTACTCAACCAACATTGGTTCATTGAACTCAACGACTGCTGACAATGGTTGGATGGTCTTCGATAATGATTACTTCAACACCCCTCTTTCTGAAGGGTATGAGAATACTGAAGGTTGGATTACAACGCCAACGTTGGACATGACGGACAACGGTTCGGTCGTAGTGACATGGGAGCAGTACTTCCGTTACTGCTGCTATCCTTACGCGCCGATCTATTTGGAAGTGAGTAATGATGCTGGCTTGACGTGGACAACCTTTGATGCTCATGGCACATTCATTGAGTCTGCCAACTCTGCATCAGCAAACGCGTTGACCACTTCTGTAGACATTTCGTGCGTTGCTGCTTTTGCTGCTGAAGTTCAAATTCGTTGGTCTTACCTGCAAGCACCTGAGACTGGAGATGCATATAGCCACTATTACTGGGGCATTGATGACGTTACGATTTCAGAGAACCCTGTTGCCGATGATTTGACCATGGTTCAAGTCACCAACGGTGACGTTTACAATGTATTCGAATACCGTGTGACTCCTTTGGAGCAAGCGATCCCTGAAGCGGATGGCGGTTTATTGGCGGGTGTCTTGTATCGCAATGCGGGCAATGCCAACCAAGACGAGACTGTCATCACGGTTGAGATCTTAGATGATGCAGGTTCTGTTTTGAGCACAACAACTGAAAACATCGGAACGGTATTGAGTTTTGCCAATGCTGTGAATTGTCCTGCAAACACACAGGACACCGTTTACATTGCAACAGGATGGGCACCTTCTGAAGTAGGGAACTACGTGGTTCAAGCGACCATTGGCTCTGCCAACGCAGATGCTACCCCAGAAGACAACATCATGAGCAAAGTAATCATCTATAGCGATGATGAATATGGCCATGATGACGAAGGTGATTTGGATGTTGAATTCGCTCCTGGTGAGTCGGACATTGACGGCCTCTTTAACCCATGTGGATATGGCAACTACTACCACATGCACAATGAAGGATCGGTTGCTTACGGGATTACGGTTCGATTCGGTCCAGATGCGGGAGGCGGTGATTTGGAATTCGACGCACGACTCTACACGTTGGATGGAGCGGTCGGTTTGACAGACTCACCATTTGAGAGCACGTATTGGGATTATGACGACGCTTGGACTCCCAACAGTCTTGGCAACAGTGACATCGTTTACTTGCCATTTGAAGACCCCATTGAATTAACCAATACGGACTTTTATTTCGCTGCGGTTATTTCGGAGTTTGAGAGCGAGGCGCAATTGACGGTTGCCGGTAACTCTAACTCAGATACGGACAATTCAACGGGAGATTACAGCTTTACTGGAGCAGGCGACTTGGTGTGGTTTACATCACAAACAGCAACTCCAGCCATACGATTGATTCTTTCTGAGCGCGTAGGTGTAGATGAAATTGCCAACATGAACGGCATTGAGTTGCACCAGAATGTACCCAACCCAACCAATGGTAGCACAACCATTCGATTTGAGTTGACGCAGTCGCGCAACGTAGCCATGGAGATCCGTGATTTGCAGGGCCGATTGATCGATCGCATGGAGCAAGGACAACTTCCAGCTGGAACGCATAGCATGAACTACCAGGTAGCGCAATTGCAAGGCGGCATCTACACGTACACTTTAGTGGCGGATGGAATGCGTTTGACGAAGAAGATGATTGTTCGTTAAGCACGAGTCGATTGAATTCGAAAAGAAAGGGCGTCCCGAAAGGGGCGCCCTTTTTTCATGGCAGATGCACGGTGAATTGAGCAGGGGAGGCAGTAAATTTGTGGCATGTCGTTGAAGTCTAAATTGAGCCAGCCGGTTGCACGGCGAATTGCACAACGCGAGAACCGCCGTGCCCTCAATGGGGCCAAAAAACAACGGCTCGTTCTTAAGGAGCTGCTTAAAAAGGCGCAGCAAACGGCATTTGGCATCGACCATGGATTGAACCCGCGGATGTCTGAAGAGGATTTTCGAAAAGCCGTTCCCGTTCGAGACTATGAAGCTCTGAAGCCATGGGTGGACCTTGCGGTGGGGGGTGAGAAAGATGTTTTGTGGCCCGGTAAGCCGCTGTATTTCTGTAAGACAAGCGGGACCACAAGCGGAGCAAAGTACATTCCGCTGACCCGGGATAGTATGCCAAATCACCTGGGGTCTGCTCGAAATGCATTGCTTGCGTATATCGCAGAGACCGGGAATTCAGGATTCTTGGATGGTAAAATGATTTTTTTACAAGGGTCGCCTCAATTGACGGAGACATCGGGAGGCATCAAGATGGGGCGGTTGAGTGGCATTGTAGCCCACCACATTCCCGGATACTTGCAAGCGAATCGATTGCCCTCGTTTGAAGCCAATTGCATTGAACCATGGGAGGCGAAGGTTGATGCCATCGTGGAGGAAACGCGAAATCAAGACTTGCGTTTGATCAGTGGTATTCCATCCTGGGTGCAGAATTATTTTGAGCGATTGCTTGAAGTGACAGGGGCGAAAACGGTGCGCGAAGTGTTCCCCAACTTTGAGTTGTTTGTCTATGGAGGCGTGGCATTTGATCCTTACCGCGCGCGGTTTCGAGAATTGATTGGAGCCGAAATTCCATCCATCGAGTTGTTTCCTGCTTCAGAGGGTTTCTTCGCGTACCAAGACCGCACGGATACGGAAGGACTGCGACTCAACGTGGACGATGGGATGTATTTTGAATTCATTCCGGTTGATTCATATTTTGAGGAGAATCCAAGACGAATTGGCTTGGAAACAGTGGAATTGGGCGTGCAATATGCGTTGATTGTTTCGAGCAATGCAGGGCTTTGGGCTTACGATATCGGCGATACCATCAAGTTTGTTTCGAAGGAGCCTCATCGCATCGTGGTCACGGGCCGGATCAAACACTTTACGAGCGCCTTTGGAGAGCACGTCATCGCGGAAGAGGTGGAAGGCGCGCTCAAGGATGCGATGGAGCAGATGGGCGGACTCGTCACGGAATTTCACGTTGCACCGCAAGTCAATCCTCTTTCTGGCTTGCCGTATCATGAGTGGTTCATTGAATTTGCGGAACAACCCCAGGATGCTGTGGGGTTTGCAAAATCCATTGACCAATCGATGATCGCTCGCAATCCGTATTATAAGGATTTGATTTCTGGAGGCGTTTTACGTCCTGCGATCGTAACCTCAGTGATCACGGGCGGTTTCCACAGTGCGATGGAATCCTTGGGGCGTTTGGGAGGACAAAACAAGCCTCCGCGTTTGGCCAATGGCAGAGATTTTTCCGATTCACTTTTACTTCAAGAAACTTCAAAGACATGAAAATTTTGGCGCTGATTGGAGGAAGTGGCTCAGGGAAGTCCACTGTGCTAGCCGCATTGAGAAACCACTTTAACGCGCGTGTTGCCGTTCTTTCCTTGGACGATTATTACCGCCCGAAGTCAGAACTTCCTGTGGATGAAAATGGGGAAACGAATTTTGATTTGCCCGAGGTCATCAATCACGTGGATCTCATTCGTGACATTGATGCCTTGAAGCGAGGAGAGTCCATCTCTTTGAGCACGTATACTTACAATAGAGAAGTCATGGTGTCGGAAGACATTACCATTGATTCTTCTGAATGGCTGGTCGTAGAAGGACTGTTCGTCATGGCATATCCAGAGATGTTGAGTCGGGTGGATGTGCTCGGATTCATAGATGCACCGGAAGACGTTCGACTGCAACGGCGCATTGACCGCGATGGATCTGAACGGGGCTATAGTGAGGAAGAGGTGCGCTATCAATGGAAACAACATGTGCGCCCCGCGGATTTGAAATACATTGAACCGTGGAAGGAGCGTGCCGATGTCATCATCGACAATCAACACCATTGGGAAATCGGCACACAACAGCTCATTGATTCCATGGAAAAATCAATCGTATCATGAAAAAAGCATTCACCCTTCCGACGTGTAAAACATGCGTTCGGATTTTTGAAGAACTTCAGCCAGTGGCTAATGGATGTGAGGTCATCGACATCAAGTCTGAAGGCATCGCGGCCGAAGATTTGGACCGCATGGCGGAATTGGCGGGATCGTATGAGGCTGTTTTCTCTCGTCGCGCCATAAAATTTCGCTCCATGGGACTCGCTGACCAGGAGTTGAAAGAGTCGGATTATCGCCGGTTGATTCTCGAAGAATACACCTTCCTAAAGCGTCCGGTCTTCTTGTTTGCTGATTCGGTTCATGCGGGATCGGCAAAGGTCGCGGTATCTGCAGCTCAGGCTATAATGACGGCCTAGAGACTGCGATGAACCGCCTCCTAGCTCATTTGGCCCTCTTGGTGGTTGCATTCACGTATGGAGGCAACTACCTCGTCGCAAAAGGACTCATGCCCGACTTAATTGGCCCCAGTGGCTTTATCGTTTTGCGCGTTGTCGGCGGAGGGGCTATGTTTTGGGTGTTACGGGGTTTGCTGCGATTGAAAGGAGGTTGGGAGTCCGTGGACCGGTCGGACTTGGTGCGACTTTTTCTTTGTGGCACCACGGGGGTCGCGGTCAACCAGCTGTTGTTTTTCAACGGATTGAATGTCACCAGTCCTGTCAACGCGTCCATCATCATGACGGTGAACCCCATCTTGGTATTGGGGATCTCGGCAGCCTTGCTCGGTACGGCGATCACAGCACGCAAGTTGACGGGCATTGCGATTGGTGGAGTTGGGGCTGTGGCATTGCTCATTTTCAGTGCGAATCAAGCCAATATCCACACATCATGGCAAGGCGATCTGATGATCTTGATCAATGCAACGAGTTATGGTTTTTACTTGGTTCTTGTCAAACCGCTGATGTCCAAATACAAACCGCTCACGGTGATTTCCTGGGTGTTTCTCTTCGGCGCTCTGTGGGTCATTCCCATTGGTGGCCAGCAAGCTTTAGCCATTGATTGGTCGGCGTTTGAAACGATTCATTGGCAGGGCTTGGCGTATGTCATCTTGGCGACGACCTTCATGGTGTATCTGTTGAATATTTATGCGCTTGGGCATGTGCAACCCACGGTGGTGAGCATTTATGTCTATTTACAGCCTCTCTTGGCAACCGGATTTTCATGGTGGTTGGCTTCCTCCGGCGGAACGGACTACACGGCCGATCTCAGTTGGGTAACAGGCGCATGTGCACTGGCTATTTTTGCCGGTGTTGCCTTGGTGAGCCGACCTAGCGCAGCCTAAAAAAATCGTCTTAGGAATTTGCTTAAATTCACACCATGCCGATTGCAAAACCATTCAACTTAACGGCCTGGATCGAATCGAACCGGGACCTGCTCAAGCCGCCTGTTGGGAACAAGAACCTATACGTCGAAAGCGGTGATTACATCGTCATGATCGTAGCCGGCCCGAATGCGCGCAAGGATTACCATTACAACGAGACCGAGGAGCTTTTTTACCAACTCGAAGGCAACATTACGGTCCGCATCCAGGAGGATGGGCAGGCAGTGGATATGGAACTAGGACCGGGTGATATGTACTTGCATCCTGCAAATGTTCCGCACAGCCCCATGCGGGATGCGGGTTCGTTGGGTTTGGTCATTGAACGTAAGCGGGCAGACTCGGATATGAAAGATGGGTTGATGTGGTTTTGTGATGCTTGCAATGAGCCGCTTCATGAGACCTTTTTTAAACTCGAGAATATTGAGAAGGATTTCATTCCGCGATTCCGCGAGTTCTATGGCAACGAATCACTGAGAACGTGTGATGCTTGTGGTGAGGTGATGGATACAGACCCACGGTTTGTTGATTGACAAGGGGTTAGATTGAAGCAAGGTCTTCGGATGTGAGCGTGCAACCTTTGCTGCAAATCCGCAGTTTTATATGTGTCTCATCAAAGCTTCATTCCGATGACCAATACACGACTATTTACGCTGCTGGTTTTTATTTGCGCTTCGGTACTCGGCTTCTCCCAAGAATGCGCGAATGTCGAATTCATTACTCTGAATACGAGCGGAGGTGAAATTGCCCAGTTGAACGTGGCATACGAGATCAATGCGGCAATGGGTGAGCTTGTGGAGTCCGGCTTATGGGAAGTCACATCAGATGATGTCGTCACGCCACTTTGTCTTCCTGCGGGCTGTTACACCCTGGTGATTTCGGGATCGAGTGTTAGCCCAAACACCTTGGAAGTCCAATTGGCACAGTCTGACTACATCATGATTTTAGACTGGGACCAAGGAGCAGGAGAAGGGGAATGGGTGACGGAATTTTGTGTCGAAAATGCCCAGCAATTTGATTGCCCCGAAGTGATTTATTTTGAAGCCGGAGAAGGATGCACGTGGGCCTTTGAAATTGGCAGCTTCCAAGAAGGTGAGAATGTGGTGTGGAACTTTGGAGATGGCCAAGAATCGGTCGAAGGAGGACACTTCCATGTCCATGATTTTCCGAATACAGGAACGTATGAGGTTACAGCTTTTTTCACCTCATTCGATTGCCCAATGGGAGTGTATCTGACCACCACAGTCGACGTGCAAGGGTGCGGTGAAGCGGAGTGCACATTGGAAATGGACGTGTCAAGTGCGAATGGAATGTGGTACACCTTTGAAATTCCTGAACAACCAGCAGGCGCCGTGATTGAGTGGTACATTGATGGTCAGGTGATTCCTCCTACGAGCGAAAATGGATTGACCTTTGAAGCTGGATTTGATTTCAATCCGAATTGGAGTGTTTGCGTCGAGGTGTTCACCGATGCCTGTCCCGATGGAATGGAGGCATGCTACACCAACATGGAAAGCAGTGATTGTCCAGACCCTGATTTCACGGAAGTTGAATACCTCGGAGGATGCTATGCGCTGTTTTGGTTGTATGACAAAAATGTTTGGGAGATTGGATGGTCCGTGAATGGGGAATTGATTGAATGGACTGCTGGGATTTATTTTGATTATGAGTTTCCGTCAAATGGGGAATATGTTGTGACGGCTGAGTTTTATTCTGCAACGTGCCAAGGGGAGGTGTATACGTGGGAGATGAATATCGAAGGGTGCGGCGAGATGGAGTGCGACATAGAGGCCGTTGCGTATCCGCTCGAGTGCAATGAGTTCTTGGTCGAGGCGCTAAACTTTCCGGAAGACGCTCAGCTCTTTTGGACATTGGACGGTGAGCCTTACGAGGTCAATACAGCCGAGTTTTTCTATACGGCACCGGATGATGACTGCCATGTGTTTTCCGTTGGCTATGAGACAGAAGACTGCCCCAACGGCGCGGGTGATGACGTAGAGGTTTGTCCAGATTGTGGTGACGATGGTTGTGAGGTGTCCATTGTCTGGGAGGCTTTGGCAGACGGTGTTTATTTATTCTCAGCGGTCGACTCCGATGGCGCATTGTGGGAAGGAACGGTAGATTGGTGGACCACAGGTGAAAATGTCGGAGCAGGCAACCCGTTTGCTTGGACTTGGGATAACGAGGAGGCTTCCATCGAATCCATGTGCATCGGTTTTTCTGATTGGGAAGCGTGTGATGGAGGCGAAACCTGTATTGAGTTGGAGACGGCTCCAATTGAATGTGAAGAGGTTCAATTCGCCCTCAATGCGGAATGGTCAGAGGCAGGGTTTTGGGCTTTTGAACTTTTGCTGAACGCGACGATTGCTGATTGGGAGGTCCAAGGGTGGTCGTTGAATTTGAATTGGGACGAATTCGACAGTGTTTCGGATACGGTGACTGCATGCATTCCAGCAGCGTGCTTTGAGGTGGCGGCGACCTTTGAGTTTCCTCTAGGAAGTGGGCTGGAGGCGTTTGTCATTCAGGCACTCTTGGATGACGAAACTTCTCTCATTTTGGTGGACATTCAAAACGGTGTTTACAACGACTTCGGATTGCTTCCTGATTGCAGTGTAGACTCGGGATTGGAAGAAGGCATAGGGCTTTCCTCGCTCGTTCATGTATGGCCAAACCCAGCGATCAATGCGGTCAATTGGACGCTGCCATCAGAAACCTTTAATGGAGACATTCGTGTCCATTCTCTGGATGGAAAATTGATCCATCAAGAGGCGATTCAAGGGATTGGAGGGACGCTAGAGGTCACCGGTTGGCCCGCGGGATTTTACACGATTTCATGGGTTGAAAAGGGTTTACCAACCTACCGATCTCGGGTGCTGGTAGCAGACTGAAAACCCAACGCAGTCGATTTGTTTTGATTATTCGCATTCGAAGGCGAACAAAGGTTGATTTCAGGATCACTTTTGGTCGCCTTTGCTTGTTAACTTCGCCTCTCAACTAAGGAAATTTCTGAGTTCGATGCAGTACCAAAAATTGAATGTGATCACGGGTTGGGGAGTTTGGGCCTTGGCGACAATCGTCTATGTCCTGACCATTGAACCCACAGCAAGTTTCTGGGATTGTGGCGAGTTCATCGCGTCGGCGTTTAAGCTGGAGGTTGGACACCCTCCTGGGGCGCCATTCTTCATGTTGCTCGCGCGATTCCTGATGATCTTCAGTCCAACCGAGTATGCGGCAACCTTTGCCAACCTGCTATCGGCGTTGAGCAGCTCGTTCACCATCTTGTTTCTTTTTTGGAGCATCACGCATTTGGCGAAGAAGATGGTCGCCTCTTTAGGGGTGGCACCAACCAAGTCGGAAACGTGGGCTATTCTCGGAGCAGGAGCCGTAGGTGCTTTGGCCTACACTTTTAGCGATAGTTTTTGGTTCAGCGCGGTTGAAGGCGAGGTCTACGCGTTATCGTCCCTTTTCACAGCACTCGTGTTTTGGGCCATCCTCAAATGGGAGAATGTGGCTGACGAACCAGGACATTTGCGTTGGTTGATCCTCATTGCCTACCTCATGGGACTTTCAATTGGGGTTCACCTTTTGAATTTGCTGGCCATTCCGGCCATTGCGTTGGTGTATTATTTCCGGAAATATCCGTTCTCTTGGAAGGGCTTGGTCATAACGGGAATCATCGCTGTTGGCCTTCTCGCATTTATTCAAGAAGGCATCATCAAAGGCGCAGTGCATTTGGCGGGTAAGTTTGAGTTGTTCTTTGTGAACGACCTGGGTTTGGCCTTTAATAGCGGTGTGATGGTATATGCCGTGTTCCTCATTACGACGCTAACAGCGGCAATTTGGTGGACGCAGAAGAAGGGCTGGTGGGCGAGCAATGCATTTGTTTTGGGCATGACCATGGTGTTGATTGGGTACTCCACTTTTGCGGTTATTGTCATTCGAAGTGCCGCCAACCCACCGATGGATGAAAACAATCCAGAAGATTTGTTTGCCTTGGTGTCCTATTTGAATCGAGAGCAGTATGGGGACCGTCCGCTCGCGACCGGTCAGTTTTGGGGCTCTCCGACGGACATGACGATACCGTATTCCGACGGCCGCGCAACCTTTGTGAAGAGTTTTAGCGTGTACGAAAAACGAGGCCGTGACGTGCGTGTCAAGTCATTTCGTTCCGAATCAGGGGCTCTTTCATGGATGACTGAAAATGGCAGTGATCGCATGCGGATTGTCGAGGAATATGTTGACAGCGGAGAGAAAAAAGGAAGCAAACCCAATTTTGACTCCCGCTATACCATGCTCTTTCCTCGGATGTATTCTACGCAAGGGAATCACGTTCAGGCATATAAAAGTTGGAGCAATTACAAGGGGTATAACGAGATTAGTGCATTCAAGAGCCCGTTAGCAGAAGGACTGATGTCCCGCGATGGCTTTGAACTGCACCTGGCGACGGCCTATTTGAAAGGGGGGATGACAAAGGCCGAATTGACCCGGGCGTTGAATGGATTGTTCAAGCAATACGGACTGCGTTTTGAAGAGAACTTTGAGGTGGCATCTGCTACAGAAGTTTTGGTTCGAAATCCGGAGACCGGTCAGATGAATCGGGCGCCCCTGACGGACGATGCGATGGTTCAAACCTTGTCGAGTTACATTGTCAATGCACTGGAATCTGGGCTCAGTCGAGGGAAGGAATATGTTGCGGGGTTAGACAATCAGCGAAGTCAACTCGAATCGCAGATCAGATCGGCTACACGACGTGCGAATCAAACGGGATCTTCAGAGGATGTCCGACTTGTCCGTCAATTTGAAGGTGCATTGGATCGGGTGGTTGAGAAGCAAAAGCCGTCGCAATTGGAAAACCTTAGATTTTTCAAGGACTACCAAGTGGGGTGGATGTATT
>CAJQIB010000022.1 GCA_905478325.1 uncultured Flavobacteriales bacterium | reverse complement strand
AATGGGGCGAACGCATGGTGCGTGACGCGAGCTTCGTTCACTGATCCAAAAAGCATCTGGTGGGTCATGGCTCCCCAAGATTTGCAAAAGGCGTTTCCGAGACTAGTAACGGCTCCGTCGACTCCTAACGCGAGCAGCGGCAAGGCCATGACATCTCTTCCGCACAAAACCGAGAAATTAACAGGCCGATTTCGGAGCAGTTCACCATTCAATGCAACATCACCGGAACATTCAATCACTCCAGCCACATTGGGTTCTTTGGCAAGTGTGAGAATCGTTTCTGCAGTCATAGAGTGGCCTGACTTGATTCCGGGGCTTTGGATCAAAATGGGCTTCTTAGATGCTTCTGCTATGGAGCGAAAATGTCCAATATGACCTGATTGAGAGGAAGCTACGGGATTGGATGCCGCACAATAGACTCCCATCACACCCTCAAGATGCATGGACGCTATTCGTTGCACTGCTGATCGCGTGTCAGAACTGGCTATTCCCACAAAAATCGGCTTAAAGCCGCCATTGATTTCAACGACAAAGTCTAGGATTCGATTTTGCTCTTCAAGATTTAAAAGCGAACATTCTGAAGCTGGGCCCAATGCGAGGATGTAATCGGCATCTTCCGTCACACACAGATTTACGAGTTTTTCCAAAGACGGAAAATCCACCTCTCCGGCAGCATTGAATGGTGTGACGAGTGATACGCCCTGCCCTCGAAGGGTCGATGTCATTTCAGTATTCATGAAAGTGGGGACTCAGCTAAAAATTGAATGATGCGATGATTTCGCTGTTTCCAGTTATCTCCCTTTGTTGTAGGCAAGAGGATATCGTAGTCCTTTGTCCGCATCTTGGAATGATTGCTAACCTTCATCTTGGCTTTGGATGCCATGACAAAGAAATCCAAAGGAACGGAAGAATCGGGATCGAAATGAATCAAAACATCAAAGGGCTCTTGCAGCAGCGGATTGACGTTACTCACGGGTTTTCCAAACCAATTCAAGTCTGATTTGCAGAAGTAATCTGTTTCCAATTTCCGAAGATGCCATGCAGGAATGAATTTGCTCTCTTCATCGATGTAAGCAACGCGCATCACGCGCTTCACCCCGTATTCTTTCTTGATGTAAGTGGCAATGTCACGAACGAGTTTATACTTGGCCTCATCATGATCCGCATAGACAAGGACCATGGATTCCATTTGACGCAAAGAAGAGCCGCTACGCAAGCGGTCCACTTGAGGGCTGAATTGCAAGACATACTGCGCAACTCGCTCCTTGATTTTCTGAGGGATCAGGTTCATGAGACTATTGCCATTGCATAGGAACGTCCATGAGCAAAAACCGTGCGTCAGACGAAGCACTCAATTGAACAAGATCAACATTTGAAATGCTCAATGCATCGCGTCGATTCAAAACATGACCGTCCGCTTCAATGGTGCCCTCTAAAACAAAAAGATAGACTCCCTGTCCGTTCGTTTTTAGTTCATAGGATTGTGAATGCCCTTGATCCCAAGAGCCTAAATAAAACCACGCATTTTGATGAATTTTGACTCCTTCTTCCCCCGAAGGGCTAACCACACAACGGAATTGATTGTGCTCATCTTCTGTTGTGAACGTCTCTTGTTCGTACCGTGGGGGCAAATCTTTTTGATTGGGAAAGACCCAAATCTGTAGAAATTTCACTGGGTCAGTGCTGCTTTGGTTCTTCTCTGAATGGAGAACCCCTGTCCCCGCTGACATGATTTGGATGTCTCCCTTCGCAATCACGGCACCATTGCCCATGCTGTCGTCATGTCTTAGACTTCCTTCTAAAGGAATACTGACAATTTCCATATTGTCATGGGGGTGCTTTCCAAACCCATTCCCACCTGAGACGAAATCATCATTTAAGACACGTAACGCACCGAAATGCATCCTAGACGGATCGTGCCATTGCGCAAAACTGAATGAATGATACGTGTTGAGCCAGCCGTGATCGGCATGACCTCGGGACGATGCCTTGTGCACGGTATATGTCGGAGTGTTCTCCATGGTATTCAATAAGTGTTCCGTGTCATCAAACATATTGCTCGCAAATATTAGTCCGTTCTGTCCCATCGACACCATCAAAAAGGTGACAATTAATATGGGTGACAAGCCAAACACGTAGGAAGTGATTTTACGCAGAAACATGAATGAATCGGATTCAAACAAATTTACATAGAACTTTGGCATGACTTTCGCATCTTCGAAGCAAATTGAGTCCAACATTAACAACTCACACATGCGTACATACATATCACTTTTTGGATTGGCATTTTCTTTGCTCATGTTGACTGGGTGTGCAAACAATCCATTAGGAAAATCAGTTAAGGAGCCTTTCTCTGGCTCAAAGTATGAATCCAATTCACGCTTTTACCGGGGTGTAGGAAAAGGAGCTAGTAAAATGGATGGGATTGCTCAAAGCCAGGCTGAATTGAAAGCGCGTCAATCCATTGCTCAACAAGTTCAAACACATTTCGAGGTTGTAACGGATGACTATCAGCGCAGTGTAACGGGGGAACACGTGGATGATGCCATGGCGCGATTTGAGACGTTGGCTCGAGAAATCACGCGGACTCAATTGACGGATTTGCGAAATTTAGGCTCTGAAAAGTACCTGACGGAAGCGGGTGCATATACTGTTTACGTTGCTTTTGAAATCAAAAAGTCAAGCATGTACCGACACATGAAAAAGCAGGCTAAACTGGATGCTAAGATTTCAAAGCAATCGCTTAAAGAAATTGAAGCCTTGCTCGATTTGGAAATCCAAAAGGCTGAGAACGCCGAGTAGTCTGGTTTTAGTTCTTCAATAAGAATGAGTACTTCTCAGTGAACTTTCTCATCTTGGGGGCAATCACAGCTTGGCAATAGGGTGCTTCTCCATGCAACTCAAAATAGCTTTGGTGGTAGTCCTCCGCTTCATAAAAAGGTGAAGCGACCTCTACGGTCGTTACGATTGGTGAAGACCACTGGCCTGATGCTGCTATAACCGCTTGTTCAATGATGGGCAGCTGCCCTGCAGAATGATGGAAAATAGCAGAACGATACTGCGTTCCTGCATCAGCACCTTGTCGATTCAAGGTTGTTGGATCATGCGTTGCAAAAAAGACTTCCAATAAAAGGGAGAGCGATACCACATCAGGGTTGAATGAAACTTGAATGACTTCAGCATGCCCCGTAGTGCCATTGCATACTTCACGGTAAGCCGGGTTTTTGACATGTCCCCCCATATATCCGGAAGTCACGGATTCCACGCCTTCAATCCTATCAAAGACAGCTTCGACACACCAAAAGCAACCAGCACCAAGCGTTATCGTCTGCATTTCCATTGTTTTCGATTGAATCGTATCCTGGCTCCTCGTTTCGATTTGTTGCACGTTTCCAAACACACGCGGGGCTACCACACCCAACGCAAGAAACAAAAACGCGCTCCCAATTCCGATTGTGAATTTCTCCATATTCCTATGATGTCTGAGGCTTGAAGTCCGATTTCAAGACCGCGAGCCCCTGTCTTCAGGATAAAACCCGCGGGGATCCGAATTGTTTCATCACCGACTTTGCGAATACCGGTCTCCAATCGCAACCAATCCACAGGACCCACGACACAACTCAGTCCGAATCGTGTTCCTGAATTGCCCACCAACTCTGGGTTGTCAAATGAAGCATCTCCTGCAAAAGTCAACAGCGTACCCACTTTTACTCCAGCGCCAATATGAAAACCCATTCCGTTGTTGACTCTTCGGGTTTCTGATGTGCCATTTGCAAACCATGTTCCTGGATTCAAAGAAAGCTGCATAATGTCAATCCATTCATTGGGATTGGTCGCAACGTTATTCCATGTGTTTGTCAGGGCATCATCCAGCTGATACCGTTCTCCTCTCCACTCCATCCAACCCAAATCCGTGATGGAAGCACTGGCCCAAAAGTTTTCGGAAAATGCCAATGCGACACCAACATCAACACCCCACCCTTGACCAACGGGGGCCCAATTTCTGACATTGCTCAGGAGTGAACCATTGAGGTTGATTGAGTCCAATTTAGCAATGTTAAAACCGTCAGAAAATGCTCCAAAAGCATCCAATTCGCCGTCTACACTCGCCAAGCTAAAAAACCCATTACCCAACAGTAGTCGCGCCCCAATGCCCGTGTGAATTGACCATCCGCGCTCAGTACCCCATTGCTTCGACACACCCAATTCGTGGGTTCTATGCCAGGACAACCCAAGCTTTGAGTCTTGAAAAATGGATGACAATAATGTTTCGCCATTCGTGTTCAACCCTCCAATAATATTGGCTAAATCATCCGTGCTCCAGCCCCCGTTATTGATAACGGTATCTGTGCCCAAAATGGAATACTCAAAAAGATTCGATGCTCCTCCTTCGATGAGCAATGAAGTCACGGAGGGACTGAAATACGATTCTGCAAAAAACACATTTCGAGATGCGTATGCGACAGCCCAGGACTTCCAGCGCTTGGCAGATCCAGCAGTCATGAGGTTGACATCTACTTGAATTTCTTCATTGGACAATCGGTTGACCCATTCACCGGGCGTTAACCCCGTCCAAGCATCATTATTCATGCCCCGATTCAAAATGTCATCCCAAAGATCTTCCCTCCCCAAAACGGTCGAATTAACGGAGATGGAGCCTTCTAATCCGGAGATAGCAGATTTCCAATTTGAATTCATAGGAGACAACGTCAAATGAGCTGGATTCCAGCCAAGAGCACGGTAATCACCTGAGAGAGCCATAGGGGTCGCTCCCACTCCGACTGAGGTGTGTGGGGCCTGTGCAGCCATGGAGCTGAAATACGCCAAAAAGAAAACGACAAAAAACCCGCGAACTGCGCGTGTCATTCGTAAGAAGTCTCGCGAAGTTTTTTGGCTAGTGTTCAATGTGTTATACAGGAATATTCCAATTGAATCGATCGTCAATAGACCCCCTTCGTATTCCATCAAGTTCACGGAGTAACCATGGAACAATTTTCCAATTGTCAGGATTGTTCAGGGGATAGCGTTTTCCGTTAATTCCAATTTCAGACATGGGTTTGATGGTAGCGGCAGTCCCTACACCAAAGGCTTCTGTGAGCGCATTGTTGTTCAGACTTTCCTGAAGCTCAACAACTGAAAACCTGCGGATCTCAACTGGAATACCTAAATCCTTCGCAACAGTAAGCACAGAATTTCGAGTAACGCCATCTAAGATGGTGTCACTGGTTTCAGGTGAGATTAAGACTCCATCCACGATAAACATCGCGTTCATCGTTCCGCACTCTTCAATGTACTTATGTTCGACGGCATCTGTCCATATCAATTGGTCATATCCTTCTTCACGTGCCTGCTGTGATGGATATAAAGAGCCCGCATAATTGCCAGCAGCCTTAGCAAAACCTGTACCTCCAGGTGTTGCCCGGGTGAACGATGTCTCTACTTTTACTTTCACGGGACCCTTGTAATAAGCACCCACTGGGCATGTGAAAATACTGAATGCGTATTTCTCACTCGCTCGGACTCCAACAAAGGCATCTGTAGCTATCATGAAAGGGCGGATGTACAAGGCTGCATCTGCACCGCTTGGTACCCAATCAGAATCCAACTTCACAAGAGCTGCCAAAGCTTCCATAAACAAGTCCTCAGGTATCTCTGGCATGCACATGCGAACGGCAGACTTGTTGAATCGCGCGATGTTCATGCCTGGACGAAACAATGACACTTCGCCGTTGGATTGGCGGTAGGCCTTCATGCCCTCAAAAATGGCTTGACCGTAGTGAAAGACCATTGATGCCGGGCTCATGGTAAAGGGTCCGTAAGGTTCAATCCTCCCCTTCTTCCAAGCACCGTCCTCGTACTCCATCAAAAACATGTGATCCGAAAAGACTCTTCCAAATTCAAGGTCATCAAAGACGACTTGATCCAACCGTGTAGTCTCTGTTTGAAAAATATCGAAGGAGGGCGTGGTTTCAATCATTGTCAATCTTTCATTCAGATTTGCGGCAAAGGTCGCGTTTTGAATTCCATGTTCCAAATGCAGAAAAACAACTGATGTGAATAAGGAATAGAAATGCGAGAATTAGCTGGATTGCTGAAACAAAAACTTATTCGGACTGACAAAACCTGATTTGACAGCATACATGACCATGGACGCCGTGTTATTCACGCCCAATTTTGACATGATATTTTTTCTATGCGTGTTCACCGTGTGGTTGCTTAGAAACAATTTCTCGGCAATTTGAATGTTTGTCATTCCTTCAGAAATGAGAATGAGCACTTCGATTTCTCGTTGAGTCAACACAACAGGGTCGCAGGTTAGATCCACAAGGTCGAGGTCGCTCACGTCTATGCTTTCCCTTCGAATTGCATCGAGGATTTGGCCGCAAAAAAAAGTACCTCCTTGACCTGTAACCTCAATGGCTTCTAACACTTCAGCCATGCTACAGTCCTTTTTGATGTAGCTCGTAATTCCCGCTCGTAAGGCATTAACGATGGTTAAGCCATTTTGAGATGCTGTAATAGCAATCATTCGAGTCTTTCGATTGGCACGGGCGCATTGAAGTACCGTGTCAATGGAGAACCCCGAGGCTAAACAATCCATAACAACTAGGTCGGGCTCCTTTTCTGAGAGCAAGTCGAGTAATTGCTCCTCAGATTCGGCCTCACCCAGAACTTCATAGCGGGTGTCCTTCTCAAGAACCGTTTTGAGTCCGTATCGGAATAACGGGCTGCTGTCGGCAATTAAAATAGACGTTGTAGTCATGGTCGCAAAGATAGCTATATGGAATCATTCCAAATAACGCACGCGTTAAAATTCTACAGATATGCCTGAACCGCATAACAACGTCCTTCTTCAGCCAATTCTACGCGAGGAAATGCATGTGAGGCCTCTTCAATCAAGAGGTCTAAAGACCGATAGCGACTTGAGAAATGCCCCAAGAGCAACTGCGTCACACCCGTTTCACGGGCAGTGATTCCCGCTTGTGAAGCAGTAGAGTGTCCTGTTTGTTTGGCTTTAGCTTTTAATGACTCATCAAAAGTAGCCTCGTGGTATAAGAGGTTCGCGTTTTGGGACAAAGCAATTAAATTATCACACGGAGTGGTGTCTCCGCTGTATACGTAAGACACATCTTGGACTTTGGGCAAGCATACGCTCTCAACGAGCACATGCTCTCCATTCGCTCTTAGCACATCTTCTCCTCGCTTCAATTTGATAATCTCACTTCGTTTTAAGTCGAGATAATCAATGCTTTCTTTTCTAACGTTTCTGGTGTTTGAATGCCAATTGAAACGATAACCATAGGCTTCAATGCGATGATTGACAGGAGCTGAAACAACCTCTATATTCCCTTCGTTCCATGCAGTCACAAGTCCCTTAGGATCGTTAGTAACGAACTCCAGTTTAAATTTAAGATGGGTTTCTGTGAGTCGCAATCCTTCCATCAACCACCGTTCCAAATTCGCCGGGCCGTGGAGTTCTAAGGGCTTCTTTCTACCTAAAAGGTTCATGCTTCCAATCAAACCGGGTAATCCCAGAACATGATCACCGTGCATGTGCGAGATGAATATCCGTTCTATCCTTTGGAAAGGAACGCGTTGAGAACGCAATGATTTTTGAACGCCTTCTCCAGCGTCCAGTAAGAACCACTTCTCTTCGATATTTAAAACTTGTGCCGTAGGCTGGTAGCGCAGTGTCGGAGTAGCCGCCCCACACCCCAGTATCGTCACATCAAACCTCACCAAAAGAATCGCTAAGTCAATCAGTCGTGACGAACGACCATTTTAGACGTTTTGCGCTCGAAATCGGACGTCCAGGTAACAAAATAGATGCCTGTATTCCAATCTTGCGTGGCAATGCGTGTCTGGTTCTGCGCAAAAGTTTGCGTAGAAAGAACCAATCGTCCTGACATATCTCGGACTTCAATTGTGGCATCCACATTCATGGGGGTCAGTTGAAAACCTTGATCTGCAGGATTCGGAAACCATGAAATTTGGTCTACCACCGACTCAACGATACCATCGGGATTTCCTTCACCAACGATATCCATGATGTATCCGCTAAACTGATAAGGCTGTGCCACTGCGATGCCGAATACTGTCACATACGCTTGGATGTCTAAGCTGAGTTGATACACACCAGGACCTGTTGGAGTGCCTTCTATTGAAGCGCAGTATTGCTGGCCTGCAATCAACGTACACGCATTCGGTGATGTCCCTAAGTTGTTGCAAATGATTGACAAACCAACATCTTCCAAAGAAAGCGTGTCTAAAGAGATGGTGTCAACAAGCCTAGTAGCGACTAAAACGACTGAATCCAATGGTAGCGCAAAAGCAGGGTCAATAGCAGATGCATCTGTAGGGACCAATACATGGAAAACATCTACATAAGGAGTGCCCACGTAAGCCGTGTCAAATTGTTCTCCTATGGAAGCGTCTGGTGACGCGCCCCAAAGTGCTTCGCCAAAATCAAAATCAGGATCACATTGTCCGAAAGAAGTTGTTCCGAAAAAGAACATGCCCAACAGCATGAATGAAGTGTAATGGAATGTTTTCATGATGTGCTTTTATCTGTATTCTTTCCCAATTCGCCTTCGGTCATTTCCATGACGACATAGTCGTAGGCTTCAGAAGATGTGGGAGTAATTGTTAAAACTCTGTCAAGTTGGCTAATCTGAATCAACTTCTCTACGGAGGGCTGCAATCCACTCAATACAAAAGTCCCTTCGGTATCGCGACACAGTCGATTGCCGATCAAGACCGCACTGAGACCGCTACTGTCGCAATAACGCGATTCCGTCATGTCCAAGATGATGCGATTGCACCCCTCTTTTGCTATTCGCAGGAGCTCCCCTTTAAGTTCTGGCGCATGCAATGCATCCAGCTTTTCAACATGGGAAGTAACGATGGCGATGTGATCGCGGAGTTCGGTGGAGAATTTCATGAATCGTGACTAATGGGGTAAATATAGGAAGAACTGTCAAGGCTTGCATTCATCCTTGAGCAGATAGTAAATAAAGTACAGCCATTCGGATAGCGACTCCATTTTCCACTTGGTTCAAGATGATGGAATGTTGGCTGTCAGCGACATCACTTGTGATTTCCACACCTCGGTTAATTGGACCGGGGTGCATAATGGTAATCGGACGATCTAACTTCTGCAATCGGTGAGTGTTCAAGCCAAACTGGGCGGCATATTCCCGCAAGGAAGGAAAGTAAGGTACCGCATGCGCATCTTGTCTTTCGAGTTGAATTCGCAACATGCTTGCAACGTCGCACCATTGCAGAGTCTCATCTAAGTTGTGGCTGACCTCCACTCCTAGTGACATGATGTGTTTAGGTATCAACGTCTTCGGTCCACATACACGGACGTTAGCCCCTAGTAGTTTTAGACAAAGAATATTACTGATCGCAACTCGTGAATGCCGAATATCTCCTACGATGGCAATGTTTTTCCCCGAGACATCACCATGCTTTTCAAGTAAACTGAAGGCGTCAAGTAAGGCCTGCGTAGGATGTTCATGTGTTCCATCTCCCGCGTTGACTACTACAGTTTTCACTTTCTTTGCCAAGAAACTTGCGGCCCCAGGATGTGGGTGTCGCATAACAACGAGGTCCACTTTCATGGCCAGAATGTTGTTTACGGTATCTACCAGAGTCTCTCCCTTGGCAACGGAAGAGCTGTTCGCTGAGAAATTAAGAACATCGGCACTGAGCCGTTTTTCAGCGAGTTCAAATGACAACCGGGTCCGTGTGGAATTTTCAAAAAACAGATTCGCAATGGTGAAATCTCGCAACGAGGGCACCTTCTTAATCGGTCTATTGATGACCTCTTTGAATCCTTCGGCTGTTTTGAAAATGAGTTCCAAATCATTCCGCGTCAATCCGCGAATGCCTGTTAGGTGCCTTGTTGATAGCTGGTTCATTCAGGTTTTTCGTTCAATAGCAAAACTTGACTTGATCCAGGTAGGTCGCCCCAATCCACGAAAACATATTGCATGTCTAAACTATCGACTGACTTGCCAATAAACTGGGCCTCTATAGGTAGCTCTCTCTGAAAACGTCGATCAATCAGCACGAGTAATTGCACGGCCTTTGGTCGGCCATGTGCCATCAATGCGTCCAATCCTGAACGGATCGTACGCCCTGTGAACAGAACGTCATCAATAAGGATGACATTTCGATTCTCAACAAGAAAAGGCATGAGAGTCGAGCTTGGCGTGATGTGTTTTTCACGTTGGCGGAAATCATCGCGATGGAATGTCGTATCAAGAGCCCCGCATTGAATGGTCAAATTCGGAACCAACTCTTCAAGTCTTTGCTGGATGCGTTGAGCCAAAATATATCCACGTGGCTGCAAACCGATCAAATCAGTTTCTGAGAAATCATGATGCTCTAGAAGCTGATGCGCTAAGCGGTCAACGACTCGTTCAAAGAGAGCTTTATCAATGAGGACTTGCGAATCCATCGGCCGCAAAGATACGTGAAACAAAAAAGGGGAAGCACTAATGCTTCCCCCTTTTTCTTCAATCATCGAAATGATCAGGATTCAGATTCGCCTTCTGGCGACTCGTCTGCTTTAGCTGCTGGCTTTTTGGCTGCTGGCTTCTTAGCTGCTGGCTTCTTAGCTGCTGGCTTCTTAGCTGCTGGCTTCTTAGCTGCTGGCTTCTTAGCTGCTGGCTTTTTGGCTGCGGCCTTTTTAGCTGCTGGCTTTTTAGCTGGCTCTTCTTCCGCTGCTTCCTTTGCTTCTTCTGCAGGAGCTGTCTCCGTTACTTCCTCTACGGCAGCTTCAGCTGCAGGTTCAACGACGGCTTCAACTTCAGCGGCTTTTTTAGACTTCTTCTTAGGCGCCGGCGCTTCAGCAACTGGACCGTCAGTCATCTGCTCTTTCAAAGCAGACAATACGTCCAAATCACCAAATGTGCTTTTCTCTACGTTTGAGTTCACCTCATTCATCATACGGTTGCCTCCTCCACCTGTTCCTGCAGGACGCGGCTTGCGTTCTTTTGGTTCAGTAGCAACGGGAGCTTCTTCGTATGTGCGCGTATGGCTAACTGTAATTCGCTTGGCGTTTCGGTTGAATTCCAGAACAACGAAATCAGCAGTGCCGTCGGCGGCAATTGAAGTGCCATCCGCTTGCACAAGATGCTTCGCGTGGCATGAGCCTTCTAAACCGTATGGCAAAGAGACCAATGATTGATTGCCCTCAACTTTAAGAACCGTTCCTTGGTGAGTGGATCCCACAGCGAAGATGGTTTCAAAGACTTCCCATGGATTCTCTTCCAACTGCTTATGGCCTAAGCTCATTCTGCGGTTTTCCTGATCCAATTCAAGTACAATCACATCAATTTCATCGCCTACGCTGCAGAATTCAGAAGGATGCTTGATTTTCTTGGACCAGCTAAGATCTGAGATATGAACCAAACCATCGATTCCTTCTTCCAATTCAACAAACAAACCAAAGTTTGTGAAGTTGCGGACAACTCCCTTTTGCTTCGAATTGAGTGGGTAACGGTCATTGATTTCAGCCCAAGGGTCTTGCTTCAATTGCTTCAGTCCAAGAGACATCTTTCGTTCATCACGGTCAATGTTCAAGATCACACATTCGATGTCCTCACCAACGCTTAAGAAGTCTTGTGCGCTTCTGAGGTGCTGTGACCAGCTCATTTCAGAAACGTGCAATAAACCTTCTACGCCAGGAGCAATCTCAATGAATGCGCCATAATCGGCCATGACGACAACTTTTCCTTTGATACGGCCACCTTCAACAAGGTCTTCTGTCATTGAATCCCATGGATGCGGAGTCAACTGCTTCATGCCGAGAGCAATACGCTTCTTCTCGTCATCAAAGTCCAAAATAACCACGTTGAGTTTCTGGTCGAGTTCAAGCAACTCTTCTGGATGGTTGACGCGGCCCCAAGACATATCGGTGATGTGCACCAATCCGTCGATGCCTCCCAAATCCACAAACACACCATATGATGTGATGTTCTTGACTGTGCCTTCCAAAACTTGACCTTTCTCCAAACCACCAATAATGACGCGCTTCTGCTCTTCGAGCTCAGCTTCGATCAATGCTTTGTGAGAAACAACTACGTTTTTGAATTCCTGGTTGATTTTGACAACCTTAAATTCCATCTGCTTTCCAACATAAATGTCGAAATCACGGATAGGCTTGACGTCTACTTGAGATCCAGGCAAGAAAGCCTCGATTCCAAACACATCAACAATCAAGCCGCCTTTAGTACGGCACTTGACCTCACCTTGAATAATGAGATCTCCTTCCTTGGCTTCATTGATTTTGTCCCAAGCACTGAAGATGCGGGCAGTTCGGTGAGATACTACCAACTGGCCATTTTTATCTTCTTGGCGCTCAACAAAGATGGGAACAACGTCTCCGATCTGGAGTTCTGGGTTGTATCGAAATTCGCTGGCACCAACGATGCCCTCGGATTTGTAGCCAATATTGACGACTACTTCCTTTTTAGAAATGCTCACGATAGTTCCGTCAACTACCTCTTTCTCTTTAATGAGGGTTAGTGAGTTTTCGTACTCATCTTCAAGCTTCTTTCGGTCATCTGCGGAATAGTCATCTGAAGCAGCTTCAAATGATTCCCAGTCAAAATCACCTGGCTCAGATAGCGCAGGACGTTCGGTTAGGATTTCGACAATGACTTCAGGTGCTGGCTCAACGGCCACGTCGGTGGCATCTTCGACAGCAGCTTCAGGAGCAGTTTCAGCAGGAACTTCAGGAGTTTCTGCTTCGGTTGCGGTGTTTTCTACAGCGTCGGTGGACGGCTGTGTTTCTTGCTGGGGGATTGCCTCTTCGGCTCCCTCTTCAGGCTTCTGGGTTTCTTCGCTCATGGCTTTCCCAGTTGATTTGTATTCCACATTTGGGACTGCAGTGTGGAAGGGTTGAAATAAATCGCGTCCCTGCGATCTCCTTTTAAGGACGGCAAAAGTAAGGCTTTATTTTTTAATGTCTAGTATCCCTTCTGACTATTCTGACAACAGAATGCGGTGCGAATGACCGTTTTCCAATTGAAGAAGAAATAGACCTTCGCAATTGGGTAATTGCTGCACGCTAGACATGGACCACGATTGGACGAGCCGACCCGTTGAATCGTACAGAAAACCGGCCTCTAGGAACTCCATTGTGCCTCCTGGCTTAGAAGGATTCGGATATGGAAGCCACTCGCTTGACACCATATGATGAGATACAGCCATGGTTCCGTTGGTAGCATTGGGAGTCGTCGTCTCAAACTCAATCCAGGGCACCTGAGCATCATACACTCTACCCCACGACACATCTGCAGGCAATAAAGGAATGTCCAGTGAATCCAATACAGTAAAGCCGTCAGGGGACCTCAGGGCTGCATGCTCCCCTTCATTGTTCAATTTGAAATTCATATGATTCCACCCTTGATCGTCGTCGTCGTCAGCATAGAGTAAGACAAAGCCTCCTGATGGAATGACGGTAGAGTCCGGAACTCCTACAGGAACCATCCACTTTTGAGGGTTGTCAATGCGGTCTGAAACGTAATAGCCTGCAATGTCGATAGCGACGTCTCCTGCATTGTACAATTCAATCCAGTCTTCATGTTCCATTGCATTGTCCTGAATATCAATGACATTCCAAGTCAATACCTCGTTGATGACAATCATGCCCCCAGGTATAATTTGGAGAGAATTGGTTATGCGTGGAGTCGGCGTTGTGAATTCAATCCAACTGGGACTTCCGTCGAGTGACCTACCATAGCTAGCATTCGATGCTGTAGTGGTATCCCATTCGACTTCATCGATTGACGATCCATCCGATCCCAATAATTGAAGATTCCCTCCTGCAATTGGACAAGAGATCCCCAGGTGATTCGCCCCTTCATTCGCTTCCCCATCCAACCACAATACGAGGAATCCATTGGCATCCACTGTTGTGAGCCACGGCTCGTTTCCTGTAACAGTGTATGACTGGGAATCTAAAATCAGACTATACCCCGAAAGATTGACTTGGAAATCATTCGGGTTGAAGAGCTCCACCCATGAATCGTATTCACCCGTCTCATCAAACAACGTGGTTTCATTGGACGTTTGCCATTCGTTCACGTACAGCACGTAAGCAGGAAGTTCTGTACTTTGATTTGTTGCCTCGGGAGTCGGTACATCGAAATAGACCCAGTCATCACACCCATCACATGAACGGCCATAAGAAATATCGCTTTGTTGTTGGCCGTATTGAATGGAGTCTAAAATGCTAACGCCATCAGTATCCACCAAGTAAACCGTTTCTCCATCACCGCTCAAGCTAAAGTCGGCATGGTCCTCCCCTTGCTCGGGGTCTTTATCGCACCAAATTAACAGATGTCCCCCAGGCAAAATGGTCGTGAGTCCAGGATTGGTGTCCGGAAATTTCCACTTGTCTAAGGAGTCCAAATCATCACTTAAGTAATGGCCTGCTAAATTGAGTAAGCTACCGGAATTGTGGATTTCCACCCAATCATCAAACTCGAAAAAATCGTCATAAACGCCATTGCTATTGCTCGCTTGAAGTTCATTTAAAATCAAGTCTTGAGACTGGACTTGCTGCATTCCAACACTGAGGACGAAGCCGAGAGCACTGAATATCTGTAGTTTGGTCATCTTATTTATTCAAATTAGTCTATAGGCTCAACTACGGCATCGATAAAACCGTTGCTCAAGCAAACCCCCAAAACACGAATTGCTTCCATTTCTGAATCGAAAGACTCCGAATAGTATGTCGTACGCTCCGATCGTCTTTCTGTTTTGAGATCAAAGTCATTCCCCAGCCTCAATAAGTTTGCGACATCATTGGGAGCCATGGTTTGGCCATACGAAGCCACTTTCACTCGAAAAGAAGAGGGTTCTCCGCCCCTCGCATCAGTGCTCTGAGGTGTCGGGTTGGAGGGACGCGTTGCAGGGACGCGTTGAACTTTTGTTTGAACCGCCCCGTTTCTACTCAGAATAAATGCATCAGGGACCGTTCTGACAATGCCATGAAGAGCTTCGGCAGCTTTGGCCTCTGAAGCATAGTTTCCATAGATGTAACGCGTCAAGCCATTTCCTATTGGCTGACTTTCCAATTGATCAGCGGGCAAGGACCACTCAGGAAGGTTGCGGAACACACCCACCTGGATGCTGAAAAATGCAGCAGACTCATTTGTGCTCTCATTGATTTCAGCGGCAGGTGCGGCTTCCTTCGAAGAAGAACTCATCGAAGTGGAAGCAGGATCTGTTCCTTTCAGGGATTTGTTTGATTTGATTTTTGAAGTGTCGTTGATTGCACCGCCATTCCCTCGCGTAGTGTCAATCACCATGTTCGATTTCGCGGAAGGCGTCCCGAACATGGATTGCATTTCTTGAGCCATGTTAGAACGCATCGCAATGGCATTTTTAACAGCTTCTCTTCCCAATTTAGATTTCGCAGACACCAGGCGTATTTGGTCCAGTTCAGCTTGATACAATTGCGCTTGATCCAAGAGCATTGAATTGCCCTTTACGAAAAGTTCATAGCCCTCAAATTCTTGTGCAGCCCCGCCTGCTTCATTCGGCCCGAATTTCTCCCACCATTCTCCAGAAGACATTTGGATATCGGCATAGACGAGGTCTCTTTTCTCTTGCCCTTCTTCGAGAGCATCCCAAGCCAAGGAAACGCTTCGACGGCCTTTCGAAACAGCATCGAATTGTCCCCTTCCATTCTGGATTTCATCCATCAAGCCTCCGCTTCTCAAAAACCACTTTTGAGCAGGCTGCATCTCAGGTAAATCGTAAACGCCTAAAGATTGCACTTCAATAATGCTATCAACCAAGGATTCCCAAACAACCGATTGCAATGCGGCTATCGCCTCTTCTGGCTGGTCATTGGAAACAAGCGCTTGAGCCATCTCACGCAGCGATCGAGCAATGGGTTGTTGGTTCAATGATAAGTGCACTAAAGAAGCCTGGAAGTCTATCATTGAGATAGGCAGTGCATCAGAAAGCCAACGATTGAATTGCAAATGAACATCGATTCTTCGAACGAGATCTTCTGATTGGTTTTCAGTTCCCTTATAGGCTTGCAAATGACTGTCGAGATACATCTTTAAGGCGATATACTCCGCCTCGTTTTCAGGATTGATCCTCAAGTTTCGTTCGAGCTGATTGAGGAAAGAATCCCACTTCTGTGTCTGGCTCTCTACATGCGCCATCAACTCAAGTGCCTCTTGGGCAATCGAGGCCAAAACGGGCTCGCCAAAACGTTCGATAGCATCGTGTGCCTTCCATTCATTGGACCCGGGTGCATCCCAACACGATAAGGCCTCCAATTTGTTTTGAAGATGCAACGCTTGAGATCGTGCATTCTTGGAAGGCTCAAGTTCTTCAAACACATGAGCCAAATCACCTTGCTCTAAATCAGCCATGCCACGGACAAACCAATCGGGAAAGGTTTCTGCAGGTGAACTAGAGGAAAGGATGGAACTGCTTTCCATTGCTCCAAACTGCCATTTCCGAGACTCAGCAGCAGCGCGATAAGCAAGCGATTCATCACTCGAAGCTTCAAGGATCCACATTCCATGTTGGTGCCGCGATTCAAAAGCGGATTCGGACCAAACAATTGCGCTTTCGGGAACAAACGTAGCGGGCGTTGATTGCCATTTTACTTCCGAATCCTCAGAGGTTACGATGATAGCAGGCTCCAAAGCAACGTGTGCCCCATCCACTTTAGGAATGGCTAAATCCAAAGGGTATGTATTCCCCTGATTGTCCTGCCAAATAAAATTCAACTCGGCTTGGCTCCCAACGATGAGATCCCAAACATCATCGTCTTCAAGACGGTGCTCAAGAATGACTTCATTTCGTTCTTGATCCATCACCTTTAAAACACCTGGGGCTTCCCCTGAGGCCAACTCAAACCGAATCGAGACGGGATCCACATTTTCATCGCCCCAATCAAATTGCCAAATCTCCTTTCCTTCAAAATCTTTTGAACGGTTGGTTGAAACCCAACCCTTATTGGTTGTCTCGTCCAACCAAAACAGCCATTCATCACGTGTGCTGTTGATTTCGAAAGGCAATTGTTCCAAGGTCTCTCGAGCAACCATTCCCAAAGATTCTCCTGTAAAGAGTCCATACACTTTGAAAATGTCCATACCTCCCATTGATTCAGGACGAGAGCTACTGAAGTATAGCAGGTCCGGATCGGTGTATGCATCTTCTGAAGGAATGCAAATCGGATGAGAATCATCGAAGTCTGAATTCACAGGTTCTGGAAGTCTTTCCGGAATGCCATACGAGCCAGAACTGCTAACTGACACACGGTATACATCCAAACCGGTGTCTCCCCTTTTTCCATAACTCGAGAAAAAAGCAAATCGCTGCCCTGGCAACCAGTGCATAATTGAAGTATACCCGCGCTTGACATCCTCTTTTCCCAGTAGAGATTCCGGGGTCACAAGAAGTCGACCGCTTTCTGGAGGCAATTGATACAGACGAAAGAAGTCAGTAGAATGACTCTCTAATGATGAAATCAGATCGATTCTCTTCACTTCACCAGTAAATCCGGAAACGTGATCACATTGTCCAAAGCGGAGTTTCGCTTCAATCAACCATTCTTCATCCCCTGAGGCGACGTCCAAGGCTTGATCAAACAACTCCTTGGCTTCTTCAAACCGATATTGCAATTGCCGCAACTTACCGGTATAATAATACCAGCCACCCGCATGTTCGGTTTCCAGGATTCCCAATTCATTGGCCCACGCCAAGTGCTCCTCAGCTTCGTTTAGTCGCGTGCCAGTGAACGTACAAATTGCGCCAAAACGATAATGCAGAAAAGGGCGGTCTCCTGCCACACTGACCAAATGAGCAAAAAGCCCGTAAGCTCGACTCATCTCACCCGCGTCAAAGGTGTTCTCAGCACGATGCACGGATTTTGTCAAGTCCTTTTCAGACCATTCTTGTCCCTGAACAGTGATGACGCAAAACAAACAGACGACCGCGCAAACAAGAGAGGTCCTCTTTCTGTGCGATACTTCTTGACGAGACGACACAGAACTCCGCATGTCCACCATTCTTTGCTTGTGTTCCCTAACGCCGTTTAAACCTGATGTGTTTTCCATTTCATGATGGTGTTAACCTTGGCACAAGTTAAAACGACATAAAGGCCCTTGTGCAGCGCTAGATTCTTAGCTTTGCACAACAGATTAACAATAAATCAAGACATTATGGCCAACGGAAGATTCAACATACCCTACCCGATCAACGAACCCGTATTGTCATATGCACCTGGGTCTGCAGAGAGAGAAGAGGTGCTAGAAACGTATCGAAACCTGTACAATCAACAGGATTTGGATGTGCCGTTGTACATCGGTTCTGAACAAATTCGAACGGATCGAAAAATTCCCATGACCCCTCCACATGACCACAAGCACGTCTTGGGACATTTCAATTACGGAGACGCAAGTCATGTTCATCAGGCCATAGACGCGGCGATGGCAGCAAGAACGTTATGGGCCGAAATGCCATGGCATGAGCGGGCGTCGATCTTTTTGAAAGCAGCAGATTTGGTTGCAGGTCCATACCGAGCAAAGATCAATGCGGCTACCATGCTAGCTCAATCCAAGAATGTGTACCAAGCCGAAATTGACGCGGCCTGTGAATACATTGATTTCCTGCGGTTTAACGCGTATTTCTTGCAGGAAATTCACGAGATTCAACCGGACAGTGCAGAAGGTATTTGGAATCGCTTAGAATACCGGCCATTGGAAGGATTCGTTTTCGCGGTAACTCCTTTTAACTTCACAGCTATAGCTGGGAATCTTTGTGCTTCAGCGGCCTTAATGGGCAATGTTGTGGTTTGGAAACCCGCCGATTCTCAAGTGTTTAGTGCGCAAGTCCTCATGGAAGTTTTTCAAGCAGCGGGACTGCCTGACGGTGTGATCAACATGGTTACCTGCGAAGGCCCTGTCGCAGGCGATGTCGTGTTCAAGCATCCTGATTTCTGCGGGTTGCATTTTACAGGTTCAACAGCAGTGTTCCGACACCTTTGGAAAGAAATAGGAGACAACATATCCACCTACAAGACGTATCCGCGAATTGTCGGTGAAACGGGCGGTAAAGACTTTGTGTTGGCACACCATTCAGCTCATGTCAATGAGGTTGTTACAGGCCTGATTCGTGGCTCCTTTGAATTTCAGGGTCAAAAATGTAGCGCGGCAAGCCGGGCTTACCTCCCTGATAACCTGTGGCCACAGATTAAGGAATCACTCGTCGCAGAAGTAAAGACGATTAAAGTGGGCTCCCCAGAGCAACTTGAGAATTTCATGACCGCTGTGATTGATCGGAATTCATTCAATAAAATAAAGAGCTACATCGATTACGTAAAGCAATCAGATGATGCCGAGATTTTGTGTGGTGGAAAATGTGATGACACCATAGGATACTTCGTTGAACCAACCATCGTAGTTGCTAAAAGCGCTCATTTCAAAACGATGGTGGAAGAAATATTCGGCCCTGTGTTGACGATTTACGTGTATCCAGCGGATGATTTTGAAGGTGCAATGGACCTCGTTGATTCAACCAGCGAATACGCCTTGACAGGAGCTATATTTTCTCACGATCGTTACGCCATAGACCGCGCCACAAAACGTTTGGTCAATGCAGCAGGTAACTTTTATGTCAACGACAAGCCTACTGGAGCGGCAGTTGGTCAGCAACCATTTGGAGGAGCCCGGGGCTCTGGTACGAACGACAAAGCAGGAAGCGTGTTGAATCTTTTGCGTTGGGTGAGTCCCCGAACGATAAAAGAAACACGCGTTCCTGCTCAGAATTATCGTTATCCATTCCTTGGATAAGGGGGGCGATTGAATCGTTTCTACGCCGTTTATAACGGCTTTATATCTTCATCGTATCTCGGCTTGGGCAACGTAGATACGTCAACTCGTTCTGGGGCACCGCCGGCGATTTTCATAAAGAAGTCTTGATGCTTTTGGGACATCGCTCCAGACTCGTCAAGCCAAGAAGCAAGGATTAAAAACTTCTCTTTTTTTCCGAACTGACCTACGGTTGCGATTTTTCCGTGAATGGACCTCAATCGGAAGGCGCTGTTCAGAATGCTGGCACGAACGAGACCTTCAGAATTGAAGTCAAGTTTTTTGAATTCAAGACCGCGTTTGACTAATGTTTTGTACGACAAGGGAGTGTTTGCTTGCTCCAATTGATCAAGGATAAACTTCCCCCAAACACTCTTTGGACCTCTTTTTTTTGCTTTGACTCCCGTTTTTGTCATTAAGACTCCGTTGTCATTCTCAAGTTTCTTGCCCCGAAGCTTGTTGAGGACCTTGTCTATGTGTCTCAAATGCGCGCTGTAACGTGTTCTCTCATCTTCGTAGAACAACCGCATAGCTGCTAGCTCATTGTCCGAAAAATTCATACGTAAATATTTAGATTACAAAAGTAATGAGTCTTTTAAAAAAAAAAGAAGCGAGGGGGTCTATTCCCCTCGCTTCTTGAAAAAACCGTCATGTGTAAGCCGGATTCTGTTCTTCACCGAAGTGAAGCCTCATCATTTATCTGCGCAATCTACCCCCTAACTCGAGCGAGCAGCTCTCAACGCTAGTGTACATGATCTTGCAACCCGCAAGGTTTACCAAAGCCAGCAAATCACTTTACTGCTGGTGAGCTCTTACCTCACCTTTTCACCCTTACCTGTGCCCGAAAGCCATCGGCGGTATCAATTTATTTAGCACTATCTGTCACAATTTTCATTGTGCCTTCCTTTCGAGAAGTGCGGCGCTCTGCGTTGTCCGGACTTTCCTCTCCAGCATTCTGGAGCGATGAAGTCTGACGGTTCAATTCAATCCCAAGTTACGTCAACGGCAATGTTTTTGTCTCCTCGGTTAACAACAACTGTCGATGTTTGACCTGCATCGAATAGACTCAAGGCCTGCATGTATGTCATCATGTCCGTTACTTTGACCGTGTCGATCGAAACGACGACATCACCCCGCTTCAAGTTGGCATTTGCCGCTGGCCGTCCAGCACTCACGCCATCTATCCTCATGCCTTGACCATCAAAAAGATAGTCGGGAATAACGCCTAGTGTCACTTTAAATGAAGGCGTGCTGTCCTTGTCTTGATCAACGGTGGGTGTGAACGGCCACTTGGGCTTTTGATCCAATGAGCGCATGATTCTTTCCACGAAATCAACCACTTTACGAATGCCCTCAGCGTTGATTTTATCGGATGTGTCAGATGGTTTGTGATAATCTGGATGTTGTCCAGTAAAGAAATGAAGGACAGGGATGTCCTCGAGATAGAAAGACGTGTGGTCACTCGGGCCAACTCCGCTCTCACTCGGTATAAGCGTGAGGCTATCGGAATTGCATGCTTCCAGAAGTTCCATCCATTCGGGTGATGTACCGGTGCCATAAACTGCGAGTGTGTCTCCGCGCATACGACCAACCATATCCAAGTTGATCATGTACTTGATGGAGTCGAGTCCAACCGTTGCGTTTTTACAAAAGTGATTGGAGCCCCAGAGGCCCTTTTCCTCACCTGAAAAACCGGCCCATAGAATAGGGTTTGTTGGTGAGTTGCGCGTAAACCGCTTCGCGACCTCCAACATTGCCGCAACTCCTGAGGCGTTGTCGTCGGCTCCAAAGTGCAAGCTCGGATCACCTCGAAAAAGAGAACCTTCTGCACCATATCCAAGGTGGTCATAATGCGCGGCTAGCACACCCCATTCTGATGTAGGTGCAGAATTGCTTGCGTACAAAACGTTGAATCCCTCTATTTCCTGAACCAACGCCATTCCTAGTGTGGCCGTATCCCCCATGCCATGCATTTGCATTGGCGGATGTGGTTTGTAGTGGAACGTTTGTATCGCATCTACGTCTCCTTTGGAAACTAAATCAAGTGAACGAAACGTGGAGTCCAACCACGCTGCTGCCATTTTTTCACCGTTTGTACCTGTCTCCCTTCCTTCCATAAGTGGAGAAGCTAGGGCATTGACATGCGACATGATGCGGTTCTCGATTACTTGTGGAGTCTCATTTGTTGATCCGCAGCCGCAACAAAGTAAAAAAAACAGTCCCACTGGCATGATGTAAACCAAGGCTAAATGTTTCGATGAATTCATATCGTATTACTTTCGCGCAAAATTCGTTCAATGACCCCTAAATACCTTCCCTTCTCGGTATTATTCATTCTGATTGTTTTCGGGTGCAATTCGCCTGTTGTCAATTCCGACGCCAAATCGCAACAAAATCCAATTTCGGACACCCTGTCTTTGGCTGGTGAGACTCACCTTCAAAACACCCGCCAATTGACTTTTGGAGGTGATAATGCTGAGGCTTACTGGTCCTTTGATAATACAATGCTGGTGTTCCAAGCCAACAATCCTACTTGGAATACGGGGTGTGATCAGATTTTCTACATGCAATTGGACGACGATATCACACCGTCATCGATCCCCCCGAGGCAAATCTCAAGCGGACAAGGAAGAACCACTTGTGCGTATTTCATGCCCGGAGATAGCTCTGTGGTCTTCGCATCAACGCATCAAAAGGACTCACTCTGCCCAGAGGTGCCGCCGCGCGGCCCGAATGGAGAATACGTCTGGCCTATCTACGCTGCATATGACATTTTTACAGCCAATTTAAATGGCGATTTATTGGATCAGCTTACAGACTATGCTGGCTATGATGCTGAGGCTACCCTTAGTCCACAGGGAGATAAGATGGTCTTCACAAGTACCCGAAGTGGTGATTTGGAGCTGTATACCTGTGATATTGATGGGAGCAACGTCCTTCAGATTACCGAGACACTCGGTTACGATGGAGGCGCATTTTTCTCTCCTGATGGAAGTCAAATAATTTGGAGGGCCAGCCGTCCCGAAACTCCTGAGGAGGTTTCACATTATAAGGGCCTTTTGCTTGAAGGATTGGTTGAACCCACTGAAATGGAGTTGTTCGTTGCGAACGTTGATGGCAGTGATGCGCGTCAATTGACACACTTGGGTGGTGCGAACTGGGCGCCGTATTTCCATCCTGATGGTGATCGCGTGCTGTTTTCTAGCAACCACCACACTGGAGGGTTTCCATTTAATATTTTTATGATCGGATTGGATGGCGAAGGTCTAGAGCAAATCACATTTGACTCTGCCTTTGATTCCTTTCCGATGTTTTCGCCTGATGGCCGTCATTTGGCATTTTCTTCTAATCGAAACAACGGGCGAACCCGCAGCACGAATGTATTCGTAGCTGAATGGCAAGAACAATGAGACATCAATACTACGCCTTGAATAAGCCTTACGGGTACTTGAGCCAGTTTTCTGATGAAGCACGTCATCCTGGACTCTTAAAATTGGAATTGGGGCTTCCCAAAGACGTCTACCCGATTGGTCGTTTGGATCGCGATTCAGAGGGGCTGCTGCTGTTGACCAACGACAATCGCTTCAAGTCTGATATGCTGGACCCGGAAGGCGAGCATGAACGTCGCTATTGGGTGCAGGTAGAAGGCGACCCGAAAGAAACTGATCTGCGCGCTTTTGAACGGCCCATGGAAATCTCAATTCGAAAGAATGATTACACCACACGCCCTGCATCTGCTAGAGTCCTTGAAGGTTTAGAGCTCCCCGATAGAAACCCTCCAATACGCCAACGATTGAGCATTCCAACCGCTTGGATTGAAGTATGTCTGACAGAGGGGAAGAATCGTCAGGTGAGAAAAATGACAGCCCATGCAGGCTTCCCTACGCTTCGATTGATACGGAAGGGGTTTGGATCTTTAGATCTCGACACTCTGGCCATAGAGCCGGGTAAGATCCAAGAATTAACGCAAGAAGAGGCTTACCAGGCACTGAGGAACGCATGACATGAGCAGGCTGTACTCTCTTGTTCTGACCACTGTTGTACTCCTCTGGTCCATTTTTTGTTGTTCCTTCGCCCTGGTCGTGGCTTTGATTTCGAAAAAGGCCATACCGTGGGTGCTCAAAGGGATTGGAAGCAACCTATGGAGCAAGTATATCATGGTGTTTACGGGAAATAGCCGGATGTCCATCACCCATCACTCTAAGGTCAGTATCCCCAGCGAACTTCCTTCTCGAGCAATTTTCGTGTCGAATCACGTGAGTCAATTGGACATCAACGCGGCGTCTTATGCCATTCCGCACCCCATCGTCTTTTTAGCAAAAGACTCCATACGGAAAGTCCCCATCCTTGGGTTGCTAAATGAACGAGTTGGAACTGTTTTCATCAATCGAAGTAACAAGGAAGCAGCACAAAAAGCTGTTTTTCAACTTCGAAAAACACTTGATTTGGGCATTTCTGTGTTGGTCTTTCCGGAGGGAACGCGTTCCATAGATGGCGCAATCAAGCCATTTAAAAAAGGAGCTTTCCATCTTGCTCTTCAGGCCAATGTCCCCATTGTGCCGATGCACATACACGGCACGAGAAGAGCGCTTCCTAGCAAATCAATTTGGGTGAAAGCCAATCCCATACACGTTCGTTTTGGAGACCCCATTTATCCAAAAGACCATGGAGACAATGTCAAATCCATGAATGATGTCGCAAAGGCTTCAATTGAAGCGCTGCAATCATGGCATCGTGAACAGATTAGCTCTCCTGACTAATATTCCAAGGAGACACGTTATACGCGGCTTCTAGCCCCTCTCGGATCGCCCGTTGAGCATCAAGCCCTCTTGAATTGAGCGCGCCTCCAACAGTGTGAACGTCCATTCCCGTTTCTCGAATCGCTTCAACCAATTCGTTTCGTTCCTCCTGACCGACGCAAACAACAACATGGTCGATCTTGATTTTTTGTGGGATATCGCCCTCAGTAAAATACAGCCAGCCATCGTCCCATTTTTGGTACTCCACGTCTGAATGGGTTTGAACTCCTCTATCCTTTAACGTTTTGCGATGAATCCATCCCGTTGTTTTCCCTAGACGAGCCCCCACTTTACCGCTCGATCGTTGAAAGAGGTGGACCTCCCGCTTTGATGTTCGTGATCCCGGTTTGACCAATCCTCCTCTTGACGAAAGGTCTTGGTCAATGCCCCAAGCATTTGAAAAACTGGCGTCTCCGTCGTGGGTGAGGTAGTCGGCGACATCAAACCCAATACCACCCGCACCAATGATCGCCACGCGAGTGCCAACGGTAATTTCACTTTTGAGTACGGCCGTGTACCCTACACTAACCCCCTGCCCTTTTAAACCGGGAATACTCCAAGAACGCGGACGAATACCGGTCGCTACGATGACTGAATCAAATTGAGAAGACAAGTCGTCAGCAGTTACATGGCGATTCAAATGAACCTTTACCTGCAGCTTCGCAAGCATACTCTGGAAGTAGCGAAGAGTTTCATGAAACTCTTCTTTTCCTGGGATCGTTTTGGCCAAATTAAATTGCCCTCCGATCGTTTCGGACTCTTCAAAGAGCTCCACGTGATGCCCCAACCGAGCAGCTTCTATGGAGGCACTGAGCCCAGCAGGACCGGACCCGACGACAGCCACCCTTCGCGGATTCAAGGCACGCGCTAGTAAAGGCCATGTTCCTTCATGACTGGCTCGAGGATTTACAAGACACGTGGCAACCTTACGTTTAAAAATGTGATCCAAACATGCCTGGTTGCACCCGATACAGGTGTTGATCTCATCAGACCGATTGGTCTCAGATTTGTTTACGATTTCAGGGTCTGCTAAAAATGGTCGCGCCATAGAGATCAAATCAGCCACACCTTCGCGCAGAGCCATTTCACATGTTTCCGGATTGTTGAATCGATTCGTTGCGACAAGAGGCACATTTACAGATCCTTTTAACTTTTCTGTGACGAAAGAAAAATGACCTCTAGGCACCAACGTTGCGATGGTAGGAATCCGCGCCTCATGCCAACCAATGCCGGTATTGATCACATTGGCCCCAGCCGTTTCAATGGCTTTCGCCAATTGGATTACTTCTTCCCAAGAACTTCCATTGGGCACCAAGTCCAACATACTCAACCGGTACATGATGACAAAATCAGGTCCGCAAGCCTCGCGGATTTGACGCACGATTTCAACGGGAAATCGCATGCGGTTTTTGTAGGTGCCACCCCACTGATCGTTGCGATTATTGGTGGCTTCAACTAAAAACTGATTGATCAAGTACCCTTCTGACCCCATCACTTCCACTCCATCATAACCGGCAGATTGGGCCAGTTTAGCAGAACGTACAAATGCACGTATGGTTCTTAGGACGCCTCTATTGGATAGTTTGCGCGGTTTGAATCGATTGATTGGTGCCTTTTTCGCAGCAGGAGCTACATTGAAAGGATGGTAACTGTATCGACCACCGTGCAAAATTTGCATGCATATCCGACCTCCTTCACCGTGCACTGCATCCGCAATCACGCGGTGCTCTTGGGCATGCTTTTTTCTTTGCATGCGCGCACCTCCAGGTCCCAGCACCCCCTCTCTATTCGGTGAGATGCCTCCTGTGACAATAAGCGCCGCGCCGCCAGCAGCGCGTTCTGCATAAAATCTTGCCAAAGCTTCCATGCCCCCTTTAGACTCCTCTAAGCCGGTGTGCATGCTTCCCATAATGACCCGATTCGGAAGCGTCAAGTGTCCCACGCGGATGGGGTCAAATAGAATGGGGTAATGTTCGTTTTTCATGCTCAATCGAAATCACGGTATTCGTCTACCAAGTCATCACGTCGAATGGTATTTCGCAAGTATTGATACAAATATCGAGAGCCATTATCTCCTTTAACTTCCTTCTTGTCTTTTTTGATTTCTGCAATCATGGTCAATAAGGTCAAGTCAGGAGAAGACACATTGAGCTTCCCCAACTTGTATTCGAGGTAGTACCAGTTTTGTTCATCTCCGTGCAAGTATACCCGAAAGGCATCACCACTTCGACTTCGAATCAATTCAATTTTACCAGGCAACTCCTGAAAAACAAGGCTTTCTCCCATTGTGACGAGTCCCAAATTTCCCTTCGAAACAAACATCTCATCATCCTCATCCCAAACCAAATCGATTTCACTAAAGACCAAACTGTTTTGGAGCTTCTTAGGAACGTTTTTAATTTGGCCTGTCATGGCAAGTTCATTTAACAGCTTCGAGCTCTTCTCCTCACCTAGCCATTCAACAAGAGCATGCTCGTAATTGGCCTCATTCAACACCAATGGCTCCGAGGATACCCACGATTGTATTTGTGTTGACATCCTTTCAAAGAGATCATCTTTGAAGTGAAAGTCCAATAAGAATGTTCCCTTTATGTGATGTTTGCCTGATCCATCTTGGTAGAAATCACCATAAAAATCATGCGTGACCAAGTTGAAGTCCAAAGGGAGAGACACGGCTCCGTTGCCGGTTAAGTTGCATCGTATGGCATCCAAGTCTATTAAGTTGCCGCTTGCTGAAGGATCTTCAAATTTCTCAAGTGATGATATGATATAGTGTCCATCGCTGAAACGTAGGGAGCCTTCCAATGGCATTAGCATCATGTCTGTTTCATCTCCCATCGGATCAAGAAAGCCTGAATAAATTGAAAACGGGGCACGGGAAGAAGCCATTAGACCAAAGGATAACAGGTCACCGTCCTGATCGACTACGTTTTCCTCAAGTGGAATCGCTAATTCAAGAGGGTTCAAAAAGGATTCAAAATGAATCCACGTAGCGATAAACTGATCACAAGGCTTCAATAATTTGACTCCACCTTCAAACCACAAATTAGGCTCTGAAGAATTCATTCGAACAGCACCGGCAAAACCAAATGCCGGACTTAATGCAAATCCATCACGGGCCATAACCTTCCCTGTAGCAACGGTTTGAAAGGATTCGTCAACGAAGATGTCGTCCATGAAAATATACGAAGTATCCCCAGTGACTTCTCGATAACGGTAGGCTCCATCCCCTTCAAAAGACAGCCTTCCGTTGACATTGAGATTGGCGTCATCAATGTAATGTTGGCGCGTTACATCATTCGCGACGATGCGAGCGCGCCTCAATTGATCCATTTTCGCTCCCTTTCGAATGGTGACCAATTGGCTGTCAGGATAGATCCGTGCATCAGCCAAAGCCAATTCTGAAACCTCTTGACAACGCAAGAAATCGTCTTGAATTCGGTACGTTGCGCGGATGCTCAAGAAATGCAAAGAATCTTGCTCCGGGTGGACTGACACAAAATTGGATATGGCTCGATCTTCACTAAAGTCAAATGGAAGATCCTCTGTTTGGCGATCAGAAATTAAATCAACTTCGTCCTTGTCCATAAACCACCTAAAACGATCCATATAGCAGATATACTGCTGGATCGGCAATTCGATTTTGGTCTCGCCTGAATTTGGCATGAAGTCACCTACCCGCTCGTCAAAATCGACTTGACAACGAACATCATTTGTTTGAAAGGCTGCAATCCCCCCTGGCCGACCGGCCACCTTAAATGCCGCAGAATCAGAAAAAATGTCTCGTTCTTCAAAGACAAAGTCGTTCGAATTCAAAGACGCTTCGGAAAAGTTAATCTCACCCCTTCCAGTCAATCCTACGTTCGAAAGCGTTGAATAGCCCTCAAGAAACACATGTTCTCCAAACAGCTTTAGAGGTTCCTTTCCAGACCTCATTTCGAGTTGTTCTGCTTTGGGACGAAAGACAATGTAGCCGTCGGCGTTGTCTATGCGTGGCACATTGGATGCCGAGCTATTGCGATTGATAACCAACTGGGCCTCACCCATGGTTGAGTCAGGCAGGAAAACCAGGTTATCGCTGTGAATTTCAGCAGTCAAAAAGTCGATTCTTCCTGCGCCTTGAAGCCCTCCCCCATCCAAGGTAACTCCATTGGAAAAACGGGCTCCACTTTCATACACCGTTTGACCTTCCGCTGGCGTATTGGTTTTGAGTCCCAAATGAAGGTCATTCATCACGCGAAGAGGTTCATTGAGATCCTCCAAGATCCCGGCTGAAACAAACGTCCCTTGGAATACAAGTGTTTCAGCGGTCAAATCATCCAGCCCGTTGAGCACAAAAGGATCCACGGCATAGTAAAACCGATCACGCTCATAGGCACCTTCAAATAGCACGGGTTGATCGAAATAAACATAACTCTGGTCTATGCTCGTGAATACGGGGAATTCGGGGTGATTAGCGGACCAAATGCCTGATCGATTGTTGGGATGGTCTATCGCGAGTGAGCCAGAGACGTTTTCCAATGTGCTGCGGACTCTTTTCTTCCGCGCATTTCCTCTTCCATCCACGTTGTCCGGATCATTGACAAACATGCTGATGCCCTCAATTTGGTCCAGTTGAATGGAGAACGATTCATAATCAAAGGAAAAGCCCTCACCCTGCATGTCGAGGTTTCCAGCCTTAAGCCTTCCATCAAATGTGAAATCTCGATTTTCAGACAAGATGACTTCCCCATTTCTCGGAAAGATCTTCACGTTTTGTGAATCACTTAAAAACACATAATCAACACCATAAATGGACATGAAGCCATTCAATAAACTGAATTCAGCATTGCCGCCAGACTGTGGCATTGACTCCCATTTCAGCACGTCATAATCTTGTCGACCACTGAAACTCCGCATGCTTGACAGCATTTTGGGCTGGACCTCACACCACCGAGTTTCCGGATCGAAGAAAACATACCGTGCATTGGCTAGGTTCAACAACTCTACGCGGGCCTGTACCTCACTCATCCGAATGAATCGGGCGTAATCTTCGCTAGTGAATTCACTTCGTCCGTTTTCTTTCACGAAATTTTTCACGCGTGTCAGGGGATGTACATCCCCAATCCCCTTCATCTTCAAAAATGACTCTCTTTTAAAGAAAGTGCTACTTTCGAAAACACCGAGTTTAGAGCTTCCCCCAAACACGGAGCCAATGGAAATTGTTGTTGAATTTCGACTCCATGCAAAACCATCGACATCCCAAGAAATCGTATGGTAACGGTCTTCAAATGACTGCTGACCTAGCCCCTCAGTTTGACGCATTACCCGGTAAGCACCAGTCAGGTCGTCTAGCCGCACACTGACATCAGGGTGGCTTATCGTATCGTTCCTAAAAAACAAGTTCAACCGACTGTGGGCCGTTGAAAATCCTTTTGGGGTAAATAAGAATTCTGCCGCCGACAAGGTCATAAATATGGTATCGTCTCTGAATACTTCAACTTTAGCAAGGAAATCGGGGGTTCCGATACCGGATATACGTGCACCCTTTACGGCCATGCCCCCTTCATAATTCACGCCTTCAAACACGTCTTCCAATCGAATCCGATCTGCCTCACTCGCAAATCGAGGATACGTTTTGCTGTCGATGTTTTCAAAATTCTGAAGTTTAGCTGTGACTCTTCCTTGGAGCGGCGCTTCCAACAAGTCTGAATGCCAAACCGCGTCATCACAAACGAAACCGCTGCTTTTCAATTTCAATTCAAACGGCTCCATTTCAGCATAATACCCAAGAGAATCAAACCGGGTGCCTGTCCAAGGCAATTTGCCTCCTGACAGCTGGAGTCGGTCCTTCGTTAGATTCCACACCCCGCTCGTTCGCAACACTTCGATTCGATCGCCCTTCGCCTCACCGATTAGACGGCCGTTTTGAAATGTCAATTGTGGAATTGAATCCACATTCAATTGAAACGCTGTGTCCTCAAGTCTCCAGATTCCGCTTGGTGCACCGAAAAGGATTTGTTCTCGAATTAAACCCGGACTGATTTTTAAAAATGACGCCAGGGATTTCTTCCACTTCTTGTTTTGAAGCATCGCATCAACCACGTTATGCCACGTATGCCACAATTCAGAGTCGTTGCGACGCACAAGCTGTTCAATCGTGAGGAGGTAATTCAATACTCCCTTTGACATGGAAACTCTTTTTTTCTGGAATTCATTGCAAAACAGTGCAATCGTATCCAATTGCGAGGAACGCAAGTCGGGGCCGCAAAGCAGGGGCGACAGCGTCTTCTTAGCCCATTTAGCATCGCTCCCGCTTGTTTCTTCCAACTCCCTTTGCAATTGCTCTCCTAGCGCCTCGCAATCGGCTTGATATGTCTGGGCCGTACCCATGGCCGTCACGATTAGCGCTATCACAAGCAGAACAAAAGCCCCGACATGACGCGGAAACATTTTAGCAGTTGAAATGATTGGCTTTTGATAACAGCGCATGGCACGAAATTACAACGTGACTAGGTTGTTATTTAGCATCAAGGATGTGACTTTTCCCACAACGAACAGCACCACCCCTCGCGCTCAGTGCTCGACAACCAATTCCATTGCAACTCGCTCGAAAGAGCTTTCAACATGTCCAAATCTGAAGGGAAGAATCCACTCATCAAAACACGGCCACCTGGTTTGAGAACGTTGTCGTATGCCCGCATGTCCATCAAGAGGACGTTGCGATTGATGTTGGCTAAAACCAAGTCAAATCGACCTTCCCACGGTTCGAGTAGGGATGCATCTCCTAAAAGAACCTGACCGTTCGAGGCTGCAGGATCGAGTCCATTGAGCTCGTAATTCGTGCGGGTATTTTCATAAGACCACGGATCAATATCGATTGCCACAACGGCTTCAGCACCAAGCAAGTGACTCGCAATGGCCAATACCCCTGTGCCACAACCCATGTCCAAAACGACCTGATCAGCAACAGACTCGTCCAAAAGCCTTCGGAGCATTTGCCACGTTGTCGCATGATGTCCGGTTCCAAATGACATTTGAGGTTGAATGACCAAGTCCAACCCGCTAGTTGGTGCTGGGTGAAACGGCGCCCTCATGTGAGCTAAACCGTCGACATCAATGGCTTGGTAGTCAGCCTCCCATGAAGCGTTCCAATTTTCCGAGACGATGGATTCAAAGGCTGTTTCAATCTCGGCAATCTCTTTCAAATCCGTTAGGATATCAGCGCATGCGACCCGATCAATATCCGATTCCTTTCCATACGCCAAAACGCCATCAGCTCTATTTTCAAACATGTCAAATCCACATGTTTCTAGCCAAGCTACGGCAATCTCTCGTGCCGGGAGTAGCGGCTTGCAGGTCAACGTCAACCTAAGGAATGTTGGCGTATCAACCACCTTGCTGCTCCTTTGACGCCGCCTCATTGGAAGCCGCAACGATGGCTAAGAAATCAGAAGCGTTCAACGATGCGCCACCGATCAATCCGCCGTTGACATCAGGCTGCATGAATATTTCGAGGGCATTGGAAGGTTTGCAACTCCCTCCGTAAAGAATCCGCATGGACTCAGCTATGGATGCATCATACAATCCAACCACATGCTGGCGAATCGCAGCATGCATCTCTTGAGCTTGTGCCGCAGAAGCCGTGCGGCCTGTTCCTATTGCCCATATGGGCTCATAAGCGACGACGACGTGGCGCATTCTGCTCGCATCTATGTTTTGAAAAGCGTGAGATAATTGCGTCAAGACTTTTTCAAAGTGTTGGCCTGCATCCCGTTCTTCAAGATTTTCTCCACAGCAGACAATGGCTAGCAATCCAGCATCCAATGCATGATGGACTTTCGCTTCTACAACAGCGTCACTCTCACCAAAAGCACCTCTTCGCTCTGAATGACCTATAAGCACAGCTTTTGCACCCGCTGACTTCAACATGGAAGCTGTATGCTCGCCTGTAAAGGCCCCTTCATTGTGCGCACTGCATTGCTGACCAGCAAGACCTACAAAAGCAGTAGATTGTGCCTTCAGGGCTGCTAAATATGGTGTAGGTGGAGCTACGAAAATGTCGGTGTGCTGAGATGCGTGGATACCTGTAGCCACGTCGACCATCAATTTCTCAGCATCATCCCACAATTTGTTGCTCTTCCAGTTTCCCGTTACGATGTTCCGCATGACATTTGTTTCTCGATAAAGACGCGAAGTTCGCCCAACATTCTTTCAAGTAAAGCAGGTATTCAGATTTTAATGCACTCATCATCATTTCTTACTCAAGCAAGTTCCTTACTCAAGGACCACTGGGGGCATTCTGAATTCCGTCCGGATCAAACCGGTCCTATTCTTTCGCTATGCGCGGGCAATGATACGTTGGCCATCATGTCAACGGGTGCAGGGAAATCAATCTGTTTTCAAGTGCCTGGATTGATTCGAGGTGGCGTTTGTTTGGTGATTTCGCCTCTTATCGCTTTGATGAGGGATCAAGTTGCATCGCTCAAATCAAAGGGAATTGCGGCTGACTTTATTTCGTCAGACTCAAACAGTGGTGACATCGACAGAATCAGCAACAATGCGGTTTTTGGAGGACTCAAGTTTCTTTATGTCGCGCCTGAACGGTTGAAATCACCCGTTTTTTTGGCACGCATAGAGCGCATGGATGTGCGAACGATTGCCGTAGATGAGGCGCATTGCATCTCTCAATGGGGGCATGACTTCAGGCCAGCTTACCGTGAAATCTTGGCGATTCGACCTGTGTGTCCGAAGGCTGTTTGGGGCGCGTTCACGGCAACGGCAACGGTCGACGTCTCACGTGACATCTCGGAACAGCTGTCTCTGAACTCTGCGGCTCTTTTTCGGACACCAATCAGACGGAGCAACCTGATGTTCGCTGTCTACAACCTCGGAGATTCAGAACGTATGTTGCTAGAGTGCGCTCGTCGTATGCGTGGAACTGGACTGGTCTATTCCGGCACGCGCCAAGCTTCCATCCAACTCTCCGAGCGTCTTGTCCATGTCGGTGTTAAGGCAGAGGCTTATCACGCCGGACTTCCTTCCGGTGAAAGGCAAAACCGTCAGAAGCGTTGGATGGAGGGGAAAACACAAGTTCTCACCTGTACGAGCGCATTCGGAATGGGAATAGACAAGGCGGACGTCCGTTGGGTTTTTCACGCAAACATCCCCTCAGACATGGAAAGCTACGTGCAGGAAGCGGGGCGTGCTGGTCGGGATGGACTCCCGTCTACATGTGCCATATTCCCTTCCTCAGAAGCCATTCAAAATGCCAAAAAATCTCTTGAGTTACAGTTCCCACCGCTTGATTTCATTCAAGCTGTATACCAAGGATTGGCCAATCAAGGATTCGTCGCTATTGGAGACTGTCCGACCGAAAACACGCCCTTTCATTTGGGTCAATGGTGTACCCAGCAAAAAGCAAGTCAGCGACTGACCGAATCTAGTTTGCGGATCTTACAAAAGGAAGGCCTGATTGCTTGGCAAAAAAACACACCTTCGGACGATGTGCGTTTGACAATCAATACAGCGCTTCAGCGGGGACTCAACACAATTGACACTACCGTCCCTTCAAGCATACTCGGGCAATGGCTCGTTCGTCACGTCAAGGAATCACTGCAAGAATCGAGGTGGCCACTCGCGTTAATAATGCGGAGCACCTCTCTTTCTGAATCTGAAATCCGGTCTGCCTTGCATCAATTTGATCAATGGGGTTGGATTGAGCTGGTGAAACCGTCGTTTATAGCATCAATTTCTTGGAAAACAGCTCGTATTCGAGCGGAATCTCTCACGATTGCTAAGGAACTGCTCGAGAACAGAAAACGGGTTTCTCAAGTGAAATGGAAGACCATGGAACAGTATCTGACGCCCCAGGATTGCAGAGCGGCAACAATCGAACGTTATTTCGGCGAAGAGGACGTTGTGCCTTGCGGTATGTGCGACGATTGCAGAGCCTCAGCGGCCTCGTTCTTGCAAGGTGTCGTTGAACTCATTCCAGAGAAGGGACTTCGTATTTCTGAATGGCTTTGGCACTACCCGCTGATTGACCACAATCTCAAAATGAAGGAACTCACCTTATTGCGAGAAGCAGGTGAAATTCTACTCAAAGGAGATCACGTTTTCCCCGCCAAATCGGACTGAACGAGTACTACCTTCGCGACCATTATGGAGATCAAAAGCATACAGCTAAAAGCTAAAAAGGACGAAGGGATTAGAAGACGCCACCCTTGGGTGTTTAGCGGTGCCATCAAGAACTTAGAGGCAGGCATTCTAGATGGGGCCTTGGTTCAAGTTCACTCGAACAAAGGTGGTCACTTGGGTTATGGCCATTATTCAAAGGGGACTTCGATTGCGATCAGAATGATCTCCTTTGACGAAACCATCCCTACGGGGTCCTTTTTCCAAGACAAAATCAAACAGGCTGTTGCTGTGCGGCAAGACTTGGGCTTGATCAATTCTGACGGTCAAAATACGTGCAGACTGGTGCATGCAGAGGGTGATGGTCTCCCCGGACTCATCGTCGATTATTACGATCGAGTAGCAGTCGTTCAAACCCATTCTTTAGGAATGCATCATTCTTTGGAATGGATCATTGAGGCATTGAAGGCTGAATTGAAGGATGATTTGGTTGGGGTCTACAACAAAAGCGCAAAGGTCTTGCGAAAGAATGGGCACGTAACCAACTTAGACACGTGGGTTCATGGCAATGCTCCAGAAAATTGGAATGCGCAAGAACATGGCAACGCGTATGTCATTGATTTGGTTGAAGGTCAGAAAACAGGATTCTTCATAGACCAACGAGAGAACAGGCTGTTGCTGGGGCAATTGTCTAAAGGAAAAAGGGTTCTAAACACCTTCAGCTATACGGGTGGATTCTCCGTGAGTGCACTTCAGGGTGGAGCGACAGAGGTCCACAGCTTAGATAGTTCAGCCCGCGCGTTGGAAATTGGAGAGGCCAACGTGGCGAAAAACGGATATAGCAGTGATGTTCATCAGTCCATTCAGGCCGATGCGCTAGATTACCTCAAAAACGGGGTCGCTGATTTTGACATCGTTGTTTTAGATCCGCCTGCATTTGCTAAAAGTGCTTCGGCACGTCATGCAGCCATTCAAGGATACAAGCGAATTAATTTACGGGCTCTAGAAACCATGAAGCCTGGAAGTTTACTCATGACTTTCTCCTGCTCACAAGCAGTGGATGACCGCATGTTTACGAATACAGTCATTGCGGCAGCCATTCAAGCAGGACGGACAGCGCGAATTCTATATCGCTTGCACCAACCCGCAGACCACCCTGTCAGCGCATTCCACCCTGAAGGCGCTTACTTAAAAGGCCTTGTCGTCCGCGTTGAATAAATCTTCAGGGATCAAGAGGAGTCACCTTCCATTCAGATGCCGCTTCTCCCCGATCGTATAGCCAACGTTGGTGCAATCTATTCGGGCGGCCTTGCCAGAATTCGCATGATGTGATCACGACGCGAAAACCGCCCCAATGTTCCGGACGAGGGACGATCTCTGAATCTTTGAATTTCTCCGACATCGCCTCAAACCGTTGTTTTAAATCGTCTTGATCGTTGGACTCACTTTGTTGAGATGCCCACGCTCCAATTTGACTTGACCGAGGACGTGTCGCATAATAGGCATCACTCTCTTCGGGTGTCAAACGATAGGCCGTCCCCTCGATGCGAACTTGCCTTTCAAGTTCCTTCCAGAAAAAGGCAACAGCTACATGGGGGTTTACAGCAATGTCCTTTCCCTTGGAGCTTGTGTAATTGGTGTAAAAGCGCAGTCCACTCTCTTCCAAACCGCGCAGTAAAACGATCCGGCCCGAAGGCTTTCCTTCTTGATTTACAGTCGACAAATACATTGCATTGTAATCAAAGGCATCGACTTCCGCAGCATCGGAAAGCCATTTCTTGAGCAGTTCCTCTGGGGAGTCGGCTAAATCCTCTCGATTCAATGATTGCTTCGCGTAGTCCTTTCGAATATCGATTTTAGAATGCTCCATGATGAAATTGTACCTGCAAATAACGGAATCAATAGGCCAAACGAAACCTTTTAACCCAAGTCGCAGTAAAGGGTCCTCTAATCCCCTTTGCTATGAGAAACTTAATTGTGAGTTACAAAAAGCTACCGACGACTATTCAAAAAGCTCTGGAGTCCATGTATCCCGAAGGCTATGAAGATGACACCTTTGAATTCGAAATGCCAGGAAAGCAGACCATCTGCAAGGCTATTCGCGTTACGCTAGAAGGAGTCAACTACTTGATCAAACTTGATCAGCGCCCCAAGATGACTGACTACCTCATGGATGATGAATGGTGAGCTCTACTCATCGCTTCAATTCATAACCGTTAGCAGCCTCAATGGACCTGGTCCATTGAAGTTCCCCTTCGCTGTTCTTAACGGACATTTTTAATACACGCTCTTTCCGTGGGCCAGAGAAATCAAGCAATGCATAGTTGCGACTTCCAAACACGGTTCCTTCCACCCGATGTGAATTCGGTTCTTCGGTATTGTCATAACTGCTGCTCGTTAGCGGGCTAACTGTCAAGTCATAAACGAACCGTCCGTTGGGAAGCTCGATCTGAGACAGCTCCGTACAATGCCGATCTCCAGACAAGAAGACAACGCCTTTAATCCTGAGCTCATTCAATGCTTCCAAAAGCTGATCGCGCTCTTCTGGAAATTGGGCGAAATTCTCGTACTTCGCCACGTCACTTAACATTTGTCCACCAACGGCGATGATTTTGAAAGGTGCCCTGCTGTTTTTAAGCGCATTCAGCAACCAATTCATTTGCACATCTCCCAATAAGGTCCTCTTTTCAGGCCCCATGCGATGATTGACACGATGCGTTCGATTGTCCAATAGAAAAAAGTCAACATCAGCGTACTGGAAATACGCGACATTCAACTCAGGAGCTTCGCGCAGACCGTTCCCTGGATTGACCCAAAATGAATCAAACGATTCTTTGGCCCAATCCGCATGATACCAGGACCCATCTGAATTGTCCGGACCAAAATCGTGATCATCCCAAATAGCATAGTGACTTCCCTTAGACAGGAGTCCCTGCAATTCGGGGAGGCGTCTCATTTGCTCATATCGATAGCGATACCCTGCCTTACTTGACACATCCACTTCTCGTAAATAGACGTTGTCACCAAGCCATAGCATGCCCTGAAAGTCTTCGCGAGCGATTGACTTGAATGTCTGGTAATCCCCTCCATAAGGTGTGCCTGGGCGATCGTACTGCTCCTCATTGATAAACGCACAACTTCCCGTGGCAAATGTGAATTGAGGGGGGTCGGTGCGGTATTGCCACAATTCCTGTGTGGTCCAATAAATCGTGTCTGAAAGGCTGCGACCGTCCACGGTTTGAATGAAGCCCTCGTAGCGGACATTTGGCTCCAATCCGTCGATCTGATATACACTACAGTTGTATTCATCTCGCTTGCCATAAGACGCGAGTGCGACGGGCATCGATTGACCCTGCTCCCAGTAAGTCAACTTCATGGCAGTAGCATCGGTTGCTTGACTCCAAACTACAGCATGTCGCATCCCCACGTGTCCAAGCATAGGCACTCCCGTTAGACTGGATTCAGAAGTGTTTTCATGAACACAACTGGCTAAGAGAAGCATGCAGCTTACGTGAAGACTGATGCGCTTGAATGATAGAATATTCATTGTCCCAAATTTACTTCTTCTAGCCTGAGTTTTTCGCACAAAAAAAAGGGACCCATAGAGGTCCCTTTTTCAATGTGATATAAGCTCTAGCTTACTTCGAAACAACGATGTTTTGAGCATCATTGAAGTTAGCATGCTTTACGGCAACTGTGTAGTTACCTGCAGCCAAGCCATGCTTGACAACAATGCGATTGCCTCCTACAATGTTTTCTTGAGCAACCTCCTGAGAGATCACAGACTTACCAGCCATGTCTGTTACTTCAAGAATGATGTTCTCTCCGCCCAAGTTCAATTCACGGTCAAACTTTACGCTGAACGTGCTTTCGAATACTGGGTTAGGGAAAATGTTCCACTCAGTCGTTCCGTCGATGTTAGACAGACCGTTCGTAGCACCGTTGTTTTCGCCGAAGCAAGAACCGTCGTTGTACGTGGCATCCGTGTTGAAGTTAGAAGCATTGCTATCAGTGCAACCGAATACTTCAGCATCTGTTGAAGAGAATGTGAGATCGTGAGCGCGCCATGCAGCACCTTCAGCGTCCCATCCCTGCAAGTTCAAGATACCTGTAGCAGTTCCATCTGTAGTCAATTGCATCAACAATACCCGGTTACCAGCTTCAGTAGCTGCTTGAACGTCTGTAGGTACAACAAACCAAGCTCCATCAGTGATCGTCAATTCAGAACCACTCAAGAAGTTGTTGTAGTCAACACCTACAGTCCATAGGTTGTTGTTGTCGCTATTGGTTGCGCCAATCGTAACCCAGCTATCAAATGCGAGACCCGCATCCAAAGCAACGATTTGATTGTTTACATCCAAAGAAGAAAAGCTTCCGTATTGATGCTGATAAAACGAGCTAGTAGTTGCTACGTTCAAAACGTGTTCGCCGTCAGCGAAAACAGCGTGCAAAGAGTGCTCGGCAGAAGGCAATACAGCGTACACACGGTACGTGTTCCCTTCAACCTGACCGCCATTGTTTACTGCTTCGACAACCAGCTCAACATTGCTGGCACTCGCTCCGAAGGCGAGAAAAGAGGCCGCAGCCAGTGTGAAAAGGTTCTTCATTTGAATGAAATATTTGATGTTTCTGATCAAGATTTGATGTCTATTGAGGCTAAGATAAGGTAAACTGTTTCTAAAACCCAAAATAATCTCAGAGAATTTAATTTGAACTTCATAGACGTATGTGCTTATCTCAACGACAGAATCAAAATAACGGCATTTTAATGACAACACCAAGATATCAGTTCGCAAAAGCACCTGGACAAGAAGTAGGCAATACAAGGTTGTGTTCTCTGAGGAATCGATAAGGTGGTAAATTGGCCGAAAGTTTCCCGTTATGACTACCACCCCCCATCATTTAGAACACTACTTATGCAACAAGTGGGTGCCCTCAACCAAATTAGCGAAGGATTCGACGGCTTTGTTACATGCCGTGCATGGCAATGCCGTAGCACGATTGAATGAGGACTTGGTTGATGTGGAGTCGGCCATGCACTATGCTCGGACGGTTGGCAATGTCCATTTAAGGAACTTAACGTTTCAAGAGCGCGGACGCATGCTCAAGGCTTTGGCGCTTCATCTGCACAGAAAGAAAGAGACGTTTTATGAAATCAGTTGGGCTACAGGAGCCACTCGGAATGATTCCTGGATTGACATTGAAGGTGGAATTGGTAATTTATTTAGTTATGCTAGCCTGAGAAAGCAATTTGGAGACACACCATTTGCGTTGGACGGATTTGGAATTCCCCTGAGTAAGGAAGGCTCGTTTGTCGGTCATCACATATTGGTACCGAAACAAGGAGTGGCCATTCACATCAACGCCTTTAATTTTCCAATCTGGGGCATGCTCGAAAAAGTGGCCGTGAATTGGCTTGCTGGAGTCCCCGCGATTGTGAAGCCCGCATCTGCAACGAGCTATCTCACAGAAGCGGTAGTCCGCGAAATCATCGCATCCAACATTCTGCCAGCTGGAGCCATCCAATTAATCTGTGGTCCTGCTAGAAACTTACTCGATCATGTAGACGAGCGAGACATCGTCACATTTACAGGCTCAGCAGTAACAGGACGCAAACTCAAAGCGCTTCCAAGAATCATTGAGAACGCTGTACCCTTTAATATGGAGGCGGACTCCTTAAACTCTGCAATCCTAGGCCCACATGTTGAGCCGGGAGATGTGGAGTTCAACTTATTCGTAAAAGAGGTCCGGAAGGAAATGACGGTCAAATGCGGTCAAAAATGCACCGCCATTCGTAGAATTTTTGTTCCGAAGCACTTAATGGACCCTGTGCAAGAGGCATTAATTGCGGCTTTGAAAAAAACAACCATTGGGGATCCTCAAAGAGAAGGCGTTCGCATGGGCGCTTTGGTCAACAAGGCTCAAAAAGAAGAGGTGCTTCAAAAGATTGCTGAATTAGAAAGCGAAGCCAGTTGTGTATACCGAGATCAATCAACGCCTGTAGGGGCTACAAATGAAGCGGGTGCTTTCCTCGGACCAACCCTATTGCGCATGGACACTCCCTTGGATGGCGTTCGTTGTCACGAAGTCGAGGCCTTTGGGCCTGTGAGCACTTTGATGCCTTACAACGATTTAGGTGAAGCCGTTGAATTGGCCAACATGGGGAAAGGATCATTGTGCTGCTCTTTTGTAAGCCACAATCAAGAGGATGTTCGCGACTTTGTTTTAAATGCGGCCCCAATGCACGGACGTATATTGGTGCTGGACCGCGATTGCTCCAATGAGTCCACAGGCCATGGCTCACCACTCCCATTACTCGTCCACGGCGGACCCGGTCGAGCAGGTGGCGGCGAAGAAATGGGCGGCATGCGAGGAGTACACCATTATATGCAGCGGACCGCGATACAAGGTTCCCCCACGATGGTTGGAGCCATCACGGAGTCCTATCAACCTGGAGGCCAGCAGATAGAGGCCAACCCACACTTGTTTCAGCAGCATTTTGAAGACTTGCAAATTGGGCATACGGTAACAACGGCCAAACACACCGTCACCGAAGCGGACATTGTCAATTTCGCCAATGTCAGTGGTGATCATTTCTATGCGCATGTGGACGAAACCAGTTTAGAAGGAACCATTTTTACTGGACGCGTGGCTCACGGGTACTATTTGCTCAGTAAAGCCGCAGGACTTTTTGTTGACCCGAAGAAGGGACCTGTTCTTTTGAATTACGGTGTAGAATCCGCCCGATTTACAAAACCTGTTTATCCCGGGGCAACGGTGGGTGTGAAGCTTACTGTGAAGGAAAAGATTGCGCAGGAAAAACGCAGTCCCGAGGATGTCTCCAAAGGCATTGTAAAATTTTATGTCGAAATGCAGGATGAGACAGGAGAAAGCGTTGCAATCGCAACCATCCTTACCATGGTGAAAATGCGAAACCAAGAGGATTGATGGCGCTAGAATCAACACGATATAACACGGCTCGGTTTGGTCGCTTTACCATTTTAGCTAGCGTTCTTTTGATTTGTTTGAGCGGAACCAGTCAAAATCTAAGCACTGCGAATGGGCACAGTGTGGACTTTTTGAGTGGACAGTCCATTCACAAGGACTTGGACACATTGAAGAAGTGGATTGAAGAGATGCACCCCTCCCCCTTTGCTCGGTGCACCGAGCAGGATTGGAATGATGCGTATACAGCTGGAAACGCGATGTACAATGGCGGAGGAACTCACCTGGCCGCAGCTCAAGTTTTTTCGCGTTTGACCAACGTGTTGAAAGACAGTCATACCTGTGTTTCACTCAAGTCTCTTTCAGACTCCATGCGCGAGAAGCATGGCGTATTGCCCTTTGAAATCACGACCATCCAAAACCGGATTTACGCCGCAAACGATGGCAATGGCAGCATCGAAACGGGAGCTGAGATCATAGGAATAAACGGCCAATCCGCTCGCATGGTTTTAGGTACGGCACTTCAGCTTGTTCCGCTTGAAGGAGAAGCTCCCATAGCACGACTTCGATTGGCGGAGAAGTTTTGGAATGACCTGGCTACTATGATGATCCAATCATCTCCATCCGACACCTTACGTGTTCAATTGGGAGGGCTTACGGATGAACACATCGAACACCCCGTAACCATCACCCGCGATCATTCCTCCAAACAAGAGCCGAAAAGGAACAAGTCCATAGAATGGAAATTCATTGATCATGAGGTGGCGTGTCTGACCATTTCTTCCTTTCAACCCAATCGGAATAGACAATTTGAGCGCTCGCTTCGGCAAGGATTTAGAACGTTGAAAAAACGAAGCCGCGATGAGCTCAACTCTCCAATCTCTTTATTGATTGACATCCGAGGCAACGCGGGAGGGAATGTCGCTCTGATGGAACTGCTTCTTCCATATTTAACGAGTAGCCCCGTCTATCTCCCTCATGCGGTTTCAATTCGACAAAGCGCATTTACCAAAACGCTGCACCGCAAAAACGGTTTTGCTCTGCCCCTTCGACGGGATAGTAAGCATCTTGAAATGACGCGCTTTTCAAAGGCCATGCGTGAGACGCCCATTGGCTCTACTGTAGAAATCTTATTTGACATCCCATCGCATCCGCACAAACGATTGAATTATGCGGGCAAAACAGCTCTTTTGATGGATGGTCTCTCAGCTTCTGCTTCGGTTGCCTTTGCCAGCTGGTTTATTCAAAGCGGCCGCGGAAGCACATTTGGCGAATCTCCAATGGGTAGCGCTTCGGGGACCTTTGGAAATCCCGTGAAACGTGTTTTACCTCATACAGGCTTGACGGTCAACATTGCCACTGCCCAATATTTCAGTTCTTCCTCACACGCCTGGGATTCTAAACCGATTCTACCGGACTTCCCGATTTCATGGTCAGAGTTGGACCTTCAAAAGGGGGACGACCCTGTTTTGAAAGCGGCTTATCAATGGCTTCGAAACACGCAATAAGAATGAATCATACGATACATCGAGTATTCCAGGTTTTGCTTCTCGTGATCCTAACGGCCGGCTTGAATGGTTGTTCAAACGGTACGGCACCTGCTTCGCTTCACGAAACGGTGAATCCTTTTATTGGCACTGGAGGCCATGGTCACACCTATCCAGGAGCTACTGTTCCTTTTGGAATGGTGCAATTGAGTCCAGACACGCGTCTTGACGGATGGGATGGATGTGGCGGATATCATTACAGTGATTCCATGATTTATGGATTTACGCACACACATCTGCAAGGAACCGGCGTTTCCGATTATGGCGATATTTTATTCATGCCTTGCACTCAATTTCGGCCTGGTGCTTCGAACTGGGCCGATCGATACAAGAGTCGATTTGATCATGCAAAAGAAAGTGCGCATGCAGGGTATTACAGCGTTCAGCTTCAAGACCATGGTGTCTTTGCAGAATTAACCGCGACCGAGCGCGTTGGCGTTCATCGGTATCAACTTGAAGAACCCGATACACTGACATTGCTCGTCGACCTGCAGCATCGCGATGAACTTATTCATTATAGCATTGAGCCACTCAATGACTCAACGTTGGTAGGCCACCGATTGTCTGACAACTGGGCAAACGAGCAGCACGTTTATTTTGCGGCGCGATTTGATCGCGCTTTTGAATGGCAAGACCAACTTTCTGAGATCACCATCACTGACACACTGGAGGACGGAACGGTCATGCAGACCATGGAATACATTCCTGTTTTTGCCTGTGATTTTGGAGTGGTCGAAGAATTGAATGTCCGAATGGCAATCAGTTTTGTGGACATCGATGGAGCGCTGAATAATTTGGAAAAGGAAACACCGCGCACCGATTTTGATCACTACCGAAAGGAAGCTGAAGCCAAATGGGAAGACCAGCTCAGCTGCATCGCCATTGAAGGAGGCACAGAAGACGAAAGAACCATCTTTTACACGGCCCTGTACCACAGCTTCACTACCCCCAATGTGGCTTCTGATGTCGATGGTCGGTATCGCGGGACCGATTTAGATGTCCATCAATTGAGTCCGGATGAAGGACTGCATTACACCGTTTTTTCTCTCTGGGACACGTTCCGTTCATTGCATCCGTTGCTCAATTGGTTAGAACCGGCTCGATCTCGTGATTTTATTCGCACGATGTTGAGAATGTATCAACAGGGAGGCCAGCTGCCTGTATGGGAATTGGCGGGCAATTACACAGGTTGTATGATTGGTTATCACAGCGTCCCCGTGATTCAAGATGCTGTCAGTTGGGGCATTGAGGACTTTGATCAGAATCTGGCCCTTGAGGCCATGCTACAAGCTGCAGACAGCGCACATTTGGGTCTCCCTGCCTACACGGACTACGGATACATCCCTTTAGATGAAGAACACGAGTCCGTTTCGAAAACGTTAGAGTATGCATTTGATGATGCCTGCATTGCCGCATTCGCGAGACAATTGGACACGAACGCCCCTGCGAACACCAAAATCTCAAAACGATTCACGCAACGTGCGCTCTCCTATCGGAACCTTTTCAATGCATCCACGAACTTCATTCAACCCAAGCGAGGTGGTGCCTGGCTTGAAGATTTTGAGCCGCGAGAAGTGAATTTCAACTATACGGAAGCCAATGGATGGCAGTACAATTTTTTCACACCTCAGGACATCAACGGGCACATAGCGCTCATGGGCGGAGACTCCACGTACTACCACATGCTTGAACGCATGTTTACCTCGAGCAGTGAAACAACAGGAAGACAGCAACCGGACATCACGGGTATGATTGGTCAATATGCCCATGGAAACGAACCCAGTCATCACATGGCCTACCTCTACCCTTACGTCGGAAATACATCCCGTACTGCTGAATTGGTGACTCAAATACGAACTGAGTTGTATCCGAATGCACCGGATGGACTTTCCGGAAATGAGGATTGCGGACAAATGAGCGCGTGGTATGTGTGGAGTGCTTTGGGGTTGTATCCCGTAACTCCGGGGTCGCATCAGATCGTGGCTGGAATCCCTGCATTTGAAAGGGCGGTCGTTCAGCCAAGATCAAATGAGCTCGACAGCTTACCCTCACTAACAATTTCGTTCAACAATCCGCAACGCTATATTGCTTCTTGGACACTCAATGATGAAGCGAAAAGCGCCAGTTGGATTTCAAAGGAGTCTTTGTTAGAGGGCGGAGTATTGAACTTCATGGGGTCAGATGAAATCAGTGACTTTGGATTTGATTCCCGAGACCGGCCTGTAGAAAAACTGGACGACAGCCAATTTGTGAGCGTCCCTGTGATCCATGCACCGCGAACGTTTCAGGCGATGCAAACAAGCGTTGCAATTACCAACCCAGACCCACATGTGGTCACACGCTATCGTATTTGCGCCATCAATACTTCCGATTGCAGCGCGCCGTGGGAGACCTACACAGAGCCTATCGCGTTGACATCAAGCCAGCGTATCGAAGCGTTCAGTGAAAATGCACTGGGCTTGTCTTCAGCGCGTGTAGCCCATAAAGTGCGCCAGATTAGCCACCGGCATGAATTGGTTTTAAATGAACCTTTCGACCCGCAATATGCCGCAGGTGGAGCGCAAGCTTTGATTGATGGCATTCATGGGAACAACCACTATCAGACTGGGGATTGGCAGGGATTCTGGGGAAAGGATGTCATTGCCACAGTAGATCTGGGAAGTTCAAAACGGGTTCAACGGATGTCAATGGGGGCTTTGCGAGATATACGGCCCTGGATTTTCCTCCCCCAATCAGTCTCATTCTCCTGTTCTGAAGACGGTAAAACATGGGAATTTATCGAAACGACCACCCACGACTTATCCAATGAAGACGAGTCGAATGTCGCACATCGATTTGTTTGTCGGCAATCCAGAACAGCACGATATTGGCGGGCTGAAGTCAAGCATTTCGGCGATTTACCTCCGGATCACTTGGGCGCCGGAAATCCTAGTTGGGTTTTTTTAGACGAGTTTGAATTGTTTGTGAACGAACCTTGATGGAAGACTTTCTTCACCGTGGATTGGCGCAAACGACGTTGCATCCATTGAATTTAAAAGTGAGCAGCGCAAGCGGTGTTTACTTCCATTTAGAAGATGGAACCAAAATGTTGGATTTTATATCTGGCATTGGCGTTTCATCTTTTGGCCACAACAACCCCGCTATTGTCGAAGCACTGCATCAACAAATCGATCGACATCTCCATGTCATGGTGTATGGTGAAGTGCAACAAGAAGCACAAGATTTAGCCGCAAGCCGACTCCGCGGATTGTTGCCGACTAGCCTCGATGCCGTTTATTTTGTGAATTCAGGTGCAGAAGCCATCGACGGCGCACTCAAACTTGCCCGTAGAGTAACAGGACGCAAAAACTTCATTGCAATGGAAGGAGGTTACCACGGCAACACCTTTGGAGCATTGAGTATTAGCTCCAATCAAGATCGCCGGGAGCCCTTTGAACCTTTGCTCGATGGCGTTCAATTTGTTCCGTTCAATCACGAGGATGCTTTAGTTGCAATCGACGGCACACAAGCGGCCGTCATTGCAGAAACCGTCCAAGGGGATGCCGGCATTCGCATTCCTGATATCGAATGGATCAAAAGACTTGAGAAGCGATGCAATGAAACGGGCACTCTGCTCATTCTAGACGAAATCCAGTGTGGTATCGGACGCACAGGAAAGCCCTTTGCTTTTGAGCACTTTGACGTGACCCCAGACATCCTTTGTTTGGGCAAGGCACTTGGTGGCGGAATGCCACTCGGAGCCTTTGTTTCTAGCGCCAGTAGCATGCGCACTTTGGCTCATGAACCGGACCTTGGACACATCACCACATTTGGCGGACATCCCGTTGCATGCGCGTCATCAGCTGCTGCATTGAGATTGCTTGAAAAGGTTGATTGGAAAGCGTTGGAAATGCGAGGCGCTCGATTGGAGAATCAACTCAAAAAACATTCCGCTGTGAAGGCCGTGCGTCGCCTAGGGTATTTCATCGCCGTTGACATGGAGAGTCCAGAAGCGATTCATTTTTGTGTGGAGCATGCCCGAAAAAACGGCCTGCTCATCTTTTACTTCTTAAGCACTCCAAATTCCTTTCGGATCGCCCCTCCTCTTATCATATCCGATGAAGAATTGAATGAAGGCATGACGCTACTTAACCATGCATTTGATGCCTGGGTTCTGCAACGCGTTTCTCATCCATAAATTGAGACATGGCCGCTACGGATCGTTTTGCTTCGGGTAAAATATCTGGAAAAAGCTGCCAACCGTGCAAAGCGTTTTCCTCTTCTCGCCAACACACTTCAATTTCCTCCGCTAGAAGACGCTCCTTCAAAGCACAAGCGTCAGGATGCAGATACTCCATCGCCGATGTCTCAATCAACGTTGGTGGAAACGCTTCAAATGAACCGAGCAATGGAGATACCTCAATTTGTTTTGGATCAGCACCGGCGAGATAGTGCGTAGCATATTCCAACATGTCCAATCGACCAAATGGACTCCAGGCGTTTGAATCCGCTCGGCTACTCATGGAGTTTGATCGCAAATCCACCCATGGGGAAAGAAGCATCAGCCCCTGAATTTCATGACGTTCTTCGCGGCTTAACCTTTGCATCATGGCTACTGCTAAACTGCCCCCTGCCGAATCGGCTAACACAAAAACAGAGTCGTACTGACTCTTAAATTCCCGCCACATCGCCTCCAACGAATTCAACGCTGCTGGAAAAGGGTGTTCTGGAGCCAAAGGGTATTCTGGAATCCATACTTCACAGCCCGTTTCCATTGTAAGCGCACTTGCTATGGCGCGATGAGTTCTAGCTGAACCGAAAGCAAACCCTCCACCGTGAACAAAGAAAACGCCTTGTTTTGGCTGATCCCTTTTGAGTCTTAAGCGAGCCACTTGCTGTTCTTGGATCATTTCATACGCAAAATGAACGTCAGCAGGCCCTGGGTAAAGCCTGGACAATGAGTCCAAAGCCAACCGTATCTGAACGGGAGTCAAGCCAACAACGTCCCGCCGTAAGAACCGACCCAAACTATGAGTGGTACTAATGAACTTAGGAGGAAGATTCCAGAGCGGCTTCATTTCGAAAAAGTCCTAGGGGTCATGGATCTGAAGACGGGGTAGCGATTGACCGTACCCTCATAATGCGGAGAATGCTTGTAGATCCAATTCAACTGAGCCCTTGGCGTGTTCATGCGCTCTGGAAACAAGGACTTTTCTTCCTCAAATTTAGCAGACAAAGCAGGATCGTTTTGGAGTAAATCGAATGCTGTTTCTTCAAACACGTATCCACTATAATGCTCCTTTTGCTGCAGAGAACTATCAAAGAAGTTCCATGTGAAATACGAATCATGTGCCCGCGGGTCTAACGTCTCTGCTAAGAATCGAATTCCCTTCTGCTCCGTTGAAACGATCCAGTCTCCAGCATAGAGCTGCACCCACTCATCCACTTGAGTGATTGAATCCGTTGTATTGACATGATGTCCCTCATAGGGCTTGCTGGATGAATCAAACGATTCGATGTAATCAACTTGCAATTGCATGACGGTGTCCCGCGTCAAAGCTGTCATTTCTATTCCATTCCATGCAAGACGATCCACGACTTCGTGCCACGCTTGTGGAATGCAGTAAAATTCCGGCAAAATGGTCACACACTTCGTTTCATAGGAATTCTGATAGGTGATAGAATCCTCCCACATCACATTGTGATCGTATCGAAGACGGGTGCTTTTTGTGATGGCACTAATTTCCCTTCTCGCTGTATATCCTTTGAATGCAAGTTTTGTGGAATCGGCCGCGTCCAACGTCCATCGAACAGGCAAGTCGTGAGCATTCGAAAGCCGCACCTGCTCATCAGCTCGAATTTGTTTGATTTCGCGGGCCAACTCCATACTCAACAAACCCACTTCCTGTAGAAGCTTCCGTGTCGCTTCCACGCGTTCAGGAAAGGGCTTCAACATGTGTGCTTCGGCCGTGAAGCCCAACGTTGAAAACAGCGTGGTATATCCGGTGCTGTAGCGCGGGGTTTCAAGAAAAGCGACGATGCCATTTTCGGGTGTCTCATTGCGCAGATTGACGTATGGAATCAACGGCTCTCCCAATTGCTCCATGCGTTGATACAACTTCGGTTCAAAGACTTTTGTTAAAAACGGCCCAATGACAGGCCCTGCTTTATCTACCTGCGTGGTGATCAAGGTCATTCGATACGGATAATCCGCACCATTGGTCGTGTGAGTGTCCACGAAAACATCCGGTTTGGCCGCATGAAATAGCTGGACAAAAGCCTCGGCGTTCCGACTGTCCATTTTGATAAAGTCCCTGTTCAAATCCAAGTTCCGGCTGTTGCCTCTGAAGCCATAAGCTTCCGGTCCATCTTGGTTGGTTCGCGAGCAGCAATTCCGATTCAGAGCCCCACCTATATTGTACATGGGAATGATGATCACATCCATTTTATTTAAGTATGCCTTCTTCAAGCTGCGATTGCTAAGAACCTCTCGCATCCAACCAATGGAAGCGTCAACACCACATGGCTCACCCGGGTGAATGGCATTGTTTACCAACATGGCCATGCGCTCATCGGAAGAAGCCATAAATGACTCGAGCGTTTCCAGAGAGGTGACCTGATCTGCCCCAGGTGAAAAAACAAATGCATGAATCGGTCTACCCACGTCGCTCTTTCCAACTTGGATTAGCGTGGCGTCATCGTGGTCGTCGGCAAGAATCTGGAATGCCGCTATCGCCTCCGACCACGTCGGAGTCGCATTGTTCTCCAATGATACTGCGGGATCTTCCCCAAATGCAGTTGATTGGGCAGTAGCCCCCAACGAAAAACACACAAAAAACCCCACAAGTATCCAACACGCCGAACGACTTGGCTTAACTCCATGTTGAATTGAACTGATTTCCATCTGTCAAATTTGACCCAAAAGTCGGAACTTCGCACCATGATTCGATTCACACCGGCATCAGCGGTAGAACCCAAGCCCGGACAAGTCTTGTTGTCCGAACCCTTTTTAGAGGACGCTTACTTCGGAAGAAAGGCAGTGCTTCTTTGTGAGCACAACAGCGACAGTTCATTTGGGTTTGTCTTGAACAATTACATTGAAGTCGATTTGCAAGATTTGCTTCAAGAAATGCCCCATTGGCAGGCAAAAATCAGCTTAGGAGGCCCGGTTAAAAACTCCAACTTGTATTATTTGCACTGCAATGAGTACGTTCCGGGATCAATACAAGTGAAAGAAGGCCTTTTTATGGGTGGTGATTTTGACTGGCTCAAAAAAGCGGTTACCGACGGTGTGATCACGGATCGAGAATTGCGCTTTTTTGTTGGCTACGCTGGCTGGACCTCTGGACAACTTGCAGACGAGATTAAGAGCAAGTCCTGGTTTGTTGCGGATGCACCCATTGAAACCATCATGAATACACAAACAGAAGATGAGGACTATTGGAAGGAACTCATTCGGAGCATGGGGCCTGATTACGCGCACATCGCCAATGCCCCGAGTGATCCGAGCTTGAATTGATTAACTGCTCAATTTCACGCGATATCCCGCATGGCTGCGCACATTGAATACCCGATTCTCATCAAAGAGTAGGTACTGCCCTTTGATTCCCAATAAGACTCCACTGAAGCTTGGCACCTTGTCCAAACGAATGCTCTTTATTTTGGCTGGATAGGATAAAACGGGATATATCATTTCCATTGGAGGCGCATCACCTTCGAAAAAACTCTCATACGCTTCCCCGAGCCATTCGAACGCATCCTCCCGCGCATCCAACAATAGCTTCGCGTCAAAATCGACTTGGGCGAGCATTTTCCTGAAATTGGTCTTATCGGCCATATGTGTCTTGAGCGCCACTTCCAATTCACCTGCGAGTTGCCGGTAAGGCGTATTCGCAATGACTATTGCTCCCGCAGCACCCTGATCCATCCAACGGTATGGGACGTTGGTCGCTCGCGTCACTCCTACTTTCAATCCACTGGTATGGCTTATGTATACAACATGTGGTTGGTTGTGGTGCGCTTCTTCCCATTCGCGATCACGAAGAGCTATGCCTTCATGGATGCGACTCAGTTCGGGGTTAAACACACTTTCTACAGCTTGAGGGGCGTTGATCCACGCGTCATAACTCATGCCTTCTCCATATGCCTTTCGAATTCGCTTGCCTGTTGCTACACAGTGAATGACACCCTCAAATTCAAGTGTAAGCTCTTGGCCAATCCAAAGATGCGGATCAATTGGGGGCATCGATTCAAGAATGTCTGCGCCTACCCATCGATATTGGACTTCGTTCTTGGCTGAAGAGCCCCATTTCACAACCATTTTACGCAGGTTCCCTTCCCAATTCATTTTACGAATTTAACGATGTTATTCGGTTCGATATCATACATATAAGGAATTGTTGTGGTCATTTCGTATATTGCAATACGATAAATTCACAAGCATGAAAAACTTTTTACTGTTAGCTGGTTTGGTAACGAGCGTTACCGTTTTTTCACAGGATGTCCTTTATGAGGAAGGATTTGAAGGATTTGCTGTAGGCGATTTCGTCTCAAGCAGTCCCGTTTGGTCCACTTGGGCTAACGCTCCTGAAACGGAAGAAGACTCTCAAATCACCGATGAGCTTGCTCATACTGGTTCGAATTCCATGAAAATCTACAGTACTGCTGCAACCGGTGGTCCAATGGATATCATGCTCATCGCAGGTTTAGACGGGGACGTTTATGACATTTCATTTTGGATGTACATCCCTTCTGGATTTGTTGGATATTATAATGTCCAAGAAGAACAAGAACCAGGTGTAGCATGGGCGTTTGAAGCAACCTTTTTAATCGACGGGACCTTAAATGTAAACAGTGACGGCGTTGACGTTGCTGCAGGTTCTTTTGAGCATGACACCTGGTTCGAGATGTCTCACCTAGTCGACATGGACTCTGACAACATTACGCTCTCTATGGATGGAGTAACCGTTGGCAACTGGTTGTTTGACTCTGCTTTCGGAGGCGTAAACTTTTTCGCAAATGGAGACGCAACGAACGTTAGTACGTATTTCATTGATGACGTCTCAATTTTGACTGCAGTTCCTTCGACGATTGTTACTCCTGAAGCCTTGACCTTCAACTTTGGACCAAACCCTGCAGCGAATTACATCAACATCCAAGGCCAGCCGGCTGATGCTCAGTTGAAAATTCACGCCTTGAACGGTCAATTGGTGCACACCCAGAAGGTGACTTCTTTGGATCGTGGACAACGCATTGAATTGAACTTGGATAACGGAATTTACTTTGTAGAGCTTTCAAATGGTGGTTTGCGTTCAACGCAGCGCCTCGTTGTTCAACAGTAATCACCCTGTTTTCTACAAGAAGAGCCCGCATTGCTGCGGGCTCTTTTTTTTGTCCATTATTTCAGACCATCTAGAAACAGACGTGTTCTTCTTGCTAACTCTATTAAAGCGATGGGCAAAACCAGTTCGTTCCAGGGATGACACGCACCAAACGTATGTCCACCGCTCTTAATCCAATTGACTTGCGCACCTGAGGCATGTTCCAACGCCTCGGCCTCTGAAGGGAGAACCGACTCGTCATCCTCAGCATGTGCTATGAAAACGGGGCAATCAAGAAGCTTGACAGAGCGTTGTATGTCCAAGGCAGAAGCCTCCTTTTGAAATGCTTCGTAAAACGAAAAACAATGATGAAGCACTTGACCAGTTCGCTGGTTTTTGATTTCCAATCGGTCTGAATGTTGCCACTGATCCAACTCTTTTCCTTCAGGAAAACGTGCGGCGAAATCAGATACAGAAGCCCAAAAGAGGCAAGCTAAAAGCGGTGCACCTGCCAATTGCATTTCGTGTGCAGCTATGGCGGCAATGCCTCCTCCGCGACTATGCCCAACGACACACACGCGGTGTCCCTGAGCCTGCCAATGAGAACAAACCGCCTTCAATTCATCGACTTCTTTGCGGTAGGTGTTCTGACTCCAACCTTGCGTGTCCAAAATTTCTTTGGGGAAGTCTGGATAGATCCCATTTTGGGTGAAATCAAATCGAAAGACACTACGCCTTTCACTGGTCAGCGCATCCATGACTAGACTCCAAGCTCCCCAATCTTTAAACCCTTTGTATCCGTGAGCGAATACCATTACATCTTTAGGTTCCTCTGAGTGGTTCGCTTGATGCAACACACCATGAATGTGCTTCGTATCATTCAATCGGATTTGAATTGGACTGCGCATGCCTCCCATCGCCTTCGCCCAACCCAAGACATCTGAAGTTTGAAAACCAAAACCCGTGTCCATCAATCTTTCCGAAGACACCGTCCTGCCTTTGACATCCAATTGCTCTTTGGCATGACCAAGAATTGCAGGCCAATTGAGATCTACGAGACATGTGCCAAAATCCAAATAGGTTGGATGATCTGGAGAGACAACATTGTACGCTCCACTCATTGTTGAAGAGAAGAGTACGTGCTGGCAGGCACTGGTGGCATCCTCAAGTGTGGTGACATTCATTCGCCGATTGGGATTGCTCCAGCCCTTTTGCGAAGCCCTCATTCCAGGATGACGATCTGCTCCAATCAGCCCGCCGAAGCGTAAGATGACCACATCAAAAGGTGCCGCATCGAAGACCTGCTCTAGCGCTAAAAGTGACTTTCCAGAATGGGGTGAAATGGATGAAGCTTGGGCATCTTGTTCTCGTACAACTCCTTTGTCTGGATATACTGATGTCGAACTAAAGACAACCAAACGCTTGATTTCAGATGCCGTTGCAGCGTCACATACATCTTGGTGCCATTGCTCATTTTCAATTTGATTCCATTGTTTATTTGGCGGAATTGTCAGCACCCAGTGCGTAGCATTCGCGCCTGCTTTTTGCAAAGCACGTGCACGGTCAGAACCCGGCATGTGGTGATCACAATCCCAGAATACCGGCGCCAAACCAGCCTGCCGAAAGGCCTCTTGTTTCTGCTCACTCCGTGTGGTGACCGCAACGCTATGCCCCTCCAGGAATAGACTTCGAGATAACGGAGCTCCAACCCATCCACCCCCGATCACAAAAACGGTATGCTTATTGCCAATCATTTGTTGAGAATCCTTGTGAAATTAGCTTGTAAAACACCCTCGTGCCATGAGTAAATTTGTACAACTTGCAAGTTCGAACAAACAGATGAAAACTCGTTTTATGATTCAGATTAAGAGCCCCCTATTTGCTTGTTTACTTCTTTCTGCCTTTTCGATTGGCTCCATTGATACGCTACACGCCCAAAGCCACGGTATTGACGTGACCATCGACGGCATTTCTGGAGACACCATCTATCTCGCTCATTATTACGGGAATAAAATGTATTACGCGGACACGACGGTCGCAGATCTAGATGGGCGCATCCATTTCAATGGCCGTCTCGCTGAAGAATGCGGGAAGTACGCCATCGTCATGCCCGGCCCCAAGTACTTTGAGTTCTTAGCGGTTGAAGAGAACATTGTGATTGAAACCTCTGAGAAGGATCCAACGGGAGATGTCGTCATCATAGAAAGCAAAGAGAACGAATTGTTCTATGATTACATGGATTTCCTATCTGTACGTCGTCAAAAAGCCGCTCCACATGAAGCCGTACTGTCAGATTCAAGCGCTACAGAAGCATCCATTATAGCTGCCCGCAGTGTCTTGACTTCCTTTGGAAATGAGGTGGCCGAAGAACAACGCCGTATTCTAGAAGAAAACGGTGACATGCTCTTCGCTAAATACCTCAACATGGTGTTGGAGCCTGAGATACCGGAATTCCCATCGAACATCGTCAATGTCCAAGACATCCAGTATCGCTGGTACCGAAACCATTACTGGGACCGCGTTGACTTCAGCGACCCTCGGTTGGTAAGAGACGGGAGTTTTCATCAGATTTTAGATCGATTTTGGAACAAGGTGTTGCCTCAAATACCTGACTCACTGAGTGTTGAGGCACATCGACTGATTCAACGGACAGAGGGAAACGCAGAAATGTTCAAGTACATCACTCATTTCATCACATTCGCCTCGGAGTCGTCTCAAGTGATGTGCATGGACAAGGTATTCGTGGACATGGTTGACACGTACTACACCACTGGCCAGGCCACTTGGCTTAAGCCGGATCAATTAAAAAAGATCCAAGAGCGCGCCGATGAATTGAGAGACAGCATGTGCGGCAGCGTCATTCCGAACATTATCCTACCAGAATTGAATCAGACAGACTGGAAGTCTCTTTATGCCATTGATGCGAAATACACTGTGGTCATGATCTGGGAAAGCACCTGTGGACACTGTAAGAAGGAACTGCCTCTCTACAAGGAACTCTACGACCGTTGGCATGAAAAGGGCCTGGAAATTTATGCCATCGGAAATGACTTTGACCCAGAGCCATGGCAGGACTATGTGCGTGAAAAGGAATACACGGATTGGATCAATGTTAGTGACAACCCATTGATCAATGCACAAGACAGCGCAATGGTGCTCATTCAAGCAGGTCAGACAACGCTGAAAAGCTTGAATTTCAGGACAACCTTTGATGTATTCGCAACACCAAAGATCTTTTTGTTGGACAGCGAAAAACGGATTGTAGCGAAGCAAATTAGCGCAGAACAGTTGGAAGACATTTTGACCCGACTTGAAGCGATTGAATGATGCCTTCTCCATGCATTCAACACATGGACGCTGATTCATCAAACGTCGCCGTGGATTTCATGGTGCACAAACACCCATTCGTTTTCACGAACTTTCGTGTTCAGATCTGAATCCATGTCCATTTCCAAAGAGCTTCCCGTTTCTTGGTTTTCCGACCCCCTCTGGTCGAACGGACTTACGACGTGGGGAGCCATTGAAAATCAAAACATCCTCGTACAAGGCAGAATCAAAGGAATACGCGCACTCTTTACTCCTCCAGGAGCACTGCATATGGCCTGCGAGGTGCCTATCGACTGGGAGAAGCTTGGTCGCGCGCGCTTCCCTTGTGTCGTTGTGGATTTGCATCCTGGAATGCCCTGCAATGCAAGTTCAGAATGGATCATACAAGAACGACACACACGCCAACTCCAGTGGCTGAGTGAATCGATTCATCCAGTAGACGAGCTTCCCAAACATCGATTGAAGCAAATTCGAAAAGGTGAGCGTCATGGGCTGCGCGTTGAACTTTCATCAGATCACAATCGTATTCTGAGCCTCCACCAAGAAGCGCGACTACGCAAGCAACTGCATTCAGATGAGACGCACTTGAGATCACAACTCGAATCCGTTCTGAAATCACCACATCAAACATCGTACGTTGTTCAGGATGCGCAAGGTGAAGATTTAGCAAGTGCCGTTTTCTTGCATGAACAAGGGCGTACTATCTATGCTTTTGGAGGACAAAAACGCAGCAAACAATCCGCGTGGGCCAGTGTCATGCTCATCGCAAAAGGAATCGAAGCCGCACATGAACGAGGCAACACGTGCTTTGATTTCGGGGGCTCCATGGACCCCGGAGTCGATCAATTCTACGCAGAATTCGGAGCACAGGCCGTGTCTAAGCTGAGATGCATTCGTGTCGCACGCTGGGCACGACCCTGGCTTCAATGCTTACGTCCCGATTTATTCACCGTCTGATCGGAAATCGATCGCGTGTTTTATCGCACCAAGGTGACTTCACCAGCGTATTCAAAGGGTTGTTCGTCACAGACGTGCTGCGATTTAAATACCACATAATACGTCCCTGCCGAAGCATCGGTAGCCCTCCATCCCGATCCGGCTTGCCCACTGGAAAACATCAAATTGCCCCAACGGTTGTAGACCTTCATGTCGAAAACAATGAATTGTCCGGGATCCAAATTGGAGAGCCCCCCTCCTGTTGGAGACTTAAATTCAACACGGAACGAATCATTGTTTGAGTCATTGTTTGGAGAGAACACATTCGGAACGACGTAATCAATTCCTTCCAACGGTTCAGGCACAGAAACATCCAAGTCCACCGTTTCCGTGATATCGCAAGCTTCATTGAACAAGGTCAGAGAGCCTTGATACATGCCGACTCCCGGGAATTGTCCAATGACAGAATTTCCTTCAGACTCGAGAATTCCAGGGAAGTTCCAGGAAATCTCATCCGCACCGCTGCCTGAATATTGGAACAAAACAAAACCTGTGCTATCACAAAATGAAACCGGCTGAATGAACAGGCCGTCCCCAAAGGGGTCGATAGGGAGTAACATAATTTCCATCGCTTGCGTGTCCGGGCACTCCGACCCTGCGCCAGCCGTTAGGATCACCTCATACGTCCCGTAAGCCGGATACGTAAAGGTTGGACTGACCTCTGAAGAAGGCAATTGACCTCCTCCCCCGAAATTCCAAGAAAAGGGGCCGCTCTCCGGTGATAGATTTTGAAACTCAGCATCCAATCCGCTGCATGGTTCGTAAAGAATATCAAAATCAGCGAGAGGCAGTTCTGGTAAGTTCAACGTCTCAGAAGCATCATTGACGCATCCAAAGGCAGATGATTCCAAGACAACTTGAATCCCGTCTTGGGAAGGGAACCAAACACTCTCAGGGTGGGAATTTGATGACACAGATGGGATCGAATTCTCCCCAAAACTCCAATTCCATTCAATGTCGCTCCCCCAATCCGAAAAGTCTAGATTCACATCACCGATCCATCCTCCGTCATTGCATGTTACGTTATCAATGCTAAAATCGGTATCCCAAGGTGTCATCGCGACCACCTCAAAAAAGAGTGAGTCGGAACACGTTCCCGTTTCAAAATACAAGCTCACATCATAAATACCCGTCTCTTCGTACGTGAAGCTCGGCTCTGCCTCGGTGCTCGTGTCATCGGTTGTTCCTGCAACGCCAAAATCCCAAGTGTACGACTCACAAGGATTGGATAATTGGTCGAATTCCGCCGTTAATCCCGTACACGGGTCGGGGCTATCATAGCCTGGAGCTAAGATGTTACACGTCACAACATCCAGCGTGAAATCACGCAAAATGGATCCGATTTGCTGGCCATCGCGCCATTCCAATACACACACTCCCAATGCGAATTTGCCGATCAAGTCAGGAGTGCCTGACAACATTCCCGTTGATGGATCGATCGAAAACCCGGCCCCCGGCCCCAATGGATTTCCCGCGTTGAACCCCGTTGCCCAACCCACCTGATTAAAAGGAGGACCTGTCGGAGGATTCGGAGTCGGAGAAACATAGGAGCCGCCTAAAAAAATGGGGCAAAGCGAATAACTCAACGAATCACCATCCGAATCCGACGCGCTATTGTCCAATAGAAACGGATAATTGCTGCAAACGAATGCCTGCGGCAATTCGTTGAATACCGGAGTGCTATTCGGCCCAATGTTGGTCAGGTTTCCAGGAATCATTGTGGTCAACGAAAACCCCTGGTCTTGAGGCAAGTTCAAATTCGTAATGGCCGGAGACCGACAACATCGTTGGTGAACCAAGGTGTATGGCTGCTGACTCGGACTAACTGTTACGGTTGCAATGTATTCAGCGCGTTCGATGCACAGGTCGTCTGGAAGAAAAGCGCAATTGTTTGGGTTTTGAGGGACTATGTTTTCCACCAATGAGAAATCAAGCGGTGCCGAGACTGTCGAAATGAGCGTGCTTCCTTGATAAACGCCGATGGCCGCCTCGGCATCGAATCCTGTGCCGTTGGTGTTGGATGAGCTACAATCTCGATAGATATAACAATGCACCTCAAATTGCATTTGCCCACTATTGGTGGTACCCACGTAAGTGTAAGTCAACTCACCACCAACTAAATGAGTCGCTTGAGCCTCAACGTTAAAAACGCAAAAAACGGCCACAAACAAGATCTGTTTGAGAAGTTGATTGATCAGTCGCATGCATGCAGGTTTTCACCAATGTACAACATGATGTGGAACGGGTGCAAAACAATACCTTTGTCGCATGACGCTCATTCACACATGCTTTCAAGCCAAATCAATGCGTTTAGTGGGTTGGGTCTTGGGGATGACCCTGTCATTTCAAATGACAGCACAAGCGCCAACCGTTTGGTGCGACGTCCTGAATTTTCAAAACAACGGCACTCCCTTTGTTGAAGTTCACTTGGAATTTGAAAGTGCCACGATGTCAGCTATTTTGGACTCCACAGGCTGGCGAACGAAAGCTGAAATTCAAGTCATTATTGAATCGGATAACGAGGTCGTCGCATTTGCAAAGTCTGAAGTATATGGTGTTTCAGACTCCACCGAAGCCTTGGCCCACGATGGGACCCAGTTTCATCTAGAACGACTCAATGTACCACCTGGTGCCTATCGCCTGAATGTATCTGTTCGTGATGCGCATGCGACAGCGGGACCTGCCACTGAACTTGAATTGAACCTGGTGATTCAGACACCCGGTCCTCCGCAATGGTCCGACCCTTTTCTAGTAGGCGCTTATGCCCCATCCAATGGGGAATTGAGCTCGCTTTCGCGATCTGGCTATGATATGCTGCCTCTCGTTGGTGCCAATTTCAGCGAAGACATGCAGCAGTTGCAATTTTATACTGAGCTGTATCACGTTGACGAAGTCGTAGACTCTTTGTTTTTGGTGAGTACATGGATGGAATCTTCTGATGGTAAGGTTTATTCTAAGACGCGCAGATTTTACCGAAAAAACGCTGCGCCTGTTGTGCCTGTATTTACCTCCATTCCTCTTGATGGCGTGAATTGGTCAAAATCACAGCGCTTGGTGATTCAAGCTGCGACTCGCGAGAATCAAATCATTGCTGAGAAACGCTTGCCCGTGCAACGCATTGCCACCGAAATCGCTGCATCAAACGCAGATGCTTTGCCTGCATACATCGCAGCATTTACAGATTCACTGGCGCTGCTTCAGCATGTCAAAGACCACCACCCGACAAGCTCCCAATCAGAACAACAGACCATTGATCATTTTATTCCGGCGGCTACCGTTGCTCAAATGCAAGCTTTTTTAGCTGATTTCTGGGAATCCCATTCTCCGCTGAACCCTGAGTTGGGGTGGCGCAACTATGTCACTGCCGTAGCATACGCAGACAGCGTGTATGGCGCTTGCAGGAATGGCCACGGGGCGATGACCGACATGGGGTACGTATATCTGCGCTACGGGCCTCCTAACACCGTGGTCAAGCGACACAATGGAACGGACTATTATCCGTATGAAATTTGGCATTACCACCGTGCAGCTTCGTTCACGAACAAGCGGTTTCTTTTCTTTTCACCTCACATGGTCGCCGAGTGTTTTGTCTTGTTACATTCAGACATGTTGGGTGAGGTTCAAAACAATGATTGGCTGCATGTTTTAAGAAACAGAGAAAACAGTCTCCGTGTAACAGAGTCGCAAGTCAACCGACTCAATCCACGAAGAGACACGTTCTCGGGCGAAGAACCGGAAGATCTATTTTTCAATCCCCGATGAGCCAATCCAACGTGACAGAACGAGTCGTTGTGGCCATCTTGAATTGGAATGGCTTGCATCATTTGCAGACGTATTTACCGCAGGTCATTCTGAACTGCAAAGGCGACGCTGACGTGGCCGTCATAGACAATGGCAGTAACGACGAGTCAGTCGTATGGTGCACTCAGAATTATCCAGAAGTTCAAGTTGTACGACTTGAAAACAACCTTGGATTCTCAGGGGGCTACAATGCAGGACTTGCTCAAATTCAAGCCAAAACATTTGTTCTCCTGAATAGCGATGTTCGCACAACAAATCACTGGATCCCTCCGGTGCTCGACATGATGAAAAGCGAAGGCTATGTTGCCTGCCAGCCACTCATCCTAAACGATTCGGACAACGAACTTTTTGAGTATGCCGGTGCAGCAGGCGGGCACATTGACAAAAATGGGTACACCTTTTGCGCTGGCCGCATTTTTGAAGTTTTCGAGTCAAATCATGGGCAATATGCTCAGAATAGAGAAGTCTTTTGGGCGTCAGGAGCCGCGCTGTTTATTGACTCCCAAGCGTTCCATGCTGTGGGTGGGTTGGACGTTGATTTCTTTGCGCATATGGAAGAAATCGATCTCTGTTGGCGTTTGAAAAACCGAGGATACCGCGTAGGTGTCTGCGGAAGTTCCATCGTCTATCATTTGGGAGGTGGCACCTTGCAAAAGGTCAGTCCTTTTAAAACGTATTTGAACTTCAGAAACAACCTGTTTCTCTTGGTCAAGAACCACCACCGCGTTGCCTTGATTCCCATGCTCATTGAACGGATGACTTTAGATGGAGTAGCGGCATTCAAATTTCTTTCGGAAGGCTCATTCCATTTGTTTTTGGCAGTCGCAAAGGCACATAGAGACTTCTACAAGTCGTTCCGTAAAATGCGAAATAAACGCAAATTGGAACTGGCGGCGACTTCGACAGACCTTCCGACTCATCGGTCTCCCAACTATTGTGGATGGTATCACCGGAGTATCATTTGGGACTATTTTATTTTGAAGAAACAGATTTTTCAGGACTTGGAATCCGATCATTTTGAAGCTTCGCGTGACTGAAGTCAAGTACACGTCGACTTCGACAAGTTTGTTTGAATTCGTAGCCCACAACGTGGAATGTTTGCCCCTATGTGGCGAAGCATCCGAGTGAGTAGCATTCAAGCTCCATTGTTTTGGCCACTGGTCTTTTTTTGGTTGGGGTTGTATGCGTGGAACGCTCCACGACTTGCACTGTCCTTTGGAACACTGTTTACAGTCATCGGCGTTCTGCGACACACCATCCGAATCGACCTCCTGCTTTCGATGGCATTCGCCGTGTTGGGTTACTTGCGAATGGAGTATCATATCACGCATTACCCCAAATGTGAAAAAAAGAGTACCAGCCATTGGATTTGTACTTGTCCCGTGGAGCTGGATGCCGCCTGCCTATGCGTGTCTCAATATTCATATCAGTCCTGGTCCGTCGAAATAGATTCTCGTGACTTTTCCGGGGAAACCGACGTGTTTTGGGGAAGACTTGAGCCCTTTTATTCAACGGGCGATTTTGATGTAGCCCAATGGAAATACACCAAAGACATTTCGGGCAAGCTCTTTCCTCTCGAGGCCATCAAACTAAATGACAGTCATCCCGTCGTGAGATCCCGCTTCGCCGAAATGAGGCATGCGATGCGAAACTTGCTTCATCTTCATTTCGAACAGGATGCTGAATCACTTTTATTGGCCTTGTTTTTAGGAGACAAATCACAGCTAAGCAAATCGGTGAAACACGCCTTTTCCAATGGAGGAATTGCTCATGTCTTGGCTGTAAGTGGATACCACATTGGACTTGTCGGTATGATACCACTGCTCTGCATTCGGAACCGAAGGAGGTGGGTCCGCTTTTTGGGAATCATGCTATTCCCGGCAATATGGGTGTATGTCTTGATTTGCCTCGCTCCCATATCTGCCGTGCGAGCGGCTACGATGAGTTCAGTTTACTTAATTGGAATCTGCACGCGGCGCTATATCTCCCCCTTTCAATGCTGGTCAATGGCTGGATTTATCGTCCTTTTGTGGAAACCCCATGCCGCGATGGCACTGGGTACACAACTTAGTTTTGCCGCAGTGGCGGCCATTCTAATTTTCTTTCAAACGTGCAAAGAGCACGGCTTATCGAATGCTTGGGTGCTTAGCCTTGGCGTTCCCATAGCAGCCCAATTTGGCACCCTCGCTTGGACGGCCAATGTCTTCGGTCGTTTCCCTCTTGCATTTCTACCAATGAACGTTCTAATTGCACCTGGAATGAGTGCATTGGGCATGGCCTCTTTGCTTTGGCTGGCGACCCATCAATTTGATTCACTCTCTGAAGTATCGAACGGAATCGCCCACTGTATTTCGACTGCAATTGAGCTGGCATTTGAATTCTTGACCTATTGTGATGACCATTTCGCTTGGGCCCCCTCTATCCAATCCTGGAATCCCGCGCTTTGGATTTTACTCACCTGCCTCTTTTTTGTTTGGAATATAGCCTTGTTAACGCAGCCTCTGCAAAGGGTTTTGTGGACGATACGGTGTTTTGGGGTTGTATTGGTTGCATTGCCATGGGTTGGTCCATGGCTGCCGTCGGAGGGGCACCAATTTGAAACAGTTCGATCAAATGTCCCAACGCTTATCGGAACTAGCCTCAAAGGCCATTGGATGCTTTCTGAGAATCGCGCTGGATTGAATCGAGCACACCATTCAGTCAAAAACCTGAAACGGTCATTTTATCATGCAACCCACTTGACCGCTGGAATGGTCACATCATGGGAAGACGGCTGGATCTACCTCCATCCGAATGGCAACTGGAAGGGCTGGATACAAAGCCGCCCGTTTAGCTGGAGCCAAACGGGCGAAAAAAACAAAACGAAGAAAATATCATTTGCAGAGCGCGGGGCCCGATGGATGCCCTGGTGCCCTGAAATGAATTTTAATTCAAATGAAGGAGGTTGGTCAACACCTGATCCACATACCCCTGCCACTCTGGTAAATCGGCAATAGGAAGAATCGCATTCACCCGGTTGTTTCTGCGAGAGTAGATTGCCTCAACATAGAAATCATTCAGTTCAAATATGCAGAGTATATATCTATTCTCGACAATACGTTGGGCATGGCAGGTACCATGGTCCCACATGTAGTTTGTCTTTTCATCGAGAGGCAAGCGGTTGAAAGAAGTCAAGTCCATGGGTGCAAAAGTGTAATCGTGTTCCCTTCCTACGCATATCCATTGATATAGGTTACATCCCTTGCAAAAGTTCGATCACTTAACTTTGAATCATGAGAGCTGTCCATATCGTCGAATGCCCAAGAGATGCCATACAAGGCTGGCCCTCTCCCATCTCTACGGAGGACAAAATTGCATACTACCGATCCTTACTAGATGTGGGATTCAATACGTTAGATTTGGGCAGTTTTGTATCCCACAAAGCGGTTCCACAAATGGCTGACACCTTCAAGGTGATTCGTTCATTGGCAGAAGAGGGACGGTTGGAAGGGCCAACACGCTCACTGGTCATTGTCGGAAACGAGCGGGGAGCACGTGAGGCATGTCAATTTGATTGCATCCATGAAATCGGATTTCCCTTTAGTATCTCGGAACAATTTCAATTGCGCAATACAGGCGCAAGCATAGAACAAGCCTTGGATCGATTAAGCCGGATCCATGAACACATCATCACGCACGACAAGCAGCTGACTGTATATATTAGCATGGGATTTGGAAACCCCTATGGCGACTCATGGAGCCCTCAGCTTTTGGTTGATTGGGCGGGAAAGATCATCGAACGCTATGGTCCAGATGTGGTCGCATTAAGCGATACCGTCGGAAAAGCTGATGGTCCGGCTATAGCGAACAGCTTTGAGGCATTGATTCCAGCATTTGACACCACTACGTTTGGCGCCCACCTGCATGCGACTCCTTGGGATGCCCTTGAAAAAATAAAGGCCGCCCACAATGCAGGCTGCCTTCGATTCGATGGTGCACTCCGAGGGATCGGAGGCTGTCCAATGGCTCAAGATGAACTCGTAGGGAACATCCCCACAGAGCACATGATTGAATACTTTGTTGATGCAGGTTCTTGGTCCATCAACGACCCGCGTGCCTATGCGCAAGCGCAAAGCTTGGCCGCAGATCTCTTTTGATCGTGTTTAGTTGAGGCAATACTCAAACAGATTCACTTCAAAGCGATGACGATGCAAATAGATTTGTTCAAATTTATTGACGTCGATGTGAATGCGGTAGTGTTTCATAGCAAAGGGTAAGTCCCCTTTGATACGTGTTCATCTACATAAAGTTACGCTTTATCGAACAAATAGCCGTCGACAGGATTAAATCCCCGTCGTTAGTAAAGCCAGAACCAAACCTGCAATCGTCACCAGTAATTTGTTCCTGTTAAAGCGATGCCCATCTCCTGTTTCAAACAGAATCGTGGTACTAATGTGCAACAAGATGCCAATCAAAACGCCACCGGTAACCAACGGTACATGCACTGTCCAGGCCGCTCCAGAATGCACTAAAGCCTCGTACAACAGCATACCAAAAAAGGGCATCAAACCAAAGGCCAACATGACCAACCAGCGTTTCATTGCATTTAGACCAAACGCATTGAGCATTCCCATCAAGACCAATGCTACCGGGAACTTATGCAGCACCAAACCAAAAAAGAGGGCGAGATCCAACTGGTCAATTCCGGTAATATGCACATGACCATGGTCATGGCCGTGGTCGTGGCCATGATGATCTGATTCTGTCAAAGGCATCGATTCAATCAATGCATGCAAGCAAAGACTCACGACAATACCCCAAGGCATCTTTACCATTTCATCTTTTGAATGGTGCACATGAACATGGCCATGTTCTATTCCTTGAGACAGGTATTCAAGAAGTCCTTGAAACAAAAACCCGAGCAAAACATACCATCCAGCATGTGCTCCCAAACTGTACGTTTCTGGAACGAGGTGGTTGAAGATGAGCCCGATTAAAAAAGCACCGCCAAAAGCCAGTATCAAAGGAAGATGAACTTGAAGGGCCTTGCCTGCCCATTCATAAATAGCCCCACCTGCGAGCGCAACGAGCAGTAAAAGAAAAGAAGCTATCCACATGATTATTTACGGGCCACAAGTATACATCTTGGACTTCCGGCTACCAAAGCATCCATTTGATAATTACCGAAGAGTCCAATTGGGCTAAAACCAGCAGATTCAGACATCAACTTCAAGTCACTAGGGGCGAATGCGCGGACCCGTTCAAGCACATGATCTGCCTTTCCTTCCGTTGAAACGAAGCGAATCGACTTCTCCACCCAGCCATTGTAAATCCGGCGATCAATTTCAAAAACCCAACCGTCCCGCTCAATAATTTCATGTGCGACCAAGTGGCTCTGTACCGTTTCTAAATTAAAGTAATCGAGCACCAATAAACCTCCAGACTGAAGCACAGAATTGATTTGAGTCAGCACGCTATCGTGATCTTTGTCGTCCTCGAAATAACCAAAACTTGTAAATAAAAGCAGCACTCCGTCGAATGAATCTGTTTTAAAATGAGCGCCTAACGTTCTCATATCAGCTCTTACAAAAGACAATCCTTCAACACTTTGATAGGCATTTTGAGCAAAAGAAATGCTCCGGTCACTCAAGTCAACTCCTACAACGTCATGTCCCCTTTTGGCCATCGATACGGCATGGCGTCCTTTCCCACATCCCAAATCCATGAGGCGTTCTCCCTTAGACTGAAAGAACTGATTGGTAATTCGCTCCGTAAACTGGGATGCCTCATCCAAGTCACGATTCTGATACAAGGCGTGATACGCCTCCGTGTTGAACCACTCTGCAAACCAATCTGATTTGCTTTTCCACAAGTCTTGACTCATTACTCTTAATTTCAGACCCTGAAGTTCTGACAGTACCATGTAATTTCAGCACATGTCCAGTGGTTTTCATTCAAAACAAAATAGCGACTCGAATTCGAGTTGGGATCAGGCGCTCGGACAGCTGGAGCTGCAATGGTTAGGACCGATTGGCGAGCCCTCAATTCGGTACATATTGCACTGGCTTGAAGTGCGTCTTGAAGATACCGATTGCCAATCACTTCAGAAAAAACGCCTGATCCGTTTGGTCATCGAACTGTTGCAAAACCTCCATCATCATGGCCAAGAAGATTCAACTTGCACACGGTTCCAAATTGTTTCCAATGAAGGCGCATGGTCTGTTTTTTCGCAGAATGCTGTAACGTCGATCCAGCAAGAAAATTTGGAACAGCGGTGGAGTCATCTCATGACACTTTCTCCTGAAGAATGGCGGCTTTTGCAACGTGAGAAACTCGCGTCGGGACACCGCAGTTTGCATGGAGGTGGTGGTATTGGGTTGAATGAAATCCTAAGGAAAGCCGATGGTCGCGTAGAAATGACATTTGCTTCGGTTGACGCACACACTCCTGTTGTTCGATTTGTAGCACACATACACCCTAAGACATGAGCTCTATTTCCCTCCCAGGCACTTCTAAAACTCCTACGGTTCAGTTCAATTTGGAGCCTTTAACCATGTCGATTTCAGGCCGTTCTATCCCTGAAAACTCAATTGAATTCTATCAACCTTTGCTCGATTGGGTTCAAGCCAATCTTCAAACTGATGGAACTTCCTTAGAGATCTCAATTCGCTTAGAATATTTCAACACCAGCAGCAGCAAGTGCATCATGGATCTTTTGAAGCGCGTCGAAAAGTCACCTTGCGATGCAACGGTACTCTGGTATTACGAAGACGAAGATGAAGACATGTTGGAAGCCGGTGAGGATTATGACGCCATCATCGAAATTCCATTTAAATTGATTGCGACTCCTGGCTAATCAATTCTATGAGCGTCTGCGGTATCCTATTCTTTCAGGAATTCGATTGGCTAAAAGTCCATAAAGCAGGAAGATCATAGACCACAAAACAGCAGCATTGAAATACGGGGTTTTCATGGTCCATACACCAATGCGCTTATAAGGGGCATAAAAAGGGGCGTTCCATGCTTGTTTCGTTCCGGGCATTTGATGAATGAATGCCGTTTCTTGTATCAGCCCTCTTGATGTATTTGAAATCCGACCTTTCCGGTCAGTCTGCATCACCCAACTGTGTAAGGCATCGTTGTGATACGTGTCCTTCATCGCTTCCAAATTGATCGATGTAGACAAACTCCTTCGCAGCGAATCGCGTTCGCGAAAAGATTGCTTGTACACGTTCTTGAAAGCACCCATCAATTCGGTGATCGTGGCATCCTCGTTCATCGGGACCCCCCACCCTTTCAATTCTGCAAGAGCCATCGATCGCTCCGACATCTGCTTTTTGGGAATCAACATGTCATCATATGCCTTGCCCCAAAAATCCCTTCTCCATGCAGATCTCTCCAACCGATCTTCTAGTTCTATGAAAGGGGCGTCCGCCTGATTGTCTCGTGTTAGCGAAACAGCCAGAGATTCGAATCCCCAGCGAGACGCCATGATATTCCCAATCCACGGAACGCGGTCTACCTCTGTAAATACCGGATTGAATCGATCAAATCTCACAATCGCGCCTCCGAAAATGATCTGAGGAATGATCAAAAGTGGGATGATGATGTAAATGACCTTGGCACTGCGGAACGCAGAGGATATACTGAGCCCTAACATATTGGCAAAACAACTCAAGCTAAACAGCGTCAGGAAGAGTATTCCAAAGGCATCTGGAATGCGTAAAACAACAATGGATATGAGTGCATAGGAAGCGCTTTGAACAGCAGAAAGCCCGAACATCAAACTGACTTTTGAGGTCAAGTAGGCCGTCCAATTCAGTTGTAAAAAACGTTCTCGACGTAGCGTTGGACGGTCTCTTAAGATTTCCTCTGCACTGACGCTCAGCCCCATGAACAACGAGACAATCACAGAGATGAAGAGAAATTGAGGGATGTTTTCGCTCAATCTATAAACGTATGCATCTCCCCCTTCTTGGAAGCGATTGAATCCCGCTAGAATCAACGCTAGAATGGGTGCCTCTAGCAGGTTGATCAGTAAATACTGCTTATTGGTGCGCTTGGAATGCACATCCCGTTGGGCATAGACTTTGAATTGCTTCCACCAACGAGGAGGGGCGATTAGAGGAGGTGTCTCCTCAACGGTCTTGCCCTTCCCTATCTCCATGCCTTGCAAAAGGTTGTAATAATCATTCCATTCCTCCGGTTGAACCCGACGACGATCCGTCAGCTGTCCAAACTCATCGACCATGCGCGCTTCTACCGTATCGAAAAGTTCTTCCGGATTGACTGTCCCGCATTGATGACATAGCGCATCGCTGTTGTTCGCGTGATTTGAGAGCTGCCTGAAGTGACTTAGACTTTCCAATGGATTGCCCTGGTAAATAGGGAATCCGCCATAGTCCAACAAAAGCAATCGATCAAACAACTTGAAGATATCGGAGCTCGGCTGATGGATAACGACAAAAATCAACTTCCCTCTTAACGTGAGTTCCTTGAGGAGGTCCATGATTTGTTCGCTGTCGCGACTGGACAGACCACTCGTAGGCTCATCCACAAATAAAACCAATGGCTCACGAATCAATTCAAGCGCAATGTTCACCCGTTTCCTTTGACCTCCTGAAATGGTTTTATCCATAATCGACCCAACGCGAAGGGATCGAATCTCCCAAAGCCCCAAGCGCTTCAACATCTGATCCACTTGAACATCAATGGCCTCTTCATCCAAATGTCCCAAACTCAATGCAGCACTGTAACGCAAATTGTCTCGAACGGATAGTTCTGAGATCAAAACATCCTCTTGCGCGATATGACCAATGCTGCCCGCTGCAAATTCCGGAAAATCATGAATGGACTGGCCATTCAATGCGACTCGACCAAAAGTGGGGGAAGCTGATCCGTTGAGAATGTTCAGCAATGTCGACTTGCCCGAACCACTTGCTCCCATAATTCCGATCAATTCACCGTGCTCTGCATGGAGGTTGATTGGGCGCAATGCCTGCTCGTTGGGATATGCAAAGAAATGAGCCACATCGCGTGCTTCAAATGATATGGGAATCTCATTCTTCAAGTTTTGAGAACACGCCCGCAAGACATCACTAAAGAAGATGGCATGACCTCCGCCATCCCGAATTACACTTCCTTGAGCCATGGGGGCCGATGCGGAGCGCTGTAAAATCTGGCCATTCAGACGCACTTCCTCGTCTCCCAAATACTTAATGAAGAACATATCGTCCAAGGAAACTCGACAGCCTATCAGTTTATTCTGTTCTGAGTCATGCCCAAAAGCCAATGAAAAATACTGGCACATGCCCTCTGGAATCAATTCCAACTCTGACTTGACAAGTGCTTTTAGATTCGCCGCGTCAACAGGTGGCAAGTACAATGCTTCAGCAACTCCTTGTAAGAAGCTATCTCCTTGCTCTATGGTGCCTGAAGCTCGAGCGAATTCTGCCAGTCTCAGGAACATGACCAAACGGTCCTTCATTTCCAACTCCACTTGAATGCGGGAACAAATACGAAGTAGTTTCACCGACAGCTTCGAAGTACGCTTTGCTAAGATGCGCTCATCAAATGATGGCTCCATCCCCTTGTTCAGCTCACCCAATGCACGGTCATAACGCTTCAAGTAATCTTCTGTCAGCGATCGAGAAAGACGTCCTGAGAGGTACCGATTGGCCGCTTGCCGTCCGAGCATGGCTTCCCTTGGGGAGCGCCCAGCAGCAAACACAGCAAAGAGCTGCATCAACGAATCCAATATACCGGTAGTCATCATGGGCCTCCCTTACGGAAGACGCCATCAAAACGTTACACTTTCATCCCGATATTACTGCCGTTCGTAGCACCCTTTGTCGGGAACACCGACAGATCTTGGCAAACCATCTAAATCCAACCCAATGGCAAATTGGCTCTGGCCACCATTCCAAATCGCATTGTTGCTCACCAAATGAAAGTCACGATTCATGGTAGAAGCAAAATCGGGAATCGCCTCCAGCGTGCAAGATTCAAGCAATTCCAATGGAAATTCCTCATCCTGAACATCCACGGAACAATTCCTAAAAAGCGGTTCAGACAAAGGGGTCAAAACACTGACCACCAACTCGTCAAAATCGGTAAGCTGATGATTGTTTCCCCACATGATACAATTATTGAATTCACTCCCTTCCAACGATCTGTATTGAATTTGGCCATTCACATCCTCATACCAATCGGTTAGCAATACGGATGGAGATTGCCGAACTGTTCCGCTTGACCAATAGTTGGCAAAGGTGCAATGGTCCAATCGATAGGTCCCTCCCAACGTGAACGCAGCGGTTGCCAATCCACAGTCATAAATCAAGTTGTTGTATCCATCTATTGTCCCTCCCTGAGCAAAAAGCCCTGTTGCACTCATATTGTATATCCGGGTGTTTTGGATGTTCAGCGCTGGAGCAATTGTAGTCCCTGTAGTGTCAACCTGCAGCCCAATCGTTCCATTCTTCAGGATGGCGTGTTGAATCTGACAAGACACCCCGCCAAACAACCAAATACCCCCTCGCGCAACGGTCACCTCTTCAATTCCAAATTCTGTTTCAAATGCAAAGTCGAGCTCAATTCCCCATTGTCCAGGCAACGATTCATATTCTGCCTCCAAGCGATCTCCTTGAAAAACAACCTCAGCTCCCAGTTGTCCCAATACATTCAACGAGCTTTGATACACCAACAACCCACCTCCTGGATGAACGTGCACCTGTGTCCCAGGCAAAATGGTCAGGGAACAATCCGTCTCAACCTGCACGATTCCATAGACGACATGCGGACGATCAGGGCCCCAAGTCTCTTCGCATGTCGGCAACGGAGACAATTGACCCAATCCGCCGTGAAAATTGGCGTTTTGTCCCCACGCAACCACCTTGACTGATTGGTCATTCCCGTTGGTTCGAAATAAAATATCGTCCTCTAACACAAAGGGATTGCTTGTATTCGTGGGATCAACAGTCACTTCAATAAATATCCACAGGCTATCTCCAGCAAGGAGTGGCCAATTGGACACTTCCGGTCCCACTTCACCGTCGATATTGATTCGAAACTGGGAATCCCCCCCATTCATGAGTTCAATGGATTCAATCTGAACTGCCTGATCATTCAAATTATAGACTTTCAGAGGAAGCGTAATCGAACCAATGGAAGTGAAGACCGTATCAAACAAAACTGTATCAGATGAAAATTCCAATGCATAGGACGGGTCGTTTGAATATTCCAATCGGTTGCACCCCACGTTCAACCCTAAAATCAGGATTGTCCAAAGAGCCGCAAAGCCCAAGAAAGCATTCTTTAATTCCATATTAAATGGTGTCCGTTCCATTGCACAAAGATGCTACAACTATCGGGATGAACGCAATCCTTGTTCGTTTCATTGCGCACCATGATTGACAGCATTGTGCATCCCCAAATGAGACATCTGAACGGACCAATAGAACAAAAGCCATGAACAGTCTTTGCGGACTGTTCATGGCTCTTAAATGTTTCGTCGAATCAGTGACCCGATTTCATTTTTGCATTCTAGAATGAACGCTTTTTTAGAAACCTGCGGTCTAACCCAAATATCCCTTCAAGATTCGACTACGACTTGTATGCTTCAAGCGACGAATCGCTTTCTCTTTGATCTGACGAACACGTTCGCGAGTCAAGTCGAAACGCTCACCAATCTCTTCCAAAGTCATTGGATGCTCTCCATTTAAGCCGAAGTACAAGCGAATCACATCGCCTTCACGAGGAGTCAAAGTGCGCAGAGAACGCTCAATTTCCTTTCGCAAGGATTCTGTCATTAAATCGGTGTCAGGCGCTGGAGTATCCCCCGTTCGCATGACATCGTACATATTGCTCGAAGAATCATCCCCATCTTTCAATGGTGCATCCATGGAAACGTGACGTCCAGCATTCTTCATGCTTTGCTTCACTTCATCCAAGGTCATATCCAATGTTTCGGCCAATTCAGCCGCAGTAGGAGGACGCTCGAATTCTTGCTCGAGTCGAGCAAAGGCTTTATTGATCTTGTTGATAGACCCAATCTTATTCAATGGCAAGCGAACAATTCGACTCTGCTCAGCCAAGGCTTGCAAAATGCTCTGACGGATCCACCAAACTGCGTAAGAAATGAATTTGAAACCTCGCGTCTCATCAAATCGCTGAGCGGCCTTGATCAAGCCGAGGTTGCCCTCGTTAATCAAGTCAGGCAAAGACAAACCTTGATTCTGATATTGCTTCGAAACCGAAACAACAAATCGCAAATTCGCCTTGGTCAACTTCTCTAGGGCCACTTGGTCACCCTTTTTGATTCGTCGAGCCAACTCCACTTCCTCTTCCGCTGTAATCAAATCAACTCGGCCAATCTCCTGCAAGTATTTATCCAAAGAAGCTGTTTCTCTGTTTGTTACCTGCTTGGTTATTTTTAGCTGCCTCATGTGATTGCTTTGCTTTTAAAGTAGAATGCTATAAAACGATAACTATTTGCTTCCATCGCGTCTGATGTTCTAACGGACAAAAGACTCAATGGTTGCACATCTCAATCAATCATTCGAAGAATCTCCACCTTCCGAACGAGGTGAGTCATTCGAAGGTCGGTCACCACGATCTCCACGATCTCGGTTGCGATCTCCACGACCACGATCTCCGCCACGATCTCCGCCACGATCTCCACGAGATCGCTCTGGACGTTCAGGACGCTCCACGTAACCCTCTGGCTTTGGAAGCAACGCTTTGCGGCTCAATTTGATTTTACCGGTCTTCTCGTCGCGTCCAACAACTTTGAATTTGACCAACTCGCCTTCTTTCAAAATGTCTTCTACGCGATCAATCCGCTTCCAATCCAATTCCGAAACGTGCAACAATCCGTCTTGACCTGGAATCACTTCAACAAAAGCTCCGTAAGGCATAATGCTCTTTACCTTGCCTTCATACTCCGTTCCAATCTCTACAGTTGGAGGGAATGCAATGGATCGAATTCGAGCCAACGCCGCGTCAATTGCTGCCTTATCAGACGCTGCAATTTCAACGATGCCCTTTCCATCAACATCTTCGATGCTAATGTTGGTTTTTGTTTCTGCTTGAATCTCTTGAATGATCTTACCACCTGGGCCAATGATTGGACCGATGGATTCACCTGGAACTTCCAATGTGACAATACGAGGCGCATGGTCCTTGTAATCTGCACGTGGCTCAGCGAGGTTGGTCAACATCTCACGACGAACGTGATGACGTCCTTCGCGCGCTTGCATCAAAGCTTCTCGCAACTGGGCGAAGCTCAATCCTTTGATCTTGATGTCCATCTGGCACGCTGTGATACCGTGTTCGGTACCCGTTACCTTGAAGTCCATATCACCTAAGTGATCTTCATCACCTAGGATATCAGAAAGAACAACATACTTGCCCGACTCCATATCTGTAATTAAGCCCATCGCAATTCCAGAAACAGGCGCCTTGATTGGAATGCCTCCGTCCATCATTGCCAAGGTACCAGCACAAACTGTCGCCATGGAAGAAGAGCCGTTGGACTCCAAGATCTCACTCACCAAACGAATGGTGTATGGACAGTCTTCAATGGAAGGAAGAACAGGCTTCAAAGCGCGCAGCGCCAAATTTCCGTGCCCAACTTCACGACGACTCACTCCACGCAAGGGTCTTTCTTCACCCGTCGAGAATGGAGGGAAATTGTAGTGAAGTAAGAATTTCTCTGTCTTTCTTACCAACGCACTATCAATCAACTGCTCATCCAACTTTGTTCCCAATGTCAATGTGGTCAACGATTGCGTCTCACCACGCGTGAAAATCGCACTTCCGTGCGTACTTGGCAAGTAATCTACCTCCGTCCAAATAGGGCGGATGTCGGTCGGCTTTCGTCCGTCAAGTCGAACATTTTCGTTCAACAACAAGTCCCGAATAGCTTTTTTCTGTGCAGCACCAATGTACTGACGCAACATGAAGCTTTTCGAAGAACGTTCCTCATCGCTGAGGGTATCCATGAACTCTTTTTTCAATTCATTGAAAGAAGCCTTACGCTCTTCTTTGGTTTTGCCTTGCAAAGCAGCTGCATAAAATTTGTCCTGCAAGTAGTCGTTTACACGAGCGCGCAAATCTTCATCATGGTCTTCATGGCTGTATTCACGTTGAACACCATAATGACCTGTAGATTTCGCAAGAGCGATCTGAGCTTCACATTGCGTAACAATGGCCGCGTGGGCAGCTTCAATGGCATCCACCATTTCATCTTCGCTCACTTCATGCATCTCACCTTCAACCATGACAACGCTGTCAATGGTTCCGGCAATCATCATGTCCATATCCGCCAATTCCAATTCTGAACGCAACGGATTGATGATGAATTTACCATCTACACGTGCAACACGAACTTCCGAGATTGGACCATCGAATGGAATGTCACTTACAGCCAAACAAGCCGAAGCAGCCAAACCTGCCAAACTATCTGGCATCACCTCTGGATCAGAGGACATCAATTGAATCATGACTTGCGTCCCTGCGTGGTAGTCCGAAGGAAACGTTGGTCGCAAAGCACGATCAACAAGGCGCATGACAAGTACTTCACTATCTGAAGGACGCGCTTCACGCTTAAAGAAGCCCCCTGGGAAACGACCTGCGGCCGCATACTTCTCACGGTAGTCTACTGTAAGTGGAAGGAAATCCACATCGTCTCGCACTTCATGCGAAGAAACTGCTGTAGCAAGCAACATGGTGTCGCCGCATCTAACAACTACTGAACCGTGAGCCTGCTTGGCCAACTTGCCAGTTTCTAATGTGATCTCACGCCCGTTACCGAGATCTATGGTTTGGTTGTGTACCGTGTAATTCATCTTTCCTGTGTATGCATCAATAAACACCCTCCCTCGATTAGGAAGTGTGCACAAAAACAAGGAAGGCAATGGAGCTATTCCAATTGCCTTCCTGTTTCAATAATTTCAAATTAGCGACGCAAGCCGAGCTTGGCAACGATATCGCGATAACGACTGATTTCGGTCGACTTCAAGTAGTCCAATAACTTCCGGCGCTTTCCGACCAATTTGATCAAAGCGCGTTGGGTATGGTAGTCCTTGCGGTTCTTTTTGAGGTGCTCAGTCAAGTGAGCAATGCGGTAAGAGAACATAGCCACTTGAGCTTCTGAGCTTCCAGTGTCCTTTTCTCCTTCACCGTAAGTGGAGAAAAACTCCTTTTTTTTGTCTGCGTCTAAATAGTACATGTCGAAATCTTTTAGATGTTCGTGATGTGAAATAAGGCCGCGAAGATAGGGAGAATAGCCGAGGTTACCAATACTTCTTCGACAGCAAAACGACCGTCATGTCTTTGAGGGCATGTCGTACATCGCACGCAAGAAAAAGGCCAGTTTGTCCTTTAAATCCTTGCGTTCGACGATGGCATCCAAAAAACCGTGTTCCAGCAAGAACTCTGCCCGTTGGAATCCTTCCGGCAAGTCCTTCCCAATCGTTTCCTTCACAACGCGCGGACCAGCAAACCCAATGAGCGCATTCGGCTCTGCAATATTCAAATCTCCCAGCATAGCAAAAGAGGCTGTTACACCTCCCGTTGTGGGATCTGTCAATACCGATAAATATGGCAAGCCCGCCTTTGAGAGCAACGATAGCTTAGCGCTTGTCTTAGCCATCTGCATCAAGCTCAACCCAGCTTCCATCATACGAGCGCCACCAGATTTACTAATGCAGATAAACGGACACCCCTTCTTTAGGGCCAAATCAATGCCGCGTGCAATTTTTTCACCGACGACACTGCCCATAGACCCGCCAATAAAAGCGAAGTCCATGCAACTGATCACCACAGGAATTCCATCCAAATCACCCGATGCAGTCCGCAAGGCATCCTCGAGGTTTGTTTTCTTCTGTGCTGCGACCAATCGATCTTTGTACGCTTTAGTGTCCTGAAACTCAAGCGGGTCAGCACTCGTCATTTTAGGAGCGATTTCACGGAATTTTCCGTCATCAAAAAGCAACTCAAAGTAGCCATTGCTTCCTAGACGATCATGATGATCGCAGTAATGACATACGTGACCCTTTTCAGCATGCTGCTGAGACGTCACCACTGTTTTGCAGTTTGGACATTGATACCAAGCACCTTCCGGAATTTCTTTCTTCTCCGTGCTTTTAGTGGTAATGCCGTCCTGTATCCGCTTGAACCATCCCATGATTTACTCCTTTAGATGCTGTAAAGGTAACCAACACAACTAAAAAGCCTTCCTTAAAAAGGATGCCCTATTCCCAAATGAATCCCCCCCTTCGTTTTGTGTTGACTGAACCACCGTTGACCAGCCTCCAATCCAGGGTCATGGATGCGCAGTCCGCCATCTAATCGCAAAAGAAAAAAGTCAAAATCAAGTCGAATACCAATGCCCGAGCTAAAGCCCAGACTGGACCATTCTAGACGCGTATCCGACAGCGCATCCTCCAACAACGGTTGTTTCATGAGCCAAACGTTTCCCACATCCATAAACCACGCCCACTCGATCATGTTGGTGGTTTGCTTTCTCACCTCTAGACTGACTTCACCCAACAAATCCCCTAGCCCTTTCACGACATTCAATGCGTCGATGTCATATCCCGTATGCCCCGGGCCCAATTGTCGTGCAGGCCATCCTCGAATACCGTTGGCGCTTCCTGTGAAAAAAGACCGATCAAAGGGCAGCGCATTGAAATTCTCTCCAGCCCAACCCGCTCCAGCATGAAAACGAGCATGCAGCGACGTTCCCGACATGGGATTCAAAACCCACGCGCCTGTCCAGTTTCCTTCACAACGAAGAAATTGAACAAATGGAACCTGTCCCAAAAGAAATTGTCCATCCTCATTCTTCTTCAACCCCAGTGTTGGAGCAAGCGCATTCACCCCCCACCCCGTCCATTCAACTCCAACGTTCACAGTGCCGAAAACCAATTCGCTCTGCGCCCATCGTGACGTCCATCGCAGGCGAGAAAGAACGGATGCGTAGTCTTGAAATCGATACTGGATAAAAGGGTTGGACTCATTGTCAAGCCAAGCTTGAAAATCGGCCCCTAAGTCAATCTTAGCGTACGTCAATTCTATAAGATCCACAGAAATTCTGCTCTCACGATCTGGATTTTCTACAAAATGAAAACCGTGCTTAAAGCCCACAGAATTTCGAGCGTACTCAGGTCGTGACTCCCTGCTCCATAAACCGGTGAAATCAGTTCTCGCAGCATTCGATGCTCGCAAACGACTCAACGCAATCGGAGGAATTCCCAGCGTAGAGTAATGCGCTTCAATAGACCACGCTCCACTATTGGGCACAAGGGTAGACACGGTATAACTAAATGGCTGTGAAGAAGCGATGCCTCCAGACAACGAGAACTCCAACATATCTCCTCTTCCCGAAACATTTCTATCTGTAAATACACCGGTAATGACAGGACCATATCGTGCATTGGTACGCGTCATATCCAATGCCGCAGAAATGCCATATCGAGGACGTTGAATCAGTTTAATGGACACATCAAATGCATCCTCCGGCCCTTCCACAAATTCCAAAGAGCCTGGAATTTCAACACGTGCAATTGAAGGCAATTGCATCAAACGACGATACGTCGTCTCAATGGCACCCTCATTGTACCTCATTCCGGGCTCTATTGAAATCAAATGGTCCAGAACGGGCTCTGATATTGGCTTTGACAGCGAATCAACCAACCACTCGATATCACGAAATCGAGACCTTCGATGTGCCACGGGAGTACCCATAGCACTATATTTTGCAGGACTAATTTCTACGGTTAGCGCTACCGTATGCGAACCACTTCGAGACGATGTGTCGGCTTTAAATGAGATGTGCGTTTCATCCAAACTCGCATAGCCCTTTGATTTAAGGTAACGCGCCAACTGAGCACGCTCCAACTCGAGTCGGTCCGCATCAAACACATCGCCTTCAAGAATACTCAACTGACCCTCTATTTCGTTTTCAAGCATACCACTTCCCTCAACATCCAACGACACCGATGACAGGGTCCACAGTGGTCCCGTGCGCACGGAATAGATCAACGCAACCGCATGCGTTCCTATTTTTTCAAGCTCAGCAGAACAGTCCGCATTCAAGTAACCTGCCCTTCGACTCAAGGCTTCCAAGTTGCGTTCTGTTCGCTCCTTGGCTTCAGCATCGAAAATAACCGGTGGCTCACCAAGACTGTGGGCAATCCAATGCCTCAACCCCTTTCCCTCTCTTCCGGCTTCAAGCCGCTTGAATTCAGCCCTTTCCAACTTTTCAGGACGAATGAGTCCATGGATGAAAAGTGGAATACGTAAGCCTAACAGTTGACGATTGACTGGCTGCCGAATCACCGAAGTTGCGCCATCAGGAGCGGCATCAAGAGAAGGCATTCCCTTCCACACTATTTCATTCTTCACAAGAAGCTGATCCTCTCCTTGCAAGTGACGTTCTAGGGAACACCCCTGAACACCCAAAAAGAGGAGAGGAATGATCCAACCACACCAACGGGTTTCCCTATACTTTTGGGGTTGAAACCTTGCCATCATGACGCGTAACGAAATTCTATCCATTCGCTCTCTCCACAACCGCCCCGAGCGCAGACGCACAAATCGCTTCATCGTCGAAGGCGTAAAAGGATTAATTGAATTGAGTGAGAGCAACATGGAGGTGTTGCGAATTTACAGTCTTGATAGCATGCTTGAACATGTTCCAGTATCACTTTCTAGTCATATTGAAGTCATCACAACCAAAGCGATGGCGCGAATATCCAACTTGAAAACACCACCAGGCTTGATGGCAATTGTCAGCATTCCTTCTTGTGACACGAAGACCATTATCGAATCCTCTAACGTTGGAGGCACTCAAGCACCGTTGCCGTTTGTACTTGTAGCCGCTGGAATTGCTGACCCTGGGAATCTAGGAACGTTAATTCGCACTGCTGATTGGTTCGGTATGCGCGGCGTTTTACTCACACCTGGAAGCACCGATGCCTGGTCCCCAAAATGCGTGCAGGCTACGATGGGATCTATTTTCCGGATTCCCGTTGCTGAAATCCAACCTGAAGACGAAGCACTCCTTCAAGCACAACAGCATTATGCTCTGGAGATGAGCGGAACCCGTTACACCGATATTGAATGGAAATCAGGGCTTCTTTGGATTGGTTCTGAGTCTCACGGGATCTCAACCGATGCTAGCGCATTGCACTATGAAACGGTGCACATCCCAAGGCAAGGTGGAGCAGAATCTCTAAATGCAGGGATCGCTGGCGCTATTGTGTGCTCCGAAATCGCTCGCGTTTGGACCGTTAAATAAAAGCTTGAGAAGTCTCTAGCTCTTGTAGGTTCAGCAAAGGTCTCACTGCGATCTCACACCATTTTCGATGGATTTCTTCAGCTGTAAACGGCGTGCTTTGAAGGGCCAACTGAACTTCTTTCACCCGACGTTCGCACTGCTTAGAAGATTTGTCAGTGATCATTTCTGGCTCCCATATAGAAGGCCAGTCTTCTGTCATTTTTGAGTCCATTTCTGCCAATTGCTTTGCAGCCCAATGGTGTGAAGGCCATATCCGTATTGCCGCATGCAATCGCTTATCAATCACTTCCGCCAACCAATTATGAGGACGACCTTCTTCTTTCCCTTCCTCCCAAACCACAGGGTTGCCAATCGCCACGTGAATCCCACCTTTCCAACCGAAAAGACCTTGTTTCATGCTACGCTCGTCCTCCCCTGGTTCCTTTTCATAGACTCCATCGTTGGCTTCTGATACGAGAAGTTCTTTGACTTTCATGGCGTCACAAGGATCCCACTCATAACTCAATGTAACAGGATGTACCCGAAGCGCATTCCATGCACCAGCGTCCTCTCCATTCATGAGCATGCGGATCAGTGCTGGCGAAGTCCTGTCATCCCCATCCTTAGCTCGCCCCTCCTTGTGCGCAAGCCAAACACTTGAGGACTCAACCCCAATGACATGACGCACATACGCAGCAACTTCGGCACTGCTCGCCAATTGGTCTCGTAGAGAACCCCCGCGTTTTACTACAAAGCTCTTATTCAATCTTACGAGAGCCTCTACCCATGGGGTTTGCAGCAGGTTGCTACCAATTCCAATCTCCGTTGTTTCGGCTCCTAAGGAAAGCAAAGCCAAATTGATCAGCGAAGGATCCAGAACGATGTCGCGATGATTTGATATAAACAAGGCACCGCATGAATCAAACGCTTCTGGGAAAGAAAACGTCACTTCTGAAGATGTCTTATCCAATACTTTTTCAATAAACGTTTTGGAAACGAGGTCTTGAAAATCAGAAACGCTTGTGATATTGCCCATCGCATGGAGCAAAGACTTCGTGGCATCAGTCCCTATAAACGGACTCAGCACGGCATTCCAGTCCAAGGCGCCTAACATTAATTGCAAAGCATCAGGCACTTCTTCTTCACAATAAGGTCTCATATGAGCAAATGCATCCATCATCTTCGGGACGCAATTTAGGTAACCTAACTTTGGGTCATGACATTCGAAGCGCTAAAGCTTACTCGCCAGTTTTTAAATGCCATTGAAGATGCTGGGTACAAAGAGCCTACGCCGATTCAATCCATGGCCATTCCTCCGTTACGTTCTGGACAAGATGTCATCGGAATTGCACAAACAGGGACCGGGAAAACGGCTGCCTTCCTCCTGCCCTTGCTACAAACATTGAAATATGCTCAAGGAGATGCTCCGCGTGCTCTGATTCTAGCTCCAACCAAAGAGTTGGTTCTACAAATCCACCATGAGGCCATGCAATTTGCGTCGTATACAGATTTGAGAAGCATTCCATTGTATGGAGGCATTGGCTATAAATCGCAATTAAATGCGGTAAAGACCGGCGTGGATCTTCTCATTGCAACTCCTGGAAGGTTTCTTGAAATTTATCAAAAGGGTGGTTTTGACCCCAAAAAGGTAAAGCACCTGGTACTCGATGAAGCCGATCGTATGATGGACATGGGCTTCATGCCCCAATTGCGTCAAATACAAGAGATCATTCCTTCTAAGAGGCAAAACGTTTTATTCTCTGCAACGTTTCCTCATCGTGTTGAACGACTTGCTGACGAATTTCTGCTTTGGCCAACACGCATCGAAGTTTCTCCGGAATCTACTCCTGTGGAAACGGTCAAACAATACACGTTAGAACTTCCCAATCAACGCACTAAGCTCGAGTACATTGAGTGGCTGATTAAGACGCGGCTGATGGACAAGAGGCTCCTCATTTTTGCTCGTAGAAAAGAAGATGCCGAAAGTGTTTCTCGGTATCTCCAAAGATCCTTCCCTTTCGAGGTGCGCTCCATCCATAGCAATAAAGGGCAAAACGCACGCATCAATGCCATGGACGACTTTCGTTCGGGCAGCGTCCAAGTCTTGGTATCAACAGACATAGCCAGTCGAGGAATCGATGTTCCAGAAACGGAAATGGTTATTAATTTTTCTGTGCCCAATGACCCCTTGGATTACGTGCACCGAATTGGAAGAACAGGCCGTGCGTTTCGATCGGGTGAAGCCATTACGCTACAAGATCCCTCAGAACGCTATGCCTTGGAACGCATCGAATCCCTGATTGGAGAATCCGTCGAGGTCTTAGAAGTTCCCGAGCATCTCATTATGCACGAAACACCTCGCAATGAAAAACAGCTGCAAGCTCGAGCGATTGACCGTGAAATGAAGAAGCGTGACCCGCTGTATCAAGGAGCCTTTCACGAACGGAAGAAAAAGTCGAAGAAAGAACTTGCAAAGAAAAAATCAACCGGGAAGCGGCGATAACAATGCATCTTTCAACGCTGACCATGGTTTAACGCCGTGCTCGTCTAAGATGTAGCCTTCTTCAAAGCACATGATGGCCAACCTGCCATCTGGAAGCGCCTCTACATGGGTGTGATAGTTAAAATCAAATCCATGTCTTCTAAGCCACTGGAACTGACGGTCCGAGGGTGACTCTGGCTCATTGATCTGCTTCAACTCTTTCAAGATCGAGCGGTTTTTTAAAAGAATTCCCTCCACTTGACGAATCAAGGGGCTGGGTTTATTCGTTTTGCGGTGATACTTGGCGCGGCAACTATCATCACAAAATTGTTTATCCCGTCGGCCACGCAACGATTCGTGGCATTCGCGGCATTGACTGGATTGTATTCGAAAAATCATGCGATCAAGAAACACACCCGTTGTCTCACATGCTTAAATCAATTCACAAACGATTCATATGAGTTTGTATATGAGACACTTAGGCCATACCTAACCCCTCATCCAATCTTCCAACAAGAGCCACAATCAACTCGGTGAGATCAGGCTCCGACTCTTTGGCTACGGCCAAAATACTTTCGATGTTGACCCGTTCTAAAGCCTCTGGATTGCACTCATCCGTTAATACACTAATGGCACAGCAAGGAAGTCCCATATGCGCACAAGCGATGACTTCAGGAACGGTGGACATGCCTACGGCATCCGCACCGATGAGTCGCAAGTAGCGGTATTCCGCACGTGTTTCAAGATGAGGCCCAGGGACGCTCGCGTAAACACCACGCTGCAGTGTTAAATCAAGTTGTTGAGCAGATTCAGCTAATACACGACGTAAACCGGGGTGGTACGGGTTGCTCATATCAGGAAAACGAACCCCCAACGATTCGATATTCTGACCACGCAATGGTCCCTCTGGCTGAAGGTTGATGTGGTCCTCGATCGACATCAATTGGCCCTTTTTAAATTCTGGGTTCAAAGAACCCGATGCATTCGAAATGATCATGGCCTTGGCCCCTAACATTTTAGCCATTCTAACGGGCTTTACAATTTGCTCCATGGAGTAGCCCTCGTAATAATGGAATCGGCCTTGCCACGCCAGAACCCTCTTGCCTTCTAACTCGCCATAAATCAGTTTTCCAAAATGAAATTCAACTGTCGCAATGGGCAGATGAGGTATTTGGCTGTAGTTCAGCGCAAGAATTGGTTTGATTCTACTCGCCAAGGCCCCGAGCCCAGTCCCCAAAATAATGCTACAATCTATCCTTCCCACCCCTTTCTCTTTCAAGAATTCAACGGCCTCCGTTAGTTCATCAATAATCTCCATATCGTATTCTATTGAATCGGAAAAGATATCAAAAGAAGAATACCGAACTTTACGGCGACTACGAAATCATTTTTGACGCAATCCATGACACATTCAACCGTTGGAATCATTGGAGCCGGAGCGATGGGCTCAGGCATCGCACAGGTAGCGGCTCAAGCAGGCTGGAACGTTGTCTTGATGGATCAATCAAATGATGTCTTGACTCACAGCTCAGCAGCATTGGCCAAAGTCTGCAATCGACTCGTTGAGAAAGGTCGAATCACCGCAGATGAATCCGTAGCCCTGCAATTGCGCATCGACCGTACGACCGAAATTCAAAAATTGAGTTCTTGCATCCTTGTTATTGAGGCCATCGTTGAAAACGTAACAGTGAAACAAAAGGTCTTTGCTTCCTTAGAAAATATTGTTTCGAATGCGTGTCTGCTCGCAACCAACACGTCTTCGCTATCCGTCACTGGTTTGGCCAGTTCACTGCGACATCCTGAACGCTTTTTAGGACTGCATTTTTTCAATCCGGCCCCATTGATGCAATTGGTTGAGGTTGTTCCTGCTATGCAGACGGACCTAAGTCACGTCCCACGCTGTATTGAGTGGATGAGCCAATGGGGAAAGACACCCGTTCAAGCAAAGGATACCCCGGGGTTTATTGTCAATCGGCTCGCGCGACCGTTTTACGGAGAAGCCCTTCGAATTGTTGAGGAAGAACTCGCAACCACTTTGGAAGTGGATGCCGCGATGAAAGCGATTGGTTTTCGTATGGGGCCCTTTGAGTTGATGGACTTAATCGGAAATGACATCAATTATGCCGTAACCGTTTCAGTCTTTGAAGCCTTCTATTTTGACCCACGTTATCGTCCAAGCTTGATTCAAAAGCAACACGTCGAAGCCGGTTGGCTTGGCAGAAAGTCTGGACGGGGATACTACCGTTATGACGGTGCTCCTGTTGCATCAAGCGCGCCCAATGCAATGAACGACCCCGAGTGGATCCAACACCGGATCGTATCCATGCTCATCAACGAAGCCGTAGACGCCCTTTCCATGGGCATTGCAACAGCCGTGGATTTAGAACTCGCCATGACGCGGGGAGTCAACTATCCAAAGGGCCTTCTCGCTTGGGCGAATGAATGGGGTGTTGAAACGGTTTTGGAGCATCTACAAAGCCTGCAGGAGCGTTATGGAGAAGATCGCTACCGACCAGCGCCTTTGCTACGAGACATGGCAGCAAACAACAAATCCTTTAAATTGGAACAGGAGTGATCAACTGATCCGTCGAATGGAATCCAGCACATGGGTGTAATCCCCATCACTTGAGATGCCCTTTGAATCGAACTCATCCAGTCGCACTTCACCTGCAGCATGGACGATGCTCCCTCCGTTCGCTAAGATTCCCACATGAATAATGGCCCCCTGTTCATTTGAGAAAAATGCCAGGTCACATGAGGCCCTCGCTTCAAATTCAACTGGCGATCCGACTTTCTTTTGATCACTAGCGTCTCGTGGCAGCAACATCCCGCAGAGGAAAAAAGACAATTGAGTCAGTCCTGAACAGTCGACTCCTAATGCCGTCTTACCTCCCCAGAGATAAGGAGAACCCAGCAAGTTCATGGCCGCTTCCAATGGACTTGCACACGGAGCAAAACACACATCCAAAGCAGTAAGCGGTTGAATTGACCTCCCCGCTAATTGCCATTTACCGGTCATATTGCAATGCAATCGAGACCCCGCCGGCAAGGCCAATTGCGCTCCGTTCTCGCGTCGCCACAAGGAAATAGGAGCTTGGGTTAACACCGAGGTGTTGGAATGGCCTGCTTCCGAATTCAATGGCAAGGAACGCAGCTGTTTGACATCGCACCACCCCGTATACCCGTCGTTTACCAATTCAACCTCAATCCAATCCTTCTCTCCATGTGCTATGAACCGACAGTATTCGCCTGCGAGCATTTGAGAAATCATCTCTGCTCGATCTGAGGGAGAGGACCGCAGCGGAGCCACGGGAACGGCAATTTCAAAGAGGTTTTCAGGCATCAAATTTCAATCAAATCAATTCAACTGTCATTGCCGAAGCGCCTCCTCCTCCGTTGCAAATCCCAGCTGCGCCCTTCTTCAAGCCCTGCTTACGAAGCGCATGGATTAAAGTCACGACGATCCGTGAACCGCTGGACCCGAGTGGATGGCCCAACGCAACCGCACCTCCATTCACATTGACCTTGGACGCCTCTAAATTCAATAAGGCCATATTGGCCAAACCAACAACAGCGAAGGCTTCATTCAATTCCCACAAATTAACTTGCTCTGTTCCCCATCCGGCCTTCTTTAGAGCCAATGGGACAGCCTTAGCGGGTGCAGTCGTAAACCATTCAGGTTGATGTGCTGCATCTGCTGCCGAAACCAACTTAGCCAAAGGCTGAAGCCCCAATCGCTCCACGGCAGCTGCCGAGGCCAAAACCAAGGCGCTGGCGCCGTCATTCAAGGTCGATGCATTGGCTGCCGTGATGGTCCCATCTTTTTGAAAGGCCGGTCGCAAACTTCGAATGCGATCCATTTTTACCTGGGTAAACTCCTCGTCACGATCAATGACGATCGGGTCTCCCTTTCGTTGTGGAACAGAAACGGGAACAATCTCAGCGTCAAATTGACCTTCAGACCACGCTTTCGCCGCTTTCTCATAACTCGCTATGGCAAAATCATCCTGTGCCTCACGCGAAATGCTGTGCTCTTTCGCACACAACTCAGCGCAGTTGCCCATATGTGTAGCATTGTACACATCGGTCAATCCGTCCAATAACATGCCGTCCTTGGCCGATAGATCGCCAAATTTCGTGCCGTTGCGTCCGTTGAGGTAATGCGGTACTTGGCTCATGTTTTCCATACCACCGGCCACTACAATATCAGCATCCCCTAAAGCGATTGCTTGTGAAGCAAGCGCTATGGATTTCATTCCACTGGCACAAACCTTATTGATCGTTGTACACGGAACAGAATCCGGGATTCCGGCTCCCATGGCTGCTTGACGGGCAGGCGCCTGGCCCAGTCCAGCCTGCAAGACATTGCCCATGAATACTTCCTGTACTTCCGAAGCATCAATTCCAGCAGCGTCAATCGCTCCTCGAATGGCCGTACTGCCGAGTGCTGTCGCAGGCACTTTTGAAAGAGAACCTAGAAAACTCCCCATTGGAGTACGTTTTGCTGAGACGATATAAACTGGATTTGCCATGAGAGGAGGATTTTGAAAGACCAAATTTAACGGGAGTTGGCCCCAAGTCCATCTCCTATTAGTCATTTTGGCACGGCCCTTGCTAATTGTATTCCGAAAGTCGTCTAGATAGAAGCTTTAGACAATTTGGTTTAGGTTAAGCAGAACGCTGGGAAACGTCCCGGCGTTTTGTATTCTAAACAACTATATTTTAGTATGTTATGAGAAATGACCTGAAATTAGAGGCCCTTATTTGAAACATCCAATGCGTTGGTGACGTAGGAGAACCCGATTACAATACATTGCGATTATGTCCATTCCAGGTATACCCCTTACACACGCACCGAGCGCACTTGAACAGTACAAAACGCTCATTCGTCATGTACACGGTGAACCTGTTATGATCCGCAGGGCCATGCGCATCGCCTTCCGAAGCCTAAGCTCGATGGAGTCCATAGAACTTCGAGACTGGCTCGAAGCTCGCTACAATCTTTAAAGAAACCGTTCGCTTTACCGCGTATGACGCGTTCCCTCTTGAGGTGAACGCGTTTTTTTATTCGCTGATTTTCCAGGAATCGCCTTGGGCCCTTTTCCTCCCTTCATCAATTG